>JANMDQ010000010.1:0-39436 GCA_031376385.1 Sphingomonadales bacterium
CGAACAGGCCGAACAGGGCGTTGATTATTTCACGATCCATGCGGGCGTGCGGCTCGCCTATGTTCCCCTCGCCGCAAAGCGGATGACGGGCATCGTCTCACGCGGCGGCTCCATCATGGCGAAATGGTGCCTTTATCATCATAAGGAAAGCTTCCTTTACGACCATTTCGACGACATTACCCAGATTATGAAGGCCTATGACATTGCCTATTCACTTGGCGATGGCCTGCGCCCCGGCAGCATCGCCGACGCCAATGACGAAGCGCAATTTGCCGAGCTCTACACGCTGGGCGAACTCACCCACCGCGCGTGGAAATCCGACGTGCAGGTGATGATCGAAGGCCCCGGCCATGTGCCGATGCACAAGATCAAGGAGAATATGACCAAGCAACTGGAAGTGTGCGGCGAAGCGCCCTTCTACACGCTCGGGCCGCTGACGACTGACATCGCGCCGGGATATGACCATATCACCAGCGGCATCGGCGCGGCGATGATCGGCTGGTACGGCACGGCGATGCTCTGCTACGTCACGCCCAAGGAGCATCTGGGCCTCCCCGACCGCGACGATGTGAAGGTTGGCGTGGTGACATATAAGCTCGCGGCGCACGCAGCGGACTTGGCGAAGGGCCATCCGGCGGCACAAGTCCGCGACGATGCGCTGAGCAAAGCACGCTTCGAATTCCGCTGGCGCGACCAGTTCAACCTGAGCCTCGACCCCGACACCGCAGAGCAATATCACGATCAGACCCTGCCAGCCGAGGGCGCCAAGACCTCGCATTTTTGCAGCATGTGCGGGCCGAAATTCTGCTCGATGAAGATCAGCCAGGAAGTGCGGGAATTTGCGCGGTTGCAGAATCAGGACAGCGCCGGGTTTATGGCTGCCGAGGAAGCAGAGGCCGGTATGGCAGAAATGAGCAAGGTCTATGACGAAACCGGGCGGGAGTTGTATATGGGGGCTGGGGACAGGGAGCATGATTGATTGGGGGCAAAAGTGACCGCATCGAATGATAGTTTGATAGTTCGTAGAAGAGACGCTTGGAAAGAGCCTCGCTACTTTTCTATCGGCACAGTCGTTGGGAAGGCTGATCCGAAGACAATTCCGGATATCAACGATATTTTGCCGGGAAACGCGATTGAGAAGCTGACAGAAACAGAGTTTTTGAAGGCTTGCCGCGAAGTTATTGTCTACCAACAGGATAACGGACTTTTTGGTGCTAGCTTAATTTGCGCCGCCATATGCGCTGAACGTAAAACGTTCGCGTTCTATCATTTCCTTGATGCGGTCGAAATGGACGAGGAAGAGCTCATCAAGACGCTGGCTCTTTGTGAGGTTTACGAAGTTCCGGTCTTTCCTGACACATTGGAACTAAACCCGATTCTCGAATCTCTTTTCGCCCGACTTTATGAAAATGGATTTGAGATGGGTGATGGAGATGGCGGTAAGCGCCGGATGGTACTTCGAAAATCGATCGGTGGCTCACCATTGGGCGATGTTGAACTATCGCTTGACGTGACATTGCCCAAGTTTGTGCAGCCCGTCTTGGCAATTTCAAACCAGACAAGAGTGGATCGGTTTCGGCAGCTATTTTGGCACACTGCAAGTTTCTTGGAGGCCTTTGTTCGAGGCATCGAGGCGCTGGAAAGCGCCCTTTCTGAGGATGATTTGACAGAACACAAGCTGCAGAGGGTTCTCGAAAAGCATCCGGAGTTGTTCGGCTTGAGCTATCAACGTGTGGAGCCTCAGTTTGCATTTGCGGAGAAATTTGTAGCGGACTTTGCATTTTTTACCGGGCAGGGTTCTACAGTGTTTGTTGAAATTGAGTCCGCACGTCGCAAGCTCTTCACGAAGAAAGGCGATCAGACTGCTGACCTGACTCATGCCATTGGTCAAGTTACCAGTTGGCATCAGTGGATTGCCCAAAATGCGCTATATGCGCGTGAAAAGATCCCCAATGTTGAGGCCCCATATTCTCTAATTGTCATCGGACGCGAAGAGGCCTTGACGGAGCGAGATCGTCAGACGCTGCTCTGGATTAACTCCGTAAATCGTCATCAGTATCGGATTATTACCTACGATGACCTTTTGGCCGAAGCGAAGGCTCTGTTTTCGAAGCTTACGGGTTCAAGTGCTGCAAACGGTCATATGTCGTCCGAAATCAGAGAGGTCACCAGCCTAATGGGCAGGCCAAAGGCTTTGGGGAGCTCCGGTGACGTTGCGTAATTGATGTAGCCATCCTCCTGCTTGGGACGGAGTCGCTATGAGGGCGCTCCAAAGTAGGACGATGACCGATGACAATATTTGCAGGATTAGATGTGAGTGACAAGACTACGCATATTGGGATTACGGTGCCAGTTTACCAAATGCACTTAATTCCCCCGCCCCATCACCCGCCACCCCCACACACTCAGCCCCAGCATCGCCGCGTTTGCGCCGAAATCGAGCGCCATCCAGCGGTTGAGGATCGGCACTTCATAAACGAACCAATAGTTGAACCCAAAAAAGGGCAGCAGCGCGATGGCGTAGATGAGGAAGGTTGTCCGCTTCCAAACGCTGAACCAGATGAACAGCCCGCCCAGCACCGCCTGCGCGCCGAAACAGCCGATCATCAATGCGCTGGTGGCGGTCAGATGTTGATAGGCGGGGGTGAACATCAGGGCCTCGACTATATGCGGCGCGATCAGACACCAACCACCAAGGACCAGATAGGGAAGCGCGATCAGGCGCTGAATGTGCAAGGGGTTCATGGGGCTGCGTAGCACACTTCCAGCACCCCCCTATCTAATTCTCCCGGCCCACCCACACACCGCAACAAATCGAAATTCCGGGGACACCGAAATTCCGGGAAATTTCGGGAAATTCCGGAGAAACTATACTAAACTCATCTCAACTCTTCCCCCGCCACGCCAGCGACTGCGCGTTGAGTACCCACAAATCAACCTCATCCGCCACCACGCGCTCGGCAAGCGATACTGCTGCTTCCAGTCGCTCTGTTTCGACATGTTTGTAAGCGGGGCGGCCTTGCACCGCCTTATCCCACCGTCCTTCATGCACTGCGTCTAGCAAAATGCGCATGAAGCAGTGGTCTGCGCCAACTGGCCAGCGTCGTGTAAGAGCCAGAGCGGGCAAGGTCTGCTGGGTCAAGAACAGCCACTGCGCTTCCAGCGATGCGCGTTCCGACGGATCTGCGCCGTTTTTGATCAACATTTACCGTGCCGGTACATTACACATATTGATTACAGATATCCTTGACAGATGCGATAGACCGTTAGTCTATTGAAAGAAATTTTGGGTCACAATATTATAAGTGGTGGTCCACCGCTTCCCTTCGCTGCCACCCCCGACCTTTCCGGGAACAGCGGCAAGGCTTGGGAAAACCTGTCCCATCGCGAAACAGCGAAAACGAGGCCTTGGACGATATCAGGTCATCGTATAGTTCACAGGGACGATGGCGAAGTGGCAACGGACTTTTCTCGATTCTCCCAAGCTGGTGTGGCCGGTCATAGTACTGCTGACCGTGATGGACGGCGCTGGACTCTATTACTTGGCAATGAGCGGCACGCCCGACGCAGCCCTTGCCGCCGCGCAGCCAGGCCCCCAAGCAAAGCCCCCACCAAAGCCGCCAGTGCCAGAAGTGCCACCACCTCCGGCCATGATCGAACCGCCTTCGGTGGAGACCGTGCTCCGGTCTGGCACTTTGATCGTGGTCAGCAAGAAATCCCAGAATATGTTCGTGTTCAGCGACGGCGCGCTTTGGGCCAGCACGCCGGTATCCACGGGCAAGCGCCGCCACGAGACCCCTTCGGGGGTGTTTCCGATCCTGCAAAAGCGCAAGCTCCACCGCTCCAACATCTATAGCGGCGCACCGATGCCCTATATGCAGCGCCTGACCTGGGATGGGATAGCCCTCCATGCCGGGCGCGTGCCGGGATATCCCGCGTCGCACGGCTGCGTCCGCGTGCCGCGCGCCTTTGCGCAGTCGCTGTTCAAGCTTACCAACGCCAGTGCGACGACTGTGGTGATTGGCGACGACCCCTTAGAAACGGACGTGCATGCGCAGCAATTTGCCCTCACAGCGAACTTGCCGATACGGTCTGCGCTCGCCCCGCCTGCTGATCCGCTTCGTACCGGTCAGCTCGCTATCCAACTGGCTCTCGCTGTAGTGCCGCAACCGCAATCCTTGCCCATCGTAGCAGCACCTCCGCCTGCTGTCGCTGCACCGACTAATTCGACTAGGTCACCGAGAGGGCAGACCATCCAACTTGCGGCGGCCACGTCGCAGGCAGAAGCAGAGGCGCATTGGGCGCGTTTGCTAAATTCACGTCCGGACTTAAGCCGGTACGAGAAGAGCGTGGAGGCCGCCGTGGTCAAATCCCGGCGCGTTTATCGCCTGCGCATTTCCGGATCTGATGCACATAATTATTGTGTGAAGCTGAAGAGTGAAGGGGTCAGCTGCTTAAATGTAAGTTAGCAAGTTTGAGCACCTATGTTCGCATAATGTTCTTGCAAAGTAGGAGATTTTCTGGTTCATGATTGCGCTGCGTGTTAATTCTCACATCGTTGCCCCAATTGCAGTCACGCGCCGCGCGATGAGGCATGCGGAGCAGGTGCTTCTACCAGAGGGTGGTGCTGGAGGGGTGAGTCAAAAGGTGAAAGATGAATATCTGTTCATCAAAAACGCGTTTTCGTGTGACCTTTGTGAACTTCGACTTGCGATGACGGCTTGTTTGGCGAAGTCTGTATTACCCGGTTTTGGGCAAAGCAACTCTCCGTCTCTTTCGAACTGGGGTGAGCGCTGCCCACCCCTCCGATCTCACATACCGTCAAGGCCCTTGCTCACCAAGATATTGACCGCAACGCGGCGGTTCTGGGCTTTGCCTTGGGCTGTGCTATTGTCAGCCAAGGGATCGGCTTTGGCCATTCCGGTGGGGGTCAGCATGCGATAGGGCTTCCAACCGCAGGCTTGCTGCATATGGTTGACGACGCGGCTGGCGCGTTTTTCGCTTAGCGTCTGGTTCAACTCGTCGGGGCCAGTTGAATCGGTGTAGCCAACCACCAAAAGCAGCGCGTTTTTCATCCCTCCAGCTGTTTGGGCAGTCGCGCAGAGATCAGCTTTATCCTCTTCGCTCAAAACGGCCTTGCCAGTGTCGAAGTTCACGTTTGTTGTGCCTTTGACATTATATTCGTCGATATCACCCATGCGACCCCGCAGGGCCTCGGTCGCGGCGGTCTGCTCAGAAAAGCCTTGGGCGGTACCGTTGCGGATCATGTTTGCGGTCTTATAATCTTTGCGCCGTAATGTGATCCGGCTCGCCATCAGGGCATCACCTGATTGCAATGTTCGGATGGTGACGGGCAGGCCATTGAGCAGAGATTTTCCGTCAAGCTTGGCGCGACTGAAAAGGCCCCCGCTAGACGTGATCTGCGTGGCGTCATTAAAGGCGATAATTGTCCTCGCACCGTCATCAGTTGTGACTTGCACCTTGTCGGCGCTGCGTGCGGAAATGATGCCTTTAATCTCCGGTCCTTTGGGCAGGGGGCCTTCGGGTACAGCGGTAACAGGATCAGATGCAGGCACCTCCTGCTGTCCCGTCACGACAATGTCTTTGCGCTCCGTTTCCGGCGTTTCTTGCTGCGCATACACACTGCCCGGCGTTAATATCGAAAGCGTGGCGAGCACAACATTGATTTTCGACTTTTGGGGAATAACACGCATTACACTTCTCCTAAAAAAAGTCGCTTCTGCCTCCCCCTAAGTAGCTGGCGACACATAATATGCTGGCACGCCCGCCGAACATGAAAACATGGCTGGGGACAGATTGTCTGGTAATCCTTGCTGGCAGATGAACAATATCGTCGACACCCATGGTGGGGCGGGTCATCCGAAAGGATCCTGCGACGACGCGTTGCAGATGGCGCTGGATGAGCATGCGATTATGCGGTGGTCGGCTGTGCTTTCCTGTCGTTCCAATTCAGGGAGCCGCGCCAGCGACGTTCATCTTTCCGCAATTCGCGCACTCTTAGTGCATCGCTATGATACGCGTATTCCTCTCACTCGTCGGCGTCCTCCTTCTGGCAATGCCGATGGTGACCAACGCGCAAACCGTTGCGCCAAGCGCAGTCTATTTCTCGACTGATAATGGCATGGGTCAGCCAAGCCGCAGCTGGTCAATTGGTGCGACGGGTGCTGTGAAAATCACTGGGGAGCGATGCCGCGGCTGTAGATGGCATGCGCCGTATCAAAGCGAGCATCAGGTCAACCCTGAACGCTACCGTGAAATCGCTGCACTGTTAGACCTGGCGACGCTGAGAAAGGCCGCCGCCGCACCTTGCACTTTGCCGCGCGGGGATCAGAACACGCCTGTTGAGAGTTTCGGATTACCGGACAGTCGAACGGGCCTTAACGAGCGTGTGCTGCTATTGACCCTGTGCGTATCGCCAGAAATGAATGAAGCACTGGTCCGGATCAAAAAGGCGCATGCGATAATCGGCGCAATCGGCTCAAAGTGAGTTCACTGTCAGTTTGATTATGGCACTAGATGATCCGCCTTGATCCACTTTCGGACAGCTGACACCAGCACCGTGCATTGCAAAGCTCCTACCCAATCAGTATCGCGTGCTGAGAACTGAGCCGTGTTTAAAAGGTTTACCTCCAGTGTTACACGAAAAGCGTATTGTTACTTGCTCAGGGCCAGACGACGCCCATGCTTTTGATGGTATTCCGACACTTCCGAGAAAGGGTGATCTGGATGCGGTATGCCCGATGTGTCGGGGCTATGGTCAATGGAACAGCGAGATTGATCTCGCCAGCCACCGCTCCAAACGCGAGTGTTGCGACAAGTGCGACGGGCGCGGTTGGATTGAGACTGGGGACGATTTGGTTCCAACGCACGACATCGTCATGTCACCCGAAGGGTATCCGCAATGGGTGACTAAGCTCGATCCGTCCGATGACGCAGGGTAAGCCACCCTTAATTTCGGGGTTTGCCTTCGATTTGATTCAGTCCGTCCACTATTCCCGCAATCTGAGCCCTTTGCTCCTTCGTAAGGTCGCTTGACTCCGCTTGGGCGGCAATAGCAGCGGTCGCTTCGCTGACTGACGCGGGCGGTGATGCGTCTTCCTCACCGGGCACGGTGCAATAGGCCAGCAGCAACATGCTCGCCGAAAACCACAGCGCGCGCCAGCGGTTGACAAAAACAGTGGTGAGCTTTGGTCCAAACATGACAGCAGCCATGGCGCAACAAGCTTAACAAATGATGGGGGATGGCGCAGTTCGTAATATACTCCGCAATGATGGTCTATGGATCACGCCCGTAAACATAGGTGGTGAGTTGGGCGTTGCATCGGCGCGTTCAGTTGTGATCCACCGTTCAGCCACAAGCGAAAATCCTTGGTTCACGCCCTAGATGGGCGAAAATTGAGAACAAAAGAAAAACATACTTGACATATGAACCGTATAAGTTACAAATATTGATCATGGAAAACCAAATCACCCCACCCGCCGCCGCTCAGTCCTCTGCGCTCGATGCTCATGGCTTTGATCTTAACGATTACAACTGGGTTCCCGTTCTTCGAAAACGTCGTGTCGATGGCTGGTCGCCGGATAAGCAGCGTACGTTCATTGAGGTGCTGGCCGACAGCGGTTCAGTCGCGCAGGCAGCCCGGCAAATCGGGATGTCTCAGACGAGCTGCTATGCACTGCGTCGTTCGCCAGGGGCGGAGGGTTTTGATCGGGCTTGGACCGCAGCAATCGAGGCTGCTTCTAAGAAGCTTATCGATGCCGCTTTTGAACGCGCATTGGTCGGGTCGGACGAGCCCGTTTTTAACAAGGATGGGCAACGTATCGGTCGTCGGTTTCGGCAAAGTGACAAGATGCTTCAATTTCTGTTGCGTGCCTATATGCCCGAACGATTCCGACACGCCGCTCAAGATCGTATCCCGGCAACAGAGCCGCCAGCGCCCGCCCTTGCCCCCGTTGCCGAAGCGCTGGAAAGACTTCTGCCTGAGCCGCCAGCGGAGCCGCATACGCTCATGGATCCGGACGACTTGGAAAGCGCGCTCATGGTCGCTGACCTTTGTGACGGCGAACTGCCAAGCTGGCTGCGTGATCCAGCTTCGGTTCCGCATCTCAACTCTAAAATGCCATTGGGTCAGGATTTTGAGCGTCGGCTCGAAAATGCCAAAAGGGAGGGAAGCGGGCAGCCGCCAATGACCGATGAAGAATGGAAGGATCTTTTGGCGGATTTAAGCCGTCCCATAGACGATGATAAGGAATATAATCCGTACAGATAAATGTGCGACTGGCACAACTTTACTAAACTTTGGGGACGGGGGAAGAGGGCGCAACACGATCACAAGGCCAAGTTCACTCCAGTTTCAATGGCTCCGCGTTGACGGGCAAGTTTAAGGCCTCCAGCATTGCGGCTATTTCTGCACGCGCAGCAGGCGGGGCCCGGCCTAGCTTTGGCACTAGATGGAGGTCAAACAGCGTCAATCCAATGGGGAAGAGCTCTCGGTAGATCACACGTTCGCGCAGGCCTGGGATCAGGCGGAAGCCTGCGACCGGCGCAATTTCGTTGAGGGCGTTCATGACTTTGCGTTCGTTTTTGGTGCTTTGACTGCGCGAACGATTTTGCATGACCACCCAATCCAGCGCCTTTTCGCGGCGTGCCAGCCCGGGCTCTTTCAAATGCTCGACGAGCCGAGCAAAGGCACCCAATGTCCTGAGCTCTCCGGTTCGGGGATCGATCCGACCCAGCATGTCGAGATCGATAAAACTGTCATTCACTGGAGTGACAATGGTGTTGGCCATGGAAATCGCGCGACGGGCAATCGGCGAGTCATGTCCGCCCACATCAATGATAATGAATCCGCAATCGATCTGCGCCATGCGGATCTTCGTCTCAAGTTCCGCCTCTGTCGATTGGGTAAGCAAAATCTGCCGAGGGCCTGGCAAGTCGACGCCATATTCGCGCGCAGTGTCGATCCTTGTAGAAAGGGCGCGGTCTAGGGTGAGCTGACGCAGATCCACATCAAGGGCGGCAACCTTCTCACCCGCATTGCACAGCGCGATGCAAATGTGAAAAGCTGTGGTCGACTTGCCCACCCCTCCTTTCTCATTGGCGAACACGATGATATGTGACTTTTTGACGGAAAGTGGCCGTGTGAAACGATCCTGCTCAACACCCTCATACCGGGGAAAGGGAACAGCAGGCTCCAGCGGCAGAATGACTCGCGGCGTCGTCTTTTGCTTTTTCCAGCGGGAAAATAGGCCCAAGTTGGATGTTCCTTATCGATCGCGACGTAAGGCTAAGATAGCGGCTAGTTTCTGATTCAGTAAATGGAATAGCGAGGAGTTCAATAGCTGCCTATTCAAGCAGAGTTTGCAGCGGTGAATAAGCCGAAGCCCGGGAACAGAGCGCGCGTTCATCAACTGCATATGGGCTGGCTAACTGCGGCTGTCCGCGTTACTACCCGCTAATGGACAGCGCTCAAAAAGCCCATCTTCCTGCCTCGGCTGTGTTGATTTCCATTTTCGGTTTTTGGCTTTTTTACGCGCTAATCGTCACATTGCGGGCGACCGTTATGGACTTCCCACTGCAGGATGAGCTGGCGCTGCGGAGGGTGTTCGTCATTGTCGCTGGGATGGTGATCACGGTTCTTGTTTGGCAAATACTTAGGCTGGCAGATGCGCGACCACTCACACAGCGGATCGTGTTGGCGGCAATTATCTGCCTTCCAGCGGCCCACATTATTGCAGTCGCCAACTATTATATCTTCAATATTTATGATCAGGCGTCCTTGCTGGATATTGAAGAAATGCGTGCGCAGGTTGGGGCGAAGCCGACATTCTGGATTGAGATTATTGAAGTCTCTATCTCACGCTACTTTTTCCTTATCGCTTGGTCAGCACTCTATCTTGCACTCAGCTTTGCACAGACGGTTCGCATGGCGGAGCGGCGCGCAGCAACTTATGAACGCGCGGCTCAGCTGTCTGAATTGCGGGCTCTGCGCTACCAGTTGAACCCGCATTTCCTTTTCAACACGCTCAATTCTTTAAGCGCACTGGTGATGGCGAACAGGCGAGATGAGGCGGAAGCGATGATCCTTAATCTCGCAACTTTCTATCGCAGCAGTCTAACCAGTGACCCGTCGGGGGATGTGCCGCTGGCCGATGAGATCGCGGTCCAGCGGCTCTATCTGGACATTGAATCTGTTCGTTTCCCTGACCGCATGTCAGTGAACATCGATGTGCCGCCGGAACTTGATAATGCCGCCGTACCAGGGCTGATACTACAGCCGCTGGTTGAAAATGCGATCAAGCACGGTGTTGCGCGCTCGTCTCAGTCTATCTCGATCAGCCTCACCGCGCGTGCCGAAGGGGATCAGTTGGTCCTATCGGTAAAAGACAATGGGGCGCTAGATGTGAGACCCGAAGCGGGCAGTGGGATTGGTCAAGCCAATGTACGCGAACGGCTGCAAGCCCGGTACGGCAATTTGGCAAGCGTGGAGACGCTCCCTCGCGCAGAGGGCGGCTATGAAGCGCGGCTTTCCTTTCCATTGGAATCCTATGTCTGAAATTGATCTCGCTCCGTTGCGCACTCTGTTGGTTGATGATGAACCTCTGGCAATTGAGCGGATGATATCCCTATGCGGGGATGTTGTGGGGTTGACCGTGGTCGGCGCGGCCAACAATGGCAAAGCCGCATTGGCGCTCGTTGAAAGCCTCCGGCCCGATCTCATTCTCCTCGACATTGCCATGCCAGAGCTTGACGGGATCGGTGTGGCCAAGGCCTTGGCTCAGCGCGCAAGCCCCATTCCTGCCATCATATTCGTGACCGCATTCGATAATTTCGCTGTTCAGGCCTTTGATACTCCCGCTGCCGATTATCTTTTGAAACCGGTGGCAAAGGAGAGGCTAGAACGGGCCGTTGAGCGCGCGCGGACCGCTCTCTCTGCGCCGTCGATATCCATTTCTTCGGACTATACATCGGAGCTTTGGGTCCCTCACAGATCAGAACTAATTCGTATCCGCGCCGATAGCATTGAAAGAATTGAGGCGGAACGGGATTATATGAGGCTGCACGTCGGTGGACGCAGCTATTTGCTCCATCAAACAATCACTGCCCTTGAGGAACAGTTAGACCCCAGCCTCTTCATACGCGTTCATCGCTCCACCATCGTCCGCAAGGATTTAATCGAGCGGCTGGGCCATGACGGTGCGGGTACATGGCACGTCGAGATGATCGGTGGTGCATCCATTCGCATTGGCCGCACCTATTTGCGCCGGGCAAAGGAAATCGCGGGACGCTAAACCAGCCATCGCGCCTGTGACTCTTTCCATCCTATTTTGGTCAATTTCTGCAGAAACCGTTCATCCGCGCGAAACTAGACGCCTGATCGCGGGGCACAGCAGGGAATGTGTAATCGGAGAGAGTTATGTTGAAATTGGGTCTATCGGTCGCCGCTGTGGCAATGCTTGCTACATCATCAATGGCCATCGCAGGCGAACCTTATGTCGGCGCTTCAGCTGGCGTGAACATTCAAAGCAATTCGAAAAACAAGGGCACTTTTACGACAACAGTGCCTGCCACAGCCGCATTTCCCGCCATCGCATCCGGCACATCCTTAGGTTGGACGACTGAGTTTGACAAAGGCTTGGACCTTAATCTGCTTGGCGGATACCGGTTTGACAACGGCCTACGCGTTGAAATTCAAGGCGTTTACAACCGTGCAGGCGTTGACCGGCACAGCAATCTGGCGGTCGGTGGCACAGTGATCGATGCAGTCGACTCAGCTGTGCTAACGCGCGGCGTGCCCGCAGCAACCAACCCGACGGTAGGTCAGGTGCTTTCGACGGACAAAGGTAAGATCAAGTCTTTGGGTGTGTTCGGGAACATGCTTTATGACATCAAGGTCAGCGATAAATTCGTGCCTTATCTGGGCGCAGGCATCGGGTTTTCGCGGACGGATGTGCGCTATAACCCCTCAGCCGTTGCGGTTGTGAATGACAAGAAAACGGTGTTCGCCTATCAGGCGATTGCCGGCGCGACGTTCAAAGTAAGCCCTTCGTTTGAGCTGTTTGGTCAATATGCCTACCGCGATGCCAATCGGGCCAAGACCAATGTGACGCTCGTTCCGGCCACATTGGACGTGAAAAGCAAACAATCAATTTTCAACGTCGGCTTTCGCATCCCCTTTGGTGGTGGCGAATAACGCCAAGTGAGCATCAAAGTGCGGCGGGGCCACATTGGCCCCGCCGCGTTTGAGCTAGATCCCAGCCAGACCCTTGGCAGCTTTCGCAATCTTTGAAAGCAGGCCCTTTTTCTTGGCCTTTGTCTCTGCGCAGAAGGTCGGCGATTGCGATGCGACTTCAGCTTCGGTTTTTGTAGTCTGATCCAGCGCGAGATATTCTGAGATTGGCAGGGCGCGCTCCGCTGCGGCGCGGGCAAAGGTCAATTGCAATTGTTCTTTGGTTGATAGCCCCAGCGCGTTGCCGCACTTTTCCTTACCCTTTTTCAAAATCGATCCGCCGCCCAGCACGACTTTCGCTAAATCGCCAAGGCCAACCGCGAGAACGGGCGATGCAATTATGAGCGATGAGGCAGCCAGTGCAGCCAGTGTAGCGTAACGCATATCAGAAACTCCCCAATATCAGGCATGCGACTCCGAGCCACATGCTGAGGTACAAAGCGTAACAGGCCCGGCAAGTCGTGCAAGGGGAAGGACCAAGTTAGGCTTAACGGCCTTTTAACCATTCAGCCCGTATCAGCGCACATCATATTGATGATTTGGGAAATTGATCATGCGCACTCTGCTTGTCCTGTTGGCCTCTACTTCTCTTGCGGCGTGCGGCGGCGCTGGCGTTCAAACTGCGGGCAGCGCTGCACCACCAACAGGCACAGGCGGCGGCACGTCAACAGGCAGTGGCACAGTCACACCGTCGTCTGGTCATACTTTCGTAGCGCCTACGGAAGTCAAAACTTACAGCGGAATCGGCGCTGCTCACAGCTATCAATATAATACGAATAACATCGACGGTGACCCTTCAACACCAGTGATCGATGCATCCAGCACGCAATATGGCCAGCTCTATGCAGGCAATGCATCCACTGCGCGTAACAGCGGAATTTCAATTACGTACAACCCGCGCGATGCCATTTTTGATCTCACTGTCAACGAACCGCTGGGCAATGTGACGAACACGACGCGTTTTCAGGATCCAGCACATCGCACGGACTATGGTGGGGCAAGCGAGCCTCAAGGTGGGAATATTGATATTACGTCAAAAGGCGTGCGCTATCTTCAGGTCGGCAGCGGCACGGGCGCCGCTGTCTACGACGGCAGCGTTTCCACGACATTCCCGATCGGCACGAAAGACATCGCCAGGGACGCTACGACATTCTTTTACCAACTGCCCGGCACAACCACCAAATATGTGACCTATGCCGGATATGTCCGCAATACCATTTCAATTTCTGAGGTCGTTCTGCCTGCGGGCGGAAGATATTTTGAGAATAAGTTCAAGCTCGAACGCGGTGCTTTCGTCTTCGGTGAGCGGACAGCCAGCAGCTCAGTTCCTAAATCCGGCACCGGCACCTTCAATGGTGAGATGATTGCAACACTAGTGTTTAACCCACTACTCGACACTGATGCCGGCGCACCAACCTATTTCCAGTGGATGCAAGGCACATCATCAACTGTGATGGATTTTGCCGCAAACACCTTCACCTTGGCGCTGAACGGCACAGTGTCGTCGCCCTTGTTTGATACTTACACGTCAAAAGTGTTCACGCTTCAAAACGGCGCGACTTTCACCGCAGGCGGGAAGGGGCGGATCGATTTGATCAACGCGGGCGGCATCCTTGGCAATTTCCAGACAGCATCCTTTCGCCAGCCTGACGGCACGATCCTGACCGTCAATATCGCAGGTTCTAGCATTGATGGCGCGCTCTTTGGCCCAGCGGCTGAAGAAGTAGGCGGCGGTTTCCGGATCGTGGGCGGCACGCCAGATGAGCGGATCGACATTCTGGGCGCGTTCACAGGGAAGAAATAAGCCGATGTCACGCCGGTTCGGTTTCGCCGCAACGTCACTTGCGACCACGCTTGCCGCTCTGATGCTTCAGCCGGTACCTGTGGAAGCGCAGGAGGTTGATACGGCAATGGCGTGCGCAAACGGCCAGTGCACGATGCGCCTGACGGCTGATCAGCTCCTCAAGCAAGCCGATGTGCTGGTGATGGAACACCGCTTTGAAGAAGCGGCACCTTTGTTGGCAGCGCTCGATAATGCGCCGCAACTTTCGATGGAACGCGACTTTCTGGTCGGATATTCCGCGATTGAGCAGGGCAAAGTCGATCAAGCCATCCGTATCTTCCGGCACATCCTCGACAATCATCCCGAACAAACGCGCGTTCGCCTAGAGCTTGGCCGCGCCTTGATGCTGCAGGGTAAAACTCTGAATGCAGATCATCATTTCCGCTTGGCGCAGCAAGACAATGGCTTGCCCGATGACGTGTCAGCCATGGTGCGCACGACGCGCGGAATTTTGCGACAAAAGCGCAATTGGGCATTCAATTTTGACTTTGGATTCGCCCCGGACAGCAACATCACTAATGGCACAAATGCTGAAACGGTGGACGTGAACTTGGGTCCGTTTACGGTTCCTTTGACGCTTGATGCGGCGGCGCGATCAAAATCGGGCACAGGCCAGTTTACCACATTGGCGGCGAGTGCGCGCTTTGGTTTTCTTGGTGAGACGCGGTTGCTGATTGAGGGCAATAGCCAGCTGACCAATTATAGCGGCAAATCCTATGATGACTTTGCAAGCGAGCTATCTGTAGGCCCCGAAATTGATTTGAACGACGATACCGTCATGACGATGCAAGCGGTCGGATCGCGGCGCTGGTATGGCGGCAAAATCGCATCAACGCGTTACGGCATCCGCGCCGGGGTCCAGCATGAACTCACTGAAAGCCAGCGCATCGGTTTCACATTGGATGCGCGCCGCAACGAATCCGGGTTTTCGAGCGCTTACAGCGGTTGGCAAATTGGTGCCTATGCCAGTTACGAACGTGTGATCGCACGACGATTCATCGCGTCGGTATCGCTGTTCGGGCGGCGGGATGCTCTGACATCAGCCAGTTTTTCGGACTATGAAGCCGGGGGCAGTTTGAGCATTGGCGGAGAATTGCCTCTGGGCCTAAATGCCTCAATCTCGGCGGGCGCATCGCGCGCCTGGTATGACGCGCCGCTTGGCATATTCTCAGCCAATCCGCGCACGGACTGGCGCTTGAACGGGCGCGCACAGTTGGGGGTACGCTCGCTACGCGTGGCAGGTTTTTCGCCGTCGATTGCCTATAATTATTCGGCCAGCCTGTCTTCGCTGACCCTCTACGACAGCAAACGCAGTCGCCTCCGCTTTGCCTTGGCGCGCTATTTCTAGGTGTCAGAACCGGTCTGAGCGCACCACTTCCACATTGCTGATCATCACAATCAGGCCGTAATCATCAAGGTGCGGTGTAAGCGCCTCAAGCAGCGCGTCGACTTGCTCTGCCTTCGCCACTGCAACGAACATCTTTTTGGATAAGGCACCGCTCACATCTTCATCGCGCCATGCGCCCGTGCGGCCTCGGCCAGACTCTGCGGCCAGAAACGTATGATGCGGAATACCCGCGCCGTCAGCTTCGCGGGCAAGCCACGGGCAAAGCGGCGTGTCGATCAATATGTCGATCCGTTTGCGTCCTACCAATGGCATCGATCTGGCGTCCTTATCCTGCAAGCTGAGTTGCCGCCCACGTGAAGAGCGGGATGGAAATGATGATGTTGAACGGAAAACTAACCGCCAGCGACATCGACAAATACAGTCCTGGGTCCGCCTGAGGCAAAGCCATGCGCATCGCGGCAGGGACGGCGATATAAGAGGCACTGGCCGCCAGCATCGCAAAGGCCGTGACTGTGCCAATGTCAAAGCCCAGCGCGTTCGATGCAAACAGCGCAATCGTTCCATTGATGAGGGGGAGTGCGATGGCGATAGCCGCCAACACTGGCCGCATCGCCTTGCTTTCGCGCAGCCGCCGCACTGCGACCAACCCCATATCGAGCAGAAACAGGCAAAGTATGCCCGAAAAGCCAACGGTATAGACAGGCGATATCGCTTCATATCGATCCTTGCCGATGATGATGCCAATGATAAACGCACCGACGAGCAGCAACACCGACCCGTTAAGCAGCACTTCATGCCAGACACTTTGCCCCGGCGCATTCTTCGATTGTTTCAGGCCGCCTTTGGCAAGTAGCAGCCCAGTAAGGATCGCGGGCGTTTCCATGAGTGCCAACACAGCCACCATATAACCGGCGGGGGCAATCCCTTCGCCCGTCAACACTTCATTGGCGGTTACGAACGTGACGATGCTGACCGAGCCGTAATGGGCGGCCACTGCCCCTGCGTTCAACCGGTCAAGCTTGCCGATCCGCGTCAGAAGCGCAAAGGCGATCAGTGGCAAAGTGAAGCTAAGGATCAGGCCCAATACTGCCGCGATGCCCATTTCAGTGGACGCCCCGGCGGCGGACACTTGCACGCCGCCTTTCAATCCGATCGCAGCCATCAGATAGATCGACATGCCCTTGGCGATGGGTTCAGGCACCGAAAGATCAGACCGCACAGCTGCCGCAAAAGCACCAAGTGCGAAGAATAATATGGCAGGCGAAAGGAGCGTATCTAAGACCGACATGAAAGCACTTTCATAAGCTGCTGTTTCAATGGCGAAATCAAAAGCGCCTGTCTATCCCCGCCGCTCCTCCAATTTCCGTTCCCACGCCAATGCGTGAGTGACGATCACATCAAGATCATTGTAGCGAGGCTGCCAAGGGAGCGTTGCGAGGATGCGGCTGTTATCCGCAATCAACGCGTCCGGATCGCCAGCGCGGCGGCCCTCGATGTTTCGCGTCAGTTTCATGTTGGTGACGCGATCTACAGCATCGAGAACTTGGTTGACCGAGAATCCACTGGAATAACCCGCATTCATTATGTGGCTGTGCCTAGGTTCAGCGACCAGCTTATCAAGGGCCAGAACATGCGCGTTGGCGAGGTCCGCCACATGGATGTAATCGCGCACGCCGGTGCCGTCGGGCGTATCATAATCTGTGCCATACACACTGACTGACGCGCGTTTGCCAAGCGCCGCTTCAACAGCGACCTTGATGAGATGCGTCGCGCCCGCGGTTGATTGGCCCGTGCGACCTTCCGGGTCAGCGCCAGCGACGTTGAAGTAGCGCAGCGCGCAATAGTTGATCGGGTGAGCTGCCGCGACGTCGGCTAGCATATGCTCAGTCATGAGCTTTGACATGCCGTAGGGGTTAATCGGCAGCGTCGGCCCATCCTCGCGCACCGGCACGACTTCGGGAATCCCGTAAGTCGCGGCAGTAGAGGAAAAGATGAAATGCTTGACGCCTGCGTCTACAGCGCATTCGATCAGTGCGCGGCTGTTCGCTGTGTTGTTGCGGTAATATTTCAGGGGGTTTTCAACCGATTCGGGCACGATGATTGATCCCGCAAAATGCATAATCGCGCCGATGCTGTGCTTCGCCAGCACTTCAGCGACGCGGGAGGCATCGCCCACATCGCCCTGTTCCAACGGCACGTCGCCAGGCAGTGCCCAAGCGAACCCTGTCGTCAGATTATCAATAACCACAACCGGCCAACCAGCATCGCGCAGAGCAAGCACAGCATGGCTGCCAATATAGCCGCAGCCGCCAGTGACAAGGACTGGGAATTTGAGAACAGATTGTGTCATGAGGGCCTTCTAACGCGGGTTTGTTAAATTTCCATGTGGTTGGGATTTGTTTGCATTTACAAGCCCGTCATTGCGAGTGAAACGACGCAATCCAGCGTCAGTGGCAAACAGTCTGGATTGCTTCGCTCCGCTCGCAATGACGAGGACATTAAGCCGCAAGCGCCCCTTAAGGTGACAAAGTTCCCCATGAAAACGGGTATTTCTGTCACCTTATGTCACCTTTGCCGGCGTCGCGCTGCCCGCCAAATCGATTTTCACCCGGCAGGGGCGCTTTCGATTGGGACGCCATCATCCTTCCATCCGGGCCGTGCGCAATATCAATGGCACCGCCGAGTTTCAGGGTGAACGTAGTCACGCCGTTCAGCGCCCGGTCCATCATCGCATCAAACATGCGCGTTCGGCCAGTTGATAGGGCGGTATCCCAGGCCTCCGCAAAGCTCTTGGCATCAGCACGAGCGCGGAGCTGATACGCCGATTTGCGCGACATCCCCACCATCCTTGCTGCGGACTCGACAGTCCCAGTCACCGCCAGCGCCGCAATAAATTGCTGCTGACGTCGCTCAGTCCACCCATCATGGCGCTGGCGCAAGAGGGGGGGCGGGGTGAATGCCGGGGCGATACTCTCATCATGCCAGAGCGGGCTGTTTTCGTAAGTCATTCCAAGCTTACATCAAAATAAATCCTACATTTCAAGTGGAAAATTCGGGGTATCGGTTCAGCGAAAATGGAGCCTATCACCACCCATTCAGCGTAGGTTTATCTGCCACCCTCCAGCTTCTTGACAACCACGGAGGTTTCACATGCGCATCCTGATCGCTGCTACACTATTGCTCACCACACCAGCCCTCGCTCAATCCCGCAATCCGCAGATTGATTATGCGGGCTTTGCCAAGCTGACCGCTTCTACCGCGCAAGAGCGAGCGGCGCGGTTGCTGCCGTTTGCGGAGTTTCAGGCCAAGGCGAATGAGCGCGGCGCACTGATCCTTGACGCGCGGTCGAAGGATGCGTTTAAACAGGGGCATATCAAAGGCGCAGTCAATTTGCCGCTGACGGATTTTACCGCCGAGAGCCTTGCCAAGGTGATTGGCAAAAATGAAGGGCGAACAATCCTCATTTATTGCAACAATAATTTTAGCAATCACCGCCGCCCCGTGCCGCTCAAATCCGCTCCGCTGGCGCTCAATATCCAGACGTTCATAAACCTTGTCGGTTATGGCTATGCCAATGTCTATGAATTGAATGATGTAGTGGATTTTACTGATCCCAAGGTTGGCTGGGTTGCGCGCTCCGCATAAGGGGTTAGCATTGCTTTTCCGCAAATTGGGGGAGAGCAATCATGTTCATTGGTCATTTCGCGCCAGCACTGGTCGCCGCGACGCATAAGGACGCGCCGAGCCTGCCGCTGCTGTTCATTGCGGCGCAGTTGGTGGATTGGGTCTTCTTTGGCCTCGTGCTGATCGGCGTGGAGCAGTTTCGGCTTGTCCCCGGCTTTACCGAAGTGTCGAGTATGGACCTGTTTCATATGCCGTACACGCATAGTTTGCTCGGCTCTGCGGCGTTCGCGGCTGGGTTTGGCGGGCTGATCTGGGCGGTTACGCGCAACGGGAACGCGGCGCTGATCGGGGCGGCGGTTGTTCTGTCGCACTGGTTCCTTGATCTGCTGGTCCATGTGCCGGACCTCACGATTGCAGGTGGAGAGTCCAAATTCGGCCTTGGTCTGTGGGATCATGCAATCATTGAAATGCCGCTGGAATTGGGCATCACGCTGGGTGCTCTCCTGTTTTACGCGCAGAAAACCGGCGGTTGGCGGGTCAGTGTGGCGGGGCTAGGCGTCGTCCTTCTTGCGCTCCAAGCCACCGACTGGCTCGGCGAAAAGCCTGCAGAAGTCGGCACGTCAGTGATCTTGCTCGGCTGGTTTGGTTTTGGCGTTGCCACGCTGGCGGCCTGGTGGGCGGGCAGGGGGCAAGAGAAAACAGCCTAGCCGGAATCATCTGACCCGGTTAAGGCGACGGCATGTCCGATATTACCCCCCAAATCGTCGCCGAACACGGCCTCTCCCCAGAAGAATATGAGCGCGTGTTGAACGCGATGGGGCGGGAACCGAACCTGACGGAACTGGGCATATTCTCGGTCATGTGGTCAGAGCATTGCTCCTATAAATCATCACGCATCCATTTGAAGAAACTACCGACCGAGGCCCCGTGGGTCATTTGCGGGCCGGGCGAAAACGCGGGCGTGATCGATATCGGAGACGGCCAAGCTGCTATCTTCAAAATGGAGTCGCACAATCACCCCAGCTATATCGAGCCTTATCAGGGGGCCGCGACGGGCGTGGGCGGTATCCTGCGCGATGTGTTCACGATGGGTGCGCGACCTGTTGCGAACCTCAATGCGCTGCGGTTCGGGCGGCCTGATCATCCCAAAATGCGCCATCTGATCAGTGGCGTGGTGCGCGGCATTGGTGGCTATGGCAACTGCGTCGGCGTGCCGACGGTGGGCGGGGAAGTGAATTTTCATCCGGCCTATGACGGCAATATCCTGGTCAACGCGATGACCGTTGGCATCGCAGACGTGGATAAGATTTTCTATTCCGCAGCCAGCGGCGTCGGCAATAGCATTGTCTATGTCGGGTCCAAAACCGGACGAGACGGCATCCACGGCGCGACGATGGCGAGCGCGGACTTTTCAGAAGATAGCGAAGAAAAGCGGCCTACCGTTCAAGTCGGCGATCCCTTCACCGAAAAGCTGCTGATTGAGGCGTGCCTGGAGCTAATGGCGTCTGATGCGATTGTGGCCATTCAGGATATGGGCGCGGCGGGCCTCACCAGTTCCAGCGTCGAAATGGCATCGAAAGGCGGCGTTGGGATTGAGCTGGATATGAACACTGTGCCATGCCGCGAAACCGGAATGACGCCTTATGAAATGATGCTGTCCGAAAGTCAGGAACGCATGCTCATGGTGCTTGAGCCGGGTCAGGAGGATTTTGCCGAGGCCATTTTCCGCAAATGGGAACTGGATTTCGCTGTCATTGGAACGGTCACAACCACCGGCCATATGGTGCTGAAATGGAATGGCGAGACAGTCGCTGACATTCCCCTTGGTCCGCTGGCAGACGATGCGCCGCAATATGACCGGCCTCATGTTAAAACGCCGCCACGTGGCGCACTGACCAACATCCCGGAATGCACCGATATTGGCGCGGACTTGCTCCGGCTGATGGCATCCCCCGACATCGCGTCGCGCCGCTGGATCTGGGAGCAATATGACAACAAGGTGGGCGGTGACACAGTGCAAGCCCCCGGCGGGGACGCTGCACTGGTACGGGTTCACGGCACCGACAAAGCACTGGCGATGACCACGGATTGCACACCGCGATACTGCTTTGCCGACCCTTACGAAGGCGGGAAGCAAGCCGTGGCGGAGGCCTATCGCAACTTGTCAGCCGTTGGCGCAACGCCGCTGGCCGTCACCAATTGCCTGAACTTTGGCAACCCGCAGCGCCCCGAAATCATGGGGCAATTTGTCGGCTGTCTGGAAGGCATGGCGGACGCGTGCCGCGCGCTTGATTTCCCGATCGTGAGCGGAAATGTGTCGCTCTATAATGAAAGCAAGGCAACCGGCGGCGGCTCCGCCATCCTTCCGACGCCTGCAATTGGCGGGGTGGGCCTGATGGCGGATTGGCGCAAAGCGGTGGGCATTGGCTTTGTGGCAGAAGGCGAAGCGATTTTCGTGATTGGCGATACCCGCGGGCATCTGGGCCAATCGCTCTGGTTGCGCGAGATCCATGGCCGCGAAGAAGGCCCGCCGCCGCCGGTTGATTTGAAAGCGGAGCGCAAAGCGGGGGAACAGGTCCGTGCGGTGATCGACGCGGGCAAAGTGACAGCCGTGCATGATATTTCAGACGGTGGCTTGCTGGTCGCGCTGGCAGAAATGGCATTGGCGGGCGGTATTGGGGCTTCAGTGACGGCGCTCAGTGCGGCGCGCGGATTTGGCGAAGATCAGGGGCGCTATATCGTCACCGGCCCAGCGGATGCGGAGATCGAAGGCGCGGCGCGGATCGGGATCACCGGCGGTGCCAGCCTGGTTGGCGTGTCGCTCGACGCGCTACGGACGGCGCACGAGGGCTTTTTCCTGGCTTTGATGGACGGGTAACTTCAAGCACTTGTTGCGCCTATGTTGAACCAACCCGCTTACCCTGAGCTTGACGAAGGGTTGTCGGTGAATTCGCTCGGCGCTTCATTCTGCACCAACCCTTCGTCAAGCTCAGGGTGAGCGGGCTTGGACGCATCATTTGAAGTGGGCCTAAAAATGTCTCAACTTAACCGGTCCAGCTCCTCCCTCGACAATCCACCCGGTACGATCATGATCGGGCAAGACAACGTCCCTGCGTCGACGCCTGTAAACTGCGCCACCAGCGGCCCCGGATTGCCCGATTTCGCGGCCCCCAGCACCAGTGCGCCGATCTCTGGATTATCGGCAATGGCATCGCGGATCACCGTTGCCGCCGCCCCTTTGCGCACTTTGATCTCTGGCGCGCGAACGGCTTCTTCGCCCAGCATGTCGAGGCCGCGGGCGACGACTTCTTCGGCATGGTCCAGCGCTTCCTCTTCCATCGCGGCCTGCACGCCGCCCCAGGCGACAAAATCCTCCGGCGGAATGATGACCAGCACTTCGACTGCACCGCCGGTTTTTGCGGCTCGGCGAGCGGCGAAGCGCAGGGCCGTTTCGGCCTCCTCCGTTTCATCAATTATCACCAAATAAGTTCGCATGGCTGATCCCCTCATATCCACGTAACTAACAGGTTGCGTCAATCGCGCTGCTGGTGCAAGTCTTACCGCGCGTAGCAAAACTATAAGTCGCGCGTTTCCACATCCCCAACAACAGGTCTGTGCCGATGCCCTTCGAAATCAAAATGCCTGCCCTTTCCCCCACCATGGAGGAAGGAACATTGTCCAAATGGCTTGTCAAAGCGGGGGACAAAGTCTCTGCCGGAGATATTATCGCCGAGATTGAGACCGATAAGGCGACGATGGAATTTGAGGCGGTTGATGAAGGCGTGGTGACATCGATCATGATTGCCGAAGGCGCAGAGGGGGTGAAGGTGGGCACGGTGATTGCCACAATTCAGGGCGAAGATGAGGAAGCGGCACCTGCTGCACCGGCGCCAAAAGCTGAAATTGCGGCGGCTCCACCAGCTCCTCCGCCGGCACAGCCTGCCGCAGCCGCTGCCCCCGTGGCAACTGCGTCCGCTGCAGACAGTAGCCGTATCATCGCCTCTCCGCTTGCCAAGCGATTGGCTGAACAGCGGGGCATTGATCTTTCGACACTGACGGGCACCGGCCCGGGTGGACGGATTGTGAAGGCCGATGTTGATGGGGCAGGGCTTCGTCAGGCTCAGCCTGGGCGGGTTGAGTCCGCAGCACCGGCTATCCAAACAGTTTCCTCTGCCACCCCCACCGCTCAGGCTGAGCCTGACGAAGCCCGCGTACCAAAATCAGCCGCTATTCCAGACACCGGCATCCCCCACACCGTCGTCAAACTCAGCGGCATGCGCAAAACCATTGCCCGCCGCCTGACGGAGAGCAAGCAGACCGTTCCGCACATCTACCTGACGGTAGATATCCGCCTCGATGCGCTGTTGAAACTGCGCGCTGAGCTCAACGCCAGTCTGGCTGCGCGGAATGTGAAACTGTCAGTCAATGACATGCTGATCAAGGCGCTGGGCGTTGCGCTGGTTCAAGTGCCGAAGTGCAATGTCTCCTTCGCGGGCGACACCATGCTGGAATATAGCCGCGCCGACATTTCTGTGGCTGTAAGCGTTCCCAATGGCTTGATCACGCCGATCATCACGGATGCAGGCGCGAAGAGTATCTCAGCCGTCTCCACCGAAATGGCGGCGCTTGCGGCCAAGGCGAAGGACGGCAAGCTGCAACCCCACGAATACCAAGGTGGTACAGCGAGCCTCAGCAACATGGGGATGATGGGCATCAAACAATTCGAAGCCGTGATCAATCCGCCGCAGGGCATGATCATGGCGATTGGGGCCGGTGAAAAGCGGCCCTGTGTGGTCGATGACGCGCTTGCGATTGCAACAGTCATGTGCGCGACTGGATCGTTCGACCACCGTGCCATTGACGGCGCGGATGGGGCCATGCTGATGAAAGTCTTCAAGGAACTGGTGGAGACGCCGCTGGGGTTGGTGGCTTGACTTTTGGGGCAAAATTATGTATCCATTGGCGGCACATTTGGAGTGAGCGCAATGAAAATGGGGATAAAAGAGTTTCGCGAACGGATCAGTGAGGTATCCTTGGGCGAAGAGATGGTCATAATAACTCATCATGGCAAGCGCGTGGGAAGGTACATTCCCGATGGTATTTGCAAGCCCGCAACCGATATTGATATGGAGGTGTGGGGAGCTGAACGCGAGGAATTTGGGCGTCGGTGGCGGGCTAAAACGCCAAATTGGCGGGAAATGCTGCGAGAAATTGATACGCCAGAATTCGAAATCGCCGAACTTGAAGCGCTCGACCATTGCTCCTGATCGACACGAACATTCTGGTTCGCTGTAGCTTGGGTCGCGCCTTAGAATACGTGAAACAGCTTAGGCGTGATGGCATTGACTTAGCCACGACAGAAACGAATGCAGATGAGCTGTTTGACAAGTTAGTGAACAAGTTTGCGCACAGCCTTGCCAGCGCTGAAGCCGAAGTGCGTCGTGTTCTGGAGCCTTTGGTGGTGGTTGGCGCAGAAGAATATGAACATTTGCGCGATGCAGCGAATGAGCGCTTACGCAAAGGCGGTAAATCCGATTGGCCGGCTTTGGCCGCAGCGATGGCGTTCGAGGGCGAGATTTGGTCGGAGGATGTAGACTTCTTCGGCGTTGGTCTGCCGGTATGGTCAACGGCAAATGTGCATTTAGCGCAAGGTGAGTTATGATGGTCCCAAAGAAGCTGTCAGACATGTGGTTTGGGTTGGTGGCTTGAAGCTGGCATGAGATTAGAAATCCCACGCTCTAAATCAACACAGCCGCATAATGCGCCACTTGCACTCTGGCGCTTTGTAATCGTGCTTCCTTTGTTGGCGATAGCGTGCATTCCTTTTTCAAAATTGGGGGCTGCTTTAATCGGTGTTGCTGCACTGCTGGTTGTTCCGAGCTTATTTTATCACGCACTCAAATCTACATGGTCCAGGCGAAAATACGCAAAAACACCCGGCGCAGTGATCGACGACAACGGTGTTGTACTTTATGGCGACGGCGGACCGTCAGCCTATTCTTGGATGTTCTGGCGGGATGCATTTTTGTCGACGCTTAATGGTCGACCAATCATTCAACATCTGCACATAGATGACATAAATAGAGAAGGTTATGACCGATATTCGTCTTACGCTCTAACAGACGTTGACCACCTAGATTGTTCGCCCGAAGATGTTCTGAAAGCGATACAGTCTCATCCAAAATATTTGTTATTAGAGGAGGCGAGCAGAGCTAATGCCTGAAACCTACGACCTCATCGTCCTCGGCTCCGGCCCCGGCGGTTACGTTGCTGCCATCCGCGCGGCGCAGCTTGGCCTGAAGGTCGCCATTATCGAACGCGAGACGCTTGGCGGGATTTGCCTCAACTGGGGCTGCATCCCGACGAAGGCGCTGCTGCGGTCTGCGGAGATATTTCACTATATGCAGCATGCGGGCGATTACGGGCTGACAGCGACGGGGATCAGCGCGGATATTGATGCGGTCGTCAAACGCTCTCGCGGGGTGGCGAAGCAGCTTAATCAGGGCATTGGGCATCTGATGAAGAAGAACAAGATCACCGTCCACATGGGGGATGGAACGATCACAGCGCCGGGCAAGCTGACCGTCACCAAAGACGGCAAGAGCGAGGAACTCACCGCCAAGAATATCATCATCGCCACCGGAGCCCGCGCGCGCGACCTGCCTTTTGCGCCGGCGGACGGGAAGCGAATCTGGACTTACCGTCACGCGATGGTGCCGCCCGAAATGCCGACCAAGCTGCTCGTCATCGGCTCCGGCGCGATCGGCATAGAATTCGCCAGTTTCTACAATGATATGGGCGCGGAAGTCACCGTTGTCGAAATGCTCGACCGGGTGGTGCCAGTGGAGGATGCGGACGTGTCGGCCTTCCTTGAAAAATCACTGACCAAGCAGGGCATGACGATCCTGACAGGGGCAGGGGTGGAGAGCCTCTCCGCCACCGCGACTGGCGTATCCGCGACGATCAAAACCAAGGATGGCCAAAGTACAGCGCATGAGTTTAGCCACTGTATCGTTGCGATTGGGATTGTGCCGAATACCGAACATATCGGGCTGGAGGCGCTGGGCGTCAAAACCACCAAGGGCCATATCGATGCCGACGCCATGTGCCGCACCAACGTGCCGGGCATTTGGGCAATTGGTGATGTCACCGCCCCGCCGTGGCTGGCGCACAAGGCGAGCCATGAAGGCGTGATCGCGGCTGAGGCCATCGCAGGCAATCATCCTCATGCGATGGACCCGCTCAACATCCCCGGCTGCACCTACTGTCACCCGCAAATAGCCAGTGTCGGCCTGACCGAGGCAAAGGCCAAAGAGGCTGGTTACGAAGTGCGCGTTGGCAATTTCCCTTTCATCGGGAATGGCAAGGCCATCGCGCTAGGTGAGGCCGAGGGCTTCGTCAAAACCGTGTTCGACGCGAAAACCGGCGAATTGCTCGGCGCGCATATGATAGGCGCTGAAGTGACGGAGCTGATCCAAGGCTATACCGTCGGCAAAACGGCGGAGCTGGTGGAGACTGATTTTATGAATACGGTCTTCCCCCACCCGACGCTGAGCGAAATGATGCACGAAAGTGTGCTGGGGGCTTACGGACGCACTTTGCATATGTGAGGCGAGACATATGTGATGGTGGGATAGACGAACGGCATCTTCATCATTATGTGCGACAGATAAATGATGTTAACGCGCGCTCTCCTCCTATTACTGGCAATGATGACCGGTCTTTCCGTGGCGCAAGCGGCGGAGAACGTACGGCCTGTTCACGGTGCCCCTGGCTTAAGCGCAGCTATGGCCCAGACCCGGGTGGTGACAGCCGAGAAAGCCGCACAGCGCAGCGTTTGTGCTTATTCCGACATCAATCAGATTGATTATTTTGACGTCACGGCCTCAAAAGATTTCTGGGTTTTGCTCAATGGCGCGCCAATCGCGCCTAGGACCTATCGGGCTGACCGCGCCCGCGAATAAGCGCGCGTCGCGTCCGCCGATCAGGCTTGCGCGCATTTTTCAAATATCTGGGTGGTTCTGCGCGATAGCAGCACACTTACATTCAGCCATGATTATGTAAATTGATAAGGATTTCGCTATGTTAGGCGCAATTGCCAAGGCCGTGTTCGGCTCCTCCAATGACCGCTATGTCAAAACCATTCGTAAAACCGTGGACAAGATCAACGGGTTTGAACCCACGATTTCCGCGATGAGCGATGAAGAGCTCTCCCAACAGACCGTCATCTTCCGCGAACGACTGGCAAATGGCACCGCTCTTGATGATGTTCTGCCCGAAGCCTTTGCAACGGTGCGCGAAGCCGCCAAGCGCGTGCTGGGCCAGCGGCATTATGATGTGCAGATGATTGGTGGCGTCGTCCTCCACCGCGGTGAAATCGCTGAAATGCGAACGGGTGAAGGCAAAACGCTGGTCGCTACGCTCGCTTGCTATTTGAACGCGCTGGAGGGGAAGGGCGTTCATGTTATCACCGTCAACGACTATCTGGCCGGTCGCGATGCGGACTGGATGGGGCAAGTCTATAAATTTTTAGGACTCACGGTCGGCAAAATTCTGACGAATATCACCGATCAGGAGCGGCGTGATGCCTATGCCGCTGATATTACCTACGGCACCAACAACGAATTCGGTTTCGATTATCTCCGCGATAATATGAAATATGAACGCGGCCAGATGGTGCAACGCCTGTTCAACTTCGCAATTGTCGATGAAGTTGACTCCATCCTGATCGACGAAGCCCGCACGCCGCTGATCATTTCCGGCCCAACCGACGATAAGTCAGAACTCTACGCTGGCGTTGATACATTGGTGAAGCAGTTGGCCTCAGAGGATTATGAGAAGGACGAAAAAGCCCGCAACGTCATTCTGACCGAAGATGGCACGGAGAAGATGGAGCGGATGCTGGAGGATGCGGGTCTTCTTCAGGGGTCTAACCTCTATGATTTTGAAAATACGCAAGTCGTGCATCATGTCACTAATGCTCTGCGTGCAAATCTGATGTTTAAACTCGACACCGATTACATCGTTAAAGACGATAAGATCGTAATCATCGATGAGTTCACAGGGCGAATGATGGACGGGCGCCGTTGGTCAGACGGATTGCATCAGGCAGTGGAGGCCAAGGAAGGTGTTAAGGTAGAGCCGGAGAACCAGACGCTTGCCTCTATCACGTTCCAGAATTATTTCCGCATGTATCCCAAATTGTCGGGCATGACCGGGACCGCCGCAACAGAGGCAACCGAATTTTTCGATATTTACAAAATGAATTGCGTCACCATCCCAACCAACGTGGGTGTGCAGCGGACGGACGATGAGGATGAGTTTTACAAGAATACCGGCGACAAATTTGCTGCAATTGCCAAGCTGATCAAAGAACGTGCCGATGCGGGGCAGCCGATCTTGGTTGGCACGGTGTCCATTGAAAAGTCGGAACTTTTATCCGAGTTCCTTAATAAGGAAGGCGTGACTCATAGCATCCTAAATGCGCGGATGCATGAGCAAGAGGCTCATATCGTAGCACAAGCAGGGCGATTGGGGGCTGTTACCGTTTCTACCAATATGGCCGGTCGCGGTACCGATATTCAGCTTGGTGGGAACATTGAATTTCGCATTGAAGAAGAACTTGGCGAGATGGAAAATGGCCTTGATCGCGACGAACAGGTTGATCGGATTAAGGCCGAAGTTGCGGCAGAAAAAGCAAGCGTGTTGGCAGCGGGCGGACTGTTTGTCGTTGGCACCGAACGCCACGAAAGCCGCCGTATCGACAATCAGTTGCGCGGACGTTCAGGCCGTCAGGGGGATCCAGGACGGTCTAAATTTTACCTTAGCCTTGAGGATGATCTCCTCCGTATCTTTGGGCCCGACACGCTCTTTTCCAAAATGATGAATAATAATCTGGAGGACGGAGAAGCCATTGGTTCCAAATGGTTATCCAAAGCTATTGAGACCGCGCAGAAGAAAGTCGAAGCGCGCAACTATGACTACCGCAAACAGGTTGTCGAATATGATGATGTGATGAATGATCAGCGCAAAGTCATTTATGAACAGCGCAGCGACATTATGGATGCGGAAGCCGTTGACGATATCGTGTCTGATATGCGGGCCGAAGCGGTCAATATGATCGTTGCAGATGCCTGCCCGCCCAACAGCTATCCTGAACAATGGGACGTAGATTTGCTTGCGCAGAAAACAACAGATGTCCTTGCGCTGGATGTGCCAGTGACAGAATGGGCGAGGGAAGAGGGCATTGACCCTGAAACGCTTGAACAGCGTCTTTCCGATGCGGCGGAGGCTGATCTTGTCTCGAAGCAATCCGCAGATCCTGAAAGCTGGCGTGAAGCAGAAAAGAGCATTCTTCTCCAATCGCTTGACCATCATTGGAAAGAGCATCTCTCCACGCTCGATTCGTTGCGTGCGGTGATCCATCTGCGCGCTTATGCCCAGAAAACCCCGATCAATGAGTATAAGCGAGAGGCGTTTGCTCTGTTTGAAAGGATGCTCGGCATGATCCGCGAAGATGTGACGCGCGTCATGTCACACGCTCAGGTGCAATCCATGACCAGCGATTTGCCTCAGATGCCAGATTTTATGACGACGCATTTTGATCCGTTCACAGGCGAAGATGACAGCAATGACATCGACGCCGCGTCGCTTGGCCTGATCACCACGCGCTTGCCGCCGCTGCAAGTCATTCAACCTGACGTAGAGGATATGCTGGGTGTTGATCCTGCGGAATGGGAGGGCAAGGTAAGCCGCAACGCGCCATGTCCGTGCGGGTCAGGGCAGAAGTATAAACATTGCCATGGCGCGCTGTGAGGGTGTTTGGAGCCGCTGTTGAAGTAACATAAATGCTCTGGCTAGTCCCCGCTTTCCTCATAACAGCGCTCCTCTACGCCAGCGTTGGTTTTGGGGGAGGCTCAACTTATAGTGCGCTGCTTGCTCTGGCGGAGGTGGACTATCGTATCCTCCCGGCCATTGCGCTGATCTGCAATATTATCGTGGTGACCGGCGGCACAATCCGTTTTTACCGCGCGGGTTTGCTGGATGTGAAGCGGGCACTGCCGCTTGCGCTTGTTGCGGCTCCCTTTGCGTGGGCAGGGGGCCTGACACCGATTAAGGAAACGACGTTCCTCACACTGCTGGCGTTCAGTCTTCTGGTCGCAGGGCTGGCTTTGCTGTTTCAGCGCGAAAGCATGGGCCTCTCTAACATCACACACTCTCGCAAGACCAACATACGTGATGTCCTTGTTGCTATTGGCCTTGGCGGGCTGGCGGGCTTGGTCGGCATTGGCGGGGGAATATTCCTTGCGCCATTCCTTCATTTTACGCGCTGGGGCCATGCGAAGGCGATTGCGGCAGCAGCTTCACTGTTCATTTTGATCAATTCTATCGCGGGCCTCATCGGCCAATCGATCAAATTGGGGACAAGCGGCCAATTTCCGGCTTTGGTCGATCAATGGCCACTCGCTCTGGCGGTTCTGGTGGGCGGTCAAGCGGGCAGTATGGTTGGCATTAAGTTGCTCAACCCCGCAGTCGTGCGGCGGCTGACTGCTGTGCTGGTGCTTTACGTCGCGGGGCAGTTGCTCTGGAAGCTGTACGGGCCAAAATGAAAAATGCCCGGACCATAACAGCCCGGGCACTCTTCGTGACGAACTTGCGCCATCCCCCTTTTGAGTGGTCTCAAACATCCCCGCTGCGTTGATGCAGACTGTGGATGGATCCCGTCTCCCCAAACCATGGCAAACCATGTTTTAGCCAGAGTGGGCTAAGCGAACGTTGCGCTGATGTCATTGGGGAATTCACAAGAGTATGACGATTCTGTGAATAGTGTGTTGATTGCGCAACAGGGAGTTCGGCGCTGGACAGGAGTTGCACTGGCGATTACGGCCCGGTCCATGATCCTGACCGCGCACGAACGCCTCATCGCAAAACGCTATTTACTCCCGGGAAAGGGCGAAGGATTCATCTTTTTGGTCGCTGCATTCAGCCTTGTCGCGGTGGCTCTGGGCGTCGCCGTGCTGATTGTCGTACTGTCGATCACGAACGGATTTCGTGCGGAGCTGTTTGATAAAATTGTTGGCCTGAACGGCCATGCCGTGGTGCAGGGATACGGCGGACGACTCACGGATTGGCGGCAAATCATGGACGAAGTGCGAAAGACGCCTGGAGTCACCTCTGCGACTCCCCTGATTGAACAGCCGCTGATGGCCAGTTTTACGGGCCGTGTTGAAGGCGTTTTGGTGCGCGGGATGCAGGCAGCCGATATTCAGGCAAACCCATCGCTTAAGGGCAAAGTGCTGGTGGGTGCGCTCAAAGATTTGACGCCAGAAAGCGGCAATGTCGCCATAGGGTCGCGCCTAGCAAATTCGCTCGGCGCGCAAGTGGGCAGCACGATCAGCTTGATCTCACCTGACGGGCAGACAACGCCCTTTGGCTCGGTGCCGCGCATCGTCAGCTACCGCGTGGCGGCGATCTTTGAGATTGGCATTTATGATTATGACAAAGCCTTCGTGATTATGCCGATGGAGGACGCGCAGACGCTGCTGTTGATGGGCGATGCTGTGGGCATGGTAGAGGTGCAGACCAATGATCCCGATAATGTGTCGCGGATCATGGCGCCGCTGGTCGATAAGGTCAGTGGAAAGGCCCAGATATCGGACTGGCGCAGCATGAATGCATCGCTATTTGAGGCCCTTGCAGTCGACCGGGTGGTGTCTTTCTTCGTTGTTTCTCTCATCACGCTGGTCGCTGTGTTCAACATCATGTCATCGCTCATCATGCTGGTGCGATCTAAAACGCGCGACATTGCGATTGTGCGGACCATGGGCGCCTCACGGGCTAGCATTGTGCGGATTTTCATGACTGTTGGCGTGACGATTGGTCTGCTGGGGATTGCAGCGGGGGCTGTGCTCGGCTTCATCTTTCTCTATTTCCGCCAAGGTGTAATCAACGGTATTCAAATGCTCACCGGCGCGGAAATTTGGGACCCCTCGATCCGGTTTCTGACGGAGCTTCCTGCGAAGACCAATCCAGCTGAAGTTGCCATGGTGTTGCTGCTTGGTACTGCACTTACATTTCTTGCAACGCTTTACCCCGCGTTCAAGGCGGCGAGCACAGACCCGGTGCAGGTGCTTCGTTATGAATGATATGGTCCGCATCCGCGATTTGCGCCGTAGCTTTGTGCAGGGCGAAGCGCGCATCGAAGTGCTGCGCGGCGTTAATTTGACGATTGCGGCGGGCGAAACGGTGGCGCTTCTTGGGCCGTCGGGTTCAGGTAAATCAACGCTGCTGCAAGCAGTCGGCCTATTAGAAGGCGGATTTTCCGGCTCCATCGAAATTAATGGGGAACAAGCCGCGAAGCTGGATGACAATGGACGCACACGGTTGCGGAGGGAGACGCTGGGATTCGTCTATCAGTTCCATCATTTGCTGCCGGATTTTTCCGCCGTAGAAAATGTTGAGATGCCGCAACTGGTGCGCGGCACACCCAAAGCCGAAGCGCGGGAGCGTTCCGCCGCGATCCTCACTACGCTAGGTCTTGGCGCGCGGTTGGATCACCGACCAACGCAATTATCCGGCGGGGAACAGCAACGTGTTGCCGTCGCCCGTGCGCTCGCTAATCAACCGCTGCTGGTGCTGGCCGATGAACCGACGGGCAATCTCGATGAGGCTACGGCGGATATCGTGCTAGATGCCTTTCTGGCGTTGGTCCGCGAACAGGGGTCTGCGGCACTGATTGCGACGCACAATGAACGGATTGCTGCGCGAATGGACAGATGTGTCAGGTTACATGACGGAGTGTTGGGGTAGGGGCGCCGAGCGCTCCGGGCTTGACCCGGAGCCCAGGGGGAATGCTTCAGTGTTTGGGGCTCCTGGGCTCCGGGTCAAGCCCGGAGCACTGTGGTGGCGACTTTCGCCGCTTTCGCGAGCCCCTTCGACAATTGCAATGCTCCGTGCAGCCGAGCCTTCGGGTCTGCCCAAGCACGCGCCACTGACAATTTCATATCCGGTCGCAGCTTCGCAATCCCCCCGAGCCGCGCGACATAAGCGAGCAGCCCGTCCACATTGGGGAATGTATCGTGCCAGAAACTCACGAGCGCGCCTTTCGGCCCTAGATCGACCTTGGCTATATGGGCAGCGCGAGCGTTCAGTTTGATGTGAATGACCGTCAGTAGATTTTCAGTCGCTTCTGGCAACGCGCCGAAACGGTCAATCATCTCAGCGGCAAAGGCCTCAATCTCAACTTCATTCTCAAGCTCATTCATGCGGCGATAGAGGCCCATGCGCAGGTCTAGGTCTGGCACATAAGCTTCGGGAATCATGATGGGCGCATCTGTGGTGATTTGCGGGGAAAGATCGCGGGTGTTGACCATTTTCTGGCCCGCTGCCTTTGCGTCCATGATCGCGTCTTCAAGCATCGATTGATACAGCTCAAACCCAACTTCGCGAATATGGCCGGATTGCTCGTCGCCCAGCAAGTTACCGGCGCCCCGCTGGTCAAGATCATGGCTCGCCAATTGGAAGCCCGCGCCCAACGTGTCGAGATCAGAAAGGACTTTTAACCGCTTTTCCGCTGTGCTGGTCATCAACCGGTCAGGCGCTGTCGTCATATAGGCATAGGCCCGCGTCTTGCCTCGGCCCACCCGGCCTCGCAATTGATAAAGTTGCGCCAGACCGAATCGATCCGCGCGGTGGATGATCATTGTATTTGCGCTTGGGATATCGAGGCCACTTTCGACGATGGTGGTGGAGAGCAGCACGTCATACCGCTTGTCGTAAAAGGCAGACATCCGGTCCTCAATGTCACCCGGTGCCATCTGGCCGTGGGCAACGACATATTTGATTTCAGGCACGTCATTACGCAGAAATTCTTCGATATCGGGAAGGTCTTTGATCTTAGGCGTGACGAAAAAGCTCTGCCCGCCGCGGTAATGTTCGCGCAGCAGAGCCTCACGCATCACGATCTTATCCCACGGCATCACATAAGTGCGCACGGCGAGACGGTCGACAGGCGGCGTCTGGATGACCGACAGTTCGCGCAGGCCCGACATCGCCATTTGCAGCGTGCGCGGGATCGGTGTTGCCGTCAGCGTCAGCACGTGAACATCGGCCTTCAATTGTTTCAGCCGCTCCTTATGGACCACGCCGAACCGCTGTTCTTCGTCAACGATCACCAAACCAAGGCGAGGCACATCAATCGTTTTGGTGAGGATCGCATGTGTGCCGATGATGATATCGATTTTGCCTTCCGCTAAAGCCTCTTTGGTCTCTTTGGCCTCAGCAGCGGGAACAAGGCGGGACAAGCGCCCGATGCGGATCGGGAAGCCCGCAAACCGTTCCACAAATCCGCTATAATGCTGGCGCGCGAGCAGCGTGGTCGGGCAAACAAGTGCGACTTGCATCCCCGACATCGCAGCCACGAATGCAGCGCGAAGGGCAACCTCTGTTTTGCCAAAGCCGACGTCGCCCACGACCAGGCGGTCCATCGGTTTGCCTGCGGAAAGATCGCCCACCACATCGCTGATCGCGCGGTCCTGATCATCAGTTTCTTGATAAGGAAAGCGGTTGGCAAATTCAGCATAACTGCCGGGATCAACTTCAGCAACATCGGCAGCGCGCAAGGCACGGGCAGCCGCCGTGGCGAGAAGTTCGCCCGCAATTTCGCGGATGCGCTCCTTCATTTTGGCCTTGCGCCGTTGCCAGGCTTCCCCGCCTAACCGGTCTAGCGCCACACCCTCATTATCGCTGCCATAGCGGGAAAGAACGTCGATATTCTCAACTGGGACGTAGAGCTTGTCGCCGCCGGCATAGGACAAAGCGACACAATCGTGCGGGGCCTTGGCCACGGGTATCTGCATCAGGCCGTCGTAGCGGCCAATGCCGTGTTCGCTGTGGACGACCAGATCGCCCTGTGTCAGCGTGGCCAGCTCCTGTAAGAACGCATCCGCGCTCTTCTTGCGCTTGGCCCGGCGGACAAGGCGGTCACCCAGCACATCCTGTTCGGTGAGGATTGCGACGGTGCTGGTCGTGAAACCATGATCGAGAGGGAGGACGGCGAGGGCTGTCTTGCCGCTGGCCGCAATCCCCAGCGCCTCTTGCCAGCTGTCGGCGGGCGTCAACCCCGTCATGGCGTGATCGGCCAGCAAGCCCATCAGCCGGTCGCGCGAACCGATCGAGTAGCATGCTATGATGAGGCCTTTGCCTCCTAGCGCCAGACCTTTGGTATGGGCTGCGAGAGCGTCATAAACATTGTCGCCTTTGGTGCGTTCAGGCGCGAAATCACGCGCGGCTTCAATACCGAAATCCAGCACATGCGCGGCGTCTGGCTCACGAAATGGCGTGACGAGATGGATAGGGCGCGCTGCAATATGGGCATCCCAATCGAGGTCGGAAAGATAGAGTGTCGCAGGCGTAAGCGGGCGGTAACTGCCCGGATCGGTCGATATGGCGCGTTCGCGATTGCCGTGATAATCGGTAATGGCGTCAAAGCGCGCCTGGGCCGCGCCGGATGTGCCGCTGTCCCGGATGATGAGCGCGTCGGGCCCGATATGATCGAAGAAAGTAGAGAGCTTCTCCTCGATCAGCGGCAGCCAGTGATCCATCCCGGCCAAACGCCGCCCCTCGGAGACTGCTTGATACAGCGGGTCGCCAGTTGCAGTCGCGCCGAACAGTTCGCGGTAGGCTGTACGAAACCGCTTGATGCCGTCTGCGTCGAGCAATGCTTCGGATGCTGGAAGCAATGTGAAGCCATCGACCTTGGCAATGCTGCGCTGATCTGCCGGATCAAAACTGCGGACGCTTTCAATTTCATCGCCGAAGAAATCAAGCCGAAGTCCATGGCTTTCGCCTGCCGGAAACAAATCAACCAGGCTGCCCCGCACTGCAAATTCGCCAGCATCAGCAACAGTATCCGTGCGGACATAGCCATTGGACTGGAGAAGTGAGGCGAGACGATCACGGTCAATGCGTTCACCTGCCTGCAACCGCGCAGAAAGTTGACGAATGCGAAATGGAGTGAGTGTCCGTTGCGTAGCGGCATTTACGGTGGTGAGAACAAGCTGTGGCTTATCCGTTTTGCGCTGAAGGGCCGCCAGACAGGCCAGCCGTTCTGACGTGGACCGCAGCGACGGAGAGGCGCGGTCATAAGGCAAGCAATCCCAAGCCGGGAAGGAAAGAATTTCCACTTCTGGCGCGAAATAGGATGCAGTGTCAGCCACCGCGCGCATGGCAATATCATCCGCCGTGATCAGCACCGCTCGGGTAGAAGCAGCACGGGCGATGTCTGTCATCAGCCAAGGCAGGAACCCGGCTGGAGCACCCGCAAGAGTGAGCGGCTTTTTAGCAGTGAGAATGCGCGAAAGATCAATCATTTGGAGACGGACACAAAATCCAGTTGCATCAGATCATCCATCATCGCCCCCTGCCACTGCGGCGGAACGGGTTGAGCCTTCATCGCCCAGCCCATGATGTCGACATCCTGCTCCTCAATAAACGCCTCAAACCAGTCAATATCCGCATCGCTCCAACTGGCGTGGCGCGCGTTGAAAAAACCGCCGATCATCATGTCAGCCTCTTTGGTGCCGCGGTGATCGCTGCGGAATTTCAGGCGCTTCAGGCGGGTCTCGCGGTCCATAACATGCTCACTATACTCCGCTCATCCTGAGGTGGGACTGAGCTTGTCGAAGGTCCTTCTCGAAGGACGGTCCTTCGAGACGCCATTTCGATAAGAACTCAATGGCTCCTCAGGATGAACGGCTTTGGGTTGATAAAAATTCCAAATAGGGTGAAGCGCGTTTAGACATGAGACCAGAAATCCTCAACCCGCTGTTTGCACCCCTTGACGCGCTGAAAGGCGTTGGGCCTAGCCTGTCCAAGCCGCTCGAAAGGCTGGGCTTGCGGCGGATTGTGGACGTACTCTTCCATTTGCCCGTAGGATTGGTGGAGCGCAAGCGAGTGGCTGCGCTGGATGTGGCTGATGTCGGGCGGATCATCGCGCTTACGTTGACACCCATAGAATATCGCCAAAGCGCGACAGGGCGCGGGCCGCTACGGGTGATCGCGACTGACACGCCCGGCGACTATATCGCGCTCACTTACTTTGGCGGCAGCACAGGGTGGGCCAAAAAACAGTTGCCGCTAAACCAGCCCAAGCTCGTGTCAGGGCGGCTGGACCGTTACGGGCAGGACTTGCAAATGGTCCATCCCGATCATGTGCTTGACCCCAAGGACGCTGACAGCTTGCCCGCGCGCGAACCAGTCTATCCACTGTCTGAGGGGCTGACAGGGCGGCGGGTACAGCAATTGGCCGAACAGGCTCTGTTGCGCGCGCCACACCTTTCCGAATGGATTGAACCGACGCTGCTCGCCAAGCAAGGCTGGCCGTCTTGGCTGGAGGCGATGGAAGGCATTCACCGCGATCCATCCTATGCGTTGGCGCGGGACCGGCTCGCTTATGACGAAGTGTTCGCCAATCAACTCGCCCTGATGCTGGTGCGCGCGTCGTCGCGGCGGCGGCGCGGACTGGCGTTGCAAGGTGATGGGCGGCTGCGCGCTATGCTCAAACTGCCCTATACGTTGACGGGCGCACAAAGCCGCACGATCCGCGAAGTGGAAGGCGACATGGCGCAATCGACCCCGATGACGCGGCTGCTTCAGGGCGATGTTGGGTCTGGCAAGACGATGGTTGCACTCCATGCGCTGCTGGCTGCCGTTGAAGCAGGAGCGCAGGGGGCGCTATTGGCCCCTACGGAAATTCTCGCACGGCAACATTATGAGACGCTGTCGCGGCAGTTGGCGGGGCTTCCGGTCAACGTCGCGATCTTGACGGGCCGCGATAAGGGACGCGCGCGGGAAGTGACTCTGATGGGGTTGGCGGACGGCAGCATTGACATTCTCATTGGCACTCACGCGATTTTTCAAGAGGCTGTCAGTTACAAACGGCTCGGCTTTGCAGTGATTGATGAACAGCACCGTTTTGGTGTGGCTCAGAGACTGCTCCTTATGCAAAAGGCTGAACAACCGCCGCATTTGCTGGTCATGACTGCCACGCCGATTCCCCGCACGCTCACTCTGACTCAATATGGCGAAATGGATGTTAGCCGTTTGGATGAAATCCCACCGGGACGGCAGCCGATTGATACGCGTGTGATGGCGCTGGACCGCGTGGCCGATATGGTTGACGCGCTGGGCCGTCATATCGCGACGGGTGGCCAGGCTTATTGGGTGTGCCCGCTGGTGGAAGAGAGTGAAATGAGCGATCGCGCGGCAGCAGAGGCGCGGGCTCAGGCCCTGAAATTAAGGTTTGGTCCCAAAGTCGCGCTTGTCCACGGGCGGATGAAGGGGCCGGAAAAGGATGCGGTTATGGCCTCATTCTCTCGCGGGGAAGCCGCAGTTCTGGTTGCAACCACAGTGATTGAAGTGGGCGTTGATGTGCCCAATGCGACGCTAATGATCATTGAGGAGGCCGAACGATTTGGTCTGGCGCAGCTTCATCAATTGCGCGGGCGGGTCGGGCGCGGCGAAGGCAAATCGGTTTGCGTGTTGTTACGCAGTGCCGCGCTCAGTGAAACGGCCCGCGCGCGACTGGCACTGATGCGGGAAACCAACGATGGCTTCCGGATTGCCGAAGAGGACTTGCGGCTGCGCGGCGCAGGGGAAATCCTCGGCACCCGCCAATCGGGCGAGGCTGGCTTCCGCCTCGCCACGCCAGAACAAGTGACGGCGATGCTACAAATGGCGACTGACGACGCGCGCTTGCTTGTTGACCGCGACGGCGGATTGTCCAGCCCACGCGGACAGGCCGCCCGCACCGCGCTCTATCTGTTTGAACGCGACGCGGCCGTTGGATTGCTCAGGTCCGGTTGATCACTTCTGGAAAAGTGAGAAGCGCTCAAACATTTTTTCGTCAAGCGGTGGTTCAAATTCACAACCCACGCGGTCGCCGTCTGTCCATGCCACTATCGCGTTCCGCCAGCCGAGCACAGGAATCTCGATATCGACCTCTGCATAAGCGCGCAGTTGAAATGGCGTCATCGCCATGAACCCGCCCGGTGACAAGTTGCAGATGCGTGCGGGGTGCGATGTGCCACGAAACCGCATTCGACCCCAAAGCGCGACGTCGCGCCGATCATTGGCACGTCGCTCGTCGCCGGCAGCGTCGTTGGTGTAGACTGTGTTGTGGACTGCCATAACGCGTCCCCCTTCATCATTAGTGACGCCTTAACTTTGGGAGCAAAGCGGTAAGGTCGGCATAATCGATTGGGATAACAGGAAATAAACCATTGTGGGGGCCACCCATTCGCATCAACCCGCTCAGGCTGAGCTTGACGAAGCCCTGTTTGGAAACGCCCACCAAGGCTTCGTCAAGCTCAG
>JANMDQ010000001.1:0-21347 GCA_031376385.1 Sphingomonadales bacterium
GCCGCCCGGCTTGCCGCCGGGCTGGCCCCGCCCCCTCGGCCCCACAACCACCGGGGCGTCCGCGTCGCCCCGGGTACACGCCCGGAGCACTGCTTTACGTTAAACCGGCAGCAACCCGAGCCGAGCGCGGGCCATCCAGCGTGTGAGGAGGAGGACCGACACTACGGCCAGCCCCACGGCGAGCCCAATCCAAATCCCAACGCCCTGCATCCCGAATTTGAAAGCGAGGAGGGAGCCTATTCCGATGCCAATGCCCCAATATCCGACGCCTGCCATGATCATAGGCACAGTTGTATCCTGTAATCCGCGCAGCATTCCTGCCGAAACCACTTGGGCGCCGTCAGCTATTTGAAACACAGCGGCCACAATCAGGAAGGAGGAGGCTATTGCAACCACCGCCGCATTCTCTGGCAAGCTGCGGTCGATGAAAACGCCGATCAGTTGTTCGGGAAAGATCAACAGTGTCAGCGCCATAACGGCCATGAAGCCAACGCCCATGACGAAGGCGCTCCAGCCTGCGCGGTGAATGGCTTGCGCGTCTTTGCGGCCATAACCGAGTCCGATCCTGATGGAACCTGCCTGCGCAATGCCCATAGGTACCATGAAGGTCATCGAGGCGATTTGCAGCGCGATGGTGTGCGCAGCAACGGATTCGGCGTTGATCAGGCCCATCAGCCACACTGCCGCTGCAAATACGCTGCCTTCAAACCCCAACGTGAAAGCAATTGGTAACCCCAATTTCCAAACGGCCCGGTAACGTGCCCAATCGGGTCGCCAGAAATTGCCAAAGACATGGTAACGGCGAAACTGCTTGTCCGTCATAATCACGACCGCGAGTCCAAATGCCATCAACGTCCAGACAATAGTTGTCCCAATCCCCGCCCCAAAGAGTCCCAGTGCAGGTAGGCCGAATTTGCCAAAGATCAGCGCCCAGCAGATCAGGGCGTTAAGAAGGATACCAACAAGGCTCACCCCCAGAACCCAACCGGGCCGTTCAAGCGCCGACACAAAGCTGCGCATTGCCTGAAACAGCAGGAACGGCAGCATTGACCACATATAGCCGTGAATGAACTGCCCAGCCCCCTTGGCTAGATCCGCCTGCTGCCCAAAGGCGAGCATGATGGCTTCAGTTTGCCACAAGATCAGCCACAACGGCATGACAAGCGTCACAATCGCCCAGACCGATTGGCGAAACGTCCGCCGCACATCGCGCACGCTATTGAAACGGCGGCCAATTTCAGCAGCCATCATTGGGGATGCAGCATAAACCAGCCCCAGCGAAAAAATCGTCATTGCCATATTGAGGTTCAGCCCCAACGCCGACGCTGCCAGTTCCCGCGCGCCAAGTCGCCCGAGCAGCACAACGTCAGTCGCTGAGATCAGCGTCATGGTCAGATTGGACAGGATCAGCGGCCATGCCAGCGTCAACATCGCGCGGGCTTCATCGCTCCAGGCTGATCGGGTTGGGGGTGAAGTGGTCCTTAGCATTATCATCCAGATAGTAACCGCTCAGGCTGAGCTTGACGAAGCCTTGTTCGGAAAACGCCAACCAAGGCTTCGTCAAGCTCAGCCTGAGCGGAGTTGAGACAGTGCGCGTAATCGGAGATGTGCGGCTTGGCCACCCACTCTGCACCCTTTCTGCACATTAGCGTCACCAAATGGCAACAGTGCCTGCCATCATTTCTCGACATGCAGTCGCGATGAGCAATTGACGAAAGGGCCCATTCAATGAACAACGACAGTATGTCCCGCACTATCCTAATCGCCGATGATGATCCGCATATCCGTCAACTGCTTGCCTTCGCGCTCGGCAAAGCGGGCTTAAAAACGATTGAAGTGGGCGACGGGGAAGAGGCTCTGGCCGCAGTTGACGCTCAAATGCCGGACCTTGTGGTCCTGGATATCAACATGCCGAAAATGGATGGGCTAGAGGTCTGTCGCCGCCTCCGTGCGAAGGGCGATTTGCCAATATTGTTCTTATCTTCACGTGACGATGAAATTGACCGTGTCATTGGGATAGAGCTCGGTGCGGACGACTATGTTGTGAAGCCGTTCAGTCCCCGTGAAGTGGTCGCGCGTGTGATGGCAATCCTGCGGCGGACCGGTGCGAAGGGCGCGGCTCCTACTACGGAGGCGGGCAAGCCGCTCGTGCGGGGGAAGCTGTCGCTCGATCTGGAGGGCTGGCGCGCAACTTGGGGGGGAGATGAAATTCCTCTTACAGTGACTGAATTTTCCATGTTGAAAGCGCTGGCTGCCGCGCCAGGGCGCGTGCTGAGCCGCGATGCGATTATTGACCAGATTCATGGACCCGGCTTTGCGATTACGGACCGGACGATTGATAGTCATATCCGCAATTTGCGTGCAAAATTCGCTGGTATTGGTGCAAATGACCTCATTGAGACGCGGCCGGGCGTTGGCTATTCTATTGGCCCTTGTGGCGGCGCGTGATCCGGGACTTCTTTAAACGCTACTGGCCCGGCTTAAGGCTGCGCACGATCCTATTCGGCGCATTTCTGTTCGTCGCTGCCTTGCCTGGTTTTGGTGCTGTATTCCTGCGCGTGTATGAAAATACGCTGGTACGTCAGACTGAGAGTGAGTTGATTGCCCAAGGGGCTGCCCTTGCCGCAACTGCTGGTCACCGTTCCGGCGGTCCCTCAACGCCGGATGAGTGGGGATATTACACAGCGGAGTCTCCACAAATTGATCTTAGTCGATCGCCAATTGAGCCAGAGCGCCCCAATCCTGTTTTGACCAATATGAAGCCTAGTCTCACTTCAGAAGCGATGGCCACGCAAATGGCCCCGATCATTGCGCAAACGGGGCGGTCTACGCTGGCTTCAGTAATTCTCGTCGATAATCAGGGGTTAGTACTCACGGGCGCATATAGGGGGCTTAGCTTTGCCCATGTTGGCGAAGTCCGCCGCGCGCTTAGTGGGCGGACGATTACGAAGCTTCGGGTAAACAGCAGCTACACCCCGCGCTATTCCTTTGAATGGCTGACCCGCGCGGCAAATTTGCGTGTTCATCATGCCCGACCCATCACCATCAATGGAAAAGTGGAGGGGGCCTTATTGCTCTCCCGTTCGTCCCGAGCTCTGTTTCGCGGGATGTATCAGGATCGGGCCCAGATTGCTTTTGGAGTGGCGGTCATCTTTATGATCCTGCTCGCGCTAACTGTAATTCTTCACCGGACCATAGCCAAGCCGATCGAGGCGCTCAGTGCGGCAACGCGCGACGTAACGGCGGGGCTGGGGATCATTCCCAAACCACCCAATATAGCGGCTTTAGAAATTCGCGCGCTGTATGAGGATTTTGGCGATATGGCTCAGGCGATTACGCGGAGATCCCGCTATCTCCGTGATTTTGCCGCTGCAGTCAGCCATGAATTCAAGACCCCGCTGGCCGGTATTCGCGGCGGAATTGAACTCATCGAGGATCATCACGGCGATATGAGTGAGACGGAGCGGGCGCGGTTTCTTGGCAATATTTCTGCAGATGCTGACCGCTTGTCTGCGCTTGTTAGCCGTCTGCTTGACTTGGCACGCGCTGATATGGCGCGGCCAGAGGCAGGAGCGGCGACGGATCTGGGTGGCATTATGGCCCATACTGCTGATGCAGTCCGCGGGGACGGATTTGCGATTGAAATTGAAGATAGTGAAAATTGGCCAGCTGTAGCGGTTCCACGTGCCACGCTTGAAAGCATCATGCTCAGCCTGCTCGAAAACAGTCGCCAAGCTGGGGCGAGCCACGTCGCAATTTCCGCAGAGTTTGATCGCCATCAACTGCGCTTGAATCTGGCCGACAATGGTCCCGGAATATCGGAGGCTGATCGCGAACGCCTGTTTGAACCCTTCTTCACAACCAAACGTGCTGATGGCGGCACAGGCCTTGGGCTGCCGATAGCAAGGTCTTTGCTGGAGGCGAGCAATGGGACAATTGACCTTGGGTCCTCCGAAGCCGGAGCTATATTCGTCCTGAAGCTGCCAATTTCGGCGGTGCATTGAGGGGTGCATTTACAGCACGTCGTCAAGACGCTAGCGCAAGTTTATGGGAATATTGAAACGCATTTGGCGCGGGATGGTCGCGCTTAAGGATGGGCTTGCGCTCATCGCTTTGGTCTTGTTCTTTGGAGCTTTGTTCACAATAATGTCAGGATCCGGCGATCCGGCGAATATGCGCGGCGGCGCGCTTTTGCTGGATTTGGACGGCGTTATTGTTGAGCAGCCCGAGGATATTGACCCCCTGACCCTTATTCAGGGCGGCGGACCCAGCTTGACCCAATACCGCGCCAGTGATGTCATCCGCGCGCTGGAAGTGGCGGCAAAAGACGATGATATCAAAACTGTGGTACTGAACCTTGATGGCTTCATGGGTGGCGGACAAGTGGTCTTGCAAGACGTAGCGGCGGCCATAGACAAGGTGAAAGCCGCCAAGAAACCAGTGCTCGCCTACGCCACAGGATATTATGACGACAGCTATTTGCTCGCAGCCCATGCCAGCGAGATTTGGCTGAACCCAATGGGTGCTGCCCTGTTCGCCGGGCCAGGCGGCAGCAGTCCCTATTTCAAAGGTTTGCTTGATCAATACGGCGTGAATGTCAAAGTCTACCGCGTTGGAAAGTTTAAGTCTTTTGTTGAACCCTTCACGCGCGACGGCCAGTCTGATGAGGCGCGCGCTGCCAATCAGGAACTGGTTGATGCCCTGTGGGAGGATTGGCAAAGCCATGTCCGCGCTGCACGGCCAGCCGCCAATTTCTCCGCACTTTTAAAAGACCCTGCGTCCGTTACGGCAGGCAAAGGCCTTGCTCAGTCAGCGCTTGACCTCAAAATCGTCGATAAACTCGCCGATGAAACTGCCTTTGGCAAATATGTCGCGGGCAAAGTTGGTGCCGATGAGGATGAAGGACCGGCGGACTATAACCGCACTGATCTCGCGTCCTATTTGATCGCCAACCCCGATGATAGCAGCGGAGACGGTGTGGCCGTTGTGACGATTGCCGGTGAAATTGTCGACGGGGAAGCAGGCGCCGGGTCTGCGGGCGGAGACACTGTGGAACGCCATGTTCACGCCGCCATCGCCAATGATGATGTTAAGGCATTGGTCGTGCGCATAGATTCCCCCGGTGGTTCGGCGCTTGCGTCAGAGAAAATGCGCCTCGCGATCCAAGCCGCACGCGCCAAGAAGCTTCCAGTGATCGTTTCATTCGGGAACGTCGCGGCATCGGGTGGTTATTGGGCGGCAATGGCCAGCGACAAGATTTATGCTGAGCCTGCGACAATTACGGGCTCTATCGGCGTTTTTGGGATCATTCCGACCTTTGAAAACACTCTCGCCAAATACGGCGTGAAAAGCGACGGTGTGCGTACCACTCCACTTTCCGGTCAGCCTGATATTCTTGCAGGAACGTCTCCAGAGACGGATCGGATGATCCAAGCCAGTGTTGAGGATATCTACGGTCGCTTCACAACTATGGTTGCCTCCGCGCGCAAATTGCCTTTGGCGCGTGTTCAAGAGGTGGCGCAGGGCCGGGTTTGGGCGGGCGGAGCGGCAAGGCAAATTGGATTGGTCGACGCCTTTGGATCAATGGACGATGCCGTTGCAGAAGCCGCCAAGCGCGCTGGGTTGGACGTTAAAAATATCCGCCGGATAGAGATTGAAGATGGCCAAGGGTTCTTGTCTTGGGTGCTTTCAGGATTTTCTGTGCGCGCTGAACAGCCCGCGTCCAAGGACTTGATCAGCCAAATGAGCGCCCGCAATCAGGCGCTGGCATTTGCCGGTTTCCGCGATGCGGCGCGCGTTATGACCGGCCCGGCGGTTCAGGTGCGGTGCATGTCTTGCCCATCATCCCCGGCGCAAGCCAAGGCTTCCGACCGGCCACAAACAGTGTTTTCAGGGATTTTCAAATGATCGAACTTCGCCCCGCAACTGCTGACGATGCGGATGATATCGCCCATATTTACGCGCCATATGTGGTCACGAACGCGGTTTCTTTTGAGGAAAAACCACCAACAACGCGTGAGATTAGGTCACGTATTGCGGCCTATGACGGCCTTTATCCTTGGATTGTTGCCGGCCCTCCCGGATCAGACGTGGTATTGGGTTATGCCTATGCCAAACCTTTTCGTCCCGGCCCATCCTATCGCTTCACAGTTGAAGTTGCGGTTTATGTCGGCAGTGATTTGGAAGGGCAGGGGATGCGCAAGTCCCTGCTTGCATCCCTTATCGCGACATTGACTGCGCAAGGCTTCACTCAAGCGATTGTGACGCTGACAACGCCCAATGATAAATTCATTCAGATGTTCGAATCAGGTGGATTTCGCCGCGCCGGGCAATATCGCGAAATCTGCTATAAAAATGGCCAGTGGAATGATGTCGGCCTATGGCAACGCGAATTGGATGAACCCAATACGCCACCGGAAGACCCCAAAACATTCGCCACTGTGGGGGTCGTTCGGGTCTAACTGCCACCAGGCCGAATGAATATGATCCGAACTATCCCTCAAACGGCTTCAACGAACGCAGATGTTTTGGCGCTCGCAGCCGCAGGTGCCGCAGAAGGACTATGGCTCCGTGCGGAGCAACAGACCGGCGGACGCGGACGAATGGGGCGGGACTGGATATCTCCGCCCGGCAATCTCTATGTTAGCACTTTGGTTCGGCTGAGACCGGGCGACCCTGTGGCGGCCACACTTGGTTTTGTCGCGGCTGTCGCTCTTCATGAAATAGCGGTTTTCTATGCGCCAGATGCGGTGATGCAGATCAAATGGCCCAATGATGTGATGGCGAACGGCGCAAAGCTCTCCGGCATATTACTCGAACGCACAGGCGACGCCGTTGTCGTGGGGATCGGCGTGAACTTGGTTAGCCACCCTGATCTGCCGGATCGCAAGACAACGAGCCTCGCCGCGCTGACTGGCATTGCCCCTGATGCGGGGTTTTTCCTTGAAGGATTAACGGATGCATTTCAGCGGCTGCTTTCCTCTTGGCGTGGCGCTGGATTGCCTGCGCTCCTTGATCGTTGGCGCTGTGCTGCGCATGCCGTTGGCACGGCGCTTAAGGTTTCACTTTCTGACGGAACTGCCATCGACGCCTTCTATGACGGCCTGAGCGATGATGGCGCGCTGCGTCTTCGCTTGGCGGATGGCACAGTTCGTGTCATTCACGCGGGCGATGTATTTCTTGTTTAGGGGGTGGGGCCATGCTGCTCGCCATTGATGTTGGCAATACCAATGTGAAGTTTGCACTGGTCGAAGGCACGCAGATCAAGGCGCGCTGGCGGATCGCCACAGACGCGCGGCGTACGGCGGATGAATATGCGCCTTGGCTGTTCCAGTTGCTGGAAATTGAAGGGTATAGCCCAGCGGATGTGGCGGCAGTGATTGTTTCCACAGTAGTGCCGCGTGCGCTTCACAACCTCCAAATGCTCGCGTCCAAATATTTCAAGGTGGAAGCGCTCGTCGCCGGCCGTGCGCCAGTGGAGTGGGGCATCGCGTTACAGGTGGATGAGCCGAGGTCTGTTGGCGCGGACCGGGCGGTAAATTCGATCGCTGCACATCGGCTCTTTCCGGGACACAAGATCATGATCAGTTTTGGGACTGCCACCACTTTTGATCACGTCAGCGATACGGGGGCTTACCGAGGCGGCATTATTGCGCCTGGCGTCAATCTCTCGCTTGATGCACTGGTGGCGGCAGCGGCGAAGCTCCCCCGGATTGCCGTTGAAGCGCCCGAAACCGACAGCGTGATCGGGACTACGACAGAAAGCCAGATGTTAATTGGCGTCTATTGGGGCTATGTTTCAATGATCGAAGGGCTTATAACACGTATGAAGGCCGAAATCGGGGAACCGGTGAAAGTCATTGCGACGGGTGGGCTTGCCTCGCTTTTTCAGCAACACAAACATCTTTTTGACGCGGTTGAGCCGGATTTAACTCTGCGTGGCCTCGCCATACTCTATCAGAATCGAGACAGTTAGAATGACAACCCCCGGAGACGAACTCCTTTTCCTCGCGCTTGGTGGATCGGATGAGATTGGCATGAACGTCAATCTTTATGGTGCCCAAGGCAAATGGATCATGGTCGATTTGGGCCTGACCTTTGCAGGGGGTGACTATCCGGGCGTGGAGCTCATTCTGCCCGATCTGGAATTTATTGAAGACCGCAAGAAGGATCTTCTCGGCATTGTCCTCACCCACGGGCATGAGGATCATATCGGCGCGATCCCCTATCTGGCGGCAGATCTGGGCGTGCCGCTTTATGCCAGCCCCTTCACCGCGACGCTGATCAAGCGCAAGCTGGAGGATGAAGGCATTGCCGCTGACGTCGACCTGCGGGTCATCCCGATGGAGGGCAGTTTTGAACTGGGCGTGTTCAAATGCAAATTTGTGACGCTGGCGCATTCGATTCCCGAAATGAGCGCCGTTGAAATCGAAACGCCTTACGGGCGCATCTTCCACACTGGCGACTGGAAACTGGATGAGGAGCCTGTGCTCGGCACTCCGACGACAGCTGCTGCCTTGACAGCCATGGGTGATAAAGGCGTGCTCGCCATGGTGTGCGATTCCACCAACGCGTTTAACAACGAAGCCAGTGGCTCAGAGGGCAGCGTCCATGCTGATCTGCTGAAGTCTGTGAAGGAAGCAAAAGGCCGCGTGCTTGTCACCAGCTTTGCCTCGAACGGGGCGCGGATGCAGACGCTGGCCAATGTCGCAAAAGAGGCCAAGCGTAAGCTTTGTTTTGCAGGTCGATCAATTGATAAGATTGTGTCGGCTGCACAGGCCAATGGCTATTTGAAGAAGCTGCCGGAAATGGTCAGCTGGGACAATATTGACACGTTCAAACGCAATGAAGTGATGATTGTGGCAACTGGCGGGCAGGGGGAGGCGCGCGCGGCGCTGGCCCGGATTGCCGAAGGCACCCACCCGATCAAGTTGGAGGAGGGCGACACAGTCATTTTTTCCTCCAAGCAAATCCCCGGCAATGAAGTCGCCATTGGGCGGGTGATGAACATGCTAGCCAAGCGCAACATTCTGACCGTCACAGAAAAGCAAGTGCATATCCATGTGTCGGGCCATCCTGGTAAGCCAGAACTTGAGGCGATGTACAGTTGGATCCGCCCGCAAATGCTGATCCCCGTTCACGGTGAGCGGCGGCACATGGCGGAACAAGCGCGCTTTGGCCTGTCAAAGGGCATTCCGAAATCTATCGTGCAATCCAATGGTGATGTTGTGCGGTTGGCGCCCAATGGTCCCAAGATCATCGGCAAGGAACGCACGGGAAGGCTGGTGCTGGACGGTGATGAGATCGTGCCTGCGGACGGTGTGACAATGAATGAACGCCGCCGCATTTCAGTGAATGGCCATATTTCGGTTGCGGTTTCTGCCGTTGGATCAAAAAATGCGGTCAAAGATATCGAAGTTCGCCTGCAGGGTGTGCCTGTTGAGGGCGAGGACCGCGAAGCGTTCATTGAAGAAGCCATTTTTGCCATTCGCGAAGCATCGCAAAAGCCCTTTGGAGACCGGGAGAAGCTGCGTGAGGCCGTTCGCCTTGCCGCGCGCCGGACCGCCAATGAGTGGACTGGAAAGAAGCCCATCGTTGATGTGATGATTTTGTCAGCGGAGTAGATCAGCGATGAAATGGACGTCCGCGCTGGCAATTTTCACGTTGTTCTGGGTGATGAGTGCTTTTCTCGTTATGCCTTTCGGCGTTCGCACCGCCGATGAAGTGGGGGAGGTCAAAGTGCCCGGGCAGGCCGATAGTGCCCCTGCCAATTTCAGCGCGCGGAAGATTTTGCTGCGGACAACGATGGTCGCCTTGTTTTCGTTCGGGCTTTTTTATGCCAATTATGTGAACGGGTGGCTGACCACGGATATGGTCGATATTACGCGGTAGTATGGATCACGTCCGTCATGCTGCACTGTCACCCTGAACTTGTTTCAGGGTCAATGCCTTGATGTCGGTCCAAAGGCTGGGATGCATCAAGCATGAGTGAAACTTAGCGGCATGGGTGCTGAAACAAGTTCAGCACGCCGGTGGAGCAAATCTAAAACTTGAGGCGCTAAGTCCGCAACCGCTCAATCGCCTGCGCCAACGCCACATAAAGCTTACCCGTATCCGACGAGAGCAAGGCGACACTGAGTGGCATACCATCCCGTGTTGCCATCACATTGCGGAGCATAGATTCATAATCGTGGATGTAGCGGTTAACCTGTTCGCGGAAATCGCTGTCATCGGCATAAAAGCGCGCGATTTCTTTGGCTTCATTGGTATCAAGCAACTTGACCGCCCGCCGCGCAAACACGCCGCGATCTCCGCGAAGGTAAGAAGCCCAGGCTGTATCGGTCACGTCATTCGATAGGATTTTGGTGACATCAATGGCACTGCTGTTCAATGATTCGATAAGCAGCGCCACACGCCGGGCGAAGTTGCTTTGATCGCCGCGCTCCGCTTCGTCCTTGGCCTCTGTAATGCGGGCTTCAAGAGCTGCACTGGTTTCTGAAATGGTCAGCATCTGACGCATCAGCCTGTCAGTGGCCTTTTGCGCCGCAGCCACAGCTTGTTCTGTGGTTGCCGCAACTTCCTTCATCTGCACTTCGACCTGAGCGGTTAGCGCATCGCCCAACGCCTTCTTACTTTGCTCCCCAAACGAAGTTGCGGCTTGGGGGATGACATTGTTGAATGCATCGCGCGCATGGTTTGCAGCCTGTTGAGCGGTATCCCGCGCCTGCACGAGTGAGGCAATGAGGCTTGGCCCGGCTCCGGTTGCCAATGATTGCAATTCCGCCTGCGCGACCGATAAAGACTCGGCCAATTCCTCCGCCTCGACTTTGCATTTGGTCAAGACATCATCGGAAAGGCCCGCTGCCTGTTCCAAGGCTGTGCGTTGCGCTAAGACCAGCGCTTCCGTCGCTGTCATATTGTCGAGCAGCGCATTTGATGCATTGGCCACATCGGCCAGTGCAGGGCCCGCTCGGCCAACGGCTTGCAGGGCCTGATCCGCAGTTTGGCCCAATCGCGCATAGGCTGCGGGCAGTGTCTCATCAATTTCACGCGATGCTGTATCGAGAGCAGCGATGAGGGCTTCGGTCTTGGTTTTGAGCGCTTCGATTGTGCCGTCGCCCGCCGCAAGCGCGTCTTGCAATGTCCCGGCATCATTCCGCAGGGTGGATAGAGACTGGCTCAAATGCTCGGCGCGCTCCTGACCATGCGTATTAAAGGCCGCGAAGCGCGTTTCTAAGGCCCCCAAATCAGCGCTGATCCGCGTCATGAGAGCGCGGCTAGACTCATCCTGCGCCGTGAAACTGCCTGAAATGCGGTCTACTTCCGCGCCGATCCCGTGAATTCGCGTGGCTAAAGCTTCTGTCTGCTCATCAGCCTTTGTAACAAGTTTGGCCTGACTTTCTTCGATCAGACCCGCCAAAGCTTCGCTACTCGTCTCAATCGCGGCCAAGCGTTCGACCAGTTGACGACCGCTACCATCAGCGAGTGACAGAGCGTCAACCGTCTTAGCGCCCAGTTCATTCACTGCCTCAGATAAAGCAATTGTCTTGTCCTGCGCGCTGTTACCAGCCTCAACCAGTGAAGCTGCAATTTGGCGCATCTGAACCTGGGCTTTGGGCAAATGAGAAAGGATCACCGCCAGGTCTCCGCGCGCGGCGGCGGCTGTCCCCTTTAGCGTTTGGCTGTTGGAGGAAATAACTTCTATTTCCTTGCGCATCGCCTCTCCAACGGAGGTCATACGCAATGCGGCATCGTTGCCGAGGCTCAGCAGCGCATCGCCTTGATCACTGAGTTCGCGCCTACTGGCATCGATACGGGCACTTACAAAGGATAATACCGAATCGAGCCGCTCGCTCTCAACACGCAAGGCATGGGCTGTTCGAGCGAAACGGTCAGCCTCGGCCTTACTAGACCGTTGCAACAGCATCCAGATCACACCAAGAAGCGCAAGTGGTGCGCTGATGGTCATGATCAATGAGACGATCTCAGGGAGCGTCAGCATTCGTTCCAACCAAATCGGCATTTGAGACCAAGCCACTAGGCCGATCCAAGCTGCCGCCAAAATCACGCAAGCTCCGAGTGCGAGCTGCCGACGCCAATCGCGCGGATGAGTTTCATCCTCCCCCTCTATCGGAAGATATGGCAAAGGATCGGCGCGTACGCCTTCGGCAGTTGTGGCTGCTCCTTCGCGTCCGCGCCACAATCCTATGACTTTGTTTCCCCCGTCCATAGCCATTTGTTTACCATATTTTTTCGCGAATGGAAATTTTTTGAAAACACCCTGTTAACGACGCTGTGGTAGCCCTTTCAAATGGCGTTTGATTACCGAGGATTAGATTGGGCGATTGCCTCTGCGCTTGGCGATGACACCGCTTTGCTGAGCGAACTGCATCATGCGCTTGTTGTCGATGCAAAAGTTGCTGCTGACCTCCTCCACCGGTCACGTTGCGATGCCAATTGGCGAGCAGCGGCTGGGCGGTTGCGCGGATTGGCGCTGAGTTTTGGATCAACCCGGCTGGTAAAGGCGGCTGAGATGGCGCTCAATCTTGCTCCAGGTGATCCAAACAGCTTGAAAGCGGTAGATCGCGCCATAGCGCGTTTGGAAGCTGTGCCCTTCCCAAATCACTGATCTGCCCCTAACGCCCTTTGCATATCCAAAGGGGGAGTTCTTGATCAGTGGCACTGGCCGCACTCATTATTGCAAGTGACGAATATGGCGCTGGGAAGGAGGCGATATCCCTTTTCGGCATGCCAGTTTTGGAGTTTCAGGCGCGTCAGGCCGCTGCAGCAGGTGCGCGGCATGTCATTATTCATGCCGAGCGCGTACCCGCCAATTTGGTGGCTGCGCTCGATTATTTGAAGTCAGATGGGATGACAGTCGGTCTGGTTCGGACCGCCCGAGAGGCCGCTGACGCTGTACATCCAGACGAGTTGGTGTTGATCTTTTCTGGCCCAGTGCAGGCAGACATGCCGTTCCTCAAAGAACAGTGCAACGCAGGGCATCCCATCATCTTTACACGGCCACTGGTTCCCAACTTGGCAGGGCAAGAACTTATTGACGCTGAACACGCGTGGGCTGGCGTCGCGCTGCTTCCTGGAGGATTGCTGCGACATACTGCCACAATGTTAGGCGATTGGGCGCTAGCACCCACACTTCTTCGTTTAGGGGTTCAGGCGGCGGTGAAACGGCTGTCGCTGACAGGAAGTTTTGATAAAAAGATATTTGCCGCTTCAACTGCATCGGCACTTGCCGACAAGACGGGCGCTTCATGCCCTGATCGACTTTCCAGTCTTGTAGCGCGAAATCTGGCCACCATTCCTTATCGCCCAACCGTCATGGCTTTCCTGCCTCTTGCTCTTTTGAGTGTGACTGTGGCTTTGGCCGCCATCGGATGGATGATTGCGGCACTGGTTCTGTTTGCGGGGATCACCATTCCCGCGGCGGCCATTGGCCTTTTGGTGACCGCATCTTTACACCAATCCCGCTGGCTTACCTTTTATGAGGCAGCCCGCCCTTGGGTAGGAAGGATCTTGTTTGTTTTTGCATCTTTTGCGGCAATGGCTGCTGGTTCCGGATGGGAAGCGCCCGTATTGGCGCTTTGGGTGACTTGGTTGCTGGGCACGGCACCCACACAACCCGCGCCGTTCCACTTCAGCGAAACAACAACGTCAGCATTGATTGCAGGGGGACTATCAATAGGTTATCCAGTTTCTGGGTTCTGTTTGGCGCTTGCCCACGGGCTCTTTTCGACGCTGAGGATGCGCTTTTCCGCTGTAGCTTAGGGCGGAATTAACCAACGCAAGGCTATGCCCGTCCTATGAAGCGGCAGAATAGCGTCTCCCTTAGGCTCCCCGCACATGACGGGTGAAGGCAGCAGCGTTTGCGGAACGGTGGACCAGAGCGGTCGGCTGATATCAGCAGATTCGCGTCTGCTGGCGCTGCAATTGGCTGCAGGCGGAGAAGCCGACGGCATCATTGCAGTGCCGCAACTGGCGTCATTGGTTCGACTGGCGCGCACGTTGGGTGTGGTGATTTCGCGTGGAATTGTCGCAGCGGACGGCGATGTCGATCTGGATTTGTGGGTCCGCGCGCAGCCCGAGGGCGATTCCGTTCGGCTGGCTATTGCTGGTTGGACCGAGCGGACCACAGCGCCCTTAAGCGATGATCAGTCCTCATCGCGCGCGAGAGACTTGGCGTTGATAGCCAGTGATGGAAGCTGGTCTGCCGACGCCGCCCTCCGGCTGACGTCGGTTGACACACAATTGCGCCGTGCATTGCCTGATGATTGGGAAGGTCAACGGCTGATGCGCCTATTCGATTTGGATCGCGATGATCGCGGTGATTACCCCCTGCATGACGCCATGCTCGATAGGGTCCCCTTTTCAGGCCAGTATGCCTGTGTGATTGGCCGCAGTGACGTAAAGATATGGCTTCACGGTGCGCCGTCAATTGATGCAACTGGAGTGGTCAGTGGTTATCAAGGGGGATATCGCTGGGCATCAGTGCCGCGTGATTTCTTGGTGGAGATGGAACCGGTTGGGTCCGGCGATCCGCAATTTGTGCAGAAGCTGGATGGCGCTCTTCGCGTCCCACTGGCCCGCATTATTGCCAACGCTGATGATATGGCGGCTCAAAACAGCGGCCCCCTGAAGGATGACTATGTTGCCTATGCTGGTGATATTGCTGCTGCTGGTCGTCATTTGCTTGGGCTGGTCGATGATCTGTCTGACTTGCAGGCCGTGGAGCGCCCCGGATTCGCAGTCGATGCTGAACGATTGGATCTGGCCGACGTCGCGCGCCGTGCGGCGAGCTTATTAGGTGTTCGTGCAGCGGATAGCCGCGTGCGAATTGACGCACCCGATTTGGGCGAGCCGCTTTGGGCCAAAGCAGATTTCCGCCGGGCACTTCAAATCATGGTCAATTTGGTGGGTAACGCTGTTCGCTATTCGCCCGAAGGCAGCGCAGTCTGGATACGCGCCGAACAAGAAGGCGATATTGCAGCTCTGATCGTGGCCGATCAGGGCAAAGGAATTGATCAGGCCGATCAGGATCGCATTTTTGAAAAGTTTGAACGCGTTGACCCACATGAGCCAGGCGGATCCGGTCTGGGTCTCTACATTTCGCGCCGATTGGCCCGCGCGATGGGTGGAGACATCAATGTCGACAGCGCGCCCGGCTTTGGCGCGCGTTTTGTGCTTACGCTGCCTGCTGCCGCTGCTTCACTTCCTGATTGAGCATTTCGGCAAGCAGAAATGCCAGTTCCAGCGATTGCCCCGCGTTGAGACGGGGGTCACAGTGCGTGTGATAGCGATCTGAAAGGCTCTGTTCCGAAACATCCATTGCACCACCAGTGCACTCAGTGACATTCTGTCCCGTCATTTCGATGTGGATACCCCCGCCGTGCGTACCTTCTGCGCGGTGGACGGCAAAAAAACCGCGCACTTCTGCAAGAATGCGTTCAAAGGGACGCGTTTTGTAACCATTGGCCGCTTTAATCACGTTGCCATGCATCGGATCACAGGACCAAACCACTGGATGCCCTTCGCGCTTGACTGCACGCACTAGGGCAGGGAGGTGCGCCTCGATTTTGTCGAACCCGTACCGTGTGATCAGCGTCATCCGGCCTGCAATGCGGTTCGGGTTCAGCGTATCGAGCAACGCCAGCAGCGCGTCGGGTTCAAGGCTGGGGCCACACTTCATCCCAATCGGGTTGCCAATGCCCCGCAGATATTCAACATGAGCGGACCCGACAAACCGCGTCCGATCCCCAATCCACAGCATATGCGCTGATGTGTCATACCATCCACCGGTCAGGCTATCCTGCCGCGTGAGCGCTTGTTCGTAGGGCAGCAGCAATGCTTCATGGCTGGTGTAGAAATTAGTGCCTTTTAGTTGCGGGACGGTCTCAGGATTGATTCCGCAGGCCTCCATGAAATCCAGAGCCTCGCCAATGCGGTCGGCAACATCTTTGAATTTCTTCGCCCAAGGGCTGCGACCCATGAAATCATGCGTCCAAGCGTGAACCTGATGCAAGTTTGCGTAGCCGCCACCAGCAAAAGCGCGCAGCAGGTTCAAAGTCGCTGCGCATTGATTATAGGCCTTGATCATCCTTTCAGGATCAGGCGCACGGCCCCCAGGTTCAAATGCGATGTCGTTGATGATGTCGCCGCGATAGGATGGGAGGGTGATGCCGTCTATTTCCTCAAGGTCCGCCGAACGTGGTTTGGCGAATTGCCCAGCCATCCGGCCTAGCTTTACCGTTGGCAATTTCGACGCGAACGTTAAGACCACAGCCATTTGCAGGATCACGCGAAACGTATCGCGGATATTGTTGGGGTGAAACTCCGCGAAGCTTTCCGCACAGTCGCCGCCCTGAAGGAGGAAAGCCTTGCCTTCACTGACCTTAGCCAAGTCAGCCGTCAGGCTCCGTGCTTCTCCAGCAAAAACGAGAGGGGGATAAGTGCAGAGCAATTGCTCGGCACTGGCAAGCGCCGCTGCATCAGGGTAATTGGGAAGCTGACGAGCCTCATGGCTTTTCCAGCTGTCGGGGGTCCATTTCTGTGTCATAATGCGATCCCTTTGGTCTGACAGACATGCAATTGCAAGATTTTGTGCGGAGCCGGTTGCGGGATGGCCGGAACGCAAAGACAATAAGCCTTGTGCGATAACCCACTTTTTTGCTGGACGGTTCATTCTTCTCGCCGCAGGCCTATAAAATGAGTCGGCGGAGAGATCATGATGTTTCGTAAAATTGCGCTCAGTGCTCTGGGGCTATTGGGTGTCGGTGCTGCTGTGGTCGGCGTCAACACATTGCGCTTTACGCCGGGTGATGTTGCCGCAGCGGGTGATATTAAGTTGACCACTGCGCCTAAGATCAGCGTCACCGAAGCCGCTGCCAATCTGGGCGCTGCAATCCGGTTTCAGACGGTGTCTCATCAGAACCCGGCGGAGAATAAGCCGGAGGAGTGGGACAAGCTGCACAGTTGGCTGGCCTCAACTTATCCGAAGGCACATGCGGCCATGACGCGTGAAATTCTGACCGGGGGTACCCTCGTCTACAAGTGGCAAGGGGACGATACGGCTGCGCAACCGATTATCTTGATGGCGCATCAAGACGTGGTGCCAGTCACCCCAGGAACGGAGAAAGATTGGAAGTATCAGCCCTTTAGCGGTGAGATTGCAGATGGGGCGGTGTGGGGGCGCGGCACAGTTGATGATAAGGGCTCTCTCGTTGGCTTGTTTGAGGGACTTGAGATTCTCGCCGCGCAAGGGTTTGAACCAAAGCGCACGATTTGGATTGTTTCGGGTGCTGATGAAGAAGTCGGCGGAACGGGAGCAAAGGCTGCGGCTGACTTACTGGCCACCCGCAATGTGAAAGCGCTGTTCACGCTGGATGAGGGCAGCGCGATCGTTAGCGATGCCCCTATCGTCAACAGTAAAGCGATTATGATCGGCGTTGCGGAAAAAGGCTATGCGACGCTTAAAGTGACCGCCAATGCCAAGGGCGGCCATAGCTCTATGCCCCCTCAGGAGATCGGCACTGTCAACCTCGCCAAAGCTGTCGTGGCGATCCACCAAGATCAGTTTCCTCAGGAATTGCGTGCACCCGTAACAGGCATGGTTGGTGCATTGGCACAGGTGAAGGGCGGCGCTGTGAAGGTGGCCGCCGCCAATCCTTGGCTTTTCGGCGGGATGATCAAGAAGCAATTTGGCGCTTCGCCGTCAGGCTCCGCCATGCTGCACACGACAATCGCGCCGACCATGCTGGAAGGGAGCCCAAAGGAAAATGTTCTTCCTCAGACGGCAACGGCACTGATCAATTATCGTATAGCGCCCTGGAACAGCTCAAACGATGTGATGGCGCGGGCCAAGGCCGCTGTGGGCGATTTGCCAGTTGAGTTTAGCTGGGTGAAGCCCCCGCGGGAACCAACCGCGATCTCATCAACAAAGTCGCAAGGATGGAAATTCCTACGTGCCGCCGCTGAGGCAGAGGCCCCGGGCGCGCCCGTTGCGCCGTATCTCGTAGTTGCAGGAACGGACAGCCGCAGCTTTTCGATTGTGTCTGATGATGTCTACCGGTTCATGCCCATGACCTTATCGATTAAGGACACTGCGATGATCCACGGCACTAACGAACATATGACAGTCAAAAATCTTGAAGCAATGATCCGTTTTTACGTTCGCCTAGTTGCAACTGCCGCAGGGTGACGCTAAAGGCCTGTTCGTCGGGGAGTGGCGCAGCCTGGTAGCGCATCTGTTTTGGGAACAGAGGGTCGCAGGTTCGAATCCTGTCTCCCCGACCATTTTCTTTCCCAGCTCGTGTCTTTTTGTCTCATATAGTTCCAAAAACGTATGTAACTCAGATACTTAGCTCGGTCACGCCGTTTCAGGCGATTTCATCCGATCCCACCGATTACCAACACTTTGTTGGTAGGATTTTTGGTCATCACGCTCGAATGTGGTAAGTTACCAACATGCTGAGCGATGCCGCCATACGCAGCCTGAAGGCTGGACCCAAACCGACTAAACACGCCGATAGCGGCGGTTTGTTCATTCTCGTCAATCCCGATGGCAAGAAACATTGGCGATTGGCGTATCGGTTCGCTGGCAAACAAAAGCTGCTTTCTGGCGGGCCTTACCCTATAGTCAAACTCACCGACGCCCGCAGGTGGCGCGACGAGGCCAAGGGCCATCTCTTGGAGGGGCGCGACCCAAGCACGATCAGGAAGGCCGAGAAGAAGGCGCTGGCTGCTGAAGGACAAGACCTGTTCGAAATCGTGGCGCGCGAATGGCTTCATACCCGTTCGCGTGTCTGGTCCGAACGCTATGCGCGGATCACGACGACCCGGCTTGAGCAGGATATTTTTCCAGTGCTAGGCACCGTTCCGATTGCGGACATCGATCCTGTGATGTTGCTGACCGAGCTACGCAAGATCGAGCAGCGCGGTTCGGTTGAAATGGCGCACCGCATCAGAAATCACGTAGGCGAGGTTTTCCGCTACGGGATTGCCACGCAAAGGTGCCGGAGTGACCCCAGCCGCGATATTGCGCCTGCCATGATGCGTCCGGCACCGGTCAAGCACCATGCAAAGGTCCACGCACGAGACTTGCCCGAATTCTTCGCCAAGCTGACCCAAGACGAGGGGACGCGCATGAGTCATCTCGCGCTGCGCTGGACGATACTCACAATGGTGCGGACGCAGGAAACGCGATTTGCCGCGTGGAGCGAATTTGAAGGGCTGGACGGCAATCAGCCACTTTGGCGCATCACGCCAGAGCGGATGAAGATGCGCAGCGAACATATTGTCCCTTTGTCGCGTCAAGCCGTTGCGTTGCTTAAGGAGATTGAGGCCGTGAACGTGTTTCGCACAGCCGGAAACGAGCGGCTGGGCAAATTCCTGTTTCCCGTCGCCACCAGCAAGAGCAACGTGATCAGCGAGAACCGGATGCTCGACATCCTTTATCGCATGGGATTACGCGGCAAGGCGACCGTTCACGGCTTTCGCGGACTGGCCAGCACAGTGCTGAACGAGTCTGGCGAGTTTGAACCCGACTGGATCGAGGTTCAGTTGGCGCACGTCGCGCGCGGTGTCCGCGCAGCTTACAATTCGGCCCGATACCTGGCCCACCGGCGCAACATGATGCAGTGGTGGGCCGATTATCTTGAGCGGGCCGAGAATGCGGGACTGAACGCACATCGTCAGGCCGGAAGGTGATCGGTCGAAGCGGCACGATAGGCCGGGGGATCAGCAATCCAACGGTTAAGTTCGGACTCCTTCCATCCAATACCGTTAATGCCGACCTTGAGCCGCAGCGGAAACGTGCCTTCGTCCATTTTGCGATAGACCGTTGAGCGGGACAGGCCGGAGCGGTGGAGGACGGTTTTGAGGCGGATGATGCGGTCTGGTTCAGGCATTGTCTTGGTTCCATTCGTTGCGCGTTGATGACACCCCCTGCGAACAATCTTGGCCGTGCCACGCTCAATGAAAAGTGCTTCTTTAGTGCATCGAAGTGCAGCGAAGAGAAACTGGCGCACGGCGGTTTTGCGACATTGCTTCGCCCCACGCCAACCATTGCAGAATCAAACAAAACCGTATGGCGTAACTTGACGCCGAACGAATCATCGGATAGGTGAGGCTATGAAGATCAGGAACGTGATCCACAAAGGGTTGCGGCGCTTCATCGAAGACGATGACGCCAGCGGGTTGCAGCCCGCCGTTGTCGTCAAAGTGCAGCGCATCGTCTCCTTTCTCCAAGATATGGAGGTCGAAGACGAGCTTCGAACCGTGCAGAGCTGGAAAGCGCACATGCTGACCGGCGACCGCAAGGGAACGTGGAGCCTGTCCGTCACCAGAAACTGGCGGATGACGTTTCGGATCGACCGCACGGAAATCGAGATCATCGACCTCGATTATGAAGATTACCACTAGGAGGTGGAGATGAGCGCGATTGCAGACATCCGCATGAAGAACCCGGCCCATCCGGGCGGCTTTGTGAAGTCGGAAATCATCGAACCGCTAGGTCTTTCTGTGACGGCGGCGGCGGCGGTGCTGGGTGTCACCCGCGCAACGCTTTCGACGCTACTCAATGAGCATTCGCAGCTTTCTTCCGAAATGGCGCTGCGGATCGAAAAGGCGTTCGGCGTGCAAATGGATACGTTGATGCGGATGCAGAACAGTTATGACATCGCGCAAGCGCGGAAGCGCGAGGGGGAGATTGACGTTCACCGGTATCGTGCTTCTACCAGCGACGTAATGTCCATGTGAAATGCCGCTATGTCGGTTTGGAGAGTTCGCCGGTAACGCTGGCAAAAACTAGGTGGGGGTAAATTGGCGGCAAAAGAGGCAACAGCTCGGGTCAAGATCAACCGGCTTCTTGAAGAAGCGGGCTGGCGCTTCTTTGATGACGCGCAGGGGTTCGCCAATGTCGTGCTGGAACCCAACACCAAGATCACCGAAAGCCAAATCAATGACTTAGGCGAAGATTTCGAGAAAGTATCAAACGGCTTCATCGACTTTCTTCTGCTCGATAAAGACGGTCGCCCGCTGATTGTTCTTGAAGCCAAATCAGAGGGGAAGAACCCGCTTGCGGCCAAGGAGCAAGCACGCCGCTACGCTAGGGAGCAAAATGCCCGTTTTGTCATCCTGTCCAATGGCAACATCCACTATCTGTGGGATTTGAAGCAGGGCAATCCGAGCGTTATCACCAAATTCCCCAGCCCGGACGCAATCAAAGATCATCATGCGTTTCAGCCCGATGCAGAGCGGCTTGCGAATGAGTTGATTGAGCGAGACTACATTACTCTCACGCAGATGCCCAACTATGCCAGCGAGGCAGGATGGAAGAA
>JANMDQ010000012.1:0-1684 GCA_031376385.1 Sphingomonadales bacterium
CGTCAAGCTCAGCCTGAGCGTAACGGGATGGGTAGTGTCTGTGAGAGCAGCCATGCCCGCTATTGCAGTCGTGTGACTTTATACCCCTCTGCTGCCAGCATCGCCTGAACCGAGTCTGCCCCTGCCAAGTGCCCCGCGCCAACGCCCATAAAAACCGTGCCCGGCTGATCCATCCGTTTGATCAGCCACTCTGTCCAGTTCGCGTTGCGTTTGCGCAACAGTTGATCAAGCAATTCGGGGGAGAGTTTAAGTTCATCATCGAACGAAATCGCGATTTTTGCTTCGTCGCCTGCGGCCCAGGATGCGATCATCGCGTCAAATTCCTTGCGCACATCTACGGTGTCATCGACCATTGACGTAAGGAACACGCGTTGTGCCTCCTCTGGCAGCGTATCGAAAAAGCCTAATTGTTCGGCGGTTGTTTCCAATCCGGATATTGGCTTGTTCGCGGCTTTGAATGTCTTGGTGAGTGAGGCTTCGACGCCGTCGTCCGGACCAACGCCCAATTCTTTGAGCATTCCAGACGCCAGCGTCAGCGCCACTGCCCAGCTTTCAAACTGATCCAGCGCCGCCACCGGAATGCCGGATTTGGCAACCAGCGCGTCAAAGCCTGCGCGCTTATCCGCTGGAACGCGTTCCGCAACTGTTGGCAAGCCGGGGGACATCGCAAGACTCATAAAAGTGCCTGCGGTTTTGGTGTCGTCATCCATATCCGCGACTTCAAGGACAAGCTCCTTCGCGTCCGCCATCGCCGCATCAAGCGCAGGCGTCCGCCACTGATAATCTTTGGGCAGCACATGCACCGTGCCAAAAAGATATATTTTGGTGTCTGCGTCGCTTAATATCCAAAGCGCGGGATTGGCGGCTGGTGCGGGCTCTGCGTGAGCCGCACGCGCGAGGGCCAGCAGAAAAGCAGCGGTGATCAGAGATTTCATGTTCATGGACTGCATATTGGTCAAAACTGTGCGCCTGACAAGCCAGACTTGCTTGACCGCCTGCAGGCCATCCGCCAAAGCCTGCGCCCATGGATACGGGGCCACTTAGCTTTCAGGATTTGATCCTCACCCTCCACGATTATTGGGGAAAGCAGGGCTGCGTCGTCCTGCAACCTTATGATATGGAAATGGGTGCGGGCACATTTCACACTGCGACCACGCTGCGCGCGCTGGGGCCTAACCCTTGGAACGCCGCGTTCGTTCAACCGTGCAGGCGGCCCACCGACGGGCGCTACGGCGAAAACCCCAACCGTTTGGGCGCTTATTATCAGTATCAAGTGATCCTGAAGCCTTCACCACCCGATTTGCAGGAGCTTTATTTGGGGTCATTGGCTGCGATTGGGATTGACCCGTTGCTCCACGACATCCGTTTTGTTGAGGATGATTGGGAAAGTCCGACGCTTGGCGCGTGGGGGCTGGGCTGGGAAGTCTGGTGCGACGGTATGGAAGTCACGCAGTTCACTTATTTTCAGCAAATGGGCGGCTTTGATTGCAAACCTGTCGCGGGTGAACTGACCTACGGGCTTGAGCGGCTGGCGATGTATATCCAGAATAAGGATAGCATTTTCGATCTGGCGTATAACAACGCCACACCCGAGCGACCTGCGGTGACCTACGGCGATGTGTTCCTTGAAAGCGAACGCGAAATGAGCACTTATCATTTCGAAGTCGCAGACACAGACATGCTG
>JANMDQ010000034.1:0-38580 GCA_031376385.1 Sphingomonadales bacterium
ACCAAGGCTTCGTCAAGCTCAGCCTGAGCGGGGGGGGGCGATAGTTATCAGTTCGCAAGAATGCCGTGCTTTTTTTTGCCAAGGCTGATCTTACCCGCCAATAAAATACCATCAGGGTCGGTAATCGTAACGCCGTCAAACTTAACGGCATTCTCAGCAAACTTGCGCTTACCTTCACCCTTGGAAGCCACAAAACCAAGTTCGACCAAAGCATTGTTGGCCGTTATGCCATCGCTCGAGACCGTTATCGTTGGCAAATCTCCTCCTGCGCCGCCTTCTTCAAACGTCCGCCGAGCAGTATCCGCCGCATCTTTAGCGGCCGTTTCTCCCCTGCAAAGCGCCGTCGCCGCATTGGCGAGCGCGATCTTGGCGGTATTGATTTCGCTGCCTTCCAAGGCTTCCAGCCGCGCGATTTCATCCATCGGCATATCCGTGAACAGCCGCAAGAACCGTCCCACATCTGCGTCCTGGGTGTTCCGCCAGAATTGCCAGTAGTCATAAGCGGGCAGGGAGGCTTCGTTAAGCCACACCGCGCCGGACATGGTCTTGCCCATTTTGCCGCCGTCCGCCGTTGTGATCAGTGGCGTGGTGAGGCCGTAAACCTCCGTCCCGTCCACCCGGCGCGCAAGTTCGATACCGTTGATGATGTTGCCCCACTGATCCGACCCGCCCATTTGCAACCGGCACGCGGCGCGACGTGAAAGCTCCAGAAAGTCGTAGGCCTGCAAAATCATATAGTTGAATTCAAGGAAGGATAGCGACTGTTCACGGTCAAGGCGCAGCTTCACTGAGTCGAAACTCAGCATCCGGTTCACCGAGAAATGCTGGCCAATATCGCGCAGGAACGGGATATATTCCAGCGCATCGAGCCAGTCGGCATTGTTCACCATCACCGCGTCTGTCGGGCCATCGCCAAAAGTCAGAAAGCGCTCAAATACGGTTTTGATCGATGCGATGTTGGCGTCGATGATATCGCCAGTCACCAACTTTCGCGCTTCATCCTTGAAACTGGGGTCACCGATTTTTGTCGTTCCGCCGCCCATCAAAACGATGGGTTTGTGCCCCGCCTGCTGCAGTCGGCGCAGCATCATGATCTGCACGAGACTGCCGACATGAAGGGAAGGCGCGGTGGCATCAAAGCCAATATAAGCGGGCACGATCTGCTTGGCAGCCAACGCATCAAGCCCCGCCGCATCGGTTGATTGATGAATATAGCCGCGTTCAGAGAGGCTGATGAGTAGATCGGATTTGAAGTTCGTCATGATGATCGCGCGCTTAGCATGGGGTTTTGACTTTGTGTAGGCGGAGCCGACAATAGCCGCTGGCGCAAATCCCTGTGGCGTTCGATGTCGCAGTCAGCCATAACACACCCACGACGCAGCAAGAGCAGCGCGACAGAGAGAGGGTTTTCAATGGCAACAGCCGCTCCTGCGGTTCCCGCGTCATCGCTACGGCTGACGCTTTGGATATTGCTCATCGTTTATATATTCAATTTCCTTGATCGGCAGATTGTCACGATCCTGGCTGAACCAATCAGCAAAGATCTAGGCCTAAGCGATACGCAGATTGGCCTGATGACGGGCTTGGCCTTCGCGCTTTTCTACACAGTACTCGGCATCCCCATTGCTCGCTATGCCGACAAACCGAGCAGTAACCGGGTGCGGATCATCTCCATCGCTCTGGCGGTATGGTCAGCCATGACGATGCTGTGCGGCTTTGCGAATAACTTTATTCAGTTGTTGCTGGCCCGGATTGGCGTTGGCGTGGGCGAGGCTGGGTGCACGCCCGCCGCCCACTCGCTCATTACCGACAGCACAACGCCGGAAAACAGATCATCGGCCATTGCTTTTTACGGTCTGGGCATTCCCATTGGTGGATTGCTGGGGATGGTCGTTGGCGGATATCTCAACGATTTGTTTGGCTGGCGAACGACCTTCGTGATCGTTGGTGTTCCCGGGATTGCTTTGGCTGTCCTCGTTCCGTTATTCCTTAAAGAACCTCGCAAACTTCTCAATCTTGAGGTTAAGGCAGCCGCCCCGCAATTGTCTCTGAAGCAGGCCTTCGCTGAAATTGCCAAATCACGCGCATTTCTGCTGATTGCAGTTGCAGCGTCGATCACTGCGTTCTTGGCTTACGGGAAGACAGTATGGTCGACGATCCTGTTCTTGCGCAGCTACGGACTGAGCGCAAGTGAAACGGGTCTGTACTTAGGACTTGTGATTGGGCTGTCCGGCATATTTGGAACGTGGCTCGGCGGATGGCTGGCCGACCGGTTTGGAAAGATCGATAAACGGTATATTCTTATCGGCCCGTCGATTGGAATGGCCATTGCTGCGCCGCTGCTGTTTGTTGGCTATTCCTCGGCGAACTGGATGGTGGCGCTGTCGATCTTGATTGTGCCGACGATCCTCAACTCGCTCTACTACGGCCCGACCTATGCTTGCGTTCAAAGCTTAGTGAAGCCAGAGGCGCGCGCCGTCGCGAGTGCGGTTATGCTGTTCGCGCAGAACTTGATCGGCCTAGGTCTAGGGCCGCTGTTGTTCGGGATGCTCTCTGATGCGTTCAAGCCGGTGGCTGGCGACGAGAGTGTTCGCTGGGTGCTTTTCGGCGCAGCGTGGCTCGGCCTGATCCCAGCTTTCTTCTTCTGGCGGGCGAGTTTGCGGCTGAAGGAGGAATTGGCGAGGAACGGCTAAGGCCGCGTTTGCCCCGTGCCTCGAACGATCCATTTGTAAGTGGTGAGCCCCTCTAAGGCCACAGGCCCACGCGCGTGCAGTCGTCCCGTTGCAATGCCAATTTCAGCACCCAGCCCAAATTCGCCGCCATCTGCAAATTGGGTTGAGGCATTGTGCATGACGATGGCTGAATCAACTTCGGACAAGAAACGGTCGGCCACAGCACGATCTTCGGTGATGATCGCATCGGTATGATCGGAGCTGTGCGCTGCGATGTGAGCGATAGCGCCGGACACGCCGCTCACCAGGGCAACCGACACTATAGAATCGAGATATTCCGTGTCCCAATCCGCTGCATCAGCGGGCTTGATCTGGGATTCTAGCGCCTGAATGTCGGCATCCCCCCGCACTTCGCATCCGGCATTGATCAGAGCGGAAAGAATGGCTTTTGGCGCGCCATAGGCTCGGTCGATCAGCAGCGTTTCCATGGCCCCACAAATGCCGGTCCGGCGCATCTTGGCGTTGACGGCTATCGCCACGGCTTTGTCTGGGTCTGCTGCTGCGTCGATATAGGTATGACAAATCCCGTCGAGATGGGCGAGAACAGGCACACGTGCGTCATTCTGCACCCGCTCTACCAGCGCTTTCCCACCGCGTGGGATGATGATATCGATCAGTCCGTAGGCGGCGAGCATGGCACCAACCAGCGCCCGGTCTTGATCAGGCACCAGCTGGATAGCGTCGGCAGGCACGCCATTCTTAACAATACCCTCAATCATCGCCGCATGGATGGCACGATTGGAGTTCATAGCCTCCGTCCCGCCGCGCAGGATAACGGCATTGCCAGACCGCAGGCACAGCGCGGCGGCGTCCGCCGTCACATTGGGGCGGCTTTCATAGATGATGCCGACCACGCCCAGCGGCACCCGAACGCGGCTGAATTTCAGGCCATTGGGCCGCACCGATTCGTCGATGATCATCCCGACGGGGTCACGCAGCGAAGCGACAGCCTCAACCGCGTCAGCCATGCCTTCCAGGCGCAGGGGAGTGAGGGTTAATCGGTCCAGCAGAGCGGCTGTCAGATTGCGGGCCTTACCGGCCTCCACATCCAGCGCATTGGCGGCCAAGATTGTGTCGGCATGGGCGCGTATCGATGCCGCAGCCGCGATTAAAGCATCGGCCTTCGCCACGCTGGAAAGCAGCGCAAGTTCAGCCTTCGCCGCGCGGGCACGCCTGCCCAGATCTGCGATTATCTCAGTTGCTGTCAAAGCCCGACCCCTTCGTCATCTCACTACAAACATGACACGAAAATGACAAATCGTCAGATTAAGCCAGCCAACGGACTGGACGGATCAGCATACATGCGCCGCCCCATCCGCCCGGACAGATAAGCCATCCGCCCGCTTTCCACCGCCAGCCTCATCGCCCGTGCCATCAGGATCGGGTCTTTGGCTTCGGCAATCGCTGTGTTCATCAGAACGCCTTCGCAACCCAATTCCATTGCCACTGCCGCGTCGGATGCTGTCCCAACGCCTGCATCCACCAGTACGGGCACACCTGCGCCTTCAACAATCAGCCGGATCGTCACTCGGTTCTGAATGCCGAGGCCAGAGCCTATCGGCGCGCCGAGTGGCATGATCGCCACGGCCCCTGCCTCTTCCAGCTGCTTGGCCCCAATCGGATCATCCACACAGTAAACCATGGGTTTGAACCCTTCTTTGACCAGCACCTCTGTCGCCTTCAAAGTCTCCCGCATGTCAGGGTATAGCGTCCGTGCTTCGCCTAGAACTTCGAGCTTCACCAAATCCCACCCGCCGGCTTCCCGCGCCAACCGCAGCGTGCGGATCGCGTCATCGGCGGTGAAACAGCCTGCTGTGTTGGGCAAATAGGTATATTTCTTTGGGTCGATAAAGTCCGTTAGCATCGGGGCGTTTGCGTCCAGCACATTGACCCGGCGGACGGCCACAGTGATAATCTCCGCGCCGGACGCTTCGAGCGCCGCAGCGTTCTGGGCAAAGTCCTTATATTTCCCCGTGCCGACGATCAGCCGAGATTTGAAGGTGCGGCCTGCGACGGTCCAACTGTCATCTGCGTCTTGGCCGCCACCCACAAAATGCACGATTTCAAGGGCGTCGCCGTCTGCAATGATCACATCAGCCAGCGTCGAACGCGGCACGATTTCAAGGTTGCGTTCCACCGCGACTTTGGCTGAATCCAGCCCGATCTCTGCGGCTAACTGCGCAATGCTGATTCCCGCGCGAACGGATTTGGGTTCGCCGTTCAGGGTGATGGTGATCGTCAAAACAAGTTATCCTTTGCCGCCGCACTTTAAGAGGGCGCGCAGTAGCAAATCTAACGCGCTTCGCCAACAACCCAAGCAAGGGCCTTGGCCTCCACGCTCCGGATCCATGCCCCTTTCTCATCGCTATAGGCATGGGAATCATTGGGGTGCAGCGCCCGCGCGCGCTGTTTTTCGGCGGCATAGGCGGCGGCGACATCTGGATGAGCGATCAGATAATCGCGAAACGCCACTTGCCGCCGGGCATGGGGGGACCCTTGAGCGTAGAAATGCAAGTTCGCCAGCCGCTCCCCATCGGCATCATCCAATGTGCAAAAACGGCGGCCTTCAACCCCGAACTCGCGGTGCCAGCCAAAGCCCATCGCAATTACATCCGCCTCATGCTTATCAAGGTCTGCAATGCTGGTCACGATGGGGGAGAGGTCAATCACAGGCTTCGCGCTCAGGCCCGGAACCGCAGTGGAGCCAATATGATGGACGCCAAGTAACACAGGCTCCAAAGGCTTCAACTTCGCAGAATAAGCGGCGGCAAGCGTCGGCCACGCCGGATCATAATCGACCAAATGCACCGCAATCGAAATGCTCATCGCGTGGCTCCCCAACAGCGCACATAGCAGTGTGGCGTAAACAAACTGTGATTTGAAGCACAGTTTGTGGGGGAGGGTGGATGGGTCTAAACACATCGCACCATTTCCCGCCATATTCTGCCCAAAGTTTAGTAAAGTTGTGCCAGTCGTGCATTTGAAACAGAGGTAGTTTATGGGGGGTATTTGCTCTTATTCGGCAGGCCCAGCGCATCTTATTTTAGGTTTTTCTGCCTCCAAAGTTGACACATGGTTCACACCTGAAACGTTTCTGGGCGCCTTCGCTTCTCAGACCTGAACAGGGCTACCATGCGGCGCGTTTTTGTTTTCGCAATAGAAGCTCACCATCAGCTATTTCGATCTGAAAGGTAGGGAAGTAGAGACAATATCGCCCTCTTTCACGCCTCCCTCCTAGGGCGAGGCACAAAATTCCCGCCGCGCCGTGGCGCGGATCAATCATTCACGATCTGCTGCGCGGAGCGGCAGAGTTTCAAAGAGCAGTTGGAACATTAGATGAACACCGTGGGTTTGTCAAGCGCAATGGAGCGCGTCCGCCCGCTCCCTCGTCTTTGTGTTCAGTTGCGGGGCGAGATCATTGACGCGATTTGCCCCTGCGCGCGTCCGAATATCGACCATCGCAGCCATCGCCGAGCGCCCTGCCGCAGGTATCAGCGCCGCCGATTCAGCCTTCCTCACGCGCCGATCAATCAGCGTATCGACCGAGAGACGGAGTAATCAGTTCTTACCGCGCCAAACTAGCGGAAGTCGGGGCGCTTTTCTATCGTCTAAGTTATTGAAATTAAACAAGTTTGTTACTGGAGGTGCGGCCAGTCAGTTGAGACGTGTCTCCCGTTGATTTCCCTGTTATCGTCAAAATTCAGCCACATAAAGCGCCTGATTTTGCGCATTTTATGTTCAGACCTACGCGTTTGCGGGCTGTTTGGGGTCGCATTTGTTTTCGTGGTTGGCGGCAATAACAGGGAAGCCTTTGTCCAATAACAGGGAATTTGAATTTGATTAGCAGGGACTGCAAAAGGTAACCGTCAGTGCATTCCCACAGTCTCTGCACAGAAAATCCCATATCATGCCGGTCTGTAAACGGGGGTGCTTGTCCTGCTCTATCTTGATTTTGCTCAGTTCAGACCGCAGGTGGATAGGGTCGCGCATTTGGCAAGGCGAACCTCCCTACTGTGACACCAAGAGCCTAGCTTCTGAGAGCAGTGCGGGGAGAGGAAATCCCTGTGATGCTCTGCACCGACTTCGCGGCGATTGCCTTGTGCGGATGAAGGGTAGCGTTTTGTCCCACAATCCGGACTTGTCCCCACTATCCACGATCGCACGGTCTTGTAAATTGGTTCATGATCTGTTCGGGTCACTTGCTGAATCATGTTGGAGTGAACCTATGCCTCAATCCGTGTCCCAAATTACACTTCAACCGCTGGCGGCTCTGCGCGCTTATGACCGTAATGCGCGGACCCATTCTAAAAAGCAGATCAAACAGATTGCGGCAAGTATCGAGCGGTTCGGTTTTACAAATCCCGTCCTGGTTGCCGATGACGGATCGATTGTCGCCGGACATGGGAGAGTGGAGGCGGCGAAGCTCTTGGGCATGATCGAAGTGCCAACGATTGCCTTGTCCCATATGAATGACACAGAGCGCCGTGCTTATGTGATCGCCGATAACAAATTGGCTTTGAATGCGGGATGGGACAAGGAGATGTTGGCCATCGAGCTACAAGGTCTGATTAATCTCGACTTTGATGTTGAACTAACCGGCTTTAGTCTTGCTGAAATTGATTTGGTTTTGGACGATGCCCATGACGCGGATCCATCTGCCGGTGATACTCAAGACGACACCGTGCCCAGCGTGACAGGGCAGGCTATTACAAGGCGCGGCGACGTCTGGGTGCTGGGTCGCCACCGGCTGATTTGCGGCGATGCCCGGGTGCGCGATGACTATATCCAGCTGATGGGCAATGAGCAGGCTGATATGGTGTTTACAGACCCGCCCTATAATGTCCCCATCGACGGCCATGTGTCAGGGTTAGGGGCGGTCAAGCACCGCGAGTTTGCTTTTGCCAGCGGAGAAATGAGCGAAGCCCAGTTTACTGGCTTTCTGACTAGCACATTATCGGAAGCCGCAAATGTCATGAAAGACGGCGCGATTGCTTTTGTGTGTATGGATTGGCGTCACATGGGCGAGCTTCTGTCCGCTGGAAAAGTCGCGTTTACCGAGCTGAAAAACTTGGTCGTGTGGAACAAGACCAACGGCGGCATGGGGGCTTTCTACCGGTCAAAGCATGAGCTGATCTTCGTGTTTAAGTCTGGGACGTTGGCACACACGAACAGTTTTGGTTTGGGCGACACCGGGCGTTACCGCACCAATGTGTGGGATCATGCGGGGATTAGCAGCATCAGCGCGAGCCGCAGCGAAGACTTGGCCATGCATCCGACGGTCAAGCCCGTAGCGCTCATTGCAGACGCGATAAGGGACTGCTCCAAGCGCAATGAAATTGTGTTGGACTGTTTTGGCGGCTCAGGTTCAACGCTCATTGCTGCCGAAAAGACGGGCAGGCGGGCGCGCCTGGTCGAATATGATGCGCTTTACTGCGATACGACCGTTATGCGCTGGCAAAATGTAACTGGCAAATATGCCATTCTCGAGGCAAGCGGTCAGCGTTTTGAGGACTGTGAAAGTCGGATTGCAGACCCGGCAGCTGAAGAAGAGTTAGTCGTATGAGATATGACAACGACGAACGGGCAATTGGCTACAAGCGCCCACCGACTTGGGCACAGTTTAAGAAGGGGCAATCCGGTAATCCGAGTGGACGACCGCTTAAGCGCAAAGACGAACCCGTTCTTATCGTGGGTTCATCAATGGCCGATGATGTCCTGCGCGCAGAGTTAGCTCGCACTGTCCAACTGACCGAGGGTGGGCAGCGCAAGACACTGGAAATGCTTCAGCTGGTCACACGGGCACAACTGAAAGCTGCAGCCACCGGAAATCACATCGCCCAGCGCGATGTGTTGAGGCAAGCGCGCGAATTGGAGGAGCGTGACACAACCCGCGCGGAGCAGGCCGAACGGAAACAGCGCGAAATCTATCGTGCTGCTGCTGATTGGAAGAAGCAACGCACCGCAGAATGGGCAGCGGCACAGGCGAAGGGCGAAGAGCCTGATCCTGTTTGGCCTCACCCGGATGATATTCTTCTGTTCCCTCAGAAGTTCAAATGGACGCTGCGTGGCCCGTACACCGAAGACGACTTGCCGCATTTTGAATATTGCCGTGCTATGCGGGATTGGCTTTTTGCGATGGCTGCTCTTGATCGCAGATCACGCAAAAGCGGAGACGTTGGGGGTCTATCTGTGTATGACTTATGGCTACTGTGGGATAGCTGGCTGCCGCTGCGCTGGCAGGTTTTTGAGAGCTTCGTGTCAAGAATGTCGTACTATGTGGACCTGCGGCTCCTCCGTTTGCAGGCAATCATCGACGAGGCGGATCGTCGCGTACAGCGGCTGCAACCCCCGCCAAATTTAGAAAGAGACAGGGCCGCTTACAAGGTCGTCAACGGCATCATGAAGCCCATCCTCAAAATATGCGGATATCGCTCTTTGGCCCAATTTCATGCCGCTTATGAGGCCAAGGGGGACAAGGGGGACAAGGTGAAGCTCGTTAAAGTCGTTCCGCAAGAAAAATCCCAGAGCAAGTAAACACCCCACGGCGAGGGCTGCCCACAACTCGCATGCGCTCCTCAGGCTATCTGGGGGCTACGGCTGGCAGGGTCACCATGTTATGCGCGTTGCCCAAGTTGACAATAATATGGCGGCTAAATCATGCATGTGCCCAGATCTGGCACCATCAACTCATCAAATATGTTTCCCGTGAGTTGATCGCTTTGCTACCGATGGGTTTGTGATGAAGATTCGGGGCGTTGCGTGACATTGGATGAGGGGGCAGTGGGGCGGGGCGGCCAATCGTCGGAGCCTGAGAGTGGTGGCGCGGCAATGCCTTACGCACGCCCATCGCTTGCCTGCTTTGTCTTGCTGGCCAAATTCCTCGGGGTCCCGGCTGACCCTGATCAGATTGCCCACGACCGGGGCAAAGGCGATGATCCTTATAGCTTGGAAGATTTGGCCCGGATTGCCAAGCGGTTGGATTTGATCGCGCGTATCAAAGTCACGTCGCTGGCTGATGTTGCCAAAGTGCCTTTGCCAGCGCTGGCAGAGACGCGTGGTGGTGATGCTGTGATCCTGCTGAAGATTGAAGATGAGAGCCTCAACCCGCGTTATCTGATCCAGCGCGGCGATGCGGAGCGGCCCGAGGTTTGGACGCAGGCAGAAGCTGCGGAACGTTTCTCGGGCAGGCTGTTACTGATGACGTCGCGTGAGGCGATGGCGGGGGACAAGCGGCCGTTTGACATCAGCTGGTTTATTCCAGCGCTGGTGAAGTACCGCAAGCCGCTACGTGACGTGCTGATCGGGTCTTTCTTCCTGCAATTGATGGGGCTGGTCTCGCCGATTTTCTTCCAGTTGGTGATTGATAAAGTGCTGGTGCATCAGTCCATGACCACGCTGTATGTGCTCGCGTTCGGCCTCGCAGTCGTGCTTATCTTTGAAACGCTGATGTCTGGTCTGCGCAATTGGTTGTTTGCGCACACCACCAACCGCGTCGATAGCGAGCTCTCCTCCAAGATGTTCCGGCATTTGCTCAACTTGCCAATCAGCTATTTCGAAGCGCGGCGGGTGGGGGATAGTATTGCCCGCGTGCGCGAGCTTGAGAGCATCCGGGAATTTCTAACATCGAACGCGGTGACGGTTGTGATCGATCTATTCTTCACCATTGTTTTCTTTGCGGTCATGTACATGTACTCGCCGCTATTGACAGTGATCGTCCTGCTATCGATCCCGCTTTATGTCGCGATATCTGTGTTCATCTCACCCACTTTGCGTGAAATGCTCGAAGAGAAATTCCGGCGTGGGGCGGAAAACCAATCCTTTCTGGTCGAAAGCGTCACGGGCATTGGTACCTTGAAAGCGATGGCGGTCGAGCCGCAAATGCGCGACCGGTGGGAAAAGCTGTTTTCCGGCTATACCAATATCGGCTTTGATGTGGCCAAGCTGGCCAATTGGGGCAGCCATTTGATCCAGCTCGTGTCCAAGCTCACCACCGTCGCCATCCTCTATTTTGGGGCTCAGGCGGTGATTGCAGGCGACTTGTCGGTCGGCTCGCTGGTGGCGTTCAATATGCTCGCCGGACGAGTTGCGGCTCCCATCCTGCGGCTCTCGCAATTGTGGCAAGACTTCCAACAAGTGCGGATATCGGTTGAGCGGTTGGGCGATGTGCTCAATTCGCCTGCAGAACCGGAGTATAACCCCAATCGCGCCAGCCTCCCGCCAATCTCTGGCTTCATCACCTTTGACAAAGTCCGCTTCCGCTATCGCCCTGATGCGCCCGAGGCTTTGCGCGGGGTTAGCCTGGACGTGCAGGCAGGCGAGATGCTGGGCATTGTCGGTCCGTCAGGGTCTGGCAAGTCGACGCTCACCAAGCTTGTGCAGCGGCTTTATGTGCCCGAGCAAGGCCGCGTGCTGGTGGACGGGGTGGACTTGGCCCTCATCGATCCACCGTGGTTGCGCCGTCAGATTGGGGTCGTGTTGCAGGAGAATATCCTGTTCAATCGCTCCGTGCGGGAGAATATCGCGCTGGGAGACCCTACGCGGCCTATGGAGGCCGTTATGGCCGCAGCACAGCTTGCAGGCGCTCATGAGTTCATATTGGGCCTGACGCACGGCTATGACACGGTTATCGACGAACGCGGCGGCAATCTGTCTGGCGGGCAGCGGCAACGCATGGCGATTGCGCGCGCGCTGATTAACGACCCACGCATCTTGATCCTTGATGAAGCCACGTCGGCGCTGGATGCGGAAAGCGAAGAAATTATTCAGGATAATCTCGCCAGCATCGCGCAGGGGCGCACGGTGATCATCATCGCCCACCGCTTGTCCGCCGTGCGTCAATGCAATCGAATCATCACTGTTGAAGGTGGCGAAGTGACCGAGGCGGGCACGCATGATGAGCTGCTGGCGGCTAAGGGCCGCTATGCCATGCTCTACAATAAGCAAATGGGCATCAAGGCGTGATCTCCGAACGCTTCCCCAATCTGGCGCGACACTGGGCGATCCTCAAGGAAAGCTGGGCGCAGCAAACCAAAGCCCAGGCCAGTGCCAAGCCGCAATCCGACCATGAGTTTCTGCCCGCTGCACTCGAGATCATGGAAAAGCCGCCCAGCCCGGGCCTGCGCTGGCTTCTGCTCTCGGTCTGCGGGCTGTTCACCATTGCGCTGATCTGGTCGATTATCGGCAAGGTCGACGTGGTGGCGACGGCCACTGGCAAAACTCTGCCTGCTGCCAATGTGAAGATCATCCAGCCCATCGAAATTGGGGCGGTGCGCGCAATCCATGTGAAAAATGGTCAGCGCGTCAAAAAAGGCCAGCTGCTGATTGAGCTTGATCCCACCATTTCCGGGGCTGACGAAGCGCAGGCGGGGCGGGGGTTAATATCCGCGCAAATCGTCGAGGCGAGAAACCGCGCCATGATGCGGCAAATGCAAGGCGGCACAGCGCGCTTTGATGCGCCTGAGGGCACTCCAGCAGATGTTGTCGTCAATCAGCGGACGCTAATCCGGTCTTCCATCGCGGAATATGAGGCTGAGCGCGCCAGCCTTATCCAGGCGCGCGCTGAACAAGCCGCCAACTTGGCCGGGGCCACAGCCGAAGTGCAGAAACTGCGCGAAACTCTTCCCCTTATCGATCGCGGCTATGCCAAGCGGAAGGAGTTGACCGACAAAGGCTATTTCTCAGAAATCCGACTGCTCGATTATGAGCAGCAGCGGGTAGAGCTGATCCGCAATATCGATGTGCAACAAGCCAACGCCGCCCGCGCCCGCGCCGCGATGGCCAACCTCAGCGCCCAAATGGCCAAACTCGCTGCCAATTTTCAGCGCACTTCATCGACTGAAATGGCAACCGCGCAGGATGACGCGTCCGTCCGCGCCGAGGAGCTGATCAAATCCACCAAACGCCGCGAATATCAGCAATTGCGCGCGCCGGTGGACGGCATCGTTCAGCAACTGGCCGTCACCACAATTGGCGGTATTGTTCAACCGGCCCAGGCGCTGATGGTGATTGTGCCCGACGGCGCAGATATTTATGTTGAGGCGCAGATCCTGAACAAAGACATTGGCTTCATCCGCGAGGGGCAGCGGGTGCGGATCAAGCTCGAAGCCTTCCCCTTCACCGACTACGGCCTTATTGAAGCGACCGTTGAAACGATCAGCCGCGATGCCGTGGAAAAAGACCTTCCCAGCTTTCAAGGATCAAGCCCGGCCAAGGTGAGCCAGCAGGAAAGCCGGATGAGCGCGCCCGGCCTCGTTTACGCGGCGCGGATCAAGCTCAGCCGCAACACGATCAAAATCGCGGGCAAAGAGCAGTTGATTGGCCCCGGCATGGCCGTGCAAGCCGAAATCAAAACAGGCGAGCGCCGTATTATCCAATATCTCCTGTCTCCGCTGCAAAAGACCATGGATGAGGCCGCGCGGGAACGGTGAGCGGCATCATCCCGTTCGTCTCGAGCTTAGTCGAGAGACGAGGAGCGCTTGGAGTTAAACCCCGGATCAAACCCGGAGCACGATAGCCCTAAAACCTGCTATCCCATTGACAAAGAACAGCAAAAAATCGTGCCGAATTTGGTTGCAAATACCAGTGTAAAATAATCTGCACACTCCCTGTCAATATTGCTTGACGGCGCGGAGGAAAAGCGGATGTTGTGGCGGATATTACCAATGGGGCAATAGCTGCGAAATGGTGAGTCGGTCGCCAACAGGGGAAACACAGCGCAGCGCAGCAGGGCAGGCCACCCGCACATCTGCACCGCGCCAATCACCCTTCACCCGAGCCGCGATACTGGCCAGCACCTTCCTCCTACCCGCTCTAATGCTCACTGCCTGCGCGGCCCCGACCCATTATGCCGGAATAGACCTGCGCGCGGGTGCTGCGAACGCAGAGGTTCAGGCACTGGCGCAGCAGGCGCGGAGCGGATCGAAAGATGCGCAACTGGCGCTTGGTATAGCTTATGAAGAAGGCAAAGGCGTCCGCGTCGATCCCAAACGCGCCCGCAAACTTTACCGCATGGCTGCGAAGCCGAGTGGTGGGACGATTTATGTCTACGTCCCGGCGACAAAGAAGGGCGGGAAAGGGTATGTGACGCCTGTTAATCTGGGGCCGAAGGTAGAGGGGTTAGCGGAGGCGCAGCAGAGGTTGGTGGCGGATAAGGCACGTATAGTTACCAATTCTATCCTACGTTTTGGAAACTTACAAAACGAGGCTATGTCAAACGCAAACGCAAACGCTCACTATCCCGCTGACGGCGACCGCAACGCGATGCTGGAACTTGGATCTCGGTTGGAGCAGACGGACCGTCTTGATTACAACGCAGATCGATTGAATGCACTGTATACGGCTAGTGTGACATTTCGGACGTCAGCTGAAAAAGCAAAATATCTCAATAATACTACGAGATTGAGCGAGTATCACCCGGCTGTCAAGTGGATTGCAAGTTCACTTGTTATGCGAGAGTTATTTTTAAGATACAACAGAAATAATCGCCGCAAAATTTGTGGGCCAGTAGATTATTCTGCTTATGGTGATCCTCACATCCTCCCATCATACGAAATTATTTGTGGTAAACGTGTATTTTTTGTGCATCGTTCGTTCGAAATAAAGGAATTTTCTAGTGGTTTTTTCAACAGTATTGAACCTAGGTACCCAGTTTTGTTTGGGGATGCTGAACGGCTGGCAATGTTATATCAAATTGCAAAAAACGAAGTATTAATATCAGAAATGTCGATAGAAGCATATTGTCCCGACCAACGCATACTTCATTTGACAAACACAACATCAGTCAAATGCACTACATCATTGACTAAAAACTAGAGTTAGGAAGGTCAACATGCCAAATCCCCCTCCTCCTCCTCCAGCTCCTCCGCCACCTCCACCTCCAACATTGCCAGGGCCTCCGCCGGTTGCTGGAACAATCACAACGATCGTTGCTAGGCGTATCTTGTCAGAGGGAGGTGCTCGCCGGCTTTCGCCGGCTGCGACACGCTACTTTGATACGTTGGATTTGAACGCATTACGTACACGCCCAACTGGCGTAACTACTGTCACGCCCGGCTCACTCCCAATTTTAGATTATCGGGCGAGAACGATTACAGTCGGCTCCGTTTCTAGATCTTTGCCAAAGATTCGAATTATTTCCGACGACCCGGCAACAATCTCACTAATTGAACGACAAATCTACTTTCCAATAGGACTTGGAGGGAATGCTGAGATTCAGGCGAAGATGACACAATTTGCCGGAACTGGAACAAGTGATACATTTACAATATTTGGCGTTAAGACAATGTCGTCTGATATATTTATCAGTTATCCGGGAGAGGGAACTAACACTACTGTGTCATTTTCAGTTAGTGGCGTCCCACAGATACCCCTCACTATTAGAGGTGAGAGGTTAAGCAACACGGCGACGTCGCAGCTTTTAAGTCCCGGGGAGGGTGGACTGGCTTTCCCAGACGGGGCTTCTGGCGACGGCTACCGAACGTTGGTTGTAACGGCGCGCTCTGACCTGTCTTCTGGTGTGGCTGGCGACGCCGTATTCGCTGGATATGTTGGTCACGAGTTGGACCATATTGTTAGAGACCTGCTGGGAGCTGCCAGCCCAAATCCCTATTATCCGGGTCTTTCTGGGGCAACGCATGCAACCGTAGCAAACGCCTATGTCTTTGCGTTGGGCGCTGGTGTCGATAGCCGATTTGGTATCGGCACAAGGACCGCAATTGAAGTTGCACTCAGGTCGAGTCCAACCGGCAATTCCGGCTATGATAGCGTTCTTAGAGAAGATTCATATCGCTCTGGGGCTCGAGCTGCGATAGTTCAGACTGATCCTACACTTACCGGCGCTGCGCTGGAAGCTCGTGTCGACGCATATCTTATTAGCGCTGGAAATCACATTAGCCTCAGGTATCAAGCCTATGCGAAGATCGAGGCGTTCTTGTATTTTTCTCAACAAGGTACAGTCTTGAATCAGACACCTGCCCAGATAATGGATAATCTTAACTGGGCTAGAGCAAATGGCTGGCTAGCTTTGAAGGCTGGCGTAACTGCGCCGACCACACCTAGTGATTTCACTTTAGGATCACTGACAGGTCCAACCGGTATTGCAATATCCGCAGCTAGTTTGGCAACAAACTCAAATTACCAGGCATACTTGACAGAGCAAAAGGTCCGAGGCGCGGCATCTTTGCGATCAGGAGACGCATATAGCGCTCTTGCTCCTGGAATTACCGCTGATGGAGTAATATTCATAGATGAAAATGGCAATTTGAATTTCAGAAAATTTGTCGGATCGGCTGTTGGTGTCGATCCTCAAACTGGTCGCACTGTGATCCAAAGCAAGGGAGCCAAGGGAGCAGATATTCTTGAAACATTCACCCTAAGTCCAAACGGAGTTTTAGAGCTTTTTGTTCGCGAAACACGACAGAATGGAATTCTTGTTCGTCAAGTTCGTGGAGGTCCGACGGTCGTTCGTAGAACAGATTCTGTCGTCGGAATTGATTTTGTGGACGCCGCGGAAGTCTTAGCGACCCAACTAGGTGGAGCATTGATAGGAGGAAATAAAGTAACCGGCATATTGTCATCGGCAATACTTAAAACCATTGGCTCCAATTTAGGAGATATTTTGAATGGTGTAATAAAAATCAACGGAGGAAATGAGGCATTTAGTGTAAAATCTGCACTTGGAGGAATCGACAAAGAGCTTTTTGACAACTTAAAATCGTCAGCGGCAGGTGCGTTGTCCTCCTTTATCATTTCTAATTTGATCAATGACATTGGGCTGAATGGCGTTGTTGGTGGTGTTGTTAATTCAGCTGCAAACGCAACACTTTCAACCATTCTCACCAATCTCACAAGACTCGGAAAGCCTATCCCTGACGCGGTAGGAAACTACAAATGGGACACGGGTGTAAATGCGAGTCTTATTGGCTCGGCGGTCGGAGCGTATTTAGGGACACTACTAGCTTCATCAATTGTCAAATTTGACACGATTGGAGGTCAGCTTGGTGCATCAATAGGTTCATCTCTTGGAGTTATCGCGGCAACAAGCCTATTGGTTGCCGGAACAGGTACGAGCGCAACGTTTATCGGGGTCCAACTTGGCGCTTTTGCCGGGCCAGTCGGTGCATTCGTTGGTGCTTTTTTAGGCTTTATATTGGGTGGCCTGATCGGTTCAATATTCGGTGGCACGCCTCGGTCTGGGGCGGACGTGTTGTGGGATGAAAAGACGGGGCAGTTTGTTGTCGACAATGTTTATGCTCGCAAAGGTGGATCAAGGGAGGCCGCAAAGAATATAGCGGCAGAAGTCTCAACCTCGTTTAATACCGTGATAAGCGCGAGTGGCGGAGAACTGTTAAATCCAAAAGCTGTTCAGGGCGGAAACTACGGCGCTCGCGCTTCGGAGTTTGTTTATCGGCCTTACTCGACTCAAGATAAGGGTGCGATTACGCAGAGGTTTTCTGGAAATGATGCAGCTGCACGATTGGTTGGATTTGGTGTTTTTTCGGGATTATCTGATCCCGATTTTCAAATCGCGGGAGGTGACCCTTTTATTAAGAGGGCAATTTACGGCATATTGGCTGACTCGACACTAAATGGGCTTAACTTCGATCCCTCCCTCCTAACGACAGCAATTGCCATTGGTCAGAAATATCGAAGCATATTAGAGAACGGTAGTGTTTACGAAGGTCTGATTAGTGCCGAGCCTAATTCGGTTTTAAGTGCGGAAGTAAGTGCCGTTCTGGCAAGAGCGTCTGAATTAGGATTGACCCGGCGACATGCAAGCGATTGGTTTGGAGGCTTTTCTCATTTATTTAAGGAGACGGGCGTTAATGCAGCAAATTTCTCTTTTCAAATAGGCCTCGATAGCGGAAGCATTAGAGAGTCTAGATCTATCATTGTTGACTACGGTTACCAAGGTATTTTTAGTTATTCTGATACGATAGATGTGAATGGGCAAACTGTAATTGTTGGAAAAGGAGGAAATGACGCAATTGATTTACGATTAGGAAAACTGCTCGATCAAGTTGGTTACAATGTAAATAATTTATTTAACAACGACATCGCTGTATCCGGCACTGACTTCACCGCCCAAACTAACAGCCTAGTCACCTTCGCCGCCACAGGCGCTGGCTCGCTTCGCACCCAAGCAACCGTCACCGGCCTTACCGACGCCACCGCATCCGAAGCCGCAGAGAAGTTCCTTGGCCAGCTATCGTCGGGCACGGGAGTCTCTATCATCGGCGGGGCGGCTGAGGCGACCATCATTGATGGCACTGCGGCCAAGCCGACTTTGCTTGTGGGGCGGAGCTATGCGCTGGAAACGGACGGCTTTGCGATTTTCCGGTTGAGCCTGTCGAAGGCTTCGGCGTCGTTTGTCTCGGTTTCGCTCGCGACTGCCGGTGTAAATGCGACGGCGGGAACAGATTACGGCGCTGGGATAGAGGTTTCGGTTGATGGGCTGACCAGCTGGACTGTGCTTGCCGCAGGCGCGACGACCAGTTTTGCGGCGGGCCAGACGCAGTTGTTTGCGCGGGTTGCCGTGACGCCGGATAACGGCGTCGGCGCTGATCTGAAGCCGACAAATGTTGAGGGCAATGAGCGCTTCACCTTGACCGCGACTGTCGCGGCGGCGGGTGCAGCGGCACTCGCCAATGTGGCGGACGCGACGACGGGGGCTGTGACGGCTTCGGGCGTGGGCACAATTGTTGACGCGAGCGTGGGCACGACGCCGCTCGCGTGGATTGACTCGGTGACGGTGGATGAAGCCTCGGGTAGTGCAGTCTTTTCCATCGCGCGGTCAAAGGCCGGGGTGGCGGCTTCGCTCAGCTTCTCAACGGCGGATACCAAGGAGCTCGTCATTGACGTCGCCGCGACGGTGGATGCAGGCGACGGGGATGACATCGTCTATGCATCGAACCTTGGCGACAATGTGTTTGGCGGCGCGGGCAATGACAAGTTGTGGGGTGGCCGGTTGGATGACTGGTTGCTCGGCGGTGACGGCAATGACACGCTCAATGCAGGCTCTGACGGCGCGGGGACGCTTGGCGGGGATGGCAATTATCTGAACGGTGGTGCGGGCAACGATCTGCTCATCGGGCGCGAAGGCTCTGACTGGCTTGAAGGCGGGGACGGCACTGATACGCTTGAGGGCGGCGACGGCGGCGATATTCTTGCAGGCGGCGGCGGTGCGGGCGATGTGCTGCGCGGTGGGCGCGGCGATGATCAATATATCTTCCGCATTGGCGATCTGGCCGATGAAACGCGCGACGAAAGCGGTTTGTCAGTTGAACAGGTGGTTGGCCAGGCCTTTACGCGGCAGGGCGTGACGGTTGCGAACCAGAAGATCGCGCTGGCGCTGTCTGGTGACTTGTTTGAACTTGGTAGTGGCCTTGGCAATTGGGTCGGTGGCGGCGTGCAAGTTTCTTCACAAGGCGTAGCCGCAGGCGGCGAAGATGCGCTGGTGTTCGGGGCTGGCATTGGACTGGAGGATATCAAAATTTCCAAGTCCGTCGACGGCAAGGATCTGATCATTGAGCTTTGGCCGGATCAGGTGTTCGCTGGCGACCGGATGACACTGCGCGATTGGTTCACTAGCTTTAACAAGATTGAGATTTTGCGCTTTGCCGATGGTAATGAAGTGCGGATCGCCGATTTTGATACGTTCATTCTAGGCAGTGACGGCGCGGATACAATCATAGGCACGGCGGGCAACGACTTTGTCCATGCCGGGGCAGGCAATGACATTGTCTATCTGCTTTCGGGCAATGACTTTGGCAATGGCGGCTTAGGTGATGACACAGTTTCGGGCGATAGCGGGAATGATATCGTGCTGGGGTCCGATGGGAACGACACTCTGACAGGTGGCTTTGGGCAGGATAGCGTCAGCGGTGGACGCGGGGATGACAAGCTGACGGGCGACGAAGGCAACGATATTGTCGCGGGTGGGGCTGGCAATGACGAGGTGATTGGCGGCTCTGGCGACGACGTCTTCAAATATCAGCGCGGCGACGGCCGCGATGTGTTTATCGATGCGCTCACCAACGAATGGGAATTGGTCTGGACGTCTGGCCCAGGCTTTTCGGCAGGCTATACCCTTAATCCAGATGGCACGATCAACCACACGACCGCAGGCGTAATCTTTAACGGCTCGGCTTGGACCGGGCGCATCCGTTATGACATGGAGCAAGGTAAGCTCTGGCGACATAACCCCGCAAGTGCAGCTGTCATCGTCGCGGATAGCGGCGAGGATATGATCGAATTTGGTTTGGGCATTGATATCAACGATATCCAATTCGGTTCTGGCAATGCTGGCAAGGACCTGGTGATTGGCATCGAGTCCGCTGGCGGCGGCGGCAGCTTTGCCTCAATTGCGGACCAGATCACGCTCAAGGAATGGGGCACGGCAGGCAACGCGGCAGCACGCGGATCGATTGAAAAGCTCGTGTTCTTTAATACGGGCGCAGTCAATGTCAGCATAATGAATCTGGCTGGTGGCACCGACGGGTCCGACAGTGTCACGGGCTCAACGACGGCGGAAAATTGGCTAACGGGCGGGGCAGGCGACGACACACTCGCTGGTGGTAACTTAAACGACATCCTGAACGGCAACAGCGGGCAGGACCGGCTGGTTGGCGGCGCGGGCTCTGATGTTCTCTTGGGCGGCGCTGACAATGACGTTCTGATTGGCGGAGCGGGCGGCACGCGCGACGGCAACGCCAGTGCTGGCGATATCCTGATAGGCGGCGACGGTTTTGACACAGCAAGTTACGAGACGGCGACGGCAGGCGTAACCGCGTCGCTCTCGGGCGCGACGGTCAGCGCAGGTGATGCATCGAATGATGTCTATGACAGTGTCGAAAATCTGCGCGGCTCAGATTTTGCGGATACGCTGGAAGGCAATGAATTTGAAAATGAACTGACCGGCGGCAAGGGTGACGATACGCTCAGAGGCGCTGGCGGCGATGATATCTATATCTTCGGGCGCGGCGACGGCAGTGATACAATCCTAGACGAGCTTGCTGCTGGCGAAACAATCATTGTTGGCACGGATGGAAAGCTGCTTGCTCCTTACGTGTCCAGCGTTCAGCTGAACGACCGTGAGGGGCTGAACTATCAGTTTGAGCATATCGTCACAAACACAGAAACTGGCGAGATTATTTACCGCAAGGAATTTGTCGGCAGCTTTGGCTATGGTGAAGGTTATAATGGTGCTTTGACTGCGCCGACAACATTTGATGCTGCAAGTTGGGTCAAGAATGCTGATAATAGCGCGCGGTTTGCTTTTTCAGGTTCTAAGGTGTCATTTGTTACCAGCTATGCGGGGTCCGGATCAGATACGATCCTGTTTGAAGACTATACCGGCAACGCAGGCGTTACGGGTGACCAGACGATAGCTCTGTCGGATTTGAGTTTTGCGTTTGATACAACTGCCGGTTTGACCAATGACCTCATCATTTCGTTGAGTGGCAGTGTCACTGACAAGGTGCGGATCAAGAATTTCCGCACGGCGGCAGGTATTGACACCGCACGCGCAGTTGAGACGGTTCAATTTTCAGACGGCAGTTCGTTTAACTTGGCTGGCTTGCGGTTCGATCCGGTGACGGGCGCTATGCTGACGACATCGTCTGTGGCAGATACAGCTGCTGCGCCAGTCAATGATTTCATTGTGACCAACGCGACAACAGCGGCAACGGGCAACTTCGGCAACGATACGTTGCTTGGCGGTGCTGCCAACAACAATCTCCAAGGCGGGGACGGTGATGACTGGCTCGTTGGCGGCATGGGCGCTGATACGCTTGGTGGCGGCGCAGGCATTGATACAGTAAGCTATGCAGGCTCGGATGCGATTGCCGGTGTTAACGTCAACCTGTCGATTACAACGGCGCAGGTGACGGTCACGGGAGCTGAGTCAACGGGTGACCTTATCTCAGGTGTTGAGAACGCTATCGGGTCACAATTTGGTGATGTTCTTGTTGGCAGTGATGGTGACAATGTTCTGCGCGGGTTGCGCGGTGATGACACGATTACGGGCGGCGCGGGTACCTTTACGACGCTTAACAGCGCGACATTCGGCGTCGGCAATGATGTGCTGATCGGCGATGATGGCAATGACACATTGCGCGGTGGCGTGGGCGAGGACAATCTCGACGGTGGCACCGGCAATGACATCCTTGAAGGCGGCAGCGAACGCGACGTGCTGGTTGGCGGCGACGGCAATGATATTTTGCGCGGTGACTCGACAACCACAACTGCCGCGACACCTACTGAGAGCGGGGATTACACAAGCGCAACCAATGGCGTGAGCCTTCTTGCCAATGGCAGCTTTGAGGACGCAGGCGATGCGGCAAATGATATTACGCAGGCTTACGGCTTAACGAGCGTTGACTTGCCCGGCTGGACGATATCAGGGGCGACCCCTGTTCCCGCGGCGCAGCTCTTTACCACAGCATCGGGCGTGACCGGGCTGACAGGGACGCGCGCGCTCAATCTTGATGTTGGCTTGGCCGGTGTCGCGTTCAACCAAGAGGTAAAGAACCTCCAAGCGGGTGAAATTCTGTCGCTCAACTATTCCGCAGCCGTCAAAACGGCGGCTGCTACTGGCGGTTTCGAGATTTTGTGGAATGGCGTCGTGGTTCCCACGGTTGCAAACAGTACAAGCGTCGCAATGGCTGCAGCAACAGTTCTTCCACTGACAGCTAAGGCGGGCACCAATATCTTGTCCTTCCGGGCGACTGGCACGGCGGACGGACTGGGTTCTGTAATCGACAATGTGCGCTTGACGCGCAGCGATGATCAACTGATTGGCGGCGCTGGCAGTGACAGGCTTCTTGGCGGTGGGGGTAATGACGTCCTCCTTGGCGGCGACGGGGACGACTCATCAACGATCAACATCACCGCAGGCGCGGGGACCGGGCAAACTTTTGCTGCAGGTCTGATCGGCGGTGTGGGTGACGATATTCTTGATGGCGGCGCTGGTAATGACACGCTTGACGGCGGCGCTGGTAATGACAGCTTTATTTTGCGCGAAGCGTATGGCACCGACACGATCATCACCGGCGGCGGCCAGGATGACGTGATCTTCGACAAAATCGCATCGAACCAGCTATGGTTCCGGCAGGTTGGCGCTGACCTTGAGATCAGCACGGTAGGCCTGTCCACAGTGACGACCGCCTTGGTCAAGAACTGGTTCACTGCTGCATTGAATGAACCGAATAAGGCACGCCGGATTGTAGCGTCTGATAAGTCGCTTGCCCGCAGTGATGTGGCTGCACTCGTCGCTGCGATGGCAACAGTTGGCACGACTGTGCCGACTGTCTGGCCAACCACGCCAACCCAAGCCTTCACCGACGCGCTTGCCGCACGCTGGCAGGATAATGCCAGCTATGGTGACCGCGCAGTGATCACTGGGGACGCCGCCGCAAACTCGCTCACTTCAGACGCCGTCCTGATTGGCGGTGCGCAATATGAAGGACTAGCGGGCAACGACACAATTAACGCGACTCGATTTAATGCCGATGGCACCGAGCAGGCGCTTGATGACATTCTGATCGGCGGCGCTGGCGCTGACATCATGACCGGCGGGGCTGGGAATGATGTCTTCTTGTTCGATACCGATGCCTCTTTTGATACGATTACGGGAGGCGCGGGAACCGATGTCTTGCGCGCGACAGTCGCTGGCGGGCGTATCAACATCACTTCGATCAGCGGCATCGAAGAGATTTCGGCGGGAAGTTTTACGGGCGTCCAGATCTACAACACGTCTGCAAACGCAGGCGTGGCGCTTGACTTGAGCGCGATCACGCTGACTGGCATCGCGCAAATCAACGGCAACGACAGTGCCGCCGTGGCCGAGACCATCACCGGCAGTGCAGGCGATGATGTGATTTTCAGCCTTGCAGGCAATGACACCGTCACAGGCGGTCTCGGTAATGACATAATTCGTGGCGGCCTTGGCAATGACAGTCTCGACGGCGGTGCCGGTGTTGATACTTACGATGCATCGGATATCGTTAAAGCTGGAATAATTACGATCAGCAGCACGGCATCAACTACGCATGTCGCGGGAACTGAAACGAATACGCTTGTCGGGTTTGAAAATGTCATTGGCGGCACATTGGCTGACACAATCACGGGTTCTGACGCGGCGAACCGTCTCGAAGGCCGGGGCGGGGTTGATATCATTGACGGCGGCGCTGGGAATGACGTCATTGTTGGAGGCTTGTTGGGTGATACGCTCAAAGGCGGCGCAGGGTCCGATACGGCCAGTTACGAAGGCTCAGCAACATTCGTTACTGTTAATCTGGCCACTCACACGCTGTTGAGCGCAGGTGCGACGGGCGGCGATGCGGCGGGAGATAAACTGGACTCGATTGAAAATCTTGTTGGGTCCAGCTTTAACGACAGTCTGACTGGGGATGCTGGTGATAATCTTCTCACAGGTGGCGCTGGCAATGATGCGATCATAGGTGGCGCAGGAACAGATACGGCCGTCTTCGCAGGCAATTTCAGCGATTACACTTACAATGGTACCACAGTCACCGACAACAATGTCGTGGACGGAAATGATGGTGTTGATACGCTCACGGGTATTGAGTTTATTCAATTTGCTGATGCGCGTATTTCGCTTGGTATTGATCCCAATAATGGTCCGCGTTTGGGCAAGCCCAGCATGGTCGATCAAATTTGGGACGATAGCGCTGCTAAGACATTCCAGATTCCAGCGACGGCCTTTTACGATCTTGATCTCGCTGATGGGATGACCTTCACCGCAACGCTTGCGGATAATAGTGCACTGCCCAGTTGGCTGCTGTTCAACGCGACAACGCGGACATTTAGCGGAACGCCGCCGCAGGCTGCTATTGGTATCGTCCTCGATATTAAAGTCACTGCAACTGACGTGCCAGCTGCTGGTCAGTCAGTGCCACTTTCGGTCTCGGACAACTTTCTACTGACCATATCAGAGGCGCTTGGCGCTGACAGGACTGCGACGGCGGGAATTCCGCTTGCGGGAACATTCCGCCGCGAAAATATGATTGGCACGTCGGGCAATGATGTCTTCCTTGGGTCTTTAGGGGCCGACCGGATCGACGGGTTGGCTAGCTCTCCGCCCGGTGGTGACCGAGTTGATTACTCGGCTTCAACCGCAGGTGTTTCTGTTAATCTAGCAACCGGTGTCGCTTCGGGTGGCGACGCTGAAGGCGATCAACTTATTTCTATTGAAGAAGCAACGGGATCAGCTTTTGACGACCGCCTTGTGGGTACAGCAGGCGGCGATAAGATCTACGGCGGCGACGGCGCAGACACTGTTGACGGCGGCGGCGGCGATGATTTGATCAAGGGTGGTGCTGGTGCAGACACTCTGGTCGGTGGCGCAGGCAATGATTCGATCCATGCCCGTGCACTCGCTGACGGCACATTGGAGGACTCCGTCAATGGTGGCCTCGGCGTTGACACACTCTATCTGGGCGAGAGCCTTTACGGCGCGACAGTCAATCTATCGTCTACGAGCGCCAATCCTGTATCCATTGAACATGCCGTTGGATCTGACCTTGCCGATACGATTACAGGCAATGAATATGCCAACTTGCTATCGGGTGGCCTTGGCAATGATATTCTGCGCGGCGGATACGGCGCTGACATTCTGCACGGGGACGGCGGCAATGATGTTGTTGAAGGCGGCGAAGGCAATGACAGCCTTTACGGCGATGACGGTGACGACCGGCTGATCGGTGGGCTTGGCGCCGATACGCTCTATGGTGGGCTGGGAAATGATACGGTTGATTATCGCACATCTGCGGCAGGTGTGACGGCTGATCTTACTACCAATGCAGCCAGTGGAGGAGACGCAACCGGCGATATTTTTGCTGATGCAACAATCGAAAACATCGATGGGTCCGAATTTGCCGATACGCTGACTGGTTCTGCTGCTGTCAATATCCTGAAGGGCTTTGGCGGGGACGATGTTTTCGTTGGTGGCGTTGGCAATGACAGTTTTGATGGCGGCGCTGGTTCAGACAAAATAATCTATGCAGGCAATGCTGCCGACTATCAGATCGACTATGCTAACAAGACAATTAAAGACATTAATCTGGCCAACGGGGACGACGGCACGGATAGCTTTGCATCTATCGAAACGATCCAATTCGCCAACCAGACGATCAATGTGGTCAACCAACTGCCCGTAGTTGCGACGCCTATTCTTGATCAGAGCAAAGTTGACAACGCGACGTTTACGTTCACGGTGCCTGCGTCAACTTTCAATGATCCGGATGGTAATCCCGGCGACGCCTATAAAGGGCTAAGTTTGACGGCGACATTGGCCAGTGGCGCAGCACTCCCCGCTTGGCTGACCTTTAACGCAGCAACAAAAACCTTCAGCTATTCGGGCAGCGGGGCGACCATTGGTTCGGTCATTGCAGTTCGGGTGACGGCATCCGACGGTCAAGCCAACGTTTTTGATGATTTCAATATTACGTTCACCCAGGGTGTAGGCGCAACCATCACGGGCACAGCTAATGGTGAAACCATAAACGGCACTTTCCGTGCTGAAGCTATTAACGCACTTGATGGTGACGATATCATCAACGGCTCGGCTGGCGCTGACGCAATAGATGGCGGAGTCGGCACTGATACGGTCAGCTATGTAGCATCAACTGCTGGTGTAACGATCAGCTTGGCTGGCGGCGCTGGAACCGGCGGCGACGCGCAAGGCGATGTTCTCGCCAATGTTGAGAAATTGTACGGTACAGCTTTGGCCGACACGCTTGGTGGCTCGATATTGATCAACACGATCGATGGCGGCGCGGGGAACGATACGATTAACGCAGGTGACGGCGCGGACATCATAAGCGGTGGCGATGGCAATGACACGCTGCGCGGTGATGCTGGCGATGATAACATCTCGGGCGGTGCCGGGGCGGACGTTCATGATGGCGGGGCTGGCAGTGATTTCGCAAACTATTATTGGCTCAATTGGGGCGGTGTAACAACGCAGAACTTGACAGGCGTCACGGTCGATCTGACCAATAATCTTAACAATACTAGCATCGCAATTGGCGACACTTATATTGCGATTGAAGGCGTCAATGGCACAGTGGCCGCCGATATGTTGCGTGGCGATGCAGGCGCGAATTTCCTGATGGGTCAGGAAGGGAATGACACGCTTTACGGCGAAGCGGGTAACGACACTTTGCAAGGCGGTGACGGCGACGATTTGCTGGTAGGTGGCGACGGGGTGGATTCCTACCAAGGTGGATTGGGTTTTGATCGCGCGTCTTATTATTGGAGCGCTTTTGGAACTATTGCTGTTGCTGGCGTGACAGTTGATATGGCGAACACAGCGCTAAGCCTCGGTGCAGCGCTGAACGACGGGTATGTCGATGTTGAGGTGATTGAGGGCACACAAGCTGCCGACACTCTTTACGGAAATGGTGGAACTAATCGGTTCGACGGCAACGCCGGAAATGATATCATCGATGGTCGTGCAGGCGACGATACGCTGTTCGGCGGCGCGGGCAATGACACGCTGACCGGTGGCACCGAAAATGATATTCTATGGGGTGAAGCTGGCCTTGATACGCTGAGCGGTGGTGACGGAAATGACACGCTGAACGGCGGCGATGACGCTGATAATCTCTCAGGCGGTCTCGGCGCAGACACGCTGAACGGTGATCTGGGCAATGACAGTCTGGCCGGCGGCGACGGGATTGATACGTTGAATGGTGGTGACGGCGATGATACGCTCACTGGCGATGCTGGGGCAGATATCGTCAATGGTGGCATTGGCAACGACCTCATCAATGTGCTGGTTGTTGGCGAAGACACATTGGACGGCGGGGCTGGGGCCGATACGGCTAGTTTTGCCGCTGCTGCCACCGCACTTACAATTGATCTCACCAATGTTGGGCATAAGCTGTCAAACATTGAGAATGTAACGGGCGGAACTGCTGCTGACACTATTACAGGTGACGCAAACGCCAACCGTTTGGACGGCGGTGCTGGCAATGACATTCTGTCCGGCGGGGCTGGCAACGATAATTTGATTGGTGGGACTGGTGACGACGTGTTGACAGGCGGAGCAGGTGCAGACGCTTTCGACGGTGGCGCCGGGCTGGATAAGATCGTCTACACGGCGTCCGCAGCCGGAGTCACAGTTGATCTTCTGGCGGGCACTGCCAGTGGCGGCGATGCCGCAGGCGATACCATTGTCGCTAGCTCAATCGAGCAGTTTGAAGGTTCCGCCTTTGCCGATACGGTGAGTGGCACGCTGGGTTCTGACACAATCCGCGGCAATGCTGGCAATGATAGTGTCTATTCGAGAGACGGCGCGGATTTTATTTACGGCGATGCCGGTGACGATATCCTTTATAGTCAAGAGGCAGATGATTTCGTTTACGGTGGCGACGGTGATGATCAGATATTTGGTGGAACCGGAGCGGATACACTTAACGGTGACTTGGGGGCTGATAAACTTTACGGTGAAGCTGGCGTCGACCAGCTGTTTGGCGGCGACGGCGACGATGCCCTCACTGGAGGCACCGGAGCTGACAGGATTGATGGCGGTCTGGGAAGCCTCGACTATGCCTATTATTATTACACTGATGGCGGCGTGATCAACACGGCGGGCGTCACAGTCGATTTGGCCAACACGGCAAACAATACCGGAGATGCACTTGGCGACACATATTTCGGGATTGAAGGTGTAGTCGGCTCAGCCGGTAATGATATATTGCGCGGATCGACTGGCGTGGACAATCTCTGGGGTGACGCGGGGAACGACCAAATCTTTGGCGGCCTAGGCAACGACTATTTGTCGGGGGGTGCGGGACTTAACACATTGTCTGGCGAAGATGGAAATGACACGCTGATCGGAGGCGCAGACGCTGACATCCTCACAGGCGGATTAGGCACGGACTCTGTCAACGGCGCGGCGGGCAACGATACCATTCACGCTCTGGTCGTTGGTGAAGACACAATTGATGGCGGCGCTGATATTGACACTGTAAGCTTCGCTCTAGCGACCACGGCTCTCTCCATCGATCTGACTAATATCGCGCACAAGCTGACCAATATTGAAAATGTTATCGGCGGCAGCGGCAGTGATACAATCACAGGATCAGCACTCGACAATCGTTTGGAAGGCGGTGCAGGGGCGGACACACTGACAGGCGGCGCTGGTAATGACGTCCTCATCGGCGGCGACGGCGACGACACGCTGACTGGCGGCATTGGCGCTGACAACTTCAGCGGCGGCGCAGGCTTCGATACGCTCAGCTATGCCGGTGCAGCGGCGGGTACGAATTTCTCAACGGCTTCGATTGGGGGCGTTTCTGCCGGGGCGACAGTCATCGCAGCGGCAACCGTTCGCACCATGAACGGCGTGTTTGTTCATCTGGGAACAACAGCGCCAAGTGACGGCATCCGTGCGAAAAATTCTGACGCACAGGGCGACACATTCATTGTACCGATTGATATTGAGAAAATCATCGGTTCTGCCAGTTCAGACCAGATTTACGGCAGTGACGGTGCGAGCACAGTCATCGGTGGTGCTGGTGATGATGTGATCTACGGCGGCGACGGAAACGATATTCTCGACGGCGGCACTGGCAATGACTTCATCTTCGGTCAAACTGGCGCCGATATGATTTACGGCGGTGACGGCGATGACCGTCTGTTTGGTGATGGCCAAAGCGACACGCTCTACGGCGGTTTGGGCAATGACATTCTAGACGCCGGTGATGAAGGCGACATGCTTTACGGTGACGCGGGTGATGACATCATGATCGGCGGCCTTGGCGATGATCAATATTGGCTCACAAAGTCCAGCGGATCAGACACGATCTACAATTATTCTGCGACGACAACCTTTGACGATGTCATCCAATATTCAGCGGACGTCACCAAAGGCGACGTCTGGTTCACAAAGGTCACTGGCACCAAGGACCTTAAGGTTAAGCTGCTTGGAACGACATCGCAGGTCATTATCAAGGATTGGTTCACGACTACAACGGCCAATGATTTTACCAACGCAGGCGTTCAATATGTGCTCCGCATGTTCATTGCGGGACAAGCGACTGCAACCACCGTCGACAGCCTCTCGCAATTGCTCAACATCATGGCAGGCATCACTGAACCTACCAGCTTTGCCGCACTAACAGGTGCGCAGCAGACCGCGATCAACAATGCGTGGATCCTCAACACACCGCCGACAATAACAGCCGTTGCAGGCAACCCCACGACATTGAACGAAGACGGTACGGCAGTCCTTTACTTTGACGTTAACGACAATGGCCAGACGCCGCTTCCATCCATTGGCGTTCAATCAAGCCAAAGCGGCGCGGTGCAGGTCCTTTCGGTTGAGCTTGTTGCAGGTGCTGGCAACGAAGCACGCCGTAAGGTGACAGTTGGCGGACTGACAAATGCAAGCGGCGCGGGCTCAATTACGCTAACGGCATCGGACAGTGTGTTCAGTTCGACACCGCTTGTCGTTCCGCTTAGCGTTACAGCGGTGGCGGACGGTGTTACGATTGGCGCACTGAGTGGCGTATCTGGCAATAATGGCACAGCCATCACTTTGCCCGCCGTGGTCGTCACCCTTACCGACAATGACGGGTCTGAAGTCCGCGACTATGTGATGGTTGAGGGACTTCCGGTCGGCACTTTGCTCTCCGATGGCACCAACAATTTCACCGCGACTGCAGGCGTCACATTAGTCGATGTAAAAGCTTGGAACCTTGCCACTCTTCGTGTCACCCCTCTTACAGGTAGTTCGGCAGATTTCACTCTGACAGTTCGCAGCCGTTCACGGGAGACCAGCAACAATGCTGTCTCGGCAGATGCGACGCGGACAATTGCTGTAGTCGTTAATGGCGCGCCGTCCGCGATCAACCTTTCCCCTGCTGCCTTCAACGAAAATGTCGTTGGCATCGCGAGCGGTGGAACGCTGGTTGGCACCCTGTCCGCCACTGACCCTGATGGCGCGGGCACATTGACCTACACCATCACCGGAGGCGCGCAGGCGGCAAGATTCAGAATTGAGAATAACCTCGTCTACCTCGCAGCTGGCCAATCGCTTGATTATGAGGCAGGCGACGCGCTGGTCAATATTCGGGTGACGGATAGCGGCGGCTTGTTCTTTGACCGGATTGGAATTGCCATCCGGCCAGTCAATCTCAACGAAGCGCCCACGACACCCAGCACGACCAACGCCAACGTGATATTTAATGAAAATCTGACGGGCGACACTGGCGTGCGTTTCAGCGCGACTGACCCTGACGGAGACGCCGTCACTTATGTGTTCCAGTCCACGGGAACGACGGTAAACGGCAAATATTCAATCCTGAACGGCAACCAGCTTTGGGTGACGACAGCGCTTAATTTCGAAGTTGACCCTCACGGTAGCTTCAACATCATTGCCTCTGCCAATGTCCAGACGTCAGCGGCGCTGACCCAAGCAGTGACAATTGGCAATGTGAACGAAGCGCCAGTCATCACATCTGCATCATCGGCAGCTATTGCCGAGAGCACCGGCGGCGGCGTGGTGCTGGCTAATCTGACCGCAATTGATCCCGAAGGTGGCACGCCGACGTACACCCTCATCGGAGCACCAGCCCTGTTTGCCATTTCCGGCAGCACAGTGGTAACGGCCGCTGGCGCGAGCTTCAATTTCGAGGCGACAACAAGCTACAGCTTTACCATTCGCGCCACTGACGCGGGTGGTTTGACGGCGGACCAAGCATTCACGGTCGGCATTACAAATGTAAACGAGGCTCCAACGACGCCGACCACCAACAATGGCAACGTGACCGTCAACGAAAACAGTGCCGCCGCATATGATACCGGCGTTCGCTACTCTTCAAGCGATCAAGATGGCAATTCCATCTCCTTCGTTTTTGGAGACTCAGGAACCGCCGTCAGCCTGAACGGTCTTTTTGAAATCCGCAATGTCAACCAGCTTTGGGCCGTGAACCCCTTAAATTATGAAGCGCAGGCTGGGTATAGCTTTAATGTTTATGCCTATGACGGTTCGCTTCTTTCTGTTCCTCCGCTCTTACAAACAGTCACGGTCGGCAATGTCAATGAAGCGCCGACAACGCCGACAACGAATAATAGCAGTGTCGGGTTCAATGAAAATCTGACCGGCGATACTGGCGTAAGGTTCAGCTCGACCGATCCGGATGGGGACGCAGTCACTTACCTGTTTCAATCGACAGGTACGACCGTTAATGGCAAATACTCGATTCTGAACGGTAACCAGCTTTGGGTGACGACTGCGCTCAATTTTGAAGTTGATCCCCATGGCAGCTTTGCAATTATTGCGTCCGCCAACGGTCAGACGTCAGCGGCGCTTGCGCAGGCTGTGTCAATCATCAACATCAATGAAGCGCCAGTGATTACCTCTGCAGCTTCGGCCAGCGTTGCTGAAAATGCAGGCGGCGGCACTGTGCTCGCCAACTTAACCGCGTTTGATCCAGAAGGCGGGGTGCCAATCTACACGCTTATCGGGGCCCCATCCTTCTTTGCGATTTCGGGCACAAACCTTGTTCTATCAAGCGCAAGCCTCAATTATGAAACGGCAACCAGCTATAGCTTCACGGTCCGTGCCACAGATGCGAGTGGCCTGACGGGTGATCAGACATTCACTTTAGGCGTCACCAATGTGAACGAAGCGCCTACAAACATTCGCGACGGAGACGGCGCGCTTGGCGGCGGCGTGACTGAGGGCACGGGCGGCTACACGGGCGTCCGGGTGCAGGCGGATGATCCTGAGGGTGCAGGCACGCTCAGCTATTCCATCACAGGTGGTGACGGCAGCAATTGGTTCTCGATTGATCCAGTGAATGGCTACATCTATGCCAGTGCAGCCGTGGATCGGGAATCGGGATATGTTACCGGCGGTCAAGTAACGCTCAACGTTACGGCGACGGACAATGGCACCCCTCAGCTCTCTGTTAGCCGCGGAGATGTTGTAATTACCATTGGCAACGTGAATGAAGCGCCAACCGGGCTTACCTCTAGCAACTTAAATGCCGTCTTTGATGAAAACGCTACTGGTGACACAACGGTACGCTTCACGGCTGCCGATCCAGATGGCGATCCAATATCGTATGTTTTCCAAACGACTGGGACAAATGTAAATGGCAAATATTCGATTCTGAATGGCAACCAACTTTGGGTGACAGGTGCACTAAACTACGAAGTTGATCCTCACGGCTCATTTGCTATCATTGCCTCAGCGAACGGACAGAGTTCTGGACCGATCACTCAGAATGTTTACATCGGGAATGTAAACGAAGCACCCAACGCACCAACTTATTTCAGCACAACTGTCAACGAAAATTGGACAGGCAATGTGTTGACTGTCGGCGGATCAGTCGATCCCGAAAGCGGAACGTCAGTTAGCTATTATATTGACGGCGCTGCTCCCAATGGCGGAAACGCGGGAGGCTATTTCTCGATCACGACGGGCGGTGTTCTGTCACTGAATAGTGCGGTTAATTACGAGGCACTGACTGCTGCCTTTGCTGGCGGCTATGCGGACATTGCGGTGGTGGCGAGTGACGGCGTAGGAAACTCAACGCGCACGACTGGACGGATATACATTGGCAATTTGAATGATAACGCTCCCAATGCGCCAGTTGTGTGGCAGTGGGGCACAACGACATTTAACGAGGCTTTCGGGCAAAGCTGGGCTGGCCATCGTGGGCAGACCGTCGCCTATCTGACTGCCCCAAGCGACCCGGATGGTGCGCTGAATGCGCTTTCATATGAATTCATCAATAATCCGGGCAATATGTTCGCGATCGTCGGCAATGAAGTACGTGTTCGTGCAGACATGGATTTCGACGCCGAAATGTTCGGAAGCAACCAGTCTTACTACGACTTGTCGGTCAGCATTAGAACCAGCGACGGCACCTATGGCTCCGCTTCTAACAATTTCACGGTGCGGGTGAACAACGTCAACGACACCGCGCCTGTGTTGACCAACTTCAATTGGATATCGCAGGTCGTTGCTGAGAATTTTGCTGTCGGAACACCTCTTGCCACCTTCCAAGTGATTGACCCGGACGGCGACTTTAGTGAACTGAGCGTAGGTGTCGGCGCGACAGGATTGGTGGCAGTCCGGCAGCCGGGCACAAACACGTTCCAGCTGCAAGTTGGCAATGGTCTTAACTATGAAGATATCCCAGGTTCTACGAACGATCTGAGTGTTGGGCCGACCGCATGGCTTTCGAACGTGGCTCTGACGCCCTACGACGGCGAGCGAAGTGGTAACGCCGCATACGTGAATGTTGGCGTTAATGATATTTCTGAAAGCGCCGTGATATTGGATGGGTCAACCAACTATTTTTTCCTCAATCCTGGCTATGCGCTCAACACTACTCTCGGAGCCTCGGCGGGCTATGGCGTTTATAGATTCAATGAAAATCGCTCTGGCTATAGACCTCCTGATAGGGTCGTGTGGGTCTTTAAGGACCAAGCCGGAGGGATTTCGAATATGTATGATCCGGGCATTGACTCATGGCTTGCCGATGCAGATTGGCATCCTGCTTCGGGCATATATCACAGCAGCTACGTCGCTGCGGGCTACCAGTGGATGGGGAGTGCCGGGATTAGCGAGTTTCGCCAGCAACTCCCCCCCGTCGTATTTGACCTGAACGGCGACGGATTGACGGCGTCCTCGGTGTCCGTGACCTTCGACATTGATGGAAACGGCAAGGGCGACAAGACGGGCTGGATCAGCGATGGTGATGGCTTCCTTGCGCTGGATCGAGACGGTAATGGCCTGATCGACAAGGGCGTTGAGATCAGTTTCCTCGGTGACAAGCCGGGCGCGAAGACCGACCTTGAAGGCTTGCAGGCTTACGATATCAATAATGACGGCGTGTTCGACGCCAAGGACGCGCGGTTCGGCGAGTTTCTTGTTTGGCAGGATGCGAACTCTGATGGCGTGAGCCAGGCAGACGAGCTCAAGTCGCTGGCTGAAGCGGGCATTGCAAGCATTGACCTCACCGGCACGCCCGAAACACCATCGGACGAAGGCGGCGTGGCTGTTCTTGCCACATCTAGCTTCACGCGCATCGATGGAACCACCGGCCTTGTCGGCGACGTCGCACTGCGGTGGGAGGATATTCCATCCGATGCTGCCGCGTTCAGAACCGAAGCCGCCGACACTCCCGAAGTCTCGCTGGCTACCCCACTCGCCTTTGATGCGGACGGCAATGGCGTCATTAATCCGTTGACTGAAGTGGCAACCACTGTGCGCGCTGCGGCCGCATTCGACAGCAACAGCGACGGCAAGATCAACGCGTCCGACGCGCGCTATTTTGATCTGCGGCTTTGGAATGATGCGAATAAAAATGGCCGGGCGGAGCCTCAGGAGCTTATTGGCCTCAGCACATCAGCTACGCCAACGCTTAATCTTGTTGCGTTGGAGGTTGCGGGGCCACCCGTGGCAACAACACCGCCGCCGCCTTCGCTCACGTTTCAATCCGCCAGCTTTGACCGCAAATCCGGCAAATATCTGCTGGAGGCTCGGAACGGTGGGCTTTACGTCGGGATGCGGCGAGCAAGCGGTGCGGTTGATGCCCGTGCAGGCGCAGTCGCCGCCGCGACAATGCTATCATTCAAAGGCAAGACGATTGGCCTCCTTGCCCCCATTGTCCTCGACCTTGACGGCGACGGCCTTGAACTGAAGAGCCGTAAGAAATCTGTCGCGACCTTCGATATGGATGGCGACGGTATCGGCGATGACACGGGCTGGGTTGGCACAGGTGACGGCTTGCTCGTCATTGACCGCAACGGAGATGGCCTGATCACCGGTGCATCTGAACTGTCATTCCTCATCGAAAAGGCTGATGCGAAAAGCGATCTTGAGGCGCTGGCGGTGCTTGATGCCAATCGCGATGGGAAGATTGACGCCAAGGATGCCCGCTTTGCTGAACTCAAAGTCTGGGTCGATGCAAACGGAAACGGCGTCACTGACGCAGGCGAACTCAAAACGCTGACCGATCTGGGTATCACTGAAATCAGCGTGGCGGGCCGTTCCACTGATCAGAAGGTCAAGCCAGGTCAGAATATCGTGCTCGCCACTGCGACCTTTACACGCAGCAATGGTACGACTGGCACTCTAGGCGACGTCGCCTTTGCCTTTGACTCCAGCTCTGCCCGCAAGGTTGCCGCACTTCCTGCAGTGGACAGTGAAAGTGACGATCGGAAGCTACCAGAGGGACTTCCAAGCTTTGGGCGCTTTACAGTCCCAATCCAACCTATTGATCAGTTGAGCGCACTGCGTGCTGGGCTATCCGATGGGTTCAAAACGACGATGGACTTGCCTACCGAAACCGCGCCGTTGACCACAGTCGCTAGCTTAGACGACATGCGCCTTGCCCAAATGGTGCAAGCGATGGCAAGCTTTGGCGGTGCTGCCGGGGAAGGCGACAAGCTGTCGAGGGGGCAGAATGCAAATTATGGGCTTGACTGGCTCACCGCTTCTGCTGCTTGAGGTCCACCATGAAACTGAAACCACCCAAGCAGCCCAAGCGCCCTGCCGCATCCGCCAAGCCGTCACTGGAGGCCCCCGAGGGCGCGCCAACGGTGAGCCATATGCTCGGCGAAATGACATGGCTGCTCACTCAGTCACCGCTCCACCGGGCTCTGAGCATTGGGGATTTGGAATGGCTGGTGATGCCAGCCCTCATCCATGAGCAGTTCTACACGTTCCGCGATGGAGATAAGCCCGTTGGCCTCGCGCTCTGGGCAAAATGCGGGCCTGTGGCGGCAGGTAAGCTCGACCGCGGCATGATCGAGCCGGAAAACCGCCTGACGCTGGAGGAATGGACGAACGGCGATCAAATTTGGCTGGTTGACCTGATCGCTCCTTTCACGAACGCAGAAAATCGTCACCGCGAAGTGATGATGGCCGACCTCATTTCAGGGCCGCTTGCAGGCAAGGCGTTCAACTTCCACCAAACCGACCCCAACACGGGCAAACGCACAGTGCAAAAGGTAGCAGCAGACGCAGGCGAGAAGCTAAAAACTGTCATTGAAGCCGCGTTGGCCGCCCAGACCAAGCAATAGGCTCACTCGCGGCGCCTGATTGTGATGATGGACCGTGAGGATTGTGCACCTCTCAACTCATTGCGTTTGCAATTAGATTATCCGCGATATTTCTCTCGACTTAACAATGATTTGGAGCATTGCTGAACACACGAAACGCGCTGGCGAGGAGCTCAGCGCCCGCCCTGACCGCACCGCGCAGCAGGGCTTGCGGTGGTGGGAGCAGGCATCATGCCTGTGTCCCACAGGAGTTCACCCATGACACAAGATATCGCACTTGAGACAAAGCCCCTTCGCGCTGGAAGCAAGGCGGCTTCGCTGCTTGACATGCTCCAGCGTAAAGAGGGTTCCAGCCTTGAAGAAATGACCGAGCGCACCGGCTGGCAGGAGCACACCGTGCGCGCCGCCATGACGGGCTTTCGCAAGAAGGGCCATGTGATTGATAAGCGGACGTCGGGTACCACAACCGTCTGGTTCATTGGCTCAGGGACAGGAGCGTGAGCCGCAGCAGCCGCATGGTGGTAGACGCGGTCGCCGCCATCGCGGTCATGCCGCTGCGCGAACTGCGCACCGAGTGGGAGCGGCGCTACGGTGACGCTCCCCGTCATCGCAGCGTCGACTTGCTGCGCCGGGTCTTGGCATGGCGGGTGCAGGCCGATGTCTGCGGCGGGCTTGATGCCACCACGCGCAAATTGCTTGCTCGCGACGATCTGCCGCTTCGGGTGTCGGCACCTGCTGGTATGCGCCTTGCGCGCGAATGGGCAGGGCGCACCCACGAAGTGGTCGTTATCGAAAGCGGAATTGTCTATGAAGGCAAGACATGGCGAAGCCTGTCTGAGGTTGCGCGCCATATCACCGGTATGCGCTGGAACGGCCCAAGGTTCTTCGGGCTGCGACAGGCGAACGTCCGGTGAGCATGCCCCAGCGCAAGCGCTGCGCCATCTATACCCGTAAATCAACTGAGGAGGGGTTGGAGCAGGTCTTCAACACGCTGGATGCGCAGCGCGAAGCCTGTGAGGCCTATATATTGAGCCAAGCGGGCGAAGGCTGGGAATGCCTCCCCGGCCATTATGACGATGGGGGTTGGTCTGGCGGCAATATGGACCGTCCAGCACTTAAGTCTCTGCTCGCCGACATTGTTCGTGGCCGCATCGACATCGTTGTTGTCTACAAGGTCGATCGGTTAACGCGCAGCCTGATGGACTTTGCCCGCATTGTCGAAACCTTCGATAGCAACAAGGCCTCGTTCGTGAGCGTAACGCAGGCGTTCAACACCACCAACAGCATGGGGCGGCTGACCCTCAACGTTCTGCTCTCGTTTGCGCAATTTGAGCGCGAGGTCACAGGCGAGCGGATCCGTGACAAGATCGCGGCATCGCGCGCCAAGGGCATGTGGATGGGAGGTAATATTCCGCTTGGCTATGATCTGGGTGATCGCAAGCTTGAGGTGAATGTGGAGGAGGCCAACACTGTGCGGCAAATCTTCACCCGCTATCTGGTGCTTGAATCAATGCCCGCGCTTGCCAAGGAGCTTGCAAATGAAGGCATCCACTCAAAGCGCTGGACGTCCAGCACCGGCAAAGTGCACGGCGGGCTTGCGTTCCACGTCGGTGCGCTCGCCCATATTCTGCGCAATAAAATCTATCGCGGTTATGCTGTCCATAAGGGCAAAGCGCACAAGGGCGAGCATGATGCGATTGTGCCAGTCGATCTGTTCAATCAGGTCCAGCAGCAAATCGACGATAACCGTGTCCGGCGAAGCGGGCGCAAGACACGCGCGGCATCCTCACCGCTGTGC
>JANMDQ010000029.1:0-274661 GCA_031376385.1 Sphingomonadales bacterium
GCTATTCACGCGGTGAATGTGTCTCGACTGGGCTCGACACGAACGGAGAGGGGTGATTGCCTGATATCATTCCCGTGCTGACCTAAGCGCGGCCCCGCCTGCAAAAGGGGTGATCGCGCACAGGAACAGCGATGCCGCACCCAGTAGACTCAGCGCACTGCCAGATAGTGGCGCAAGGCTGCCCGCACCAAAGATCAACAACGGCACTGCGAGTGGGAGCATCAGCAAGCCCGCAAGAGAGCCCGCACGCCTAAGCCCCAATGTCAGGCACGATGCCATCACGCCAAGTGCCGCCAAGCCCGGCGTGCCGACCGCCAAGCCAATCTCCAGCTTTATCAGCGTCGTGCCCTCCAGCCGCAGAAGCCCAGCAGCGGGTATGGCCGCAAACATCAACAGCGGCCCAAAGCTAAGCCAATGGGCGACGAACTTCGCCGCCACAATCAGCTCCTCACTCACCCCGCGCACGGCCAATTGATCAAGCACGCCCGTTTCCGCGTCTGGCGCGATTATCCTGTCCACGGGAAGCAAGGCCGCCAGTAAGGCCGCCACCCATAACACTCCGCCACCAGTGCGAGTGAGCAGCGCCCCGTCCGGCCCGACCCCGAAAGGGAACAGGATCGCCACCAGCAAAAAGAAGGCCACAGGCAACCACGCCCCGCCGGTTAAAGCCGAACGCAAATCCCGCACGATCAGGGCAGAGACCAGCTTCATTTTGGCGTCTCAATCGCGACAATGATTGCGCCGGGCAAATCCAGCGGCTGATGCGATGCGGCTATGATAATCCCACCCTTCGCCCGGTGCGCGGCCATGACCATGTTCAACCTGTCAAGCGAGGCTGCATCCAACCCATTGCCCGGTTCATCAAGCAACCATATGTCCGCGCCACTGGCAATCGTCCGCGCCAGAACTGCGCGCTTGCGCTGGCCCGTTGAAAGGATGCGTGCAGGGACTGCGGCCAGATGATCCATCGCGACAGTGGCCAGCGCTTTATCTACATCGCCGCCGTCCAGCTCTGCCCAAAAATGAAGCGCCTTGCCCAGTGGCAGCCGCGCATCAAGTGCCAATTCCTGATCCGCAAGTGCCACCCGCCCAACCAGCGCCACTTTGCCCGCGTAAGGATCAAGCAGCCCAGCGATCAGCCGCAACAGGCTGGATTTACCAATACCATTCGGCCCCGTGACGAGCGCCGCGTCCCCAGCGTTCAAGCTCAGCGATAGCCCCTTGAACAGCATCCGCCCGCCCCGCACACAGGCAAGGTTTGATAGTGCGGCACTGATAGGTTGACCTGACCCCGGCATATGGCCGACAGTGGCACAACTGTTTGCGGAGGCAAAGGCCATGATTGAACAACTAGACGATGATGCCAAAGCTGCGGCCTTGGACGCGCTGGATGAATGGGATTTTGATGAAGCACGCGATGCGATTACGCGGCATTTTCTGTTTGCAGATTTTTCTGAAGCCTTTGCCTTTATGACGCGGGTGGCGTTGCTGGCAGAGGTTCAGGATCATCACCCCGAATGGTCAAACGTCTGGAACCGCGTCACGATATTGCTCACCACGCACGATGCCGGTGGGCTGTCCTCCCGCGATGTGTGCATGGCAGAGGCGATTGACGCGCTGATGGGGTAGGGCGAAGGGGAGGAAAGTTCGCCGGTCTTCGCCGGGGCACTGTGAGATGGGGGTTTCTGTTGCTCGGTACCCCCAAACCGCCGGTTTCTGATTCTGTTACCCGGTTCAGTCCCAACCGTGTTCTTTTGGATAACCTTAGACCGTTAGGCCTTGGGGTTATGCCGCAATCGCAAGTGCTTCGTTATCGTTTGCACTTATAGGTTTTGAACGGTTTTACGGCTCATTCAGGCCGGGCAAAAATAGCGCTTTTCAAAACACGTCGATCCTGGTTCGGCCCCGTCAAAGCCCTCGGACAGATCCGGGAATTTTGGTGGAGCCGCCGGGTACTGCCCCCGGGTCCGCTGCTTTTATTACACACTACAGTTTATCACCATAGTCGGGCGAACCCGACAGAACCCATATAGGCCGATATTGATGAATGTTAAGTGTCCAACTTTTCAAGCCTTTGGTCGCTTGTTTTAATCCCCCCCACTGACTAGGGGGATTAGCCATGTTGACTCAGCGTTCGCGTTACGGGCTTCGGGCCATGATCTTGCTTGCCAAAGAAAGCAAAGGGCAGCCTCCTGTGCCGATGAGCTACATCGCGCGTGAAGCCAGTGTGCCGCGCAAATTTCTGGAGATTATTCTGGCGGAATTGAAGGGCGCAGGCCTGGTCGTCAGCACGCGGGGGAAACAAGGTGGATTTCACCTTGCGCGACCATCGCATCTGATTTCGTTCGGGGATATCATCCGCGTCATCGAAGGCCCGTTGGCTCTGGTCCCCTGCGTCAGCCGCACCGCTTACAAGCCGTGCGCCGATTGCAAATCTGAGGCTGATTGCGAAATTCGCCGTGCGATGATGATCGTGCGCGATGACACTGCGCGGATCCTTGATGGCACCAGCCTGGCCGATGCGGTCGCCGAAGAATTGGTTGCGGCAGAATAGGGCTGGGATTGTTGGAGGCAGTTCGGCAAGACCCTTCGTCAAGCTCAGGGTGAGCGGTAGAGGGGATATAGTCCCTTTTCCGCTCAGGCTGAGCTTGACGAAGCCTAGATTGATTTACCTCTTCAAACTATCGCGAATCTCAGTGAGCAGATCCACTTCGCTTGGTCCTGCTGCTGCCGGTGGCATGACCTTGTTGGCCTGACGCACAATCAGGAATACGATGAAGGCCATGATCACGAAATTGATGATCGCGGTCAGCAGGCTTCCCCAGCCGAGGAACGCGACACCGGCTTCTTTGACCTTCGCCAATGTCGACACGTCTTTGCCAGCCGCATCACCCAACAATATGAACTTGTTGGAAAAATCCATGCCGCCGGTCACAGCGCCGATGATCGGCATGATGATGTCGTCGGTCAGCGAGGATACGATTTTTCCGAAACCGCCGCCGATGATCACACCAACAGCAAGGCCCAGCACATTGCCCTGATTCAAAAAGGCCTTAAATTCTCCACTCATACTCATGCTTACTCTCCCATTTATCGTTAAGCGCAGCGAAACTGACAGATTTCGCGCAGAGTGCAAGGTTATTGCGCTCCTCCTCCATCGCCCCTACATTTCGTGTGAAACCAAGAGAGAGGTCTATTCATGTCGACATTCCGTAGCCGCGCCCTGATCGCCATTGCCCCCATCGCTCTGATGTCGCTCAGCGGATGCGGCGTGAATAGCGTGCCAACGGCTGAGGAAGAGGCAAAAGCGAAATGGGCCAATGTGCAGGCAGATTATCAACGCCGCGCAGATTTGATCCCCAATCTGGTGGAAACCGTCAAAGGATTTGCCAAGCAAGAACAAGGGACGTTGACCGCCGTTGTCGAGGCGCGGGCCAAAGCAAGTTCAATTCAAGTGAACGCTGGCGATCTGTCTGATCCGGCCAAGGTCGCGGCATTCCAGCAGGCGCAGGGCAATCTGTCGCAGTCGCTTGGCCGCCTGCTCGCCACAGTGGAGGCTTATCCTGATCTCAAATCAAACCAGAATTTCCTCGCCCTGCAATCGCAGCTTGAAGGAACGGAGAACCGGATCAACATTTCGATCAAGGATTATAACGGCGCAGTGCAAAGCTATAATACCACAATCCGCACCTTCCCGGACGCGATTGGCGCGAAGATTTTCTACGGCTCCAAACCGATGACAACATTTCAGGCAACAGCGCCCAATGCCGACCGCGCACCAGCGGTGAAATTCTGAGGTTAAGGACATATAGTGCCAACAGCCCGTCATTCCCGTCTAGGCGGGCGCGTTCAAGAGCGTGACAGGGTTTGGGTTTGGGTTTTCGCGGCGATCCTGTTCATTTTCGCCGCGCCCGCCACTGCCCAAACCTTCCCCGCTCTCACTGGCCGGGTGGTTGACGCCGCCAACATCATCCCGCCTGCGGACGAAGCAGCGCTTGACGCCAAACTTGCCGCGCTGGAAATCAACAGCACGCGGCAATTGGTGATTGCGACGATCCCCAGCCTCGAAGGCTATCCGATTGATGATTACGGATACCGGCTTGGCCGCAGCTGGGGCATCGGGCAGGCGAAGGATAAGAACGGCATCCTCCTTATTCTGGCACCCAATGAACCGGCAGGCAGCCGGGGGCCACGGATCGAAGTGGGATACGGTCTGGAACCGATTATGACCGATGCTCTCTCGCGGATCATCATCAGCACGCAAATGATGCCGCTGCTGCGGTCAGGCAATGTGCCGGGTGCCGTCAATGCAGGGGCAGACGCGATCATCCAGCAGTTGACCCTTCCGCCGGAAGAAGCGGCAAAAATTGCCAAAGCGGCATCGGTGCAAAAACGCGATCGAGGCGGGAGCGACTTTAGCTCGGTTATTTTCTGGCTGTTCATTTTCTTCTTTTTCATTTTGCCTATTATCAGACCGATCCTGTTTGGCCGAGGTAAGCGCGGGCGGCGGCATGGTTCCGCACCTGTCATCATCTGGGGTGGCGGCAGTGATTGGGGCGGTGGCGGATCATCCTGGGGTGGAGGCGGCGGCTTCGGTGGTGGCGGTGGATTTTCCGGCGGCGGCGGGTCGTTTGGCGGCGGCGGCGCATCGGGGGATTGGTGATGGCACAAAATTCAACCCTATCGGCGCAAGACCATGTGCGGGTGAGCGAAGCGGTCCATCAGGCCGAAGCAAACACATCAGGCGAAATCGTCACGATCATTGCCGATCATTCGGATCGCTATCTGGATGTTGCGCTATGGTGGTCTGCCGTTGCAACGATGCTCGCCCTCACGATCATCGCCCTTTTTCCGGCTTTCCACGGTCATTTGATCGGCTTCTTCAGCAATGGCTGGGTGACGGAGGTGAGTTTTGCTGACGGCCTGCGTTTCGCCCTTGCCGTCGCCGTGCTGACCTTTACGCTGGTACGGCTGGCCTTTCAGTGGGTTCCACTTCGGGTCGCGCTCACCCCGGGCATCGTGAAGGCCCGGCGAGTGAGACGGCGCGCGATCCGCTATTTCAAGGCAGGTGCTGAACGCCGAACGGCGGGCCGCACGGGTATATTGATCTATTTGTCGCTCACTGAGCGCCGCGCCGAAATTGTTGCCGATGAGGCGATCCATGCCATGGTTCCTGATGAAAAATGGGGGGACGCGATGGTTGATATGATTGTCCCTGTCCGCGAAGGCCGCGTTGCCGACGGCATGATTGCGGCGATCCATGATGTCGGCGCGATCCTGAGCGCCCATTTCCCTCGGGCCGACGATGACCGCAATGAACTGCCGGATCGGCTGATTGAGTTATGAGCGTCCTTCGACAGGCTCAGGATGAACGGGTTCAGGATGAGCGTGAGGAGATCGTCTGGCAGGGGCGGTTCATCACCACAAAGACCAAAGGCAAATGGGAATATGTATCCCGCGCGCGGGGCATCAAGGCCGCGGTGATCCTTGCAATTGATGATGGGCACGTCTTGCTTGTGGAGCAGTTCCGCGTCCCACTGGGCCGTAACTGCCTGGAACTGCCCGCGGGCTTGATTGGCGATGAAGAGGCCGACGAAGCCGTCGAAATTGCCGCCGCGCGGGAATTGGAAGAGGAATGCGGCTATCGACCCGGTGGGGTTGAAGTGGTGGGCGAGTTTTATTCCTCCCCCGGCATGGTGAGCGAAAGCTTCTTCTTCGTCCGCGCTCACGATCTGATGAAGGTCAGCGAAGGCGGCGGTGTGGAGGGCGAAAATATCACCGTCCACCGTGTGGCTTTGTCTGATGTCGCAGCCTTCACCGATAAGAAGCGCAATGAAGGCTGTGCCATCGACGCGAAACTTTTAATGCTGATCAATCCGCTCGACATGGACTTGGCAAGATAGGGTGTTACCTACGACGACGTCACGTCCCCCTTTCTCCGCGTAGAAGAGAGTGCCCGAACAGCGGGGCAGGGGGCGCAAGCCTCGCTATCAACTAGCTTCGCGCCACCCGACAGATGTGGTTCAGCTGTCCGGTGTAAGTGGCTGGTATGTTGGGGGAAGCTGACTGTCGGGTTTTAGATCGAACTACCGATAAGCTGCCTCTGGATGACTTGACGGCCAACTCTGCAAGACCGGAGGTTGAATTTCATTCCATACATGCCAAAAGGCAGATGATGGAAGTCGAGACTAAAATACGAGCAATGGTTTCCGCTGACTCGGTCGGCCTCTCTGATTGTATCCGGCGTTGCTATGGCAGCGCTTACGCTAATCGATTGATGTATGAACCGACAGTTTTAGCCGAGCAACTGAGTTCGCGAGCTTATCGGGGCGTGGTCGCCGTTCGTGGGACCGATATTGTCGGCCATATCGGCTACAATTTTCCGACCCCTTCTGCGACTGTCGTTGAGGCGGGTACTACAGTAGTCGATCCGGCATACCGGGGGGCGGGTTTGCTCGGTCGACTCGCACAGGCTTTGCGGGACGATATCATTGCGGATCGTGCGGTTGGGTTCCTTCATTATCCGACCACTGCCCACACGGTGATGCAAAAAGCTTCCTTGAGATCCGGTGGCCGGGAAACTGGCATCATGTTGGCCTATTTGCCGCCAGAGGCTCGTGACCTCGCAATCGGGGGAAGCGGGGAGGACCGCCTCGCCGTCACTGTTGTTTACCAGCCTTTGTCAGAAGCCCCGGCGCAAGCTTTCTACTTACCCGATCTCTATGGTGGCCTCATCACGGACTTCGCCAAACACCTCCAACTTTGTCGAACGTCGGCAGGTGGTCACTCCAATCCGACTGGTGCAACTAGACTTCGGCAAGTCACTGACCAGCACAGCCGACGTGATCGCTTTATGGTAGACCGGATTGGTGATGACTTTAGCGAGCGCATCACTTTGGCAATCGAAGGCTCGGATGCAGGAGTGAGTCATGTCGATCTCAGCATGGACCAACCAGAGGTGCATCACGCCGTTGAGCAGTTGCGAAAATTGGGGTTCGCGTTCTGCGCGTGGTTGCCCGGGTGGAACGAAAGCGATGTGCTTCGCCTCCAATTTCTCAAGGGACTAACCACTGGCGAGCTTTACCCAAACCTTCACTCACCGGTCGCCGGTCAATTGGCCGCTCTTATCCGAAGCGAGCTGCAAGATTCTGTCAGCTGACGTGCGGAAGGGTCGCTAGCTCGCCCTGACGACGCCATTCACACTGACCTAACTTGGGCACGAAAGACTGTTTTCAGGATAGGGCAACAGATTAACGAACGTCCGAAAACTTGTCGCAAGCCGTCAATTTACGGTGACGTAGCGTCCTGATCGAGCGCATTTGCGCTCAACCATCGCTACCCACGGGCGGCTGGTGAGGTAGGTGCTTGTGCCGATAGCCTCGTCTGTCGCGACAACATCACGGCTCAAGCTCAGTATGCGGTTCGAGCGGTTGAGATCATCATCACCGCCGCCCCACCACAAAATCAATTTGTCGCCTCCGCGCCAAACTACACAGGCCGTTTCGTTCTGCTGGCCAACGACACTTTGACCAACGACACAGGCACGCGTGCGACGATGCGGGCTTTCTTGCCTAAGATATCGCCCAACGACAGCATTATAATTGGAGAAGTAACGACTGCCCCGAAGCTCAAATGTTGTAAAATCATAAGGGCCTTTGGCACTAACGGACGACTGTCCCGACATCGCGATCAAAACTGCGAATGCGGCTAAGGCATATTTTGGATCAAGTGACGTTGTTTTTACACCCACAACAAACTCCCTTCAAAAACCTGGTGACACAATTCTCATCAGATGTCTGGTTTTGAGTATTGCATTTCTAACGACGGATCTTTTCTACCAACGACTCTTTGAAATCTGAGCGAAAGCGGAAATATCAACTCCTGTTCCAAGCTTGACAAATTAAAAATGTTCTTTATGTGTTCCATTACTCTTTGACACGCGAATGCTGCGACTAAATTCTCCCCATTCGGACGCCAGTCAAAGGCCTGCGCGCCTAGATTTCGCACATAGACATCAGCGGCACGTCGGCCTGATTAAACGTGCGACTGGCACAACTTTACACAACTTTGAAAATAGCAGGCGGCAAACGCATGGTCCTTTGACCGCCGCAAAGGTGACATAAGGTGACAGAAAAGCATGTTTTCATGTGGAACTTTGTCACCTTAAGGCCTCGTTATCCCCGCCAGACATCTTCCACATGCTGAGGCCGCGACCATGGTGCGATCAGGATCACGTCGATCCGTACCCCGTCATCGGGCTTGGCATAGCGCGGCAGCAGCGCTTGGGCCGCAGCGGCGACGCGGCGAAGGCGGTATTCGTCGACGGCATAGGCAAGGTCGGCCTGCTTGGTGCGCGTCTTGACCTCAATAAACGCCAAGATTTTGCCACGCCGTGCGATCAGGTCCACTTCGCCGACGCGGGTTTTGACGCGGCAATCAAGCACGCGCCAGCCGTGAGCCCGCAGCCACCATGCGGCAATGGTCTCGCCTCTGCGCCCGCGTTTCTCAGCATCTTCGCGCTTCACCGGGATTGTAACGCCAGCGCCTGTTTATAAAGGAGCTTGCGGTCCGCGCCCGTCGCCCGCGCCACTTCTCCGGCTGCCTTGGCCGGAGACAGCGTAAGCATGGCTGCGCGCAACGCGGCATCAACATCGCCTTCTGACGCGGCCTCGGCCGGGCCAGGCGGGGCAATGATGATCACAATCTCACCCTTCGGCCCGCTTTCGGCATAGCGTGCGGCCAGGGTGGAGAGGGTGCCTGTGATTGTCTCCTCAAAGGCCTTGCTAATCTCCCGCGCGACGGCGGCTTCCCGGTCGCCTAGGCCTTGCATTAGCGCCGCTAAAGTAGCGCCGAGGCGCGGCCCTGATTCGTACAGAATGAGGGTGGCCTTAATGCCAGCGACCTCTTCAATCGCCTCTCGCTTGGCCTTTTCTTTGGGCGGCAGGAAGCCCAGAAAGAAGAAGCGGTCTGTCGGCAACCCTGCCAACGTCAGCGCCGCAACCGCCGCGCAGGGGCCGGGAATTGTCGTCACCATATGACCTGCCGCGCGGGCATCGCGGACCAGCTTATAGCCCGGATCAGAGATGAGCGGCGTGCCAGCATCGCTTACAAGAACAACAACTTGCCCACCCATCCGCGCAATGAGGCCGGGGCGAACCCGGTCCCCATTGTGATCATGATAGGGGATCATCTGGCGCTTCAGGCCCAAATGATTGAGCAGCTTTGCCGTGACGCGGCTATCCTCCACCGCAATCACATCAGCGGCGGCCAAGACTGCCTTGGCTCGCTCGCTCACATCACCAAGATTGCCGATTGGTGTCGCCACGATATAAAGGCCAGGAGGAAGTGCGGGGTCCATGAGATTCGCACGATGGCAGAGGGTAGGGTCATGACGCAACAGGCAGCACCGCGTAACAGTAAAACAAAAGCCGTCTTGGGGATCATGATTGCGGCATTTCTGGCTGCATGTTCGGTTGTGCCGAAGGGTCCGCCGACCACAGGGGGCCCGCCACCTGTTGACCCCAATGGCCCCGGTGTCGGCCTGCCATCCGACGGCGCGCGTCACAGGATCGCGCTGCTTGTGCCGATGACAGGCAGCAACGCAGGGGTGGGTGAAGCCATTTCCAACGCCGCGACCATGGCTGTGCTCGATACTGGCGGAAAGACCGTGCGCATCACGACTTATGACACCGCAACTGGTGCCGCCGCTGCTGCACAGAAGGCAATTGCGGACGGGAATAAGCTGATCCTAGGGCCTTTGCTTGCTGAAGATGTGCGGGCTGTGGCCCCAGTTGGCCGCGCCGCGCGGGTGCCGCTCATTGCTTTTTCGAACGATGTATCAGTCGCGGGAACAGGCACTTATTTGCTGGGCTTCGTGCCGACCCAATCGGTCAACCGCGTGGTCGCATATGCCGATGGGCAGGGTTTGAAACGCTTTGCCGGGCTAGTGCCGTCGGGGCTTTATGGCCAGCGTGCGTCGGCAGCCTTCGTTCAGGCCGTTGCCGCATCGGGCGGGCAAATGGTTGGGGTGCAGAGCTTTGACCGCAATCCCGGCTCCATCCAAACCGCGCTGCGTAAATTGCCAGCAGGCGGATATGACGCGCTGCTCATTGCCGACTCTGGTCGGGTGGCTGTGCAAGTGGTGCCGATTGTAAGGCGCGCAGGCAATGCCAACGCGCGTATCCTCGGCACGGAGTTGTGGAATACTGAAGGGTCGATCTCCCAAAATGCGGCGATGCGCGGTGCGTGGTTCGCGAGTGTATCGGACAGCTATTACAACCAGCTGGCCGCCAAATACCGGGCGCGCTTCGGCAAATCTCCGTTTCGTTTGTCCAGCATTGGCTATGACGCTGTGCTGTTGGTCAACAAAGTGGCCGCCAAATGGCGAGTGGGATCGCCTTTCCCTGCTGGAGAGTTGAATGATCCCGGCGGGTTTACCGGAATTGACGGCGCATTCCGCTTTGGCCGCGACGGCGTGGCAGAACGGGCATTGGAGGTTCAGCAAGTGAATGCTGGCGCCTTCTCGGTGATTGCCCCCGCGCCGAAGACATTTGCGAAATAGCTAAACCGAAACCAGCGCAACCAAGATCGCGTCGAGGAGCAACATCCCGGCAGGCGTTACCGTGATATGATCGCCTGATTGGGTGATCAGCCCTTCGCGCGTCAGCATCTCGGCCTGATCTGGGTGGATGAGGGTGTTCATGCCAGTCGCGGCCCTGATCCGGCCTAGGTCTACTCCCTCTGCCAACCGTAAGCCCATGACCAGCGCTTCGCGGGCTTGTTCTTGGGGCGTGAGAGCCGTTTCGCTTTGCCCACCCTGACCATTGCGCGCGACGGCGGACAAGAAATTCTCAGGCTTTTTATGCCGCATCGTCGCCAGCCCACCACGCCGCCCGTGCGCGCCGGGACCGATGCCCACATAAGATCCGTAGCGCCAATAGGTCAGATTGTGGCGACTCTCCTGGCCCGCACGGGCGTGGTTCGACACTTCATAGGCCGGGATGCCCTGCGCAGCGGTCATATCCCGCGTCAGTTCAAACATCTCAGCGGCTTCGTCCGTCTCCAAGGGCGCAAATTCCCCGGTGCGGACAAGCGTTTCAAAGCGGGTGCCAGGTTCAATGGTCAGCTGATAAAGCGACAGATGGCCCGTCCCCAACGCCAGCGCCCGGTTCAATTCCGCAGCCCAATCGCCCTGAGATTGGCCCGGCCGCGCATAGATGAGATCCACACTCACGCGCTCAAACTGGCTCTGCGCGATATCAATGGCTGCCAGAGCCTCATCCACACCGTGCGCGCGGCCCAGAAAGCGTAGCGCCTGATCGTCGAGCGATTGCAGCCCAATCGAAATGCGGTTGACGCCTGCGCGGGCCAGATCAGCAAAGCGGCTGGCCTCAACGGATGAGGGGTTGGCCTCCAGCGTAATCTCACAATCTGCCGCCATGTCCCAGTGATGCCCGGCGGCTTCGATCAAGGCCCCGGCAATGGCGGGCGGCATAAGGGACGGGGTGCCACCGCCAAAGAAGATGGACCCCAAGGTCCGCCCCGGCGTCTGTTTTGCCTCATAAGCCAGATCAGCGAGCAAGGCCTGCTGCCACGCGTCCATATCCACGCGATCCCGAACATGGCTGTTAAAGTCACAATAGGGACATTTTGAAACGCAAAAGGGCCAATGTATGTATAAGGCGAGCGGAGGGTGCAGCAGCATCGACACCCCATAGCAGAGTAGGAAGTTTCGCGAAGCCATGGAAATGCTGATCTCGCTTCTCTTCTTGGCCGTATCGGCGCCAGCAGTAAAAGCGGCACCAGTGGCAGCCAAGCCAACGATCAATGAGAGACTGCTTGCCAGTCACAATGCCGAACGCGTCACCTTAAACGTAAAGCCGCTGATATGGTCTGCGACATTGGCGGCGGATGCGCAGCGGTGGGCGGATAAGCTGGCGCTGACGCGGACATTTGAACATGCCGGTGAAGCAGACAATAGGGCAGATCACGGCGAAAATCTTTGGATGGGAACACGCGGGGCTTTCTCCCCAGAGGATATGGTGGGCCGTTGGACCCAGGAAAAGAGCCTGTTTAAGGCCGGACTATTCCCAAATGTTTCAACCAACGGCAATTGGATGGATGTGGGCCATTACACGCAGTTGATCTGGCACAACAGCACGGAAGTAGGATGCGCCATCGCCGCGAATCGCACTGACGAGTTTCTGGTATGTCGCTATAATCCGCCGGGCAATTGGATGGGGCAGAGCCCATTTGGAACCGCCGCCCAAAAGGCGAAGGCTGGCATACCAAATAAAATTACTCCTTAATCAAATACATAGCCTGTCACAGAGACCGCGAAGCAGTGGATACAAAGTTTGACTTCGTTCCAAGGCACAACTGTGTCATCTTGTTGCAGAATTTACAGAGGGAAAGAGTTTATGTTCCAAAAATTGAAAACATTGGCAGCAGCGAAACCAGTCATTGCTGGGTTGGCTGCATTGTCGTTGGTGGCGGTTCCCGTGGCTGTGCTGGCGGATGCCTCAGCCCCGCAATATAAGGCGAAGCCGAAAGCCAAGGCGAAACCGCGCCGTCGCGCTGCCGTGAAGCCGCGCACGCGTGTTGCCAAAGCCGTTGAACAACCCGTCGTGATGCAACAGACCGTCGAAACGACAGTGGAGGCCCCAATGGCCGAAGCTGCGCCTGCGCCTGTTGAAGTGGCTGCGGCACCATCCGCCCCAACGCCTTCGGCACCAGCACCAATCGCCAAATCTGGCGGCGGATCAAGCTTGCTGGCGATTGCAGGCGCGGCAGCAGTGGTCGCGGCGATTGTCGCGGCATCGGGAGGCGGCTCCCCAAAAAGCCCGTAATCTTAACGCACCTGGATTAACTGCTCTCAGTGAGTGGATTAAAGAAGATAAAAAGTTGCGCGTCGATGGCCCTGCCTTCGGCGCGTTTCTTTTGGGGCAGGGTGGATAGGTCTAAAGACGCCGCCCTATTTTCCGCCATATTCTGCCCAAAGTTTAGTAAAGTTGTGCCAGTCGTGCGTTTGAAACAGGGGTGGTTCTTGGGGGAAATATCTCATCTTGCTGGGGATGGCCGGTGGAGCCTGTGCCCAAAGTTGACACATGGTTGACACCTGAAACCTCTCTTGGGGGTCTTCGCTTTTCGAACCTGAACAAGGTTACAGTGCGGCGCGTGCTTTGCGCGGCTCCTCGCGTTGATCAGGCACAAAATTCCCGCGCGCGCAGTGGCGTGGATCAATCATTCACAATCTGCTGCACAGGGCGGCAGGGTTTCAAAGAGCAGTTGGAACGTTAGGCGAACATATTCGCTTTGTCAATGTGAATGAGGTGCATTTTGGCGGTGCACGAATTGAGAGTGAGACTTATGGTCCTGAAAATCGTGGCACCTATCGACGCAATAAGGGGTCGGGATCCTCGCACAGGCAAGCGAGGGCCGTGGACGAAGGATGATGAAGTGCGCTGTCCGGGGTAACCAAACCGCGCTCCGGGCTTGACCCGGAGCGCAGCAGTCCCAAACGCCCAAATGTCCGCGCTCAGCTCCACGTCATGCCCGCACAGCGCACTTCCCACATTTCAAAAAACGGCGGATTCCTCAACAAGTGGAGTGTGTTTCAGCCTCTTTTCCTACACCTATCCGCCTGCCCGCATCAGGGACCGCCATTCCACACTGAAAGTCACAAAGGTCACACGAAAACGCACTTTTGATGAACAAACGTTCATCTTCCGCTCTTTGGCAGACAGGCCGTCACCTCTCGCGTGAGGGCGCGCCACAGGGCCGGAATTGGGAAGGCGGAAGGAAGGCAAAAGTTCATGGCACCCATCCACCAGAAAATGCCCTACTTTGCAAGAACATTATACGAACATTGGGGTGAGGTTCTGCATGATCGGACTGCGCGGCGCATGAAGCGCTGGAGAGGATTGAACATCAAATGCAGCGTGATTTTGACCTGATTTAGGGGTTATCGCACCTGTCATCATAATTCTGTCCATAAGTTGTGGAAACACAATATTGATGAGCGCCGATTTGGGTCTTGCTCGGGTGGAAGATTAAAGGCACATTTGGGAATCCGGTGGGAAATCGATGTCTAATTGGTATTGTGTCACCGGAATTCTACGGGAGGCATAAATGGACAATGAGGCACTGCAGCGCATCGACGATTTAGAATACCGACTCTATAAATATCATGAGTGGCTGATGGAATCGATTGCCGAGCGAGATAGGCTGGCGCTTGATGCCGCTTGGGGCGTCCACTATGCGCTTTATGCCGCGTTAGCTCTAATTGCTGCCTACATCGCTACTGACAAGTATTTCGGCTTCGATTCATGGCTTGTCCGCGTCGCCTTCGCGTTTGCCGTTACACTGATTCCGATCGCCGTTCATGTGTGGAGCAACGGGGCGCGTATGAAGGAAGTGAACCGGCTCGCTAAACTTCCGGAATGGGAATGGAAAACCTAGCGGTTAGTTACCCAATTTAGTGTATTTTGTAACCTGGCACCGTAATTCGTATTTAGTAATTCCACCGTAATTCCTAATTTTCTCCACAACATCACCGGAATTCTATGACCGTAATCCTATGGTGCTAGGTGGATGTGTTTCCATTGAAACCGATTCCAAGAATGCTCTCACGATAACTGTGTCCAACACATACCCGCCGAAATTCGGTGCGATAACTTGTCCCTTGGGAATCTTCATATACAATCCTGCCATCAATCATAATGCACTTAGTCTCTCCATTTAGGGAATCGTGAGCTGCCTGAATGCCACTCACGGTCTGAGGTTGAGTAAATTCCTCGAAGCCGGGGGGCATGTCGCCAAAGACACGCGTATCGGATTCTTCAAACACTTTAGGATGATCAAAATCGTCATAATCAATGACCATGCCCCGGATATGCACCACAACTTTTTTGGCGGGTGTTTGTCCGAAGTTTTTGATATTTATAAAAAACTCGATATCGTCCGAGATGAATTGAATGTCGTGTATACGATGTATTCTAATCGTCCCGTCAGAGACGTAAATGTAGGGCCGCAATTGGGAATGGGCGATGTCACGTGCAATATCGTTCTGCCGCTCCATCGCCTTAGTTGCCTTGCCGGTGTCTTCAACAGCTTCCAAAGTAGCATCGAGCGTTCGCTTAACATAATAAAGGCCGAGCAAAGTTGCGATGACCTGTATTCCCGCGAGTATGGTGGCCCACATAACCCAATCGGCGGCTTTCCATTGGGCTGCCAAATCGCTTTCGTCGCGACGATTTTCTCGCTGGGAATCTACGATCTTGGTAATACATTCAAGTTGCGCTGTCCTCGCCAAACCAGTGCATTCTAGTTGCGCACGCTTGGGAGTGTCGGCTTCATAATGGGCTCGCTCAACCTTTGCTCGATCCTCATGGCGCGCTGATGAGGCCCCCATGTCATAGAACATCAACCAGTATACGGCGACGCAGCACACAACCACGCAGACTATCGCGATCTGATCAAATCTGCCCCTGTTGCTTCCAGACATTGTAAACGAGACACCGCCTTAAATTTACATCGGCGCGGGTTATTCCTGATATTCGGCTCAGAGTCTACAACCCCAATGGAATTCCAATGGAATTCCGGGGACAGGTGCGAAAACCCCTAAATACATTTCAAATTGTGGTGATAGTGCACTTAATTATCCTCATACAAACATGCTAACATTATAAGAGCTAAATGCATTGCCACTGTCATTTCAATGTAGTCCCCTCTGCGCATCGGCAAACGCCGGGACTAAACTCCGGGTGGCACTGTAACCTATTTCGCTTTTGTGGCGAATATCGAGCAATCGGATTTCTGGAGATTTGCCATGCGCGGTTTTGTTGCTCTTTGTTCACTGAGCATGATTGGGGCCGCTGCTCCTGATGTGCGGCCAGTCGTTCCCGTTGCGGTCGAATTGTTTACAAGCCAGGGCTGTTCATCCTGCCCGCCCGCCGATGCGTTGATCGAACAATTGTCGGCGCGCAAGGATTTGGTTATTCTCACCCGTGCCGTGACCTATTGGGATCGGCTGGGCTGGAAAGACACTTTGGGGCGAGAGGCCAATAGCGAATTGCAGCGCGCCTATGCAAAGCGGGGCGGCGTCGGGGCGGGGGTCTACACACCGCAGACGATGGTCCAGGGGCAATATGGCGGGGTTGGGTCCGACCGCGCCTTGCTATTGACGCAGATCAAGCAGGCACGAGGCGAATTGAAAGCGGCAATTGCGGTCAAAAACGGCGTGATTGGTATAGCGGGCGAAGGCGCGCCTGCGATCGTGTCGATCATTATAGTGCGCCCAGAGGTTGTTGTGAAAATTGGCTCCGGCGAAAATGGCGGGCAGGTTATTCGGTATAGCAATGTTGTGGTCAGCGAAGAAAAAACGGGGACGTGGACTGGCGGTGCCGCCACATTCAAGATGCCGACAAAAGCGGCACCCGCAGGCTTTCGCAGGCTCGTCATTTTGCAGAAGGATGATGCAGGGCCGATCCTTGCCGCGCAATATATTTAGGACAAGCCGTATGTGGGACATATCCGTCGCGACCCTAGGCCCTGACCCTTATATTTGCCTTGTTCTGCACAAGCGCTAAACACTCTCCCCATGCCACACCCGCCCCTGATCTTCGTCCTCAACGGCCCCAACCTCAACTTGCTCGGCACGCGGGAGCCGGAGATTTATGGGCATCAGACGCTCGATGATATTGCGGCGATGCTGACTGATCAGGCAGCGGAGCTTGGCGTGGCGGTGGATGTGCGGCAGTCCAATCATGAAGGGCATTTGATCGACTGGTTGCATGAGGCTCAGGAGGTTGGCGCGAAGGCGGTTTTGCTCAATGCCGGGGGCTATACGCATACATCTGTTGCGATCCATGATGCCATGAAATCGATCAAAGTGCCTGTTATTGAAGTGCATTTGTCTGACCCGCATACCCGTGAGGCGTTTCGCCATCATAGCTATGTGGGGCTGGTGGCAGTGGAGAGCTTTGCCGGGCACGGGGCCAAATCCTACACGCTCGCGCTGGACGCGGCGGCTAAGCTCTGACAAAGGGCAATGATCTTAACCAGTTGAGGGGTCATATGGCTGACAAGGAAACATCCATGCAAGTCGACATAAAACTCGTGCGTCAGCTTGCCGAATTGCTCAATGAAACCGGGCTGACGGAAATTGAGGTTGGCGATCATGATCGTAAGATTAAAGTCGCCCGCACGGTTCAGGCGGCAGCGGCTGTTCACGTGGCGGGGCCTGCTCCTGCCGCTGCGACTGGGCTTCCTGCCCCGGCGTCGGCCCCAGCCCCTGTTGCCTCAACCGCAGATCATCCAGGGGTTGTAAAGTCTCCGATGGTGGGAACCGCCTATCTCGCCGCGTCGCCTGAAGCGGCGAACTTTGTGAGCATTGGCGCGAGCGTGAAAGAGGGCGATACGCTCCTCATTATCGAAGCGATGAAGGTGATGAACCCGATCCTCGCCACGCGCGGGGGCAAAGTGGCCCAGATATTGGTTGATAATAATCAACCCGTTGAATTTGATCAGCCACTGTTTGTCATAGAATGACCATTGAGAAGTTGTTGATCGCCAATCGCGGCGAAATCGCGCTCCGGATACACCGGGCTTGTCATGAAATGGGGATTAAGACCGTCGCGGTGCACAGCACAGCGGATGCGGACGCGATGCATGTGCGGCTCGCTGATGAGGCCGTGTGCATTGGGCCACCTGCGGCCAAGGACAGTTATCTGAATGTTCCCGCGATTATTTCTGCGGCTGAAATCACAGGCGCGGATGCCATCCACCCGGGCTACGGGTTCCTCAGTGAGAATGCGCGTTTTGCGGAAATTATCGAAGAGCATAAACTGATCTTCGTTGGCCCTAAGCCTGAACATATTCGCACGATGGGCGATAAGGTGATGGCCAAGAAAACCGCTGGTGAGCTTGGGCTGCCGCTGGTTCCGGGCTCTGCGGGTGCGATTTCGGAGATCGAGGACGCAAAGCGGATCGCCAAGGATGTTGGCTATCCCGTGATCATCAAAGCAGCCTCCGGCGGCGGCGGGCGCGGCATGAAAGTGGTGAACAGCGAAGCAGAGCTGGAAACCCAGATGCAGCAGGCCGGGACAGAGGCGAAGGCCGCGTTCGGCGATGCGACCGTTTATCTTGAGAAATATCTCGGCAATCCGCGCCATATTGAATTTCAGGTGTTTGGGGACGGGGAGGGCAATGCCATCCATCTGGGCGAGCGCGATTGCTCCCTCCAACGCCGCCACCAAAAGGTGCTGGAAGAAGCGCCTTCCCCCGTCATTTCTGCGGACGAACGCGAACGGATGGGCGGCATCGTCTCCCGCGCGATGGCGGGCATGGGATACCGCGGCGCGGGCACGATCGAGTTCCTTTGGGAAGACGGCGAATTTTATTTCATCGAAATGAACACGCGGATTCAGGTGGAACATCCCGTCACTGAAATGATCACTGGCTTTGATCTGGTGCGCGAACAAATCCGCATTGCGGGCGGCGCGAGCCTTTCGGTCCGCCAAGAGGATCTGGAGTTTCGCGGGCATAGCATCGAATGCCGGATCAATGCCGAAGACCCCCGCACCTTTGCGCCGTCCCCCGGTCTTGTGAAGGCTTACCATGCGGCTGGCGGGATGCATGTGCGCGTCGATAGCGGGCTGTATGCGGGTTACCGTATCCCGCCTTATTACGACAGCATGATTGCCAAGCTGATCGTTTACGGCCGGTCGCGCGAAAGCTGTATGATGCGGATGCGCCGCGCGCTTGAAGAAATGGTGGTAGACGGAGTGAAGACCAATATTCCCCTTCACCAAGACCTGCTCCGCGCGCCCGATGTGATCGATGGGAATTATTCGATCAAATGGCTCGAAGATTGGCTGGAGGCGCAAAAGGGCGCGGAGTAGGACAATTCGGGCCGCCGCACTTGAATTTTAAGAACCAATAAGGTTATATTCGTTCCAGGAATGGAGTGAATCAATGACCAATGCCGACCCCTGGACGCAGCGCGCCCGCCCGACTTTTCTGTATGTGATGTATGTCATCATCCTCTGGGCGATCCCATTGGGGCTACTTTCATTGTTCAGTCCGCCGCTGGCTGAGCGCGTCACGACAGGCATGGGCGCTTACCTCCGCGCCATTCCCGACGCGCTTTGGACGCTGTTTGGCACAGGCTATTTGGGCTACACTGCGGCGCGGCAATGGGGAAAGGTGAAGGGGGTGGAATGATCCCCTCTTGAACTTTGCAGTGCTGCGCCCCCATATCCGGGTCATGAGCAAAGAAACAGCGTGGCACGGCACAACCATCCTTTCCGTGCGCAAGAACGGCAAAGTCATCATTGCTGGTGACGGCCAAGTTTCCATGGGCAACACAGTGATGAAGCCAAATGCCAAAAAGGTTCGCCCGCTTGGCAAAGGCAATGTCATTGGCGGGTTTGCCGGGGCGACGGCGGATGCGTTCACCTTGTTTGAGCGGCTGGAGAAGAAGCTGGAGCAATATAATGGTCAGCTGATGCGCTCCGCCGTGGAACTGGCGAAGGACTGGCGCACGGACAAATATCTGCGCAATTTAGAAGCGATGATGATCGTTGCGGATAAGGATATCACGCTGGTGCTGACCGGAAATGGCGACGTGCTGGAGCCGCTGGACGGGATCGCCGCTATTGGATCGGGCGGAAACTTTGCCCTTTCGGCCGCGCGGGCGCTCAAAGATTATGAACCTGACGCAGAGGTTCTGGTGCGCAAGGCCATGGCGATTGCGGCCGAGCTTTGTGTTTTCACCAATGATCAAGTGACTGCGGAAGTTCTGGAGTCTGCGGTTTAATTTTCACACCGCTCAGGCTGAGCCTGACGAAGCCTCGGTTGGACACGCCCACCGACCCTTCGACAAGCTCAGGGTGAGCGGATTTTATTGAGATATTATATGATGCAAAACAGCCTTACCCCCAAAGCCATTGTCGCCGCACTTGATGCGCATATCATTGGCCAGACCGATGCCAAGCGCGCCGTTGCCGTGGCGATGCGCAACCGCTGGCGGCGTCAGCAACTGTCGCCTGATCTGCGCGATGAAGTGACGCCTAAGAATATCCTGATGATTGGCCCCACGGGCTGCGGTAAGACTGAAATCAGCCGCCGTCTGGCAAAGCTTGCCGATGCGCCCTTTGTGAAGGTGGAAGCCACCAAATTCACTGAAGTCGGCTACGTCGGCCGCGACGTCGAACAGATTGCGCGCGACTTGGTCGAAGAGGCCATTCGCCTAGAAAAGGAGCGCCGCAGGTCGGCGGTGAAGGACAAGGCCGAAGACGCCGCCATGGGCCGCTTGCTCGACGCGCTCACAGGCAAAGACGCCAGCCAAGCCACGCGGGAGTCTTTCAAAAAGCGGTTTGAGGATGGGCATCTCGACGCGACCGAAATTGAAATCGAAGTTGAACAGGCACCGCAAATGCCATTTGAAGTGCCCGGCGGAGCGAACGTTGGCATGATCAACCTGTCGGAAATGATGGGCAAAGCGTTTGGCAAAGTTCCGCTCAAACGCCGCAAAATGACTGTGCCTGCCGCGTGGGCAAAACTGGTGGAGGAAGAAGCTGACAGCCGCCTAGACCAGGATGATGTCGCGCGTGTTGCTCTGATCGATGCGGAGGCCAATGGCATTGTGTTCCTGGATGAGATTGACAAGATCGCTGTCTCAGACGTGCGCGGTGGCTCCGTCAGCCGCGAAGGCGTGCAGCGCGATTTGCTGCCGCTGATCGAAGGCACCACAGTTGCGACCAAATATGGCCCGATGAAAACCGACCATATCCTGTTCATTGCCAGTGGCGCGTTCCATGTCGCCAAGCCTTCGGACTTGCTGCCGGAATTGCAGGGCCGCCTGCCGATCCGGGTCGAACTAAAGGCGCTGACTCAGGAAGATTTTGTCCACATCTTGAAGGACACCCGCGCCAGCCTGACCGCGCAATATCAGGCGCTGCTGGCAACAGAAGGCGTGACCATCACCTTCACGGATGACGGCATCGTTGCAATTGCCCGGATCGCCGCAGAAGTGAATGAAAGTGTTGAAAATATCGGCGCGCGGCGGCTTTCAACGGTGCTGGAAAAGCTGCTAGAGGATATTAGCTTTGATGCCGAAGATCAAAGCGGCACCGTGCTTGTCGTCGACGCGGCCTATGTTGATGGCCAGTTGGCGAGCGTTGCGAAGAATGTCGATTTGAGCAAATATATCTTGTAGACGGAGATTGTTCGTTTTATGTTCTACTTTGAAAGGAGAGACTCATGAAACTTTCTGGAGGATGCCACTGCGGGGCAGTGCGGTATGAAGTAGACGGCGAACCGCAGCATGTGGCGCTTTGCCATTGCAGCGATTGTCGGCGGAATGCCGGTGCACCGATGGTGGCTTGGGCGGCCTTTGCCGAGGGCGAGTTCACAGTAACGAAGGGTGAAGCCAAGACATTCAATTCCTCCGGCGCGTCCATGCGCAGCTTTTGCGGGGATTGTGGGACGGGGCTCTATTTCCGCAATGCAGAGCATTTGCCGGGTATCGTCGATATCCAGTCAGCAACGCTGGATGACCCGAATGCACTTCCGGCTGGCGCTCATATTCAGTTGGCGGAACAGATAAGCTGGATGGCGACAGCGCATGACCTGCCGGGGTTTCAGCGGTTTCCGGGGATGGATTAGGCTCTTTCCGTTTTATGCTGAATAATACGATCACTTCGCTCACCCTGAGCCTGACGAAGGGTTAGTGCAGGAGATGCTGCCGCAGTTCGAGCTTACTCCCAACCAACCCTTCGTCAGGCTCAGGGTGAGCGAAGTGGTTTAATTTAGATCGAAATGACGCGCTCGATTACAAATAGCGCATCGTGATCGATATCGCGCCATTGCCGTTTACGCGCACGAGCGCCTTGGTGAAGCTGGGGATGCCGCCGGGATTGCTAGACACGCCAACGCCTTCCTTTGGCATGCCGATGAAATTGGTTTTCAGCTTCCCGTCGCCGTCCTCATCATGTTCGACACTGACGGCGTAATTGCCGGACGCGACGTTGCGGAATGAGACGCGCATGGTGCCGCCCGAAATCGCGGTGCGCAGTTTGACGGCGGTTTTGCTCTTCCCGCAAATGGGGAAGCCGACCTTGTCTTTCCAAAGGCAGGCCAGCAGCGCGCCTTTGGTGGATTTGATGCCAGAGACAGTCACATCCAACTGTCCCGGCTGTCCCGCCGCGATGAGGAGGGGGGTGCAAAGTAATAGCGTGCTCCGGCGTAGGCCGGAGCCTAGCCCTAAACAGGAAAAGCCGCTTCGCGACGCTATTTGTTGGTACCGAGCTCCGGCCTTCGCCGGAGCACTTTCGGTGCAAACTATCATTTCAATCCCCTAATGATGGTATTGGGCAGCAGGCTATTATCCCACTCGCCCTTTTGACCTGCCTTGGGTTTGGGCGTGGCCCCGAACCGCAGCACAACCAATTGTTTCGACGGGACGATCCACATCGCCTGATTGCCGCTGCCGTCCCACAGGAACAGATCATCCGCTGCGTAAGGTTCTGAATGCAGCGTGCCTATCGGCTGTGATCGTTCCGGAAAGAAACGGACGCGCTGTTGATAGGGTTGGCCAATCCACATGTGCAGGCCCCATTTGGGGTTGGCAGGTGACGGCGTCAGCGTTTCTTTCACCCAGCCATCCGGCAAAATGCGCTTGCCCTCCCACACGCCGTCTTGCGCCATCAGCACGCCCAGCCGGATGAAGCTTTCCGCAGGGAGCATCATGCAACAGCCGCTGTGCGCGAGGCCACCGGGCCGGTTGATGTAAACTGTGCCGCCCGCTGCGCCGATGGGTTGGAGCAGCGCCTTACCCACATAGTCGGCGTAGCGTTGTTTGGTTGCGCGTTCGATGACAATGGCCAATATGTCTGAGGTGATCATCGAATAATCATATTCGCTGCCCGGCGTATAATCGCGCTTCGTTTCATTGATCAGCAAATCCTCATGCCGTTCCCCCAGATATTCGCGCATGGTTTGCGACCATGGTTTGAAATCATTGTAGGAAAAGCGGGAGATGCCACTGCTGTTTTGCAGGAACTGGCGGATGGTGGGCGCGGCTTTATCGGTGCCTTTCCATTCGGTCAGGAAATCGCTCACCGGCTGATCAAGGCCCTTGATATGCCCCTCCGCAATCGCCCGGCCGATGACGAGCCCAACGATCATTTTCGCCATGGATTTTGACGCGATCAGGCGGGTGCGGTTGAAATTCTGGAAGTAGGACGCATCCTGTAGTTTGCCGCCTTGCCAGACGACAAGGCCGTAACTGTCCTTTTCCTTCGCATAGGCGCGGGCTTTGGAGAGGGCTTCAGGAGTGACGGTCAGGTCCGCCGGGGTGGCGACGGGCAGGGGCGTGTCAGCGGCACCGGGAACCTTGTCCACGGGATCATACCATTCGGCCTGTTGCGATTGGCCGCGTGCTTGGCTGACGGCCATGCGGAAATATCGGTCCATATAGGTCTTGTTCGCCAGATAGCCGACAAGGCCGACGGTAATGAGCACCAGCAATGCGATGCCCAGCCACTTGAAGCAGGTTTTGACGGCCTTCATTCGGCTTTGCCCCCATAAACTCTGCCAGCGCGCCCTTTGAGCGTCACAAAGGCCAGCACCGCCGCGATGCCAAGGCCGACAGCCCCGACTGCGAAGGGAGCGGTAATCCCGTATGTCTGATAAATGCCGCCCGATACGCCGGGCCCAACCACACGGCCCAGGCTGGACGCCCCTTGGGTCAGGCCGTTGACAAGGCCGCGGTCAGTATCGTTGCTTTGCGCGGATGTGATCGTCTGAAACGCAGGGTTGAACAGGCCGAGGCCAATCGCCGTGATGCTCATCGCGAACAGGACTGTTGGGCCGCTGCTGGCAATGGTGAGGCCGCCCAGGCCAATCGCGTAGGCAATCAACCCTGCAATCATCAGCTTGAATGATCCGAACCGCTTGGCGAGCGGCGCTGCGCCGCCCCCTTGCAAGATGACCGAGACAAGGCCGACCGCGCCGAACGACAGCCCCACTTGCTTTGGCCCCCACGCCAGCGCGTCATGCGCGAAGAACGCAAAGCTGGTTTCCATGAGCGCCGCTGATCCAATAGCGATAAGGGACAGCGCCATCAGCGCCCAGATGACGGGCTTAGATTTGAGCACAGCGCCTGCACTTAGCGATGGCCCTGTGGCTTTTGATGCGGCGCGGCGCTCCGGCGTCAGGCTTTCAGGCAGGAACAGCAGGGCCGCAACCGCTGCCAAGGCGGCAAAGCCAGCCGACGCGTAGCCAATTGTTGCGAAATCATGGAAATCCGGATTGTCACCCGCCAACACGCCGCCAATCGCGGGGCCAAAGATGAAGCCCAATCCGAACGCCGCGCCAATCATCCCCATCGCTTTGGGGCGCGACGCCTCGTCCGTGATATCGCCGACATAGGCAAAGGCCGCTGCGATATTGCCTGCCATTAACCCGCCGACCAGCCGCGCGAAACTCAGCGTCATGATATCGCGGGCATGGGCCATGATGATGTAGGATATGATCGCCCCGACCAAGCTGCCAATCAGGATCGGCTTGCGCCCATATTTGTCTGACAATTTGCCCCACAGCGGCGCACCGACAAATTGCCCGAGCGAATAGACGGCCATGGCCAGCGTCGTCTGCGCCGGGCTGGCCCCAACCATGGTTCCAAAGAAGGGAAAAGACGGCAAAACAACGCCGAATCCGACGAGGCTGATAAACACTATAAGGAACAACGCCCCCATTTGTCGGCGAAATGTGGGGGCGGCAGGTGACGCAATGCTCGCCATTATTCAGCCGCCACAGCAATTGGGAGCGCTACCTTAGCTGGAACCAGCGGCGCAGTTTTCAGGACATAATTCTTGCCGCCATCCTCTCGTCTGCCGGGGCTTGGGATGACAACCGCGCGCCTGCCATTCACTTCTTTGCGCAGCAGTTCAACGTCCAGCTGCCAGCCGCGATCAATGAGTTCACGGCGCTTGAAACGGAATGCATTCATCAGGCCGTCCGATTTCACCGTGAGTTCATCGCGCAGGTCTGTTGGCACCGTTTGCGGGCATATTTTCTCAATGATAACAGCATCTTGATCAAATATTTTCACAGTCCGTTTCACGCTATCCCCGTCAAACATCTTCTGCCGGAAAAAGGACCGCGCCATAATCCAGCGGGTCAGTGTGGTATTTTCATCCACCGGCGTGTTCACATCAAAAATCACCATTTGCCATGTGGGGGTCAACCACACATCCAGCCGCATGGTCGCGCCGGAGACATGATAGCTGGGCCTCGCCTCAACAGGTGTTTTCTCTTTGCGCACAAGGCTCCAGATGCCCTTGGGCAGCGGCGGGATGTAAGTGACTTTGGCGCGGGCGGACCATTCGTCCTGTTCCAGCTCAAAATCATGGATGACGGCGTTACTGCGATCGCCAAAGCTCGGGTGAACAAATGGCGCGTGGGCGAAGTCCAGGCCATTTTCAACGACGCGGGCATAGTCAGCCTGCCACTGAAATTCCCCGCGCACTGTGCGCCAGTTGGCCGTGTCATCATATTCGGGAAAGTCGGGCAGGGGTGGGCGTTCTTCCTCAGGCAAATCGCCCAGGAACACCCAGATCCAGCCGTATTTTTCCTTGACCGGGTAGCAATCAACCCGCGCCCGTGATGGGATTTTAGTGTCAGCGGGCAGGGACGGGATTTTCACCACATTGCCGCCGGCGTTAAATTGCCACCCATGATAGGGGCATTCGACGCAGCCGTTCAGCACTTGGCCTTCGCCAAGCGATGCACCGCGGTGAATGCAAACGTCAGACAAGCAATTGATGACGCCGTCAAGCCCCCGGAACAGCACATAATCAAAGCCGAGCAGCTTCACTCGCTTGGGCTTGTCAGTGATATTCGCGACGTCTTCGGCCACATACCATTGGTTGATAATCATCGCTTCTTCCCCTCAGGCCGCTAATGGTATTTCGGCGAGTCCCGCCAATGCCTTGGGCAGCCCCAAATCCTTCGTCATCCTTACGGTGCCACTGTCCACATCGACAAGAGCGACTGTGCCGCCAAAAAAGTCCAGCGCCCAGAAACTGTCGCCGCCCGCGCGCAGCACAATGACGGACCATCCTCGCCCGGCAGGCAGAGTATAGTCCTTCTTTATCATGCCTTTTGCGTCCAGCCGCCGCGCGCCGCCACCCGTCGCAATGATCAGATCGCCGTCGGCCAAGCAGGCCAGTCCAAATACCATCGGCGGCGGATCGCGGCGTTCGTAAATAATACCTAACCGCTGATCGGCCTTCAAATCATGGGCGTAGATGTGCGGCCCTGTTTCACTCACATGGTAAAGCGTGTCACCATCGGGGGAGAGGGCCATGTGCGTAACACCCAAGAATCCGCCCATGCCGCCATTGGTTTGCGTATTCCATTCGCGGATGATTTTGCCGTCTGCGTCAGCATGATAGACCCGGCCCGCACCTTCAAATCCGGGGATCTGCCCGACCATATGTTCGCCGAGCAAATAAGTGCCATCCCCGCGCGCAATCATGGATCCGTAAGCACGGGGCGGCAGGTTTTGCATCTGCGCTGCCCCGACATGATCGATGCGCCGGGCCTGAGGGTCCAAGATGTGCAGCGTGTTCGTGCCGTCGATCACCAGCGCGGAGATCAGGCCGAAAGCGCCTGTCTCCATTTCCGCCTTCAGCGCCCAATCCCGATCATATTGGCGCACACGACCGTGCCCGGTGGGAAAGCGCGCGCTTTCATCCAAGTCAGTCGCGGTTACGAAAATATCGCCGGGTATAAAGGGCATCAGGTTCGGCAAATCAAAATTCCTTTCTGCACCCGCCATTTAGTCTTGCTTGGATCGCGCTGTCCCTCCGCGCCAATCACTATCCGCCAGACGAACAAAGTGCGGCTCGTCTCTCTATCATCTTTCGCATCAGCGCATAGCTCAACTGCCAAATGCGTGCGCGTCTATTTTTTTGGACAGTATGCGCATTGGGCATTGTGATGGTCCCGCCAATGTGCATTATTAGATGCTGTTGGCGTTGATCTCTTATGTTCGCCCCTGTTGCACGGGGGTTCTGAAGAAATGGACGACGCCGTAGAGAAAATAAATCATACCTAGGGAGGGTAGAATGAAATTTCGCACTGCTTTGTTGGCCGCTGTCAGCACGATGACCATTATCGGATTGCCAAGCGTGGCCTATGCTCAAGCCGCCTCTGAGGATGCTGAAGCAAAAGACCCTGGCACCATAATCGTCACTGCTCGTCGCCGCGAAGAGGCGCTGCAGGATGTTCCCCTTGCCATTAACGCCTTCACCGAAGAACAGATTGAACGAGAACGCATTCGCCGGGTTGAGGATCTCACTCGGCTCACCGCAGGTCTGACTTATGACATTGGTGGCTTCCCCAACGATACGCGCCCAGCGCTGCGCGGGATGCAGGCCGAACGCGGTCGCCCTTCAGTGGCGATTCTGCTCGATGGGCAGGATTTGTCTGGCGAGAATCTCGCCATTGCGGGCGGTTCTGCTGCTCTTGAAATGAACTTGTTCGATCTGGAACGCGTTGAAGTGGTGAAAGGCCCGCAAGCGACGCTTTACGGGCGTAATGCTTTTGCCGGAGCGATCAACTATATCTCCAAAGCGCCGTCTTTTGATTTTGGTGCTAAAGTCAGTGCGGAAACCGCGACGGGCAGCTTGGTTGGGGTGTCAGGGTCTATCACCGGGCCGATCATCAAGGATATCCTCGCGTTCCGGTTAAACGCCAATTACCGCGATTCCGATGGCTATTATCAGGTTCCGGGAACAGGTGATAAAGTTGGCGCGCAAAATTCCAAAGGGATCGCCGCGTCTCTGTTGCTCACGCCGACAGAGGGCTTAAAAATCTCAGGTCGTTATCAATATAGCAAGGACCGCGCCTCGGATAATCCGACCGCATTCATCAAATCGAACATTCGCGTTCCTGTGCCCAATGGCACATTTGCGCCGTTCCCCGGAGGTCCAGCTTCGCCTTGCCCAGCCAGTTTGACAGGCGCTAGCCCCCAGATTTTTAACAGTTGCACACGCGGCACGTTTATTGGCGAAATTTCGGCCAATGAAAGCGGCCTGCAAATGGGGCTGAACCCGTTAACGGGGCAGCCGCCATTCGGTATGAAGATGAGCCAGAATGTCGCCTCTGCTGACGTTGACTGGGATACGGGCAGCTTTGGCAAATTCCATTATCAATTTGGCTGGCTGAAAAATAGCAGCTTCATTGAACAGGATGGCGATTTTACAGATGGGCCTGCGCCTCCCGGTCTGGTGCTGTCGCTGCAAGTCATTCAGGATTTGCAGTATAAGAATAGGCATACCGACCACACGTTCACGTGGAATTATGACAATGACTGGCTCGATGTGCTTGTCGGCGCACAGTTTTTCAAGGAAACGTCGACGTTGCGCAATGGTACGCAGTTCTTCTTGCGCAGCCCCACGTCTCCGCTGGGCGGGCCCCCGTTCAACATCAACCGCGCGCCCGTTGCCAATTTCCCGTTCCCCTCTGTCACGTCGCGCGTGACGAAATATGAAGGGTATTTTGGCGCGATCAGTGTGGAGCCGTTTGAGGGTTTGCATCTATCGGCAGAAGGTCGGTTTAATAAGGACCGGATTGCCTATGCGACATCGGGCTGGCGTTTGCAGGACGTGTCCTTGCAAAAACTGACGCCGGTTTGCCCGTCGCCATTCCCGCAGGGGCAGGCATTTAACCCCAATCTGCCTGTCTTCATTCCGCAGCCTGCCCGCGGAACTGTGGTCGCCTGTCCACAGGCCACGGCGCTGAAATTCAACAAATTCACGCCGCGTTTCACTATTGATTATAAAGTGATGGATGACGTGTTGCTTTACGCGTCTTATGCGCGGGGTTTCAAACCCGGAGGTGCGAACACCAACGAAGTCACGACCTTTACTGATCAAACATTCCTTCCTGAAACCGTCACAACAATTGAGGCAGGGATCAAGTCTGTTCTGTTTGACAAGCGGTTGACCCTGAACCTTGACGCCTATCGCAACCGCTACCGTGATCAGCAGATTGGCGTCCAACGCTCGACGCCAGGTGCAGGCAATGTGATCGTGACGACGGCTGGCATCATCAATGCCGGTAAAGTGAATATTTGGGGCATTGAGGCTGACATGAGCCTGCGGATTGCCGATCCGTTTACGTTCAGCCTGAACTATGCCTATACCGATACAAAGTTCGCCCAATATACTCAGGGGCCGCGCCCCGGCTCCGTCGCGGCGGATTTCACGGCATGCAATGTGCCCTTTGGCCAGACATCGTCTGACCAGAACAGGGCAGAGGCGGGCAATGTGTGTGCGGATCTTTCGGGCAATCAAGTGCCTAAAAGCCCCAAGCATTCGCTGAATATGTCTGGCCTTTACCGGCAGGATGTGGGCGACGCGACGGTGTTTTTCGAAGGCACCGCATCCTATCGCTCAAGCCGCTTTGTCGATGATAGCAACAATGTCACACTGCCTTCTTATTGGATGGCCGGGGTAAAGGTTGGCGCGGAAATCGGCAATTATTCCATCACAATGTATGTCGATAACCTGTTCGATAATAAGAAGATTACCAGCGCGCAGCGCGTGATTGATCTGGCCAATCCAGAGGGTTTCGCGCCAGGGCGTGGCTATATTGCTTACTTGCCAAAGCCGCGTGTGTTCGGTTTGCAGGTGGCGGCAAAGTTTTAGGGGGCTGGTTGGTTCGCTATTTCACAGAACACCGTTCGGGCTGAGCTTGTCGAAGTCCTCCCTTTTTCTTCCGGTGGACAAGAAAGGGGGCATTTCGACAGGCTCAATGCGAACGGTGTGTGGGCCCCTGCAACGGCGCGTGTGGCCGCAACGGTGTGTGGGGCGTACCCTCTTAAGCCTCCCGCGCCTCCGCACGGTGGCCCGCAAAACACATGACTGCCACCACGCCGTTCAGCACCCCAACCAACACGAACGGCGCCCACGGGGCAACTTCATCGAACAGCCAGCCGCCAATGACTGTCAGCACCAAAATGCCAACTGCACCAGAGAAGTTGAACGCGCCGATTACAGACCCGCGAATGGCCTCTGGTGCTTCTTTCGATATGGTTGTCTGCGCGCCGAGGAAGGCGCTGATCTGGCCGATGCCAAGCAGAATGAAAAAGGGGATCGCCGCGCCGGAGAGCGGATCATCCACAAAATAGAGCAAGCAATATCCAACAGCCCCCAATGCCATCGCCACACCAAGCCCGAACAGGCGCGGCCAGCGGTCGAGCGGTACGGCAAGCGCCAATGGCCACAAGAGGGCGGCAGACTGCGCAATAACGAAGGGAATCGTCCCGGCGCTGATCGCTTCTGACGGGCTGAGGCCATCGCCAATCGCGGCTTGTTTCCCCCATGCAATGGCGAACAGCCCGACAATGGCCACATCCCCGCGCGCGACAAAGGCTGAAACATAAGCGAGTGCGATGCGACGGTTGGATTTGGCGGCGCCCATCCCTTCTGCCATCATCGCCACGAAGGGCTTACGCTCCTTCGCCTGTGACGGTTTTCCGCCCTTTAGACCCAAGCCCAAAATCAACGCAGAAAGCGAGCATAGCCCAGCCGCAATCCACAGCGCATTGCGCCCGGCCTCAATATCCGTCGCGCCCCCTGCCACGAAAATGGCAGGCAGTTTTGCAATGACCAGCGTGACCGCAACAATGCCAAGGCCGTTTAGGAAGCCCAGAATCGCAGTCAGCTTACCCCGGTCCTCCGTCTGTGCATAATCGGCAATGATCGTCGCAAACATGCCCGTTACAGCCCCTATGCCGACAGCGTAAACGATGCGGAAGAGGCTGAGTTCAGTGAGCGTCGTTGCGAAAGGATAGAGGAGATAGCCCGTCGCCAGCGTCAGAAAGCCAATGACATAAATGACTTTGCGACCATATCGATCGGCCAGCACACCCAGCGGGCTGTAAACAAGGATCAGCGCCAATTCCTGCCACAGCGCCAGCGTGCCAAGCGCCTTGCCCTGCTCCGCCTCTGCAATGCCCAGGTTGGCGGTGAGCACAAAAGGCGTGATCGCAGCCATCGCGGTGACCAGCGCAATGGAGACGAACGCCGCGTAAACCAGCGTCCACATATTCCCGGTGCTAACGCCGCTTTCAAGGCGGACGGGGCCGAACTTGGCAGAATTCACTTTTTCACCGGAAACACGCGGCTCATCGCAGTGGCCAGCACGGCGCTGGCTTCAGGTTGTTTCGCGCCGCCGACAGCGCCTGCGTAAATGATCATTGTTTTCCCATCCATCAACCGCCGCACATAAGGCTGCATCCAATCCTGCGTTAGTGGTGGTGGCGCGTAAGTGCGATAGCCGCCGAGTCCATCAAAGAAAAAAGCCTGATGCGCGAAAAGCGTATCGGTATTCTCGGCCAGAAACTCTATCGGCAGGGCAATGGCCAGCGCCGTGCCGTCTTTGCGCGCTTGTTTGAAAAGCTCATTGACGGACAGTAGCTGGTTGTCAGGATCATCGACGGTATCGGCAAAAGCCTCAAACCCCGTTTCCACTCGTACCGTGGCATAGCCTTTGGCTTTCAAAATCTCGGCCATGCGCGGGCGCAGCCGGTCCGATGTTGCAGGCCAGCGCTTCGCCCAGCTGTCAGTCTTTACCAGCCGCACCGGAAGGCCGTGGAGGGACACGATGCCCAGCGCGCTTTGCCCCGGCGCGGTCGCCTGCGGCACAGTGGCCGCAAAATGATCAAGCCACATCTGATCATAGCGTGCCTCACTTGCCATCCACGGGGCGACGGCAATGCGCACACGCTTGCTGAAATGCATAGCCTCCCACCGATCAACGATCTTGTGAATTTTGCTGTAGGAGCCTTTCAGTTCCTCAAAGTCGGAATAGATCGGCTGGCCAGAGCCTAAGACCAGCACGTCCACGCCGCTATCCAGCACGCGGTTGACGGCGGCTTCTTCGCCCTCGGGGTCAAAGGCATCAACAAATTCCCCAGCCACAATCTGCGGATGCGCCGCGCGCAGTAGGGCAATCGCATCCTTGCCCAGCGCAATCGTCTGATCGCCGTGGGGCAGATATTGGTTTTTCAGCGGCGCATAGTAAATGTAGCGCGCCTTGGCCGCTATCTTGGCAGCAGGGGTCGGCATCCCTTGGTTGCGGTCGGGGTAGATGAAATAGCCCATATCAAAGGCAGTGCTGGCCGATGGTGCCTTCCAATCAACGTCACCGCGGCGATATTTTTCGATCCATGCTATGCCGTCAACATCCTTTTCACGGCCATTGATATCGGCGAGGCGACGGGGCTTAAACTCCCTCATCGCATAGGCCTGATCCGGATCCATCAGGACCACGCCTCTATCGCGGCTGACGAAGACGTTGATCGGCCAGGGTATGAAACTGTTGAGCAGCTTATCCACGATATTGCGCCAGAACCGCGTATCATACTGGCTAGGCTGAACCAGCGCCACGACAATCACGCCAACGCGGGGTTCAGTGACGCTGCCCGGTTTCACCATGGCTTGTGCCGCATTCCAGCGCGTGTCGCGGTTCATCCACCAAGTGATGCCACCAATGACAAGCGAGAAAGCCAGCAGATATTTGAAGAAGGCCGTGACTGAACGCCGGTTGAGTTTCATGCTGGTTTCCGCCCCTTGATTATCCACCCTGTGGCTATTTCTATGGGCGTACGTCAAGGGAGGCGCGTGACAGGCGCAAAGACTGTTCATGTGGCGGACAAAGTTATGACGAGCGAAATCGCGATCATCGGCGCAGGGCTGGGCGGACTAACTTGTGCGCTGGCCCTCGCGCGGATGGGGCGCGCGGTTTGCGTCTATGAACAGGCCCCCGTCTTGGCCGAAATTGGGGCCGGGATCACACTCAGCCCAAATGCGTCCCGCGTGTTCATCTATCTTGGTCTGGGTGACGGCCTCAAACGGCTCGGCGTCGTGCCGCCCAAGCAATGGACTCAAGCGATGCCCACGGGTGCGCTGCTGATGGAGCGCGAACGAGGCGCGTTGATGGAGGCGACTTACGGCGCGCCCTACACGCATCTGCACCGCGCGGATTTGCACGCGCTGCTGACAGAGGCGCTGCTGGCGGCTCAACCGGATGCCATTCGCCTCAATCACAAAGTTGAAAGTGTGACAGCGGATGGCGCGATTATATTTGCGGACGGGGGCACAGCGCGCGCAGACGTGGTGATCGGAGCAGACGGCGTGAAATCCGTGGTCCGTGACGCTCTGTTCGAAACCAGCGCGCCGCAATTCACCGGCCAAATCGCGTGGCGCGGCGTGGTGCCGATTGAGACGCTTTCGCCAGAGGTACAGGCCCTGCCGCCGGGCATCTGGATCGGCGAAAACCGCTTGTTCATGCGATACCCAATGCGCGGCGGCGCTCTCATCAACTATGCCGCGTTCGTCAATGCGCAAGGCTGGGATCAGGAAGGCTGGATGATTGCTTCTACCCGCGAAGAATTGCTGGGTGCGTTCGCAGGGGCAGAGCCGCATTTGCTGGAAATGATCCGCGCAACGCCGGGGGATCAGCTGTATAAATGGGCGATCCACGCGCGTGACCCGCTGGCGACTTGGATCGCGGGATGCGTCACGCTCCTCGGGGATGCAGCGCACGGCATGCTGCCGTTCATGGGGCAGGGGGCCGCGACTGCGATTGAGGACGGAATGGTGCTGGCCCGCTGCTTGGACGCATTCGCTCCGGATGACGCGCTCACCCGCTATCAGGCCGCGCGGCTGGACAGGACAACCATGATCCAAACCCAATCCCGCCTGCTCGGCCTGCAATTTCAGGGTAAAGACCCCGAAAGTTTCGGCAAAGGCCCGATCCAGAATGAAGAAACGCTGGGCCTGTTCGCCTATGATGCCGTGACGGTTCAGATTTAAGGGGAAAACCAATGGCCACCATCGTCGTAACTGGCAGCACGCGGGGCATTGGCCTGGGGCTGGTAAAGGCGTTCCGCGCGCGCGGGCATAGCGTGATGATCAGTTCGCGCGGGGCAGCCGCAGTTGACGCTGCTGTCGCCGAAGTGAGCGCTGCGCCGGGATCTGGCGACGTGATCGGCCACACCTGCGATGTGAGCGACCGGGATCAGGTGCAGGCGCTATGGGATGCTGCATTCGCCAAATGGGGCAGCGTGGATATCTGGATCAACAATGCAGGCGTCTCCGGCCCCAAACGCACTTTGCCGCATTTGACCCGCGCCGATATTGATCCGGTTATCGCGACTAACATCTGGGGCATGATCTGGGGCACGCAAGTGCCGCTTGCGGGGATGACCGCGCAAGGGAGCGGTAAAATCTTCAATTTCGAAGGCTTTGGATCAGACGGGATGACTGCACCCGGCCTCACCATCTACGGCCTCACCAAACGCGCGCTGACTTATTTCACCAAGTCTGTGAACAAGGAAATCAAAGGCTCACCCGTTATGCTCGGCACAATCAGCCCCGGCATAGTGATCACTGATCTGCTCGAAAAGTCGATGGATGAAGACCCAGAGGCTGTGGCCAAAACACGGCGCATTTACAATATCCTCGCCGACCGAGTGGAGACGGTCGCCCCGTGGATCGCGGATCAAGTGCTTGCGGTGGACAGGGCAGGCGCGGCGATTAAGTGGCTAACCACCGGTAAAGCCGCGCGGCGGTTTTTAGGGAGTTTGGTGCGGAAACGGAATGTGCTTGGGGGGTAGGGGGATGAGTTCAAGTGGAGATGTGGCGTAGGCTTCCTGGCGGTTCTACCTGCGTCTGTGCTTGTTGAAAGGAAAATTCTGCCACAAGCGATTGCCTATAAAGTGCTGTCCGCATAATCACCTTCACTCGCGGTAATCGGCAAACGGGTCGACGAGCAAATCATGTTGTGATCGCATTTAACTCGATAATTCCAGCCTGAATCAAGATTGACAAATTGAATGTGTTCATCTAATGTTCCAACTGCTCTTTGAAACCCTGCCGCCCCGTGCAGCAGATTGTGAATGATTTTCTTGGCTTGCGCCGCGCGTGGGGCTTTGTGCCTAGACGTTGCGGACAGGCGTTAAAGAGGGGTAACAGAGTCTCTGCTTCCTCACCTTTCAGATCAAAGTCGCGGGATGTTAGGGGGCAATGTATCAAAGCCTCGCGCATGGACGCGCGCGGTTTCGCAAGGCGTTTCAGGTGTCAACCATGTGTCAACTTTGAACTGTGTTGGGGCCAATGTCGTCATGGCAATTCTGTCACGTCAATACCTGCGCCGCACTGTAACTTTGTTCAGGTTCAGGCGCACAGCACGTAAAAGTGCCACTGCGCTGCGCCCCGCCCGAACGGAGAGTTGACCTGATCGTCAACAGACGCCACGCACATCGCAAAGCTGAAGAGGGAGAGTGTGATGGCGGGCGTGTTAGAGGGCGTAACGATTGTTGAAATGGCGGGCATTGGTCCGGGGCCATTTTGCGGGATGATGCTTGCTGATCACGGCGCGCGGGTGATCAGGGTAGACCGGGCTGGCTCTTATGATGCGGCGGGCAAGGATGTGCTGACGCGCAACAGGGAACGGGTTGAGGCTGATCTGAAAACGCCTGAAGGCATCGCAACTGTGCGTGACTTGGTGAAGACGGCGGACGGCATTTTTGAAGGGTTCCGCCCCGGCGTGATGGAACGGCTGGGCCTGGGGCCGGATGTTCTTCTGGGCGATAATCCCGCGCTTATCTATGGCCAGATGACGGGGTGGGGGCAGACAGGCACTCTCTCTCATGCAGCGGGGCATGATATCAACTATATCTCGATCACTGGCAACCTTCACGGCTACGGCCGCCCCCATGAAAAGCCGACGCCGCCGACCAATGCGATTGGGGATTTTGCAGGCGGCGGCATGATGCTGGCGTTCGGGATGGTCGCAGGCATTCTCAACGCGCGCAGCACTGGGCAGGGCCAAGTGATTGATTGCGCGATGACGGACGGTGCGGCGGTCATCCACGCGATGCAATGGGGCTTCCGCAATATGGGTGCTTGGGAGGATACGCGCGGCGTTAACCTGCTCGACACTGCCGCGCATTTCTATGACACTTATGAGTGCAGCGACGGGAAGTTTATCTCCATCGGTTCCATTGAGCCTCAATTCTACGCATTGCTGCGTGGCGCGCTTGGCCTTTCCGACGACGAGGCGTTTAATGCGCAAATGGATAAAGCCCAGTGGCCTGTGCTCAAGACGCGGCTCACCGCGATTTTCAAGACAAAGACCCGCGATGAATGGGCCGCGATTATGGAAGGAACGGACATTTGCTTCGGTTCCATCCTGTCGATGGCAGAGGCGCTGGACCATCCGCACAATGTGGCGCGTGGAACATTTGTTGAGGTGAACGGCGATCCACAGCCGCGGCCCGCGCCACACTTCCTCGGCACGCCTGCGCCGGTGCCTGTGGGGCGAAGGTAAAATAGTTGTGACATTCTACCCCCATAGGTATATTGAGGGATAGAAGGACATCTCTCATGGGCATACAGTTGAATATCAAAAGTGAAGAGGCTCATCGGCTCGCGGTCGAAGTGGCTGATCTTGCCGGTGAGAATATGACCGAAGCAGTGATCAATGCCCTAAAGGCGCGCAAGCGTGTTTTGACGCGGGATGAGCGTCTTGCGCGTGCGAAGCGGTTGACCGCTGGTCTCGGCGATTTGTGGATTGAGCCTTGGAAATCGACGCCGCACGGCGACCTTCTCTATGATGAGGCAGGCCTTCCCAGATGATCATTGACACGTCAGTTATTGTGGCGATCATGAAGGAAGAGGCTGATGCTGACGCGATTCATGCTGCAATGATTGACGCGGAGACCTCGCTCGTCATGTCCGCTGCCACTTATTTGGAGACAGGTATCGTTGTCGACAGCGTGCGCCAGCCCGTTCTTTCCGAACGTCTTGATAAAATAATCGAAGAATATGAAATCCAAATCGCCCCGGTCACTGAATCTCAAGTGCGCATAGCGCGCCAAGCCTACCGCGACTTCGGTAAAGGCAGTGGCCATCCCGCAAGTCTCAATTTTGGGGATTGTTTCGCCTATGCTCTGGCGAGACAGCGTGGCGAAGCCTTGCTGTTTAAGGGCGATGATTTCAGCCACACTGGCATAAGGCGCGCTTGATCCATGAATACAGACCCCACCCGCATCCCCGTCATCATCGGTGTCGGCCAGTTTAATGATCGCGCGTCTGAGCTGGATTCGCTGGGGTTGATGGTGGAGGCCATGAACGCGGCGGATGCCGACGCTGGGGGCGGATGGATCGGGGCGCTCGACAGTCTGGCCGTGGTCAATCAGATCAGCTTTCCGGGGCTTGGTGATTGCGCAGAAAAGCTGGCAGCCCATTTTGGGATCACGCCAAAGCATATTGAACAGACGCCGTGGCCGACCGGGGAAAGCCCGGTTCAATTGCTCAACGAAGCCGCAAACCGGATTGGGGCGGGCGAAATCGAAGTCGCGGCCATTGTCGGCGCTGAGGCGCTGCGCACTGCTGCTGCTCGCGCAAAGGCTGCGACTGGGGAGCGCACCGATGCCTTGCGCTCAGTTGCTGCAACTGGTTCAAAATCACTGATGGCGCAACACGGGCTTGTTGCGCCGACTGACCTCTATCCTTTGTATGAAAATGCGACGCGCGCCGCCTGGGGGCAAACGCTGGCAGAGGCGCAGGCCGAGTCTGGCCAGATATGGGCTGGCATGTCCGAAGTTGCAGCAGGCAATCCTAACGCGTGGATACAGACGGCGCAAACTGCGGATGCCATCACCAGTGCCGACGCGGATAATCGTCCCATCGCCTTCCCTTATCAGAAACGAATGGTGGCCAATTCCAGCGTCAACCAAGGGGCGGGGTTCATTGTCACGTCGCTTGCCCGGGCGCGCGCTGCTGGGATTGCAGAGGATCAGATCATTCACGTCGGCATGGGGGCCGCCGCGCATGAAACGCATAATATGCTCAAGCGTGACCAATATGTGCAGCCTGCGGGTATGGTTGTGACTCTGGAAGACGTGCTCAGCCGTAACGGGCTGACCACAGTGCAACTCGATCATGTTGAGCTCTATTCCTGTTTCCCGTGCATACCGAAAATGGCGCGGCGGATCATTGGCTGGCCCGTTGATCGGCCTATTACAGAATTTGGGGGGCTGACCTTCGGTGGCGGGCCCATTGGCAATTATATGAGCCATGCGATCGCTTCGATGGTGGATACGCTGCGCACTAAACGTGGCACAGCTATGCTGTTCGCCAACGGCGGCTATGCCACGCATTTCCACGCGATTATTCTGTCAGCGGAGCCTCTGCCGGACGCCACTTTTCCGCATGATTTTGATTGCAACGCCCGCGCCGATACGATGCGTGTGCCTGTTCCTGATGAAGACGCGGCCTACGAAGGCCCAGCTACTATCGAGACCTACACCATCTTCTATAAGCGTGATGCCACGGTCCGTTTCGGCACGGTCATAGCCCTCACGCCGGGTGGCAAAAGAGTCCTTGCCCGCGTTGCGCCAGAAGATGAGGCGATGATCGCCTTCCTGTCCGACGGGCAGGTAGAGCCGGTCGGCGCAACAGGGCGGACGGCGATGGGCGATGAAGGGTTAATCCTATGGCACGCAGCCTGATGCGCGTCATATTGCCTAAATAGATCAAAGTCCTAAGCTTTGTCGTCACGGACAGTGTTGGTGAGTCGTCCGCGCCCCACAAGGGAGGACGAGCGATGGCCGACACCAAAGTCAAAAGCAAAAGCGCGATCAAGTTAGAGCCTGCGGTCGCGAGGCGGCGAGCTAAGGTCGATGAATTCGTGGGTCCACAAGACGCAAAGCGGGCATGGACGGACGCCCCGATAGGCATTGCCTTTTCAGGCGGCGGAATTCGCAGCGCTACGATTTCGCTTGGTATCACTCAGGCACTGGCGAGGCGCGGCAGGCTTTACGCTTTTGACTATATGTCGACAGTCTCTGGCGGTGGCTATTTCGGTAGCTTTCTGAGGAGCCTGTTCGTGCCAGAAAGTCTGCGCGGCGTTCCTGGGAAGGCCAGTGCGAAAGACATTGAAAAGGCATTTCATTTTGCTGATCAAGTGCTCACCGATCCGCCTAACGCCACGACGATTGGCGACTACAAACACCCCATAAGGTCATTGCGGGAAAGTGGCCGTTATTTGGCACCCGGCGGCGCGAGCGATTTTGCCTATGCCATTTCTCTAATCGGACGAAATTGGTTGGCGATGCTCTATGTCTTTGCCCTCGCCACAGCGGCTCTGTTCATTGTTGTTCAATTCGTGCTGATCGCAGCGGCCTATTTGGGCGGGCTGGTGGAGCCTTACGGCTTAAACGTCGGCAGGGGAGATGCGTATTTCGGGGTTCCCCCTGTACAATTTGAAGAAATGACTGGCAGCCCTGCTTTCATTCCCGCCGCCTTTTTAGGGATCATGAGCCTTGGCGTTGGCGCCGCGTATTGGCTGACAGAAAGCATGTCTTACACCCCCGAAGTTGAGGATCAATCCAAGAAGAAATTCTTCGCCGTTTGGTTCGTAACTTTTCTAGCCTTTCTATTTGGTCTTGGGCTTTATCTTCGGCGGATTGATATCTTTGGCTTAGGCGAGGCGGTGGTCCAGATGAGTCTATTGGCTTCGCTCTATTTTCGCGCAGGGCTATTGATACTGACCCTCGCGCTGTTGTTTTCGATCGTTGTCTTTCTAATTGGCATTAAAGACAGAAATGCCACGCCGGGCATGAGGCGGCGGCTGACCAAATCACTCACAATTATAAATATATTCGCCACTGCTTGCGTCGCGATTGGGGTGATTGATACTTTGGCAATTGGAATTCGCGACGGGACATTTGGATGGGGAGTGGGTGACGGGCCGGGCCCACTCACTGCACTGATCCTTTACCCTTCCATTGCCTATCTGATCAAAAAAGCGCCAGAATGGGCGAGTGGCGTTGACAATGCGCTGATCAAGAAACTGACCTCCAATATAGCGCTCGTGGCGCTCATTATTGGGGTTTTGATGTTTGGTATGCTCGCCGTTGGTATCGATGTGATTGTGCATATGGCGCTGTGGACTGGACCCGCCTGGGCCAGCCAGCCTTTTGATGGGACATGGACAATATTCGTGATCACAATCAGTGTCCTATTTTTGATGACGGGCATTTCAGGTGGATTCATCAATCTGGCGTCGCTCCATCCCCTTTATTCGTCACGCCTCACGCGAGCCTATATCGGCGCGACAAACCCGCACCGGCTCAGATCAAGCAAGGGGCTAACGGACGGCGATGAGAAAGATCATATTGCATCGGACATTTACCAGCAGACGGATTTGCCGATTGCCTGTCATTTGATCAACCTGACCCTGAACGAGACCAAGAGTGAGAATAAAATTGTGGAGCGGGACCGCAAAGGACGGCGGTTCATCGTCGGGCCAGAGGGCATAGCCGTTGACGGCACCGCTATCGATTATGGCTGGAATGGGAATGCTGAATTGTTGAGCGTAGGGCAACTTTGCGCAATTTCGGGCGCTGCTGCGTCATCGGGTATGGGGCGACGCACGACTTTGGGGACAGCCATGGCGTTGACCTATGCCAATGTGCGTTTGGGCTATTGGTGGAAGAAAGGGGACGAGCCTGAGGTTTCTAAACCCGCCATGACCAAAACATACCTGGCAGCGCTTAAGGATTGGCTGTGGCATTATCGTTGGGGGCTGATCGGCACCTATATCTATCTCTTTAATGAAATGACGGCGCATTACACTCAGGCCCATCCGAGGCTCTATTTGACGGACGGCGGGCATTCGGAAAATAGTGGTGCGTTGGCACTGCTTGAACGGGGGTGCCGTTTCATCCTTGTCGCTGACAATGGCCAGGATCAGAATTTCAGTTTTTCCGATTTGGAAATCTTCATCCGCACCGCCCGCACGGATTTAGGAATTGAGGTTTGCGTCGCTGATCCACCAGCTACGCGGGCCTATGTTGGGCGCGGAAATACGAAGCCGTTTTTGAACATGGCGCAGAATTGGCGTCAGGCCGCGTTGGCGGCGGACGGCCCCGGTATTGCGCTATTGCTAACTGCTGCGGCGATTGATGTGGCCAACCCTGATGTCACTCATATCGTTTGGATGAAGCCCCGCGTATTTGATGATATGCCATCTGACATTGCGACTTACGCGGGTGAGAATAAGCCTTTCCCCCATCAATCAACCTCTGATCAATTTTTTGATGAAGCACAGTGGGAGAGCTACCGTCGGCTTGGTTATGAAATGGCGCGGCATTTATTTGCGACACCCGGACAGATGAAAGATGTTCCAGTCATTGGCGGGAGGGTTTGAACGCCAGCCAGCGGCGCAGTGCAACCTCACTAAAACTCCGCGGCTAAGTCCACCGTTTTTCTAAGCTTTGCAGGTGCTGACAGTGACCAGCTTTTGCTCAGCCAGTCTGCAATATGGGCCCAATCAATCGCGCCCCTGTCTAATCGAATTCCGATCCAACCCGACGGGCCAAGATAGGCGGGTCGATAGTAGAGGTCTCCATCTTGCTCGATCAGCATCGACTGCTCCTCGATGCCGCTTGCTTTGACGAGGAGGCCAGTGACTTGATCGCCGTGAATATTATTCTTGAAATAGGCGAAGAACTTACCGCCTTCGACGAAAAAGCCCGGGCTGCCGTGCGATGCCTTTTCTTCAGTGGATGGCAGCGCCAGAGCAAGGGCGCGAATATGGTCAAGCACCGACTCTGGTCGCGTATCGCGCGTTACAAATTCTGAGAGAACGCGTGGGTAGAGTTGATGCTCCGCAATGCGGACCCGCTCTGACAGTGCCTCGGCGCTATCGTTGGGCAAAATGATCACTTCGGTTTGCCCCAGAACTTTGCCTGCGTCCAAGTCTGCTATAACTTCATGCACAGAACAGCCTGCAACTCTATCTCCAGCCTCAATCGCGCGGTTGTAAGTATCCAGCCCCTGATATTTCGGGAGCAAAGAAGGGTGGATATTTATCATCCGCCCCGACCATTTGTCGACGAACTTGTCGGAGAGGATGCGCATATAGCCTGCAAGGGCAACGGCATCAGGACAGTGGCGCTGCAGTTCGCGATCCATAATGATGTCAAACGCGTCGCGGCTCAGGCCCCGATGGCTCTGCGCGAAGGTGGGGATAGCTTCTGATGCTGCCAATTTGAGGCCATCGGCGTCCGGGTTGTTGGAAGCGACGAATATAATTTCATAGGGGCAGTCTGGAGCTTTGGCTGCATAGATGAGCGCGGCCATGTTTGAGCCTCTGCCGGATATGAGGATGGCGACGCGGGCTTTAGTCACAGAAGCTAAGCCCTCTTCCTTGAGCCTGTCGAAGTGCCGTCCTTTCAAACACTCGGTGCTGCAAGACAAGACGGCCGTTCGACAGGCTCAGGGAAGGGAGAATATTAACCATGGAACACAGCTTCCCAATCCCCCATTGCGCTCCACGTATCGCCTGTTCCTGTTACGGTGCAGCCCTTCGCGCCGGCGGCGATATGCCCGATCTGATGAACCTCTTCACCTGCGGCGACCAAGTCCTTGGTGATCGAAGCAACGTCCGCCGCCGCGACGACGATAGCCATTCCGATCCCGCAGTTGAACGTGCGTGCCATTTCCACAGGCTCAATATTTCCTTGCGCCTGAAGGAACGCCATTAAGCGAGGTTGGGGCCAGAGATCAGCACTAACATGGGCATGCAAGCCATCAGGCAAGATACGTGGGATATTCTCCAGCAAACCGCCGCCAGTGATATGTGCCAAGGCATGCACCTTGCCGCCGCGCACCAATGGCAAGAGAGAACGCACATAAATGCGAGTCGGCGCCATCAGCGCCTCGATCAGTAATATTGATTGATCAAATAGGGCAGGGCGATCCAGTTTCCAGCCCCGGTCCTCCGCCAAGCGCCGTACAAGCGAGAAGCCATTGGAGTGAATGCCGGATGAGGCAAGGCCGATGATCACATCGCCGTCCGCTACTTTGTCGGCGGTCAGCACTTGATCGCGCTCAACCGCGCCGACGCAAAAGCCCGCGAGGTCATAATCTCCACCTGCATACATACCCGGCATCTCCGCCGTTTCACCGCCAATAAGCGCGCATCCAGCCTGCTTGCAGCCTTCAGCAATGCTCGCAACCACGCGAGTGGCCACTTCTTGGTCGAGCTTTCCGCTGGCATAATAGTCAAGGAAAAACAAAGGCTCTGCGCCCTGAACGATCAAATCATTCACGCACATCGCGACCAAATCAATGCCAACCCCGTCGTGTCGGCCGCTGTCGATGGCGAGTTTTAACTTTGTGCCAACACCGTCATTGGCCGCGACGAGCAGTGGATCTTTGAAACCGGCTGCTTTCAAATCAAAAAATCCACCAAACCCGCCCAAATCAGCGCCTGCCCCGGCGCGGGCTGTCGCTTTGGCCAGCGGTGCAATTGCCCTCACAAGCGCATTACCCGCGTCTATGGAAACACCGGCCTTGGCGTAAGTATAGGGCTCGGTCTGATTATGCTTGCTGTCCATATTTTCGCTGCTAGCGACATCAGGCTTGGAATTCCACGCTAGAGTCGTCAAAAGGCCGCAGTGATCAACAAAAGCTCTCTTTTCCGATTTGCGCCTGTGGTGGCCGTGCTGGCGCTGTTTGCAGCCGCGGGCGTAGTCTTTGCTCAGATTGAAGGCAGTGATCGCGGAATTGCGCCGATTGACAGTTCTGGCGGCCTTGAAGTCACGGGCATCACAGTTGATGTCAGTGCGCGGACAGCCGACGCTGCCCGTCTTGGTGGATGGAGAGAGGCGCAACGCAAGGGCTGGAGGATGCTCTGGGCCAAATATCGGGGCGGTGGCGCTCCGGGGCTGAGCGACGGAGCACTTGATTCGATTATCTCGTCCGTGGTGATAGAAGATGAGCAGATCAGCACAAATCGCTACATAGCGCGGCTGGGCATCATTTTTGACCGGGTGCGCGCGGCAGAAATTCTGGGCGTTGGCGGCGGTGGGGTGCGATCTGCGCCGATGCTGGTCATTCCTGTCCTATGGGATGGCGGCACGCCGGTAAGCTTTGAACAGCGCAACGAATGGCAAAAAGCGTGGGCAACGTATCGCTTCTCGACCAGTGCCATTGATTACGTGCGGCCAAGCGGAACTGGTGCTGATCCGCTGCTGCTCAACTTTGGCCAGACTGGTCGTCCGGGGCGGCGCTGGTGGCGGGCTCTGCTAGATCAATATGGGGCCGCCGACGTGCTGGTGCCGACGGTGCGGTTGGAACGGCAATGGCCGGGAGGGCCAGTCGTCGGGCATTTCTCTGCGCGCTACGGGCCCGATAATCGATTGCTTGAGACATTCACTTTGCGCACAGGCAATTCGGCGGGCATCCCTAAAATGATGCAAGATGCTATCTCGCGGATTGATGGCGCCTATGCCAATGCACTGGCAGCAGGTGTGCTGCGCCCCGATCAATCACTGGTGATTGAGCAGCCAATTGCGCCTGAAGATGTAACGCCAGCAGAAGACGCAACAGAATTGGTGCCTGATGCTCCTGGTGAAATCGCAGCTCCCGCTGAAGAGCCGCGTGCCGCTGCGGAAGTTTCGACCTTCACCATTCAGTTTGAAACGCCTGATGTGGGTTCCGTCAGCAGCACTGAAGGGGCAGTGCGCGGCATTCCAGGGGTGAAGTCAGCATCGACCACCAGTCTTGCGTTGGGCGGTGTCTCTGTGATGCGTGTCAGCTTTGCTGGGGACGCTGGCATGCTGCGTCTCGGTCTGGCAGCGCGGGGCTTCTCAGTCGCAGAGGGTGGCGGCGGGTTCCGCATCAGCCGTTAACTCTTCGAATGGATCAAATTGCCCTGCCGTTCGATTGGCCTGCGCCGGAGACCGTAGATAATTTCATCGTGACAGCCGCAAATGGTGATGCCGTAAAGTGGTTGGAACATCCAAGCACTTGGCCTGTAAGAGCCACTTTGGTGACGGGGCCGCGCAAATCAGGGCGCAGTTTGCTTGGGCGGATTATCGCTTCCAAAATTGATGCGACGCTTATCGACGACGCGGAAACGCAACGCGAGTCCGATATATTTCACCGCTGGAATCTGGCGCAGGAGGAGCGCAAGCCTCTCGTGCTTATCGCACTTTACCCGGCTCCTCAGTGGCGGATCGGTTTGCCTGATCTGGCATCTCGGCTGAAAGCAACACCGCACGTCAGTATTGGCGATCCCGATGATGCACTGGTTGCGCTCCTCATGGAAAAGCTGCTCGCTCAACGCGGCCTTATGATGAAGCCCGATGTTGCATCTTATGTGCTCGCGAGGATTGAGCGATCCTATGTGGCGATTCTTAGGTTTGTGGATGCGCTTGATAATGCTGCGTTGGCATTGAAGCGGGGGATCAGCATCGCCTTAGCTCGTGACGTTCTGATGCGGATCGGCATGGAGGCAGAACAGCTGACTCTACCGGGGACGGAGTAGGGGGATATACTTTCCCTGAGCTTGTCGAAGGGCCGTTCTTTCCAACGCTAAGTGGTGCCGGAAAGAACGGCCCTTCGACAAGCTCAGGGAAGGGGAATAGCCGCCTCAACTTCAGTCCGCACCATGATCATCTTGCCGTCTTTGACCGTGAAGCCAAGGCGACCTTCTACCAATTCCAACGCATCGCGGCCAAATTGTTCAAAGCGCCATCCGTCTAAAATAGCGAGACCGTCGCGCTGACCCGAGGCGAGAAACTCTAACTCATCCGTTCGCGCCAACAATCGTGTAGCGACGTTGATCTCTTTCGAGCGAATTTTGAGAAGCAGCTTCAGTAAGTCCGCGACCAACGCCCCATCTTTGGTGAGGCCTGGTTTACGGTCCGCCCGCGCAGGCATCTCATCGTCTGACATGGGTGTAGCAGCAGCGATTGCGGCCATCATACGCCCGCCAATATCGTTTGCAGCCCAACTAGGGGAAAGACCGCGGACCTTAGCAAGATCAGCCTGTGATCGGGGTGGGTGAGCCGCGATGTCTGCCATTGTTTCGTCCTTGACGATGCGGCCACGTGGCAGGTTCTTGCCCTGCGCCTCTCGTTCTCGCCACGCGCCGAGCGCTTTCAGCCGCCCGAGCATCTCCGGTTTGCGCCCGGACACACGAACACGGTGCCAAGCTTGATCGGGATCATTGCTGTAATGCTCTGGATCAGCCAGCTTTTCCATTTCCTGATCCAGCCAATCGCCGCGCCCGGTTTTCATCAGTTTGGCGAGCATTTTGGGAAATATGTCAGAGAGATAAGTGACATCACCAATGGCATAGTCGATCTGGCGCTTGTCCAGCGGCCGTCGCGCCCAATCAGTAAAACGCGCGCCCTTGTCGAGCACAGCTCCGACCCAGCTTTCAACAAGGCTGGCATAGCCAATCTGTTCCCCCTGACCCAGTGCCATTGCGGCAATCTGTGTGTCGAATATCGGGTGCGGTGTCTTACCAGTCATATTATAGATGATTTCAACATCCTGCCCGCCCGCGTGGAAGACCTTCAGCACATCCTCGTTATTGGTCAGCAATTCAAGGAGGGGCGTCAGGTCAATTCCCTCGGCCAGCGGATCAATCGCAGCGGCTTCCTTGTCATCAGCAATCTGAATGAGGCAGAGCAAAGGCCAGTAGGTCGATTCTCGCATGAATTCGGTATCAACCGCGACGAAAGATGACTTGGCCAAACGAGCGCAGAGTGCGGCAAGGGGTTTTGATTCCGTGATAAGGGGTAGTATTTCCATAGTCCTCCCATAGCGCCCCGCTTTGCCTTGACAAATAGGGCGCAGCCCTGTGTTAGGCCGCTTCCACACTTTTTGATGAATTGAAGACAGTCATGCACGCTTATCGCACCCACACATGCGCACAACTCCGCGATTCTGACGTTGGGACGGCCGTTCGATTGTCCGGGTGGATGCACCGCAAGCGCGATCACGGGGGGCTCCTGTTCGTCGATTTGCGCGATCATTACGGCCTGACGCAGATCGTGATGGATACCGATTCTGATGCGTTCAAGCTGCTGGACCGGGCGCGCGCCGAATCGGTGGTCACCATCGATGGCGATGTCGTGGCGCGCGGCGAAGCGACAGTGAACCCGAATTTGCCCACTGGCGCAATTGAAGTGCGCGCGCGCGGCGTGACGGTGCAGTCAGAGGCGCAGGAGCTTCCCATGCCTGTCTTTGGCGACACCGAATATCCCGAAGATATCCGTCTGAAATACCGCTATCTCGACTTGCGACGCGAACGGCTGCACGCCAACATTGTACTGCGGTCAAATGTGATCAGCTCCATTCGCAAGCGGATGATTGATCAGGGCTTTACGGAGTTTCAAACGCCGATTCTGACTGCTAGCAGCCCTGAAGGCGCGCGCGATTATCTGGTGCCCAGCCGCGTGCATCCCGGCAAATTCTATGCGCTTCCCCAAGCGCCGCAAATGTTCAAACAGTTGCTGATGGTTGCGGGCTTTGACCGTTATTTCCAGATCGCGCCTTGCTTCCGCGATGAGGATGCTCGCGCCGACCGGTCCCCCGGTGAATTTTATCAGCTCGACTTTGAAATGAGCTTTGTGACGCAAGACGATGTGTTTGCGGCTATTGAGCCTGTGCTGCACGGCGTGTTTGAAGAATTTGCCGACGGGCGCACGGTCAGTGCAGCGCCGTTCCCGCGCATTGCCTACCGCGATTCAATGTTGAAATATGGGAGCGACAAGCCCGATCTGCGCAATCCGATTATCATCAGCGATGTGACGGAGCATTTCCGCACGTCCGGGTTTGGCCTGTTTGAAGGCATTGTTGGCGGCGGCGGTGTGGTTCGGGCGATCCCCGCGCCCAATTCAGCGGAAAAGAGCCGTAAGTTCTTCACAGACATGAACGACTGGGCACGGGCTGAGGGGCATTCCGGGCTAGGCTATGTGACGCGCAAGGCCGGTGAATTTGGCGGACCAATTGCAAAGAACCACGGCGAAGAAGGCATGGCCGCGATTTATGACGCGCTTGGCCTTGGACCCGATGACGGGCTGTTTTTCTCCGCTGGCAAAGAATTGCAGGCGGCCAAACTAGCGGGAGCGGCCCGCACGCGGGTCGGTGAACAGCTTGAGTTGATCCCGGAAGGCAGTTTTGAATTCTGCTGGATTGTCGATTTCCCGATGTATGAATATGACGAAGACGCCAAGAAAGTCGATTTCAGCCACAATCCCTTTTCAATGCCGCAGGGCGAAATGCAAGCGCTGGAAACGATGGACCCGCTCGACATCTTGGCTTTCCAATATGACATCGTCTGCAACGGTGTAGAACTGTCCTCCGGCGCGATCCGAAACCACCGGCCAGAGATCATGTACAAGGCGTTTGAAATCGCCGGTTACAGCCAGGAAGATGTCGACACGAATTTCGCAGGCATGATCAACGCCTTCAAATTCGGCGCGCCTCCGCACGGCGGCTCTGCCCCCGGCATTGACCGGATTGTCATGCTGCTGGCCGATGAACCGAACATCCGCGAAGTCATCACCTTCCCCATGAACCAAAAGGCCGAAGACCTGATGATGGGCGCGCCGGGCACGGTGAGTACAAAGCAGTTGCGGGAACTGAATATTCGGTTGGTTGACGGGCCGAAGGGTTAGAGCGGCCACCATCGCAGGCCGCAACCGGATTTAAAAAACCTCGGATTCCTCAACAAGTGGAGTGTGTTTGCAGGCGTTTCCCTACACACCCCGTGCGGCTACGCGAGATGCAGAAAGAGTATATTCACGGCCTGACGCGAAGAGCGAAAGGGTTTCAAAGAGCGGACCTTTACATAGGATCCACACGGCCTCAATCAAGGGACAGAGCAACCCTTTGGAGCCTCCAAAGTAGGGAAATTGAGTCGAAATGCTTTGTCCTATCGTCTGAACCACATTGCGAATCGTGCCGCCGTCAATTTGGTAAAGAGTCTGAGTGGGAATCGTTGAAAGGCCGGCGCGTCACTGGGAAGGGGAAGTTCTGATTTACGGTGTCGAATTTGATTTCGAAATTGCAATGGAGGGACTGAATCCAAATATCGGTATTGATATGTCGACACCCAGAAACCCGGTTCATATTTCAAGAACATTGCCGAATTGCAGCATTGAGCAACGAAGCGCCGAGTTTGAGAGTCTGGCTTGATCCGGTATTCCCTCAATAGACTTGCGCCTTCGACGCACTGCCAGCGATCATCCCTGTAAGTGAGATAAGGCGTTCCCCCATCGGCATCGCGCAGCGGCGCGGCATTTGGTAGCGATTCAATCATCTGCCCACCTGATTGACAGTCTTCGCAATAGCAAACCGCTGTCAAAATTGGCGTTCCCACGCCCTGATAACTGACTTGGCCACAAGCACATTGCGCGAGTCGAATAAGCTCTTTCATTTGCGAGTTGGTAAGACGGATGCCACCTATGCGATAGATACATCTCATCAACTCAGAAAGAATATTGTGTTAATGTGTAAATGTGCTACACAGTTTCACATGAAAAATGTCACTATATCTCTAGATGATGAAGTTCACCGGAATGCGCGCATTCGCGCAGCGGAGATGGGGACGTCGTTGTCGGCGTTGGTGAAGGGGTATTTGGTTTCGCTGTCGGATGAGCCGGTGGGCTTGCCACAGGTTTCAGGGGTACGGGAAATGCCAATGACTTTCAAACATCAGCCCGCTGAGGCTGCAACGCCGGCGCCGTCCGGACCGCCTTGGCTCATTGATGGTAAATGGGTTTACACACCCGACGGCAAGCCACGGCAGCCGGGCGCGATGCGGGATATGTGGGTCGCGGACGATTTTGACGAATGGCCTGATGGCTTTTTGGATGCCGTTTATGGTGAGGATACGGAAGCCTCAAACACATGGTGGCTGACGGCTAATGACGTGTTGAAGAAACCTCAATCGCAGTGAAGCTGATCCTTGACACTAACGCTCTGATTTGGTGGCTGAAGGATAACTCCAAGCTCGGGCCCCGGGCGAGGGCCATTCTTGCGGACCCGTCAAACAACCTACTTACAAGCATCGTTTCTCTTTGGGAATTGAGCCTTAAATGGAGGGTGGGGAAACTTGAGCATAATGGGTCAACCTTTGTTCCCCTTCTTGCGAGTCAAAATGTGACGTTGCTCGACATTGAACCGCATCATTTTGCGGTTTTGGAAGGCCTGCCAGTCCACCACGGCGATCCGTATGACCATATGATCCTCGCGCAAGCGCAAGCTGAAGGAGCAACGATTATCACCAGTGATCGATACATGCCCCTTTACGGCGTCCGGTGCATGGACTGTCGTTAAGGATAACTCACTCCAACCACCTCATACTCAATCTCCCCCGCAGGCAGCTTCACCCGCCGCACATCGCCGACGACTGCCCCGCGTAGGGCGCGGGCGAAGGGAGAGTTCCAGCCGACTCTGCCGTTGTTAGGGTCAATTTCATCGTCGCCGATAATAGTCAGCGTGCGTTCCTGATCTTGCTCGTCAGCAATGATGACTGTTGCGCCGAACATGACCTTGCCTTTGCGGGTTTGATCGGCGGGATTGATGACTTTGGCCGCCTTTATCCGGCGCGATAGCCAGCCAAGTTCACGGTCAATTTCGCGCAGGCGTTTCTTCCCGTAAATATAGTCGCCATTTTCGGATCGATCCCCATTGCCCGCCGCCCATGATACCGTCTCGACGATCTTTGGCCGTTCCCCCTGAAACAGCTCTGCATAACGGGCGAGCAGGCGCGCATAGCCTTCGGGCGTAATATAGTTGGGCTGATCCACTTATCGCGGTGTTGAGCTAGCAGGATATCCGCCAAGATAGGAGGAGATGCGCGTGCCACTGCGTCCACCCTTATTGGGGTTGAGCAAATCATAGATCACTGCATTTTCCAGAACGCGTTGCACATATCCGCGAGTTTCGCTGATCGGAATCGCCTCTACCCAGCGGACTATATCGGTGCCGGGAACCCGAGGATCGCCATTGGCGCGGAGCCATTTATTCACATTACCTGGCCCTGCATTATAAGCAGCTACTGACAGCACATATGAGCCGTTGAACCGCGTCATAAGCCCACCGAAATAGGTCGAACCGAGTCGGATGTTATCTTGCGGGCTCTGCGTTAGGCCAGAAAGGCTATAGACGACACCCGCAGCTGGTGCCGTTTCCCGCGCTGTTCCCGGCATCAATTGCATCAGGCCGCGTGCACCTGCGCGGCTAAGGGCTTCACGATCAAATTGGCTTTCCTGACGCGTGATCGCGTGGATCATCGTCCAATTGCTCTGCTGTTCATTTGGCACAGCCATTACGGGGAAAGACGGACGGAAATACCCCGGCAAGCCATCCTCGCGCGCGCTTTTGCCCACAAGCAAGCCGAGATCAGGCCGGTTTATGCGCGTTGCTAAATCAGCAGCCAGCACATGGTTCGCTTCGCCTTCGGCGTTGGCGGCTAGCGTGCGCACAAACCGCGTCTGATCCTGCCACATACCTTGCTGACCCAGCAGCACAGTCGCGCGGACAACTTCACTACGGTCAAATGACGCGCGTTCGGCAGCAGAAATTTCCACTCTGCCGCTTATCAACGGCAATGCAACGGGGCGGCCCAAGCGTTCGTGCGCCAATTGCCCGTGGAACTGATCAAAATAGTCAGCCGCCGATGTGTAATAGAGTGTTGTCAAATCCTTGCGCCCAGCCCGTTCAGCGGCGCGGCCTGCCCAGTAAAATCCCTTTGCGCGCGTTTGTGGGGATTTGGCCGCGTTGGCGTAAAGTTCAAACATGCGAATTGCATCGGCGGGGCGATTCAACTTTTCAAAAGCTGCCATGCCTGCGATCCACGCGATATCAGTGTAACTGTCACGTTCGGCAAAAGGGCGATCACGCACCGGAACGCTGGGGCCGTAAGTAACTTCCAATTGCTTCCCGATGGCATAGGCGGCACTGGAATTGCCTTCGCTCATCGCCGTTCGCGCTGCGCCTTCGAGCATTTCTAGCCAAGTCGCCGCATTTGCTGGCGGGGCGGCCAAGGACAGGGGCTGGGCCAACACGGACTGCGCAACAACAGTTTGGCCAGTGCTGCGCAACCAATAGATGCGATCGGCGATATAGCCTGCGTCACGCCGCTGATCTGCTTGGACCAAATCAGCACGAAGTTGCGTATCCACTGCCTTTGTTAGGAACCCCAACCGCGCGTTGAACAGATCGCGCTTCGCTGCGCTTACCAGCCCAATTTGTCGGATCGCCGTCTGTGTCGACCGCGCCCAAAGCAACTTATCCATTCGCGTGTCATGGTCACCCGATTGGATTGCGCCCGAAAAGCGCGATAGCAGCCGCGCTTCATCCTCCGGCACCATCGCCCCCATCAACCAAGCCGAGCGTGCCGCTATTTTGGCTTCGTCGCGTTTGCCCGAAGCATCTAGCGCTTCGGCATGTCGCAGCTGAGCAGTCGCACTTAACGCGGGGAAGCGCGCGAAGAAGGCAGCGACTTGAGAGGGCGTTTCCCCATCACGTCGCAGCATTTTTTCGGCATTTTTGCGCATGACGGCTTCGCCGGGCCAGCCGGGGTGATTGGTCAGGAAATTGGCATAGGCACTGAACGAATAAGTATCGCTGCGGTCCAGCATCCGCCAGTCAGAAATGGCCGCCGATAAGGGATCACCTTGTCGCGCTTGCCCCGGTATGGGTTGCACCATCAACGGCTGTGAGTTTTGCGCAAAGGCGGGGGCAGCAGCCATCGTGAGGGCCAAAGCGCCAGTTATAACGGCCACCCTCAGAGACGTGCTGGACAGGGCAGGGGTGAACCCCCTATCGGCTGTGAAATTATTATGTTTTTTGGTCATAGACCCCCTATTGCGCGGGCCGTGGCTGAGGTGAAGGAAAAAATGATGTTCTCCGGCTCAATTCCGGCTCTTGTGACTCCTTTTCGCGATGGATCGATTGATGAGCGCGCTTTTCGGCGTCTGGTCGACTGGCAGATCGATAATGGGTCTAGCGGGCTTGTCCCGTGCGGCACCACAGGCGAAAGCGCGACCCTGTCTAACGCAGAGCATCACCGTGTCATCGAACTATGTGTGGAACAAGCCGCTGGCCGGGTTCCGGTCATTGCAGGCTGCGGATCGAACGATACGACCAACGCGTTGCTACACATGAATTTTTCTAAAAAATGCGGGGCCAATGCAGCTCTGATAGTCGCGCCTTATTATAATCGCCCCAATCAAGAAGGCATATTTCAGCATTTCGCTTATCTGACCGAGCGGAATGACCTGCCGATTGTGCTCTACAACGTGCCTGCCCGAACAGTGACGGATATGAAGCCGGAAACCGTTGCGAGGCTTTCCAAAATGCCAACGATTGTGGGGATTAAAGACGCGAGCGGTGCCATTGAACGCGTAACTTCGCACCGGCTGCTCTGCGGTACCGATTTCTGCCAGCTGTCTGGCAATGATGACATGGCGCTGGCCTTCAATGCAGTTGGGGGCGTTGGTGCTATTTCGGTCACGGCAAATGTGGCACCAGCCCTTTGCGCGGAGTTTCAAAAGGCCTGTCAGGACGGCGATGTGGCAGCTGCCCAAGTGCTGAATGATCGTCTATTTCCGCTCCATCAGGCGCTGTTCACTGACGCGTCCCCTGGCCCCGTTAAATATGCGATGATGCGCGTGTTTGAAGGGATGACTGAGGAAATGCGCCTTCCCCTGACGGCCTGTTCTGCCGAGGCCCGCGCCGCCGTGGATTCAGCCCTTGATCATGCAGGCCTGATCTAGTGGCGCGCCCAAAGACCGACGCAGAAAGGGTAAAGACCGTCGCTGAAAACCGGCGCGCCCGGTTCGATTATGCCATCGATACGGTGTATGAAGCTGGGATCGTGCTGCGCGGCACTGAGGTCAAGGCGCTCCGGTTCGGCGAAGGCAGCATTGCTGAAAGCTATGCCGAAGTGAAAAACGGGGAAATCTGGCTGATCAACAGTAACATTCCCGAATTCAGCCACGGCAACCGCCATAATCACGAACCCAAACGCCCGCGTAAGCTGCTATTGAAAGAGCGTGAAATCAACAAGATGCACGGAGCAGTGGCGCGCGATGGCATGACGTTGGTCCCGCTGTCAGTCTATTTCAACAGCCGAGGCAAAGCGAAGGTGGAACTTGCGCTGGCCAAGGGCCGCAAGGCGCATGACAAGCGTGAACATATCAAAGAACGCGAATGGAAGCGGGATGCTGCGCGCATCATGAGGGATAGGGGATGAGCCGCCTGAACACATGGTTCCGCGCCCAAGCCCCGACGCGGGAAAGTTTTGAACAGAACCGCTTCCTCAAACCCTTTGCCAAGCGCGTGTTCCATCCGGCCCTATGGCGTTTCACGCGCCGGTCTGTGCCGCGCGGTGTGGCGCTGGGGTTGCTCGTTGGTATCTTTCTGCTGATCCCCGGATTGCAGATTGTTGGTACGGCTTTGCTCTCTTTACCGGTGAGAGCGAACATTCCACTTGGCGCGGCGATGACATTCCTCAGTAATCCTGCCACGACGCCGTTCATTTTGATCGCATCGGTATATGTCGGAAATCTGATCCTGAACATTGGCGCGGACACCAGCAAAATTAGCGCCCTTATCGAGAGCGGGGCATCGATATCACAGTGGGTGGGCTGGCTTTTGTCTGAGGCTGCGCCTGCCATGTTGCTGGGCCTGTTCATCATTTCAGTTGTCTCCGCTGCGATTGGCTATGTTATTGCCGCCTTTGTCTGGCGCTGGTGGCAAGTGCGAAAATGGAAAGCCCGAGCCGCGAGGAATGCGCAGCCGCTATGACTGCGAAGGCCTTTGTTGGCCAAGAAGCCGTTGACCTGCGCTTGGTTGGCGCGGTAGGTATCGGCGCGGCTTCAACGGCGGGGCTCGTGCTGTGGGCAGTGGGCGATTGGGCGCTGGCCGCTGGTTTCGGCGGAGCGATTATTGGCGTTGCGGCCCTCATCTACGCCACCGCCCGCCTATTCCCATCGCGGACAGTCGCTGCGGTAGAAAGCGACTGGTCTTTGATGCGTGAGGCAGCGGATAATGACGATGCAGCTATTGCCATTACGGATCGGTCAGGTCGGCTCGTCTGCGCCAATGCTCTTTATGAAAGCTGGTTTGGTGGCCCTGTTGCCCCCCCGCGTCTGAATGCCGAAGAAGGGTCTGTCATTCAGTTGACCGAAGCCGGCAAAGCCGCGTGGCGCGACGGTCGCGGGGGGGTGCGTAGCCTTAAACGGGATTTGTTGACCTTTGATGCGGAAGTGACCCGCAGTGGGCGGATGGATGATCATCTCGTCTGGCGGTTCCGTGCTACTCAAGGCCTTGATCTCGCAGCTGAAGCCAAACGCCTGATTGAGGGGCCTCCTGGAACGCGCATGGGGGAGGCCGGCATGATGGCGGTCCTGATCAGTGCAGATGGGAAGATAACGTCCGCCAGCGTCGCCTTCACTGTACGGGCCACCGGTCGCATGGAAAGCCCGATTGGGGGGCGCGATTTTGTGACTTTACTTGAGACGGATCGGCACGGTGCCATCCGCTTCAGCCGCGAGGGAACGGCGAGCACACCGCTCCGCCTGCTCCAAATTCCGCTTGAACAGGATGTGCCGGAAACGCCAACGCTCATTCTGCTCCTTGATGATCAAAATGCTGTGAGTGGTGGAGAGACGTCGATTGTCACGCAAGTTCAGGGGCTGCTTGCGGCACTCCCGCTGGGTTTGGCGCTGGCCGACCGCGATGGCAGGTTTCTGTTTCTGAACGAGGCCTTCTCGCGCGCGGCGGGTGTGGTGGCGGGGTCCAAGCCGATCTATCCCGGCGATTTGGTGGTGAAGGAGGATAAGGCCGCCGTTGCCGATACCGTGCGCCGATTCGCCAGTGGGCAGGCCTTAAGCGGTGATATTGCGATCCGCCTGCGCAACCTTTCAGAAGAACCAGTGCCGCTTTCGATTGCGGGTCTGCGCGGATTGGGGGAGGCCGCCGTTCTTCTTAGTCTAAAAGACAATAGTGAAGAATCGAAACTCAAACGCCAAATTGCTCAAGCTTCGAAAATGCAAGCAATCGGCCAGTTGGCTGGCGGAGTTGCCCATGATTTCAATAACATATTGACGGGTATTCTTGGCCACTGCGATTTGATGTTGATGCGCCATACGCCAGGTGACAGCGACTATGACGATATTTTGCAGATCAAAAACAACAGCAATCGCGCTGCCGCCCTAACGCGACAATTGCTTGCCTTTTCGAGGCAACAAACGCTCAAACCCCAGATTTTGCAGCTTCCCGATATCGTCTCTGAAATCTCAATCCTCCTAAAACGAGTGTTGGGCGAAACGGTGACGCTTGAGGTGAAGCATGGCCGCAATCTTGGCCCAGTGCGTGCGGATCCTGGTCAGTTGGAACAAGTTATTGTCAACTTGGCAGTGAACGCTCGTGACGCCATGCCGCGCGGCGGGGTGCTGACAATCCAGACTTACGCGGTTAGCCGCACGGACGTGCGCAAGTTGGGCAGCGATATCCTGCCCATTGCTGACTATAGCGCTGTTTCTGTCGCCGACACTGGCAGTGGCATTGCGCCAGAACTCCTTACTAAAATTTTTGAACCGTTTTTCACGACGAAAGATGTGGGCAAAGGAACGGGGCTGGGCCTCTCCACCGTTTATGGCATCGTCAAGCAATCCGGCGGCTTCATTTTTGCAGACTCTGTAATGGGGAAGGGCACAACCTTCGTTATCTATTTGCCTGTGCATGAGGCCGAGGCCAACACGGTCACTGCGCCGCGATTGGAAAAGGAAAAGCCTGCCGAAACATGGGGCACTGGCCTCATTCTCCTTGTTGAGGATGAGGATATGGTGCGGGCGGTCGCGGAAAGGGCTCTCACGCGGAACGGGTATACCGTGCTCACCGCCACTAACGGTGAAGAGGCGCTGGAAGTGTTGACCACGCGTGATGATATTGATTTGCTTGTGTCAGACGTGGTCATGCCCGTGATGGACGGACCAACAATGGTGCGGCAGGCGCGGGCCCTATTTCCGGCCATGCCGATTCTCTTTATGTCAGGCTATGCAGAGGAGCAATTGCGCCGAACAATTGATCTGGACCGCATGGCATTTTTACCCAAACCTTTCTCAGTTCAGCAGCTTTCAGAAGCTGTGAGGACGGTAATGTCGCAGAAATGAGCCATTTTCACCGAAAGAGAACAAAAATAGAATAAATATTTGTTTCTCTCTTGTTCCGCTGGAACAAAGCCGCTACATAATGATTATTGTCACTGTGCAACTGCTTGCACGAACGAAGGGGAACAGTCATGACGGCGCAACTCAAACTCATCGATTCAGGGAAGAGCAGCGTGAACACAGACAGGCAAAAAGCATTAGAAGCGGCCCTCGCACAAATTGACCGGGCCTTTGGTAAAGGGTCAGCGATGAAGCTGGGCCAGCGCGAAGCGATGCAGATTGAGGCCATCTCAACAGGCTCGCTTGGGCTCGATATCGCGCTTGGCATTGGGGGTTTGCCCAAGGGGCGCGTGGTGGAAATTTTCGGCCCTGAAAGTTCGGGCAAGACGACGCTTGCGCTCCATGTGATTGCAGAGGCGCAAAAGATGGGCGGCACAGCGGCGTTCGTTGACGCGGAACATGCGCTTGATCCAGTTTATGCCAAGAAGCTTGGCGTGAACATTGATGAACTCATCGTGTCGCAGCCTGATACTGGCGAACAGGCGCTGGAAATCACTGATACGCTGGTCCGCTCTAACGCAATCGATGTTCTGGTGATCGACTCCGTCGCAGCCCTTGTGCCTCGTGCTGAAATCGAGGGCGAAATGGGTGACACTCATGTGGGCTTACAAGCTCGTTTGATGAGCCAAGCGCTGCGTAAGATCACCGGGTCGATCAGCCGCTCCAATTGCGTTGTTATTTTCATCAACCAGATCCGCATGAAAATTGGCGTCATGTACGGTTCGCCTGAAACAACAACAGGCGGCAATGCGCTGAAATTCTATGCTTCTGTCCGCCTCGACATTCGCCGCACTGGCCAGATCAAGGACCGCGAAGAAATTGTCGGCAATGCGACGCGGGTGAAGGTCGTGAAAAATAAAGTCGCGCCGCCGTTCCGTCAGGTCGAATTTGATATCATGTACGGCGAAGGCATTTCCAAAACCGGCGAAATTCTTGATCTCGGCGTGAAGGCCAATATCGTCGAAAAATCAGGTGCTTGGTTTTCCTATGATTCTGTCCGCTTGGGTCAGGGGCGTGAGAATTCCAAAACCTTCCTGAAAGAAAATCCAGACATGGCACTTCGTATTGAAGCGGCCATTCGGGGCAAAACTGAAGAAGTCAGTGACGCCCTTATGACCAATCCTGAACCTAATTCTGAATCCGGGGCAGATGACGAGATTTGATCCGCATTACGCCTCAAGCAACCGAAAGGCCCGCCATCCCCCGGCGGGCCTTTCTCGTTTGAGGGAAGGGGGATGAGGGACTGTATCAGTTCAGGTGTCAACCTAGTGTCAACTTAGCCCGATCAGCGACAGTTGTTGAAGCTTAGCTTGCAACCGCGAAAGCCGCTGTCATAAGCGATTTCAAAGACATTCAGGAGGATTCATATGACACTTACCGTCCATCATCTCAACAACAGCCGCTCCCAGCGTGTGCTGTGGCTCCTCGAGGAATTGGGTGTCGATTATATCATCCAGCATCACCAGCGCGATGCCGTAACGAACCTTGCACCGCCTGAATTGTTGGCCATTCACCCGCTCGGTAAGTCGCCGATGCTTGATGACAGTGGCATGACCGTCATCGAATCTGCTGCGATCTGCGAATATTTGTGCGAACGCCACGGTGGTGCACATCTTGTTCCGGCGCGCGGCACAGTCGATCATGTCCGTTATCTCGAATGGATGCATTTTGCCGAAGGCTCGGCGATGACGCCAATCCTTTTGAACCTCTACACCAGCCGCTTGGGTGATGCCGCTGCTCCCCTGCATCCGCGCATAAATGAACAACTTGAAAGCCATTTCGCGTTCATGGAGCAGAGCTTGAACGATAGCGGCCATTTCGTTGGCAACAGCCTGACTGCCGCTGACATCATGATGAGCTTTCCAGCCGAGATCGCGGTGATGCAGGGCCTCGCGGCGGATAAGCCCAAACTTACAGCTTTTGTGACATGGTGCCATGCCCAACCAGCCTGGCAGCGTGCGCGGGAAAAGGGCGGGGCCTATTACGGTTACTGATGCGAATGTCATGCTTGTCACTCTAACCCTGCTCCCCTAAGCGCAGCGTCATGACTTCGACCAACGACATTCGCCGATCCTTCCTCGATTATTTTGGCCAGGCCGGGCATGAACGCGTCGCGTCTGCCCCGCTTGTGCCGCATAATGATCCGACGCTGATGTTCGTCAACGCAGGCATGGTGCCGTTCAAGAATGTCTTTACGGGGCTCGAAACGCGCCCATATATGACCGCGGTGTCCAGCCAGAAATGCGTGCGTGCAGGGGGTAAACATAACGACCTTGACAATGTCGGCTACACTGCGCGCCATCACACCTTCTTTGAAATGCTCGGCAATTTTTCATTCGGGGACTATTTCAAAGAACAAGCCATCGTTCATGCTTGGACATTGCTGACAAAAGAATGGGGCTTGTCTCCAGACCGCCTCACCACCACTGTATATCACACCGATGATGAGGCCTTTGGCCTTTGGAAGAAGATTGCGGGCCTGCCCGATGACCGGATCATCCGCATTCCCACATCCGACAATTTCTGGTCGATGGGCGACACGGGGCCATGCGGGCCGTGCAGTGAAATTTTCTACGATCACGGTGACCATATTTTTGGTGGCCCGCCGGGCAGCCCGACCGAAGACGGAGATCGGTTCGTTGAAATCTGGAACCTCGTCTTCATGCAATTTGATCAAGCTGCCGATGGCACTAGGTCAGACTTGCCAAGGCCGAGCATTGATACGGGAATGGGCCTCGAACGCGTTGCCGCGGTGATGCAGGGCGTCCATGACAATTATGACACGGATACGTTCAAAGCACTGATCGCGGAATCAGGCGAACTCACCAAGACCGCTACGACGGGCGACACGGAAGCGTCCCACCGCGTCATTGCCGATCATCTGCGCACGTCAGGGTTCTTGGTGGCTGACGGCGTTCTTCCCGCCAATGAAGGGCGCGGCTATGTCCTCCGCCGGATCATGCGTCGCGCCATGCGTCATGCGCATTTGCTCGGTGCCAAAGAACCCTTGATGCACCGACTGGTGCCAGCACTGGTTGCGGAGATGGGCGGCGCTTATCCTGAGCTAGTCCGCGCGCAGGCGGCCATTGAATCGACGCTGGTGCAGGAAGAAACACAGTTTCGCCGCACGCTTCAGAACGGGCTGAAGCTGCTTGACGAAGCAACTGCGGGTATGGGCGCGGGTGATACTCTGCCCGGTGACGTCGCGTTCAAGCTCTATGATACCTACGGCTTCCCCTATGATCTGACCGAGGACGCGTTGAGAGTGAATGGCCTTACCGTTGACCGGGCGGGCTTTGATGCGGGAATGGCACAGCAAAAGGCTATGGCCCGCGCTGCATGGAAAGGATCGGGCGCGAAAGCCTCAGACGATGTCTGGTTCGACATTGCTGAGCGTGAAGGTTCGACCGAGTTTATTGGCTACGGTGCAACCGAAGGCGACGGCCAAGTCGTTTCGATCCTTGTCGACGGGGTGGAGCAAATCGCGCCAGCGACTGTCGCTGCACCAGCGAGCGTCACTATTCTTACCAACCAAACCCCCTTTTATGCTGAGAGTGGCGGGCAGAGCGGCGACGCCGGGACCATCACGAGCGATGGTAACTTGCGAGCTGTTGTCGAAGACACTGCAAAGCCGCTGGGGCGTCTTCATGCCCATCATGTGAAACTGGACAGCGGCAGAATTAGCGTTGGCGATACAATTCACCTGTCTGTTGATGTCGCGCGCCGAAACCGCATTCGCGCCAACCATTCCGCCACACATTTGCTTCATTCCGCACTGCGCAACACGCTGGGCGGTCATGTGACGCAAAAGGGCAGCATGGTGGCCGATGACCGGCTGCGGTTCGACTTCTCACACAATAATGCGCTTTCTCCTGTAGAGCTCGCAGCCATCGAAGCCGAAGTGAATGCCGAAATTCGCGGTAATCAGCCAGTCTCTACGCGACTGATGACGCCTGACGATGCTGTTGCGGCAGGAGCGCTGGCGTTGTTCGGCGAAAAATATGGCGATGAAGTCCGTGTGCTCACGATGGGGCCAAAGGCCGACGCACGCGCCTATTCAGTAGAGCTTTGCGGCGGCACCCATGTGTCTGCACTTGGTGATATTGCGCTGTTCAAGATTATCTCCGAAGGGGCAGTGGCCAATGGCATTCGCCGAATAGAGGCCATGACTGGGGAAGCCGCGCGGCTTTGGCTGACTGATCGTGAAGATCGGCTGAAAGAAGTCGCAACTTCTCTTAAGACAAGCCCGGAAGATGTTCCGGCCCGCGTCGCGACGCTTTCCGAAAGCGTACGCAAGCTCGAAAAGGATCTGGCTGAGGCCAAAAAGGCATTGGCCCTCGGCGGAAGTTCTGGCGGCGTTGCCGCAGAACCGGAGGACATCGGTGGTGTAAAATTTTTGGGTCAGAGCTTTGATGGGCTCGATCCAAAAGACCTGCGCGGTTTGATCACCGACGCTAAGGCTCGCTTAGGTGAAGGAGTTGCAGCTGTTGTGACTGTGAATGACGGTCGTGCTTCCATAGCAGTTGGCGTGACGGAAGGGTTGTTCACTAAGTTCGATTCTGTTGCTTTGGTCAAGGTGGCGGTCGCCGCACTTGGCGGTCAAGGTGGCGGCGGACGGCCAGATATGGCGCAAGGCGGCGGCCCGAATGGCGCCAATGCCGCCGCGGCGCTTGAGGCTATACGGTTCGCCCTTTCGGCTTAGAACGCAGTGGCCCGAGGCGGGGATCCTCATCGAGATTACCTGCATCCCGTATGATCGCGCGAAGCTCATCACGCTTCTCATGGATGGAGGCAATAACGGGTCCCATTGCAATGCCGAGGTCAACCAACACAGCCTCAGACAGCTGGAGCGAACTTTCCAGTGTCTCTGGCACCGCGTCAGTTGCGCCAACGCGGTAGAGTTCAGCCGCATGATCAATATCGCGCGCGCGGACGACAATCGTCAGATCGGGAAAGCGTTTGCGCAAGTCAGCCGTCAGGCGCACGGCCTGCACTTTGTCATCCATCGTCATCACGACGGCGGTAGCGACTTCAGGGTAGAGTAAGTCCAATGTTGCCCTTCGACCCGCATCGCCAAAGCGTATTGGCTTACCTTCGCGCCGAGCCACTGTGACGATATCGACATCATACTCAATCGCGACGTAGGGGCGACTGTGCACTTCAAGCATCTCCGCCACCAACCGCCCAACGCGGCCATATCCGATGAGAATAGTGCGCGGCGCAAAATCTAACGGCGGGTCTGCGAATTTGGCGCCGCCCTGCCGCCATTCGATCCGCCGCGCGATGCTATGGCCAATACGCGCGAGCAACGGCGTTATTGTGAGGCCTAGCGCTGTCACCACTGTCCAGAACGCGGCCGCTTCCGCGCCAATCAATCCAGCCGTGGCAGCGGCGGTCAGCACGATCAAAGTCGTTTCCGAAGGGCTGGCCATCAATACGCCGGTCTCCGTTGCTATGCCGCTAGATATGCCGCCAAGGCGCAGCAGCCCCGTTGTAACGATAACTTTGATCGCGACGACGCCAGCCACGGCCAGCACAACTTCATGCCAGCGGGCGACTATCATTGCCAAATCAAGGCTCATGCCTACGCTGATCAGGAAGATGCCAAGGGCTAATCCTTTGAAGGGGAGGATCATGGCCTCCACCTCCACCACATATTTCGTCTCTGCGATCAATAGCCCAGCGACAAGCGCTCCGACGATAGGAGAAAGACCAATAACGCCAGTGGCAAAGCTTGACAGGATTACGACAAGAAGACTGGCCGCTAGGAATAGTTCTGGGCTCTTCGTGCGCGCGGCTTGAGCGAACAGCGGGGGGAGCACATAGGGACCAAGGACAAGCATCGCTCCAACGATGAGGATGCCAAGGCCCGCAGTTTGGGCCAAATCCGCCAATCCGTCTCCGCCAACCCCCGCAGACAGGACGCCGAGCAGGAAGATGATCGGTACAAGCGCTAAATCCTCAAAGAGCAGCATGGCCAGCGCCAATCGACCGACGGCGCTAGTCGTGCCTGCGATCGGAAGAACCAGCGCTGTTGAGGAGAGAGAAAGAGCAAGACCAAGCCCCAATGCCGCAGGCGGAGATTCGCCGAATGCAATGAGGGCCGCTGCAATGAGGATGCTGGCGCCGATTAACTCTGAGGCACCAAAGCCAACCAAGCGCCTTCGCATAGCCCAGAGCCGACCAAAGGAGAGCTCAAGGCCTATAGAAAAGAGCAGCAATATGATGCCCAATTCCGCAAATGGGGCCATCCCTTTAGGATCAGATATCGTTATCCAGTAAAGCCACGGATAGTCACCCACTAGCGTCCCGAGACCAAAGGGGCCGACCAAGATGCCAACCAAAATGAACCCGATAACAGGCGTTATGCGGAAACGCGCGAACGCAGGTATTACAAGGCCTGCGCTGCCTAGAATGACGAGCGTATCGCTGAAACCGGGGGAGTAAAACTCAAGCGCCATGGATGGCACCTGTTGGCGGCGCGGGGGTGAACCGATGCATCATCCGCTCCCCCTTTGCCATTACATCAGGCCCAATTGGCCATTTCTTTTTCCAGATTTTCACGGACTGATTCAAAAAAAGCTTCAGTCGTTTGCCAAGGTTGGTCTGACCCTATCAGGATGGCCAAATCTTTCGTCATATTACCGCTTTCAACGGTTTTAATGCATACCTTCTCCAACAACTCAGCGAAGCGAGTTACGTCGGGTGTGTTGTCAAACTTGCCTCGGAATTTCAGACCACCAGTCCATGCAAAGATTGAGGCGATGGGGTTGGTAGACGTCGCCTTGCCCTGCTGATGCATCCGGTAATGGCGCGTCACCGTGCCATGGGCAGCTTCGGCCTCCACAGTTTTGCCATCGGGTGACAGAAGGACGGACGTCATAAGGCCCAAAGAACCAAAGCCCTGCGCAACTTGATCTGACTGCACATCGCCGTCATAATTCTTGCAGGCCCAGACGAACTTGCCAGACCATTTGAGCGCCGATGCGACCATATCGTCGATCAGGCGATGTTCGTAAACGATATTGGCTTCGGCAAATTTGGTTTCAAATTCGGCGGCAAAGACTTCCGCGAACAGATCTTTGAAACGCCCGTCATAGGCCTTTAGAATGGTATTTTTTGTTGAGAGATAGAGCGGCCATCCGCGATCCAGCGCATAGTTCATGCTGGCGCGGGCAAAATCGCGAATGGAATCGTCAAGATTATACATGCCCATCGCCACGCCAGCGGAAGGAAAATCGAATACTTCCTCTTCGATGCGCGCGCCGTCTGTGCCTTCCCAGATCATCTTCAGCTTGCCGGGGCCGGGAACAAGAAAGTCCGTCGCCTTATACTGATCGCCAAACGCATGACGTCCGACGACAATCGGATCAGTCCAACCTGGGATCAGGCGAGGGACGTTGCGGATCACAATGGGTTCGCGGAACACGACTCCGCCCAAAATGTTGCGGATGGTGCCGTTCGGCGATTTCCACATCTTCTTGAGTTTAAATTCCTCAACCCGCGCTTCATCGGGGGTAATCGTGGCACATTTTACGCCGACGCCATATTGTTTAATCGCATGAGCGCAATCAATCGTGATTTGATCATTGGTCTCATCACGCTTTTCGACGGAGAGATCATAATATTTAAGATCAATGTCGAGGTAGGGCAGGATCAGTTTTTCCCGGATCCATTGCCAAATGATTCGGGTCATTTCGTCCCCGTCTATCTCAACGACGGGTGTTTTAACCTTGATCTTGGCCATTTTGGGGTCTTTCTTCATGATCTTTCTGACGATGTCTTGCTCTAGGGCTTGAAATCGCCGCGATCAACCTTGCAGGTTGTCACTCTCCACTCATCCGCGTAAAGCAAACGAATGGGCGCACTTAACACGAACGACACCGGGGCTCCTCCGGTCAAATGGCAATGGCCATCCATCCATCCTGAAGGTCGCAAATTCGCATTGATCGCGGCGGTCATCACTGCATTTTTTGCCATCATGGCTTGGGAAACGCTTGCGTGGCCCATGGCCGGAGTGACGATCTGGGTGCTCGCATTTTTTCGTGATCCTATCCGAGCGGTGCCGCAGGGGGATCAGTATATCATCGCACCTGCCGACGGCCTGATTACGCTGATCGTCCAAGTGCCGCCGCCGCCCGAATTGGCTGGTGAAGCAGGCCTTGGCGAAGCCGTGATGACGCGGGTTTCGATTTTTATGAGTGTGTTTGACGTCCATATCAATCGCGCGCCGATTGCGGGATCTATTAAGCAAGTCGTCTATATTGCTGGTAAATTCGTGAATGCTGACCTTGATAAGGCAAGCGAGGATAATGAACGCCAGCATATATTGGTTGAACGTCATGATGGCGTGCGCATTGGGTTTACGCAGATCGCAGGCCTCATCGCGCGGCGGATCATGCCGTTTGTAAAGCCGGGTGATATAGTGGCGGCGGGACAGCGTGTTGGCCTTATTCGCTTTGGTAGCCGCGTTGATGTGTATCTGCCAGTTGGCACGTCGTCGAAAGTCGCGCTGGGCCAGCGGACTGTGGCAGGCGAAACGATTTTAGGGGTCATGGGGGAAAGCACCAGCATAAATGCTGGGCTTCAATGAGTGACTCCGTCCGCGATGGAAGCGCGCCGCGTAAGCGTGGTATACCGTTGCGGACTATTGCTCCGAATGCTGTCACAGCATTGGCGCTTTGCGCTGGCTTAACTGCGATCCGTTTTGGGATTGCGGGGGAATGGGACAAGGCAGTCATCGCGACCATAATTGCTGGCGTCCTTGATGGGGTGGATGGGCGCATTGCCAGAATGCTCAATGGAGCCAGTCGGTTTGGTGCAGAACTGGATTCGCTCTCCGACGTTATCGCCTTTGGCGTCTCTCCTGCGCTGGTCATGTATCTTTGGTCGCTGCAAGTGATCCCGCGTTACGGATGGCTTTTTGCGCTCGCCTTTGTCTTGTGTGCGGCACTTCGCCTTGCTCGGTTCAATGCCGCGATTGATGTGGAGGAGCAACCGCATAAATCGGCGGGATTTCTTACTGGTGTTCCGGCTCCGGTCGGCGCGGCACTTGCTCTTCTGCCGCTTTATATCTGGCTTGAAACAGGGTTGGAGTGGGCGAGAGAGCCGCTACTTGTCGCGCCGTGGATGGCTTTTGTGGCCTTTCTGATGATTTCCAATATCGCGACTTTCAGTTGGGGGTCGGTTCGTCCCAAAAGCTCTGTTCGCTTGGAAGTCATTGGCCTGTTCGCACTCATCGGTGCTGCTATTTTTTCTGTCCCGTGGATCGTGCTGAGCATCATCTGCCTGATCTATGCTTTACTTATACCGTTCAGCATCCAGAGCTATGCCAAAATCAAGCGGCCAAAGGCAACGACCGAAACTCCTCCTGCCGCATAGGAGCCTTGCTCATTTTGCGCCGTGGTTCCGGTTGGAAGTAGAGGGAGTGCACATTCGTGCTTGTTTTAGGAGACTCTCCTCTTAGAGCCCAAACCATTCGCGCGCCATATTCAGCAAAGGTCGAAGCCATGATGGCGAAGGCCAACATAGCCACGCAGACTATAACCAAAACGGAAACGAAATGCATCATTAATCTCCTATGTTCCCGATAATGTTCCACTGATGTTCCAATGTCAAGAATTGTTTTTTCTTTGTTCCAAATTTCTTGTTTTCGCTTCGGAAAACGATCGCGGCGTTGCTCAATCCGCTCCCCCTTGCCAATCCGTGTGTTGCCTGTCAGCGTCCGCCTCTAATGACTGCGATGATACACTGCCTATATTCGTCGGCTCTACCGCTAGTTTGATCGGAGTTTGTTGAATGCAACAGAATTGGAAATTCGTAAATCTGCCATTGGCGCTGGCCGTGGCCTCGTCTTTTTGTGGAACTGCACAGGCCGAGCCATCTGGGATAGGGACCACTTATTTCACAGCTGCTCGAATGATCGATGTGCTCACAGGGAAGGTCGTTGATCGTCCTTTGATTGCCGTTCAGGATGGACGCATTGTCGGCGTCTATGATGCCTCCGTCTTGGACCGATTGGATTTGTCGGAGGGAGCGAAGATTACCGATTTTGGCGACAAAACCCTTATCCCTGGCCTCATCGATATGCATGTTCATCTGGATAGCGTGGCCGAGATCGGCGGTTATCGAGGGCTGGAATACACGGATAGTTTCTGGAGCAGCGTCGCCGTGAAAAACGCGGGCGATATGCTGCAGGCTGGGTTCACGACGGTCCGCAATGTCGGGTCGGCCAATTACAATGATGTGGGCCTAAGCCAAGCGATTGCGGATGGCTATGCCGTGGGGCCGCGCATTGTGCCGGCGGCTCATGCCATTGGCGCGACAGGCGGCCACTGCGATGAAACATTTTTGCCGCCATCCTACCAGCGCAAAGGTGTGGCGGTCGGCGATGGGGAGCAGCAGCTGCGCCAGCGCGTGCGTGAACAGCGCAAATACGGCGCGCAAGTGATTAAGGTCTGCGCGACGGGCGGGGTTTTCTCTCGCAATACCGAGCCCGGCCAGCAGCAATTGTCGGAAAGCGAACTGCGCGCCATTGCCGATGAGGCGCATCAATGGGGTCTGCGGACGGCCGCCCATGCCCACGGCGGGGCAGGGATCAAAGCCGCTATCCGCGCTGGGATCGACACCATAGAACATGCTTCGCTGGTCGATGATGAAGGCATCAAACTGGCTGTCGAGCGCAAGCAGCCGGTGTGGTTTTCGATGGATATCTACAACACCGATTACACGCAGGCCGAAGGTGCAAAAAATGGCGTGCTAAAGGATAATCTGCGCAAGGATCGCGAAATCGCCCAAATCCAGCGTGATAACTTCCGCAAGGCGCACAAAGCTGGCGTGCGTATGGTGTTCGGGTCTGACGCGGGCGTGATGCCGCACGGGCTTGTCGGCGGTCAGTTCAAGGTCATGGTCCAATATGGCATGACACCGATGGAGGCGATCCAAGCCGCCACCCGCAACGGAGCGCAGGCGCTTGGCCGTGAGGCAGACGTTGGCGCGATTGCGGTTGGGCGCATGGCAGATATGATTGCCGTCGATGGCGATCCGCTGAAAGATGTGCGTGCGCTGGAAGATGTTGAAGTTGTGATTCTGGCCGGTGTTGTGGTGAAGAATGACAAGTGACGTCGGAATCGCATCAGCGGCGTCATCGCCGACCGTGCGATCGTTCATTGCCCCGATCGGTTTGCTGCTGCTGGTCATCGCGTTGGGGCTCGCCGTTTTGGCTGGCGGTTTACTGCCTTTGGACGAGCGAGGGTTCCGCGCACTTGCCCTGACGAAAGCGACGGCATCGGAAGGTCTGATTTCCCTCACTTACGCTTTCACCTGGATTGCAGATGGGGAGCGGCGTTCGATCCTTTTGGCTGTGTCGGTCATCTGGTTGTTCTGGAAAAAGGAACGGCGGCTGGCGCTTGTGATGCTGGTGTTTCCGGTTCTGGCAGGCGTGACGTCGGATATTTTGAAGACGCTTTTCGCGCGGCTCCGGCCTGATTTAGTGCCACATCTCGATAGCGTGTCGAGCTTATCTTTCCCCAGCGGCCACGCGACCAACGCGACTGCGCTATTCCTCACAATGGCGTTTCTGCTGCCAGTTGGGTCAGCGAAGGTGCGGCTTACTTTGGCGATTTTCCTCGCCGCTGCGACGTGCCTGTCGCGGGTGATGCTTGGCGTTCACTGGCCGACGGACGTCGTGGCGGGCGCGATGCTAGGGTTAGGCTTTGCACTTGCGGCAAGGGCTTTTTCTGGTCAACCGCATCCGTCGTCCTGAACTCGTTTCAGGACCCATGGACTTGTCACACTTTGGTTCCGGTCACTTGAGATTATAGATCTCACTGAAGGGGACCGATCATGTCGATCAAGCATAGTGAAGAGTTCAAGCAGGCAGCAGTTAGGACAGCATTGACCAGCGGGCTTCCCAGAGTGCGTGTTGTGGCAGATTTGGAGGTTGGTAAATCGACGCTCGGCAAGTGAGTGTCGGATTATCGTCCAACGGATATAGTATCAGCCCGCTCGCATTCGAAGCCAAGGTAGCATTATGAGACAGGTGACCGGAACCAAAGTGTTACAAGTCCGCACTGCCGTCCAAGCGCCGATAATAGTCTAGGCTCCGATGATTTCATCGCAGCAGGCCGTGATACTTAAGCCAGCATGTGGTGCCTATCATTTCTCAAAGATGCCCAGCGGCGCATTGTTATGGACGGCTCAAAAACAGCGATACTCAGACAGAAGTCAGGGCGTTCGAAACTCGCCAGAATACTGGTGTTCGCCCGGAGAGACGGTCTATCTGGCCGTCCAGCCGCCATCGACCAGCAAGCTTGTCCCGGTGACCATGTTCGCCGAGGGCGACGCTAGATAGAGCACCGCCGCCGCCACATCATCGGGCTTTCCGATGCGGCCCAAAGGAATCATATTGTCGACAAAGGCGCGAAACTCGGGCTTGGCCAGCATCGGCGCGGTCATGGGCGTTTCGATAAAGGTCGGTGCCACCGAATTCACGCGGATGTTGTGCGGGGCAAGCTCGACCGCCATTGCCTTGGTCAGCCCCTCCAACGCGTGCTTGGTCATGCAATAGACCGTCCGTCCGGGCGAACCGACATGGCCCATCTGGCTGCTGATATTGACAATTACGCCGCCCATACCGGCCGTCACCATCGAACGTACAGCCCCTTGCGCCGCCAAATAGGCCGCACGCACGTTAAGACCTAGCATTTGATCAAGCACATTCATGGGAACATCAACCATTGGCATGGGGCTGTTGGTTCCAGCGTTATTGACGAAGATATCGACCTTGCGCTGTGCAAGTTCGATACCGAATGCCGGATCATTTACATCGGCTTGCCACGTCTGGATCGCAGGATATTCTGCGGCGAAGTCTGCGAGAACCGCAGGATCACGCGCGACAGCTGTGACAGTTGCGCCTGCCTGCGCCAGTGCAACGCAAATAGCGCGGCCAAGCCCTTTGCTCCCCCCGGTGACCACCGCTTGCTTGCCCCAAAGCCCTTGCGCCCAGATAGGGACTTCATCTTGCGTCATTCTATCCTCTTTGCATTCGAAGTCATTTCCTTTAGCTTATCTCAGATTGGAACTGATTCAAAGCACCCAAGGAGACTGAAATGGCCCGCTATCTTAAAACCGGCATCACCGAAGATGCAGCCGCTGAGGCAGACGCGCAGGTCCGCCATGTCGTTGAAGAGATTATTGCCGATATCAAGAAACGCGGCGATGACGCAGTGCGGGACTGGTCGCAGAAATTCGACAACTGGGCGCCTGCCGATTTCCGGTTGTCGCAAGCTGACATTGACGCAGCTTATGCAGAGCTGGCACCGCAAACCATTGAGGATATCCGCTTTGCGCAGGCACAGGTGCGAGGCTTTGCGCAGATTCAGCGCGATGCGTTAAAAGACGTTGAGGTCGAAACACTTCCCGGTGTGATACTGGGCCACAAAAACCTGCCGGTGAACAGCGTTGGTTGCTATGTCCCCGGCGGCAAATATCCGCTGGTCGCATCCGCGCACATGAGCGTTGTCACCGCGAAGGTCGCAGGCGTGCAGAGAGTGATTTCAGTAGCACCGCCGTTTGAGGGTAAACCCAATCCGGCGATTGTCGTTGCCATGCATATGGCGGGGGCGGACGAAATCCTGTGCGTTGGTGGCGTACAGGCGGTGGCGGCAATGGCGCTTGGCACTCAGAGCGTAAAGGCGGTCGATATGATTGTCGGGCCGGGCAACGCCTATGTCGCCGAAGCCAAACGACAACTGTTTGGGCGCATTGGGATCGACTTGCTCGCTGGACCGACAGAGACGCTGGTGATCGCCGATGAAACCGTTGACGGCGAGTTATGCGCCGCCGATCTGCTAGGCCAGGCTGAACATGGCCCCAATTCCCCCGCGATCTTGCTGACCAATTCAGAAGAGCTGGCGCGCGAAACAATGGCCGAAATCGAACGACAACTTACGATCCTGCCAACGGCCCCCATCGCGTCAAAGGCATGGGCCGACTACGGTCAGGTTATCGTTGCCGATAGCTACGAAGAAATGGTTCAGATTGCTGACGAAATTGCATCCGAGCATGTGCAGGTGATGACAAAAGACCCCGATTATTTCCTCACGCATATGACCAATTACGGCGCGCTGTTTTTGGGCCACCGCACTAATGTTAGCTATGGCGACAAAGTCATCGGCACGAACCACACATTACCCACGAAGAAAAATGCACGCTTTACGGGAGGACTTTGGGTGGGCAAGTTCATCAAAACTTGCACCTATCAACGGGTGCTAACCGATGAGGCTAGTGTGATGATAGGGGAATATTGTTCGCGTCTGTGCGCGATAGAAGGTTTCGCAGGTCATAAAGAACAGGCCGACATAAGGGTCCGCCGTTATGGCCGTAAAGAAGCAGCCTGAGGCCCTTACATCTAGGGCAACAGCAGGCGGGCGAGCAACATCCTATGATGTTGCACGCCACGCCGGTGTGTCGCAGTCCGCGGTATCGCGCTGTTTCAAACAGGGCGCATCAGTCGCGCCGCGCACCCGCGAGAAGATATTGGCTGCTGCGCGCGAGCTGCATTATTATCCCAATGCCATTGCACAAGGCCTGATAACGCGCCGGTCGAACCTTGTCGCGATCATCATTTCGAACCTGACCAACCTGTATTATCCCGAGGTGCTGGCAGAGCTGACTCAGCGTTTATCCGCGCAGGGTATTCGTGTTCTGTTGTTCTCGCTCGCTGCCGAATCGGATGTCGACGAGGTGCTCGATCAAGTCTGGCGATATCGTGTTGACGGCGCGATAGTCGCGGCGCGGCTTCACCCCGAACAGCTCGCCGCGTTTGCCGACAGAGGCGTGCCGGTTGTGCTGTATAACCGCATTGGCGAAGGCGTTCCCGTTGCCAGCGTCTGCTGCGATTCGGTCAGCGGCGAACATGCCTTGGTCGATGGCTTGGTTGAGGGCGAGCATCACGTCTTTGGCATCATCGCTGGCCCAGCCGATAGCTATGTCGGCGAAGAACGGGTTGAAGCAGCGCGGCGACGGTTGCAGCAATTGGGCCGCGACTGCCGGATAGTGCGCGGCAATTTCGATTATGCCAGCGGCGACGCGGCGCTGAAAGAACTGATGCGAATGACTCATCGCAAGATGGACGCACTGATTTGCGCCAACGACCTGATGGCGATCGGCGCGATCGATAGCGCGCGGATCAATTTCGGCCTTGAGGTGCCGCAGGATCTGTCAATTGTTGGCTTTGACGGCGTTGGTCCGGCAACTTGGCTTGCCTATCAAGTTACCACCATTCGCCAGCCGGTTCGGAGGATGACCGAGGCAGCAGTTGCGATGTTGATAGAACGGATCGAACGGCCCGAACTGTCGCCCGAACAGCGTTTGTTCGCAGGCGAATTGCTATCGGGCAACTCGGCGCGACTTGCCTAATGCCAGTGACGCCTGTTCTGCTACCCGGTATATGTGCGACGCGCGGCTGTGGCGCGGCGCAGTTGCCGCACTCACTGTGCCTGTGCTGTATATGTGCGGCAGCGAAGACACGCTCTGCCCACCGGAACGGCACCGCAAATGGGCGCAGATCACACCCGATGCTCAATTTACCGAAATCCCGGGCGCAGGCCACATGCTTCCACTCGAAGCGCCCCAGGACTTTGCTGAAACACTCAAAACCTGGCTCAACAACAACAAAGAGGAATTTGCCTGATGGCTGACCGCATATTGACCACCCATGTCGGGTCGCTCCCGCGCTCTGCGGCTGTGACGGATCTAGTCTTTGCACAGGAACGCGGCGAGCCAGTTGATGCCGCACAGTTTTCATCGGTAATTGGCGCTGCCGTGGATGATGCGGTGGCTAAGCAAGTGGCAAGTGGCGTCGATCTTGTCTCCGACGGCGAAATGTCCAAAATCTCCTACGCCACTTATATCAAAGACCGGATTACTGGCTTCGATGGCGATAGTGCGCGGACGCCGCCCAAAGACCTTGAGATGTTTCCCAATTTCCTCAAGCGGCAAGACAAGGGCGGCGGCACCCCGACCTATCGTCGCCCCAAATGCGTCGGGCCGATTGCGGTCAAATCCATGGCTCCGCTTGAAGACGATGTTGCGCACATGCTGGGGGCTGTTGAGGCGCATAAGCCCGTTGGTGGCTTCATGAATGCGGCCTCACCCGGTGTGATCGCTTTGTTCCAGCCCAACGAATATTATCCGACACAAGACGCCTATCTGGAGGCATTGGCAGAGGCGATGCGACCCGAATATGAAGCGATTGTGGCCGCTGGGCTGTATCTGCAACTCGACAGCCCCGATCTTGGCCTCGGGCGGCACATGATGTACAAGGACCGCAGCGACGACGAATATCTGACGTTGATCGGTGGCCATGTCGAGGCACTGAACCACGCGCTGCGCAACGTGCCTGCTGACCGCGTGAGGATGCATGTTTGCTGGGGCAATTATGAAGGGCCGCATTGCTGTGATGTTGAGCTGGGTGTGATCCTGCCGACACTGATGGCGGCAAAGCCGGCTGCTTTATTGTTCGAAACATCCAATCCGCGCCATGCTGCTGATTGGAACTATTTCGTCGAAATGGCGGACATCATCCCCGAGGATAAAATCCTGATCCCAGGCGTAATCGATAGCACCACCAATTTCATCGAGCATCCGCGCGTCGTTGCCGAACGGATCGAACGATATGCGAACATTATCGGGCGCGAACGGGTGATTGCCGGAACCGACTGCGGATTTTCGACTTTTGCGGGCTTTGGCGTGGTCGATCCCGATATTGTTTGGGCAAAGCTCAAAACGCTTTCCGAAGGTGCAGAACTGGCGAGTAAGAAATTATGGTAGAGTTTCGCACCCGCCTTCACGCTGGCGAGCTGCTCACTGGCACATGGGTCAAAACCCCGCACCCGCATGTGGTTGAGGTGCTATCGCTCTCCTCGCTCGATTGTCTCGTGCTCGACGCCGAGCATGCACCATTCGACCGGGCGAGCCTTGACCTATGCATTATGGCAGCGCGTGCGGGCGGCAAGACCGTGTTGGTCCGCCCGCAGTCGGCCAGCCATGAGCAAATATTGAACGCGTTCGATTGCGGTGCCGAGGGCGTGATCCTCCCCCACATCCGCACCGCCGCCGAAGCCGAGACCGCTGTCAAAGCCTGCCATTATGTCAGTGGTGGGCGAGGCTATGCGGGATCCAGCCGTGCGGCAGGGTACACGACCAAAGGCATGGCCAAACATCGAGCTGATGCAAAGAATGTCATCGTCATCGCCCAGATCGAGGATGTTGAGGGTGTTGATAATATCGAGAGCATTGCTGCTGTTGAGGGCATAGATGCACTGTTCATAGGCCGCGCCGACCTGACGATTTCCTATGCCGCTGACACGCCAGACGAGGCGGTGGTTGTAGACGCTGTCGACCGCATCGTTGCAGCGGGGAAAGCGGCGGGGCGGACGACTGGCATGTTTTTAGGCCGTATCGGTGACGTGCCGATGTGGCGTGAGAAAGGCGCGAGCCTGTTCATCCTGCAGTCTGATCAGGATTTTTTGCTTGGCGGTGCTGCAAGGTTGGCGGAGAGTGTGCGGGCTTAGAGCTAGGATGTCCGTTCACGACAAGTTTGCGGCCGTTCCTAGAGTACGGCTCGGTTCTTGGAAGCTGCCGTAGCTTAATCATCGCCGGTGATCACTGCGGTTGGAGATCAGGCACCTCTCCGGTTTTCCAGAACTGTGCCGTCAACTGGACCGGCAACGGTCCTTGGTGAAATCCGCCATACATCGAGATGCCGGTATCCCGACCATCTCGAGCGACCGAACTCCGGAAATTTGCAACCGCCCCAACGTATTTGTCTAACGCCGAACTCAAGCGCCCAACTTGGTGATTGCACCAATCTGCGAACGGCCCTTGCTCAAAGCTGGGCAATGAGTCGCTGGGCACGACAATTGCGCAGGCTAGACCGATACTTGGCTCAAGAGACTCCGGTTTCGCTCGCCGCTGATAACGAACAGCGAGTATATTGCCATTTTCAAACCAAGCATATCGCCACTGTAAGATGCCGTCGCGGGGAAAACTCTCGTCGCGGTTCGCTTGTCGAACGAGGCTGGAGCGTATTCCGGCACCAACTTCAACCTCGCGTACAAGATTTGAGAAAAGACTGTCCAATTGGTCCGTCGCGTAAACGCTCAATTTAGCTCCCGGAACCTTTTGCAATGGCTCTAAGCCGATTGCAGTTGTTGCGGTAAACCCTAATGCACCCCAGTTTTTTTCTTCGGCAGATCGACAGGAACGAGCCGCAAGCTCAGCGATAGTTTCTTCCTTAAAGCCGACGCTAAGACCCGTTACGGGAACATCGATGCGGCATATTATCCCGTTTGAAAAGCGGCCAGAGACTATGATGAGAAACTTTGGGTATACGAGGCGGACGTCGGTTTCGCTGCCGACCTCCCGGAGAAGAGGAGTCCCAAAAGCGTCTAGAACCTCGCTGACTGCGGCAGCCGCCGCCTCGTCGCGACGCCGATTAAATGTGTCCAAAGAGCCTGGGTTGACCGGATATTGGCGAACCTCCACGCCCACGCCAAGTTCTTTAAGCACGTGAAGAGGGGCTTCTTGAGCATGTGCCTTAGCGACCGAGGAGGCCGCGCATAAAGCGCCTATGCAGAGAGCTATCTGTCGAAATCGTAGACCATCCATCGTCGGATCATGCCAGATCTGCGATAGTTGGCAAATCAATCATGTCAGCTTACCGAAATAGCTATCTAAAACCGGACGTTCCCGAATCCCCAACAAAGCGGCCAATCGCGCTATTGTTCTTATAATGTTCTTGCAATATAGGACATTTCTGGTGCGCCGTTGGGATGTGGTTTGACACTCTCTTTGACTCGTTGCGGTGCCTGATCGGGCGCTTTGCGGGCTTCATGGCCAAGTTCTCCGGCGCAGGCAGCCGAAAGGCCGGGGAACGGCGGTGTTCGCAATATGAACATCTGTTCATGAAAAGTGCCTTTTCGTGTGACCTTTGTGACCTTCGGCTCCAATCCCCAACATAGCAGCCCGTTGTACAGCGGATATATTCGTGCCCCGCACGACCGATGTTGGCATAAGCCGGGAAAAAGCCGTAATCCTGTTCGTCTGGGGCTCGGATCATGATTTCCTTTTGCAACCTGCCTCAAAATCGGCAGAGACGGTTAGACCCTAAAAATATTGCAACAAAATCATGCTAATCGCGTTGTGGTACGTAGGCATGTTTTCAAGGAACCCCATTACATGGTGCAGTTAAAAGCCGTCATTTTCGGCGCAATCGGTGTCATCGCAGAAACGTCGGACCTGCAGCGCCAGTCTTTCAACCTTGCCTTTCGCGAACAAGGTCTGGATTGGGACTGGGACGCCGCGACATATCGACGGCTGCTATCCGTCAATGGCGGGCAGGCCCGACTGCGCGCTTACCGTGATGAAGACGCGGACCGTTCGGACGTATCCGACGCGTTGATTGCCGAACTGCACGAACGCAAAACCTTCCATTACGCCGCGCTCACCGCTGGCGGCGCGCTGGCGCCACGACGCGGCGTCGCCGAACTCATCAAAACATGCCGGGATGAAAATGTTCGCGTCGCTCTTTGTACATCGACATCGTTAGACAATGTCGACGCCATCAGGGCGGCCTTGGGCGACCGGCTTGATTTCGGGGCCTTTGCCAGCATCACGACGATTGACAAGATTGCCAGCGTCAAGCCAGCGCCCGACGCGTATCTCCATTGCCTGTTGCAACTGGGACTGACGGCGGACGACGTGGTCGCAATAGAAGACACGCCGGTCAGCATGGCTTCGGCGATAGCGGCAGGAATTGCAGTAATCGCTATGCCAGGGGCGATGACCGATGATCAGGATTTTTCAGGCGCGGCGCTTGTCACCGACGATTTAGCGGCATTGACGCTGAACCAGATTGAAGCGGTTTTAGCAGCCCCCGCTCACGCATAAGAGATGGTCTCGCGCGCGATCTGTGCCGCCATCGCAGCGTGATCGATCACCGTATCGTCCGAATCGCCGGTGAAAATGCTGCTGCCGATCAGGCGCACGCGCTGACCGTTCGCATGATGTCCGTGCACGCGCCACAATATCGCGGTTCGCTTTTCGCCAACTACCGCATGTTCGAAATAGAAAGTGGCATCGGGTAACTCGCGGACAAGTTCAGGCAGCCAAGCGCGGTCGTAGAGATTGAAGGCACGGCCATTCCAGGCCTGGTGCAGCCAGTTGGCGATGTCGCGGGCACCGTCAGGAAAGCTTGGTGGGAGAATCGCATTGTCGCTTGCGGCATACTGCCCTTCACCGCTGCGCAGTTCACCTAAAGGCGGGTGCTGGGGCAGGGCGGATTTGGGTTCGCCGCGATCTTCGATGACGACTTCGCGCAAGATGCGGCCTTCTTCGCGCCAGACCCAGCGGTGGCCGTGCCAGCCCTTTACCTTGTATGCGATCATACCCCCCAGATCGGAGGTGATGGTGATGTCGCTAGCGTCCTCATTCACCCAAGCTGCGGTAATTGCATCGCGGCCTTTGATGATGCCGAGGCTGTCCTCCCGCGTCGTGCGGTGGACATGGCTATCGGCAAGTGCGGCCAGATTACGGTCTCGTCGCAAGGAAGTTTCGAGTTTGGAAAGATCGCTCAAAGCCCACCCTCCAACTGTCGCATCAACGCGACTTCATCAAACACCGTCACCTCGTCGATAATCACCCCGTGCGCGATACGCCAATGGGTGACGGCAAGAATGTAAACGGGCTCGTTCGTGGCAATACCATATAGCGCCCCTCCATCGTGCGTGCCGGCCAGTTCCCAGCGAACTGAGATCTGACCATCGACTGCGGCAACATGCTGAATGGCAACCCGCGCATCGCCGAAACTGCCGACTAGGGCTGTGAACCAGCCCGCAATCTCTCCCCAGCCGAATAGCCGCCGTCCTCCAGGCCCAGCCCAATGTGCAGCCGACGAATAGGTGTCACGAACCATTCCAAACCGCCGGTGATTGACGATACGGTCAAAGAATGCATGCGCAAAGGCGTGCGGGTCTGCTGCTGGATCGGGAAAATTCGCGGTTGGAAATGGAGACGCAATGCTTGAAAGGATCCGCTCCATCGCGGCTTTGCGCCAGTCCGCGCGCCCGCCGTTTGCTTTATCCGACGCAGCATGATCGCGGGCAACTGCCCTTGGGTGATAGCCCAGCCCCAGCGCCATCGCGCTATAATCTCTGACCAGCCATTCCTCTATGATCAGATTCTCCTTGCACAAGCAATCGGCGATGTTGGTGAACGTGATACGCTTTCCGGTGGCGGGACCAAGTTCCGATGGCCCCAGATTTGTGGCGGTCGATGTGTTGCGGTGTGAAGATAGGTATACGCCATCACCCTCATCGGACCAAATCACTGCCTCCCCCATTAGAGTCCTGTCCGGAAAAGCCGAAAGTGTCCGCGATGTTCCAGCGACCACGCCGCCCATGCCGAGCACTGGTCCGGTCATCATATGAACAATGATATCCGGCGCATAATGCGTTGCGATCAGGCCGACGTCTTTCTGCTCCCAAATGCGGTGGGTGCAGCGCAGGATATAATCGACGATGTCGCAATACTCGTCGCCGAAACCAGCCATATTCTGCCTACGTGCGCCTTGCGGCGCCATAATCTCAGCGATATCGCGACCCCCAATATTTGGAATGGCTCCATTGGGAATCGCCATCAAGGGTGAACCAGAAATGTAACCGCGCCAGCAGCGGATTTTAATCTGCGCGGCAATCCAGCAGGCAGACTGATAGTATCGCCTTCACCCAACGTAACGACACCGTCACCGCATTCGATTTCCACTTGCCCGCTATGAACAAACAGCACTTCCTTGCTGTCGTCGCTTTTCCAATCGATCGTGTCCGCCGCGGCAATATCAACGCGGTCGACCTCGAAACCATGTTCCCAATCAAGCGGCGCGTTTGCGCCGATGATGGCCGTTAAGTTGGTGCCGTTCGCGCTCTTGTTCCGCCATACAATTGCCTCAGCCTGTTCTGCCGGCATTATATCCAAGGCATCGGCATCGTGCCGAGACGTCGGTGTCATCGGCGACACATCGGCGGGCACCGTTTCGCCTGCCGTGGTATCCACGAGCGAACCATTTTCGAGGAGAATGAGGCCGTAGTCCTTTGCCATATCGAAAACCTTCGGCGCCCAAGTCACTCGCCCGGGATTGTCGTGTCCCAGAACCGCCCAGAGAAATCCGGGACTGCCATCATCGGCGGGGGCGGTCGCGGTAAAGCCGCGAAACATCCGCGTCGGAATTGAAATAACATCGCCCGGATGCAGTTCGAGCCGCGCATCATCGCCATGCTCGCCCAGATCGAAGCGCCAATGGCCGCTATGGGCGACAAATACCTCTGCCATATCATGGCTGTGCTGTGAGTTGACGCATCCCGGAGGCTGCCGTGCGCCGCCGATATTATAGCCATGCGGCTCAGCAATATGGACATGTTGGTCAGGATTTTCCGACACGCCGGGGCCGATGATCGTAAAATTTTCCTTCGCCTCCGACCCAGGCGTGCGGCAATCGATAAAGGCATTGTAGCACGGAATCAGATCATCATAGCGCACGATCCGCTTAGCGATTGCGTCAGTGCCCCAACTTTGGTTTTCTGAAATAATGTCAGCCATGTGTTTCCCGATTCCCCACAATCCGAACGATTGGAGCGCCAGCCCAAATAATAGTTTACGGCGACTGCATTCGAAGTCAATATGTGGTCATCACTAAGAGGGAGTACAATTTTGGACAAGGCGCGGTACTGGCAGGCGATCAACAGTCACCGTGATTTGGGCAAACACTATGCCGCGTTGACCGATCTGCTTTACGCACCTGATTGCAATTTTAATGCAGGCGCGCCGGTCGATCATTGCACCGGCGCATCGGCCATGATCGAACGATTCTGGCAGCCCTTGGTTCACGCCCTCCCTGATTTAGAACGGCGAACCGATTTATTGATGGCCGGCCGTTTTAATGATGGCGACTGGTTTGCTTCGAGCGGATATTTCGTCGGCCATTTCCAGAACGATCTGTTTGGGATGAACGCCAACGGGCGCCCGCATTTTCTGCGCTATGGCTGGTTCGACCGGGTAGAGGGTGATCGGGTTGTCGAAAGCTATGTGTTGCTCGATCTCACGCGGTTGATGATTGAAACGGGTCAATGGCCGCTGCGCCCGCAACTGGGCGAAAGCTGGTCGTCGGCTCCAGCAACGCAAGATGGCCTCGCCCTCGTTGCAGCCGATCCAGCAGAGTCGAACAAGAGCCTGAAACTGGTCGAGAATATGATCGCAGGCCTGATGTCATACGATCAAAAGTCGCTGTCCAGCATGGGCATGAAACGCTTCTGGACTCCGCAGTTTCACTGGTACGGCCCCGGCGGGATCGGCAGCGCACGCGGCCACGCCGACTACGAACGTGCGCATCAGGGCCCATTTCTGAAAGCCTTCCCTGACCGCATCGGTGGCAACCACAAATGCCGGATCGGCGAAAACACTTATATAGCGTCGACCGGCTGGCCCAGCCTCAACGCCACCCATCTGGGTGATGATTGGATTGGTATTGCCGCAACCGGCAAACGCATCACGCAGCGGATCATGGATTTCTGGAGGCGGGAGGATGATATGCTCGTCGAAAACTGGGTGTTTATCGACATGGTCGACCTAATCGGTCAATTTGGCATCGACTTGCTACCCAACCATGAAAGGGGAACATCATGATCCGCGCGCAAGAGTTCACGCAAGTGAGACGCTTTGGCGCGCTTGCCTTTTTGCTGGTTGGTTATTTCTTTTATGCCTGGTCGTGGAACACCGTTGACATATTGCGGCCCTATATCAAAGAGAGCTTGAGCCTGACCGATTTTGAAGCCGGGTCGGCCTACACTTTGCAATCCGTCGGCGCCATTTTTGGTGCCGTTGTCATGGGGCAAGTGGCCGACAAGATCGGCAGGCGAAACGCATTAGTCATTTCGATGATCGGCTATGGTCTCGGTCTGCTCGGTGCTTTGGCCGTTACCGATTACACCGGGTTGATGATTCAGCGGATCGTACTTGGATTCTTCATGGGCTCAATGTTCCCGATTGCGGTCGGTATCTACTCAGGCCTTTTTGCGCGCGATGTGCGCGGGGTCATAGCCGGCGTTGTCTTCATGGTCTACAATATCGCTGTCGCGTCGCTAGGCTTTATGTCAGCCGCCGCGTTCAAGGCAGGTTATGATTGGAAGGTTTTGCTTTACGCGGGTGGAGTGCCCGTTGCGATTGCGTTATTCGCTTTCCTAGTCATCCCTGATGACCGCCATTTTATCCCGATGGACGGTGCCAGCGAAGACGAGGCGGTGGCAAAATCTAAACTGCCTATTGCAGAGCTGTTCAAACCGGGCGTTGCCAAGCAAACAATATTGCTGGCGACGATGACCGGATTTAACTTTTTCGCCTATCAGGCATTTACCGGCTGGGCGTCGACCTATTTGAAAGAGGATCGCGCTATACCCGATACCGTTGTTGGCGACGTACTCGGCTGGCAGTTCATCGGTGCGGCTGTTGGCGGGCTGGTATGGGGATATATCAGCGATCGTTATGGCAGGCGAAAAGCAGCGTGGGGCTTTGTTGCCGCAGCGGCGATTATCCCGGTCTACCTCTTTGTGCCGATGCCGATAGGTCTCCTCGAACTGACCGGTTTTATGTATGGCGTCATGTTGTCGTGCAGCGCGTGCTGGGGGCCCTGGCTGTCGGAGCTGTACCCGCCTCATCTCCGCTCGACCGCTGCCTCTATTTTCAATTGGGGCCGGATCATCAGCATGGCGGCTCCGCTCATTACCGCGCCATTGGCGGAAGCGTTCGGCCGCGCGCCGGTGATGAGCCTTGCCTCAATAAGCTTTTTGGCGGCCGCTTTCATCTGGCTTAGATTGCCGGAAACGGTGGTAAAGCGGGCTTAGTTCGATAAGTGGCGTCGCCAGCGACAACATAGAAGGGGTTCCCATGAGCCGACTATTCCAGCCAATCGCCTCCGAAATTGGGCATACTCGCAACAAGCATCTCATTGCCAATTTTCTGGACGCGATGGCGTTGCCCGACACAATGGCTGCGCTTCGCCAATATTGCCACGCTGACTGCCTTTTCGAAGTTTTCCATCCGTTCAACACGCTGGTCGGCGTGGAGGCGGCAGACGGGCGCGCAGGTCCAGCGCTGGTCGCTGCTCTCCGGTTGCAAACTGGTGACCCGATGCTGGTGGCTGCGGCATGACTCACGATATGACGCTTCCGTTCAAATTGCCCGAGCGTCCGCCGGTCACTCGCATCCGCCAGCGCGAGATTGCGGACCTGCTGAGGGGGCCATCGTACCGGACGCAGCCATTGGTCGGCTATGACGCCCTATACGGCGACATTGTCGATTATATTGTGCGCATCACCGAGGAAATCTGGCGCGACCGTGCGATTGGCCGCATTTACGAAACCTATGACGCGAACTGCACAATTTACGGCGCGAGCAGCGTCGTGCGGTCGGTGGAGGAGGTCGTGGCGGCGACGGTGGCATCGCTCAACGCTTATCCCGACCAAGTGACTGATCACGTCAACATCGCGTGGCGCGGAGACGAAAGCGCAGGCTTTTATACGTCCCACCTTGGCCACTCGACAGGCACCCATCTCGGAGCCTCTGAATTCGGACCGGCAACCGGCAAGCAAGTCATGAGTTACTTCGTCGCCGACTGCATCAGCCGCGACAATCGCATCCATACCGAATGGCTGATGCACGATAGCGGCGCGGTGCTGCATCACCTTGGACTCGATTTGCACGAAACCGCGCAGAGGTTGGCGACGGTTCCGTCAGCTAACATATTCGTCGTGTCACCTTCGACCCGTCTCGACGGACAGGCTCCTCGTCCGAGCTATGATGGCCCGACGGACACGCCTGACGGTTGGGCGCAGCATCATTTCGATACGGTCTGGAATGCGCGGCGTCTTGAACATATCCCTTTTCACTATTCCGCCGATGCTGTCGCGCACTGGCCCGGCTGTCGCGAAGCGGTAGGGCCACGTGCAATCTCTGATCTGATCATCGGTTTGCTCGTGAGCCTCCCCGATGCGACGACGCGGGTCGAACATGTCTGCTGGTCTGAGGAGACCGACGGCGTCATCCTTGCGTCGCGCTGGGTTATTGAAGGCACAACCCAGCATGGCGGGATGCTTGGTGATGTCCCTGCGGGCAAGGCAATCGCGATCAGGGGCAGCAGCCATTTTCGCTTTGGCTGTGCCTATGTGGTGGAGGAATGGACCGTGTTTGATGAGCTCGATGCGCTTACACAGGCTTACCGCCAAAGCAAAGATGATGTTGCGCAGATGGACCCCGGTGTCCTGAGTGAAACAGCATGAGCCTGCGTCAACTCACCCGCTTTGAAAAGGTGAATTATAGCCTTGGCAGCACCGCAGAGGCGATTGCCTTCACCGCGACCTCCTCATTTCTGCTAATCTTCTATAATCAGGTGCGCGGTCTCCCGGCAGGCCATGTTGGCACGGCGCTTGCGGCCGGGCTGATCGTCAACGCTCTGTTCGACCCGTTGGTCGGCTCATGGTCGGACAGGACACGCTCGCGCCTCGGGCGACGGCATCCTTTCATGTTTGTCGCGATCCTGCCTTGCGCCCTGCTGTTCTGGGCGGTGTTCAATCCGCCCAATTGGGGCGAGATGGGGCAGCTCATCTGGCTCGCAGTGTGCAACACAATGCTGTTGCAGGCGCTGACGCTCTATCACACGCCGCATCTGGCGCTGGGTGGCGAAATGTCGGATGATTATCTTGAGCGGACCAGCATCATGGGCTTCAACACCGTTTGCCTTTGGGTCGGCGACACGATCGCCTGGGTGCTGTCGTTCCGCTTGTTTTTTGCGAGCAGCGAGCAATTTAAGAATGGTGCGCTTGATCCGGCGCGCTACGCGGCGTTCTCGGCAAGCTTTGGTGTCGCGATTCTGCTGCTCCTCAGCTATTCGAGCTGGTCGACGCGCAAGTTCATTCCCTATCTCCCGAAACCGGCGGCAACGACGGCGAAGTTCGGGCTAAAGGAATGGCTTCTTGATGCTGGACGCGCGTTGGCGAACCGCAATTATCTTGTGCTGCTGATAGGCCTGTTCTTCCTGTCCATGATGGTCGGCGTACGATCAGGATTGTCGCTGTATACGCTCAGCTATTTCTGGCAGCTGAGCAATGATCAGATCGGGTTGTTCTTCATCGGAAGCTTCGCCGGTTATGCCTTTGCCGCGATCGTCGTGAAGCGTGTGCACGCTCGGTTCGAAAAGCGCTGGACGGGTGTTTTTGCGGTGTTGTTTTACGCAGTCGGCCCGGCTCTTGCACCGCTGCTCGGTTGGCTTGGTATATTGAGCCATCAGACCGCAGGCATCATGTGGATTGTCATGGGGCTCGGCGCGATCGGACATATGGCCTATAGCCTGATGACGACGACGGTCTATTCGGCGCTCGCTGACATCGCCGACGAGAATGAGCTGAGATACGGCATAAGGCAGGAAGGTGTCCTCTATTCGACGCGGACTTTCTTTGCGCGGATCGATCAGGCCCTCGGCACCGCGCTCGCGGGCTGGGTGCTGGCGCTCATCGCGTTTCCCGCCAAGGCAACCCCCGGGGCGGTCGATGCCAGCGTGTTATCGAACCTTGCATTGGCGACAATATTATCGACGATACCTGGCTTGTTGGCGGCGGCGAGTTACTGCTTCCTGCGTGTGACGCGCGAGACGCACGACACGACCCGGGCTGCGCTGGATACGAATAAGAAATTGGAAACTGCACCAGCGGACGCGGCGCCCGTAGGCAGTTAGGCGCGGTAAGCCTGTGCGATGACGGCCACTTCGTCGAACATTGTCCATTCCTCGACGACGGCTGGACCGGCAAAACGCAGGTGGGTCATGCCCATTACCGATACGGGTCGACCCGAACGCACATCGCCAAGCAGGCCGCCGGGTCGCGACGTTCCTTCGAGCATCCAGCGAACTGCCACAATGATTCCGTCGGTTTCGTCTGACCAGCAGACATTCTCGACGCGCAGCGTGGCATCAGGCAGGCTGGCGAGCAGGCCGATAATCATCGACGCCAAGTTGCGCTGACCCGAAGCAACACGTCCGCCCGACCAATGGGCGATGACGTCGGAGGCATAAGCTTCGGGAATGTGGTCGAAACGCCGCATATTCCAGATGCGGCTGAAATGATTGGCGACCCAGCCTTCTATGGTGTCGGTTGGCCCGTCATAGGCTTTGCGCGGTGCCTGGCCCTGCAACCGGGTTGGCACCGAGACAACAGCAGTTTCGGGCAACGGAATTTCGGCGAGACGCTGTGCCGTTTCGAGCATATCAAAGCCCATCTGGCGGACGGCAGCGCCATTGTCGCGGATCAACCATTCGGTATGAATGCGGTTGTCGCGGCTGACGCAGTCGGCGATGAAGAACCGCCCAAGGCGGCGTCCGGTTGCAGGACCATAAGGCGAAGCGCCGAGGTTGGTCGAGCGCGCAAAGCCTAGGTGCGATGTGTAAAAGCCTTCGGTGTCGTCACCGCTCCAAGCCACATTCAGATGATGCGACTCCCCGTCGGGGCCGCCGTGGATGCCAAGCGTAGTTGACGCGATGACCTCCTCAACCGAACGCACCACTCCGCCCGTGGTATATATGGTGCAGTTAGCGTCATAGGTATCGTAAATTCGGCCAACCGCGCGGTCGACCCAGATCTGCTCGGTAATGCGCACGATGTAATCGACGATGTCAGTGAAGTCGTCTTCGAAGCCAGCCATTGGCTGCGTTCGATTGCCTGACGGAACCAACAGCTCAGCGGTATCGCGTTGGCGGATGCGCGTGACGATAGGGCGCTCGGGAAGCACGAATGGCAGACCTTCGTGTTTCATCTTACCTTACACCTTATTCGTTTGACAAAAAAAGGCCCGGGGCTGCGGCGAAGCAACCCCGGGCCGAACCTGATTGATCTAGAACTTATAACCTACTTTGACACCCCAGGTGCGCGGAGCAGCGTAGCTACCGCTGAATCCGCCGCCGCTGGCCACTGTTACGCGACCAATGGTTGCCTTATTCTCAAGGTTTTCGACAAATCCTTGAACCGATAGACCGTCGTCAGCTGACCGGAAAGTTAACCGCAACTCGGTCTTTGTATAGGCCTTTTGCAGATATTGGGGGAATGCACGCGACAACAGATATTTGCCGCTATACAGCGTTTGGACTTCGGGGATCAGTGTGTTGCCGTTGCCGAGATCAATCTCGTAAGAAAGGCCGAACTGAGCACTGATGTCAGGTGTGTTCTGCACCCGTGTCGGAGTGTTATACCCAAGCGCGGTGAACTGAGGTATGCCGCCTATGACAATTTGTGAACCATTAGCGCCCAAAACCGGGGCAAAAAGTTCCGGGTTGCTGACGGGGTTCGGTAAAATCCCGCCCAAATAGCCCAGCTGAACTTCAGGCCGTGTCGTGCAGGTACCACCTGGCGCAACAATGCCGCAAATGCCGTTGTTGGTTACTGAAACGCCGAACGGATCATCACGCGCGTGAAGATAGTTGACTGCGAAGTTCAATCGCAGTTTCGGCATCGGATAGGCCACGATCGATAGGTCAACACCGGGCGTTTTGTTCTTCGCGCCGTTGCTCAGGAGCGTGATTACGCTGTTTGGAACCAAAGGATTGGCAAAGCTCGTTTGCACCTGAAGGTCCGTGTATAAATTGTAGAATGCTGCCAGATTGAACTGAAGGCGACGATCAAAAAATGTCCCCTTCATACCAGCTTCGAAAGCTTCTACACTTTCGGTGCCGTAAGGCGGCAAAGGCTGACCAGCCGAGTTCGTAATCGGCGAGTAGCTGAAACCACCCGAGTGCTTGCCGGTCGAATAGCTGGCATAGACGAGCACGTCGTCATTGATCTTGTAATCGGCCGCAACCCGATACGTGAAGTATTTGAAGGTAGTCTTGCCGCAGCGGGTCGTCAGCGCATTGGCAACTGTAAATGCGGGTGCTGTCGATGAAGGATCAGCCGCCGTCACACCATCACACGTGCGGTTGAAGTTTAAAGACGGTTGGTAAACGAGATAACCACCACCCGGTAACCCGGGCGTCGCAAGCGCCGAACGCAGGTCCTTCTTGTCGATCGTGTAGCGCAAACCCCCAGTAATCGTCAGTCGGTCTGCAAAAGTATATGATGCTTGACCATATGACGCATAGCTGACGTTCTTGGCAAATGAGAGTGGATTAAACGCATCGCTTGCATTCGGAGTAATGAAGGCTGTTGAAGGCGCATTAACGGTTGCCCCATTCGCTGCAGGTAGTGCCGTAAAGTTACTGCCGAAATACAGCGGGTATCCCCCGGTTCCAGGTGCGTTTGCCAATGCACCAGCGGTCGAGTATCCGCGAATTCGCTGCGAGAAGAAGCCATCTGGAACCTTATCGTTGAGATAATAGCTGCCAATCGTATATTGGAATGGACTGTCGGTCGTCGACTGGACTTGAAGTTCCTGGCTGAACGCCTTGTTCTGGGTCAGAAAATATCCGATGCCATAATTGGCAGGCGTTCCATCATTGTCGGTGCTGCGAGCGGCGTCGAAATTGTTGTACCCTGTGATCGACCGAAACCGAGCTACGTCGCCAATATCGTAGTTAAACATCAACGATATCTGAGTCGATTTAATCCGTTGGCGCGATGGCGCGTCATTCAGCACTTTGTAAGGACCAAGCACTGGATAGCCTAGATCAACTGGAACGCCGTTGAGCGTTGCATCTACTATGCCGTCGCGGAAGGTAGCGAAGGGAAAGAACTGCCCTTGGAACGTGCGACCGTTGAACCCATTCGGAAAAGTAAAGGTAGCGCCGCCAATATTCAACGTACCCCCGGGCGCTGTAACCAATGACGGATCAACGAACTGGCCGATGGCCTTTGCATTGAACGTGCCGTTGCCCTTACTGTCGTCATTCCAATGCGAAGCGCGGAAAATGATTTCCAACCCGCTACCTGGAGGCGCAATCCGAAGCGAACCTCTGACATACTGCTGGTTTTTGTCGTCTTGGTCGGCATAGCCAGGGGCAGTCACGCTCTTGATGAAGCCATCGCGGCGTTCGACGTAACCCGCAAACCTGACCGCGACTGCCTCGCTAAGCGGCAGATTGATGTGTGCATCAGCCATCATCCGCCGGTATGACCCATACATCAGGTTGACGCCGCCTTCGAACGTGTCGGTTGGCTTGGCGGTAGAAATGGCGATGTTGCCGCCAAAACTATTGCGCCCATAGAGCGTGCCTTGCGGGCCTTTTTGAACTTCAACGCGCTCGAGATCGACGAACGGCACGCTCGACTGCGAGGTACGTGACTGATAAATTTCGTCGATATAAAAGCCAACGCGTGGATCGGCATTGCCCTGAATCGACTCGGTTGTGATTCCACGGATCGCAGGACGGGGGTCAGCACCCGAACGTCCTAGGCGCAAACCCGGTACAAGCTGCTCGAGCCGCGACGCTTCGGTGACGTCGTTATTCTTCAGCGTTTCGCGCCCGAGCGCGACGATCGACAATGGGACATCCTGAAGCGACTCTTCGCGCCGCTGAGCGGTAACAACAATATCAACTACACCGCCTTCAGCCTCAGCGCGTGAGTCCGGCGCATCCTGCGAAAAGGCTGGTGCAGAAATCAGAACAACGGCAAAACTGGCGGCACTTGCTAACAAGCGATTTTTGGTACGTCTCATGGTGCAAATCCCCCTTATAATTACAAGTTCTCATGGTTACGCTGACAGTATGCTAGCAAAAAGACTTCGAATGCAAGGCAATTGTGACTTCGAATGCATTAGGCAAAGCATCGTTGCAATTTGGCAACAGATCGCAGTTGTTGAGCGGCCAAGCCGCCCCGATGACGGCTAATATTCGCGGATACGCTGCATACGTCCCAGCACATCTAGTCCCTGAAGCGCAAGATAGTGAAGTATATCGATAAATATCCAATTCTCGGCGAGCTTGCCATCCTGAACGCGGTAAAGATCGACAACGCGCATCTCCGTCGGTCCTGGCCCCTTGGTCATTCCCAGATAGCCGCCAGAATTGAACACAGTCAGATTCGCCCAACCGAAAAAGCCGCCAAAGTTGCCCTCGGCCATGCGGCATAGGTGACCATTAAACTTGTATCCGGTATGCAGCCCGTCGCTAAAAGGTTCCGAATGCTGCTTCAAATACCGCGGAATTGAATAGCTCGCGCCAATCCCGTCGGGCCCCCACCAGATCATGTCATCGTGCCAGACCCGCTGCAGCCGTTCGGCTTCGGAGATGCCAAGGTCTTTCGACCTCGGATTACTAAGCAGTGCGTTGATTGCGGCGAGGGAGCGCTCGCCCATTGCTGGGTCCTGAACGTCATACATCAACCCGTCATGTGTCAGTGGACCGGGCTGAACGAGGTGTGCTCCGGTCTGCGGGGGCAGGGGAAACTGTCCCGCCTGAGTCATGAGATGGAGCAAATCAACAAACATCGCTGTTTCGGTGATGCGTCCATCCTCAATCCGGTTGAACTCGACGAAGCGCAGCATCACGATCTTGCCAGTCGGCAATATTCCAAGATACGGCTTGTCGAACAGCGCCATCAAATGGCCCATTTGAATGACCCAGCGCCCCTTGAACCCATCGATTTCGTTGAGCCCAGCCATAAAGATGTCGGCGCGCCGCTGCACGCGTGTCATCGCCGTCAGGAACGGCCTCCAGAATATGTCGGCAACGGCCTGCGCGCCGAACTGTTCATAAAACGGGTGCATGCCGCGCCAGTGCCATTCGGGCGCGGTATAGTGTTTGAGGATGTCCTCCACAGTGTCCGAAGTCGCGCGCGCGAGGTCGTTGTGATAAGCACGGATCAACTGCTTTTCGGCCTGAAAGTCTTTCAAAGAAATTTCCTTTGCCAATTTGCATGCCGAGTTTTTGCATGCGAACGCAATCGGCTCTGTCAAAATGTTGCTCGTGACGCAAGCGTCGCCGTGGCAGCACGGCTATTTGATGCTTTGCCAGTGTCAAAATTGACTTTGTCTTGCCGTCAGCGAACGTGGCTATCGATCCTGGCGGGCGCGACGTTTTGCCAGCGTCGCCGCACTGACATGGCCGTGCTTGCAAACATCCGCGAGCAATATTCACTGATCCTCACTTCGTTAAATACCCAATCTCGTTGTTCACATAATGTTCTTGCAATGTAGGAGATTTTTTGGTGAGCTTTCGGAATGACCACTGACACGTATTTCGATTCGCCATCCTGCCTGTCATCGGTTCTTGCCAAGCGGGGAAATATGAACATCCGTTCATCAAAACTGCGTTTTTGTGTGACCTTTGTGACCTTTGCGGGCCTGCCGCGTGAGAAAGCAGGGAGGACTGAATATTTGTTTGGCAAAGAAGCGTTTAGGTGTGAACCAAGTGTCAACTTTGAACAGGAACTGGCTTGAAATGGCGGATTTCAAATGTTGTAAGATGGGTAGTTTATCGAATACCCAACTCTTTGTCCTATTAAGACCATCAAGCCGATTTTTGGCCCTGTCCTTCACTTCCTACGCTAAGAAGCAGCATATATGAACGCCATCACCATCCCACTTCTCCGCCTTCCCCACGGCGCTGACCTGCCTCTTCCCACCTATGCCACCGAAGGTGCTGCCGGGATGGATGTGGTGGCGGCTGAAGACCTCATTCTTGCCCCCGGCGGGCGGCACGCTTTGGCGACGGGCTTTGCGATGGCGATTCCGCAAGGGTTTGAAGTGCAGGTCCGCCCGCGTTCTGGGCTTGCGCTGAAGCACGGCATCACTTGCCTCAACACTCCCGGAACGATTGACAGCGACTACCGGGGTGAAGTGAAGGTGATCCTTGCCAATCTGGGCAGTGATCCGTTCCCTATCAAACGCGGAGACCGGATTGCACAGCTTGTCGCAGCGCCGGTGCAACGTGCAGTCTTTGCCGAAGTGGAGAGCCTTGATGAAACAGCGCGCGGAGGCGGCGGCTTTGGCTCGACGGGGGTTTAGGTTGGTGATAGTCTTCGTGCCATGAATAAGCCTGCTCATCCAGTCGCAGCAAAGCCTGTTGCCTATCCGGCCTATGACGAGGATGGATATGGCTGGGCGATGGCGCAGGCAGCGATCATTCGTGCGGGCCGGATTGACAGCATCGACTGGGAAAATGTCGCTGAGGAAATCGAAAGCATGGGGAAGAGCGAATATCGCAGTGCAGAGTCCACACTGGTTATTGTGTTGCTGCACTTATTGAGGTGGGAATATCAGATCACGTTTCGAACGCGGTCTTGGTCACAATCAATCGAAGGCCATTTGGAGCAATTTGATGACGTGATTCGCGAAAATCCCAGTCTGAAATCACGTTTGCCTGAAATGCTCGCAAGGGCACAGCGGAAGGCTCGCTATGAAGCCGCGAAAGAAACGGGACTAAGCATTGACCTGTTTCCTTTAGACCCGCCGAGTTGGGACCAGATTCGCGGCCCCTTACCCGAGTGACCCTTACTGACGCCCAGCTTGACCGCTACGCCCGCCATATCGTCCTGCGTGACATTGGTGGGGCGGGGCAAGTGAGCCTGCTCGCGGCGCATGTTCTGGTCATCGGCGCAGGGGGTATTGGGTGCCCGGCGATCCAGTATCTTGCGGGTGCCGGCGTAGGGCAGATCACGATTGTCGATGATGATCATGTGTCCCTCTCCAACCTTCAGCGGCAGATACTTTATGCCACAGACGATGTGGGCAAGCCCAAAGTTGCTGTTGCAGCTGAACAAGTGATGCGGATCAACCCGGATGTGCAAGTGACGGGGCTGCAACAGCGGATCGGACGGGATACGGATGCGGCATTGCTGGACAGCGTGGATGTCATTCTCGACGGGTGCGATAACTTCACGACGCGGTTGATTGTGAATGATCTGAGCGTGGCGGCTCATATCCCCCTTGTGTCTGCTGCGATCGGGCAGTTTCACGGCCAGATCGGTACTTTCACTGGTTGGAACGCGGATAAGCCCTGTTACCGCTGTTTCGTCGGGGATGCGCACGATCCCGATGACTGCGATAGTTGCGCAGACTTGGGCGTGCTCGGCGCTATGGTGGGCATGATGGGCAGCTTTGCCGCGATGGAAGCCATCCGCGTCATCACGGGCTTTGGCGACGATGCAGCAGGCAAGCTGCATCTGATTGACGGTTTGGTGCCGACGATGAGGACGATCAGATTGCCCAAGGATCCCGCCTGTTCAACCTGCGGTGGTGCAGCGGCTTGATCAGGTGCGGATGGTGCGCAAAATACTCGTTGCGCTGCTGCTGTGCGGGCTAGTCACGGCCTGGATCGCCACCGACATCCGCGGCGAAATGCGCACCGCGAGTGGTGATGCGATTGTCGTGCGTGACGGTGATACGCTTACCATTGCGGGCACAGATCACCGGCTGCACGGAATCGATGCGCCAGAATATCGCCAAAACTGCAAGGATGCGCTCGGCAAAGATTGGCTATGCGGCGTCGCGGCGCGCACGGCTTTGATCGGTTTGCTAAAAGGTAAAACACTGACCTGTGAAGAACGCGCGCGCGACAAATATCACCGCGTTGTGGCGACTTGCCTTGACGCGCAGGGCCGCGACATCGCCGCCCTATTGGCAGGACAGGGGATGGCCGTGAGCATGGATGGCTTTGCTGAAGGGCCCTATCCCACTGAGGTTGAGATCGCGCGGGCGCGGAAACTGGGCATCTGGCAGGGGACGTTTGATGAGCCTGCGACGTGGCGGGAAAATCATGTGCGCGCTCAGCCCTAAGTCAGCGACTCCAGCACGGCTGCGCGCAATTCGGGAAGGCCAAGGCCTTTCTCGCTCGACGTCGAAATAATGTCGGGAAAAGCAGCGGGGCGCTTGCGCGCTTCGGCCTCGGTCGCGGCTTGCACCTGCTCCAAAGCGCTGGCTTTGATCTTGTCCGCCTTCGTCAGCACCAGCCTGTAAGAAACCGCTGCAGCATCGAGCATGTTCATGACATCACGGTCGACCTCTTTGATGCCGTGACGACTGTCGATCAGCACCAGACAACGCTTCAGCACTTGCCGTCCGCGCAGATAATCATTGATCAGGAACCGCCATTTCTTGACGACATCCTTCGGGGCCGTCGCAAAGCCGTAGCCGGGCATATCGACCAGCCTGAACTTGAGCGGCTCTCCGATGTTGAAAAAGTTGAGTTCCTGCGTCCGCCCGGGCGTGTTGGACGTGCGCGCAAGGCCGTTGCGGTTGGTGAGGGCATTGAGCAGCGAAGATTTCCCGACGTTCGACCGTCCGGCAAACGCCACTTCCTCCACCTCAGGCGGTGGCAAATGTTCAAGCGACGGCGCAGATTTGAGGAAGGCGATTGGCCCTGCAAACACTTTCCGCGCAGATTCTATCTCGTCTTCGCCAAAGCTCATTTCTTCACCGCAATCAAAGGCTCTTGGAGCGCCGGATGCCGGGAATAAAGCCACTTTTGCTGCGCGATGGTCAGCAGGTTTGATGTGACCCAGTAAAGCTGCAACCCGGCTGCAAAAGGGGCCATCAGGAACATCATGATCCAAGGCATGACGCTAAACACTTGCTGCTGCACCGGATCGGGGGCGGCGGGATTGAGCTTGAATTGCAGATACATGGTCAGGCCAAGGAGACCAGACAGCACGCCAATGCCCAGAAACGCCGGGAACCAGGTCGCGCCAACGGCATGGGCCGCTGTCATCAGGTTTGCCGGATCAGGGCCAGACAGATCCTTGATCCACGCAATGAACGGCTGATGCCGCATTTCGATGGTGACCATCAGGACCTTATACAGCGCGTAAAAGATGGGAATCTGGATCAAGACCGGAAGGCAGCCACCCAGCGGATTGATCTTTTCCGTCTTATACAGCTCCATCATTTTCTGCTGAAGCGCAGGCTTGTCGTCCTTGTAGCGTTCCTGAAGCACTTTCAATTTGGGCTGGAGCGCGCGCATGCCCGCCATGCTGGCAAACTGCTTTTGCGCGATCGGGAACATCAGGCCGCGGACGATGAAGGTCAGCAAGATGATGGCAAATCCGAAGTTTTTCGTGAGATTAAAAAGCCAGTCAAGCACATAGAAAATCGGTTTCTGAATGACTTCGAACCAGCCCCAATCAATCGCTTTGCCGAACAAGGGAACGCCTGCGGTTTCCTCATAGCCATCAAGCGTACGGACTTCCTTGGCTCCAGCGAAAAGCCTCGATGTGGTGGAAAGGGACTTGCCCGGCGCAATGATTGTTTGCGCCTTCAGGAATTCCGCCTGATAGGAGCCACCACCTGCACGGAATCCTGCATCTACCGATTGGTCTTGCGGCGGCACAAGTGCAGCAAGCCAATAGGTTTCGCCAAAGCCAAGCCAGCCGCCTTTGGTTTGGAAACGTGTGCCGTTCGTTCCTGCGCCATCAACATCGGAATAGTTCACACTGTAATTGGCTGCCGCATTGAACACGCCAATCGGCCCGACATGGTTGGTCCAGCTATCAACATCCTTGTTGGGAGCGAGCATCGACCCGCCGGAATGTGCGCCTTGCACGCGGTTGATGAAGGCATAGGGACGAATGCCGATGGCGCCCGCGCCGTTATTCGTCACGCTCTGATCGATGGAAAACATATATTTGTCATCGATGGAAATGGTCGCGCGGAAAACCTGGCCAGCGCCATTGTCCCAGCTCAGTGTCACCGGCGTCTTGGGGGTCAATTTGGTCTGGTCAGCCGTCCATATCGTTTCGGCGGTCGGCAAAATGACGCCTTCACCCATCCAGCCAAATCCGGCGAAATAGCTGTCCTTTGCGCCTGCTGGTGAAAGCAGACGCACGGGGGGCGAACCCTTCTCGACTGTTTCGCCGTAAAGCGGGAGAACAAGATCGTCGATCTGGCCGCCCTTCAAATTGATCGAGCCTTTGAGGCTGGGCGTTTCGATGGTGATGCGGTTGCCTTCCGCGAGAACCGCTTTCAAATCGCGCGCGACGGGCTTTGCCGCCACGCCGGGCACTGTGGGTACCGTTGAGACACCGGGAGTAGCAGTCGCCACTGCGGGATCACTTGGCTTCGTGGCCGCGGGCACCGGCTTAGGCGCAGGGAAATAGCGTTCCGAAAGCGTGGTCCACCCAATCAGCACCAGCCCGGACAGCACAATCGCGAGGATCATGTTGCGATTATTTTCCACGATATTTCCTTTTACACATGTCAGCGGGCCGATGGCTTACGGAACAGGGTCATAGCCGTGCCCACCCCAGGGGTGACACCGCACTATTCGTTTGAGGGAAAGCCAGCCACCCCGCACCGCCCCATAGCGGGAAAGCGACTCGATTGCATAGGCCGAACAGCTGGGCGCGAACCGGCACGTCGGCGGCAACACGCGCGATGGACCCATTTGCCAGCCTTTGGCGATGAAGATGAGGAGAGAGGCGATCACGCTTCCGTCCCTCCAACCCGCTTTCCTGAGCTTGTCGAAGGACCGTCCTTCTTTTTGCGATGCTGACCGGAGGTGAAGGGCGGCCCCGTTCGACTGCCTTGCAGGCGCTCAGGACAGGCTTCGACAAGCTCAGGGAAGGTCAGTTTCGCCATTTTCCCCAGAGCCTTCACCAGCTCATCACGTAACTGCCCGTAATCGCGCTCCACACCGCTTTCGCGACCAATCAGAACATGATCCGCGCCAGTGACGCCCAATGTTGGTAGTAACTCCCGCCCCAGCGCGCGAAATCGCCGTTTCATGCGGTTGCGCACGACAGCATTGCCGATTTTCTTGGTGACTGTAATGCCCAGCCGCATTGCCGCGTCAGCGTCTTCCCGCGCGCGAACAAGCAACACGAAACCCGGCATGGGCACGCGCTTCGAACGATTGGCCGCGAGGAAATCCGCGCGGCGGCGTATTGGGATCAGGCGGACAACTTCTTGCGACCGCGCGCGCGGCGGGCGCGAATCACGTTGCGACCGGCTGGCGTCGACATCCGCAGGCGGAAGCCGTGGCGGCGTGCACGGACGAGGTTGCTCGGTTGAAAGGTGCGCTTCATCGCTCATACCTTGAAATAAGGGTCAAAAATAAAACAGCCGCCCTGTGCCGGACGGCTGCATGTTGAATGGTCGATTAGCAGAGAATCGCCCAAAGTCAATTCTTGCCGCCCGATTTTCGACCTGAGCTTTGTTGCCCTTTGTCACGCTCTACTCTTCGCTTAGCACTTTGCCGCCTCAGACCCCAATCGGCCCATCCACCCATCTTTGGCTGCTGTTTCTTGAACCGCACATAGCGTTTGCGGGCCCAGACCGAATTTTGCAGCACCAGCCCAGCCCCAATTGCAAAAGTGAATACGCCGCCGGGGCCGGGCAGGGGGCCAAGCAGCGGCGTGATGATCAGGAAGATGACGCCGAGCACCAACAGGCCGATTCGAACAACCGGGTTCTGGCGGAGGACAGCGAAGCGAGTGCGAAAGCTCATGATCGTCATGTGGTGCCGTGTAGAGATGGGTGCAAGAGCCTTAGTGCTCCGGGCGAAGACCCGGAGCACTGGTAAGGATAGCGCTATTCCGCTGCCTCCAGCTTATCCTGCGTGCGGAGATCAAAATCACTGGCGTCGTGGCGTTCGCGCAATTGCTCTTCGGGCGGCCCGTAAGACCGGTTGACCATGCGCCCGCGCTTGACCGCCGGACGCGCGCCGACGGTTTCCATCCAGCGCATGACATTCTTATACTCTGCCACCTGCAGAAATTCGCCTGCGTTATAGACTTGCCCCGTTACCAAGGCCCCATACCAAGGCCAGATGGCGATATCGGCAATCGTGTAAGCGTCACCAGCCATATACTCGCGGGTGGCCAGGTTGCGATCAAGTACGTCGAGCTGACGCTTCACCTCCATCGCAAACCGATCAATGCAATATTCGATCTTGACCGGCGCATAGGCATAAAAATGGCCAAAACCGCCGCCCAGATAAGGCGCGCTGCCCATCTGCCACATCAGCCAGGACATCACTTCAGCGCGTGCTGCCGGTTCGGTAGGCAGAAACGCGCCGAACTTCTCAGCCAGATGAATGAGGATCGCCCCCGACTCGAACAGGCGCGTCGGAGTCGGCGTGCTGTGATCCATCAGCGCAGGAATTTTGGAGTTTGGATTGATATCGACAAAGCCGCTGCCAAATTGCCCCCCTTCGCGGATATCAATCAGCCACGCATCATATTCCGCGCCGTGATGGCCAAGCGCCAGCAGCTCCTCCAGCATGATCGTCACCTTCACCCCATTGGGCGTGGCCATCGAATAAAGCTGGAACGGATGTTTGCCGATGGGCAGCACCTTGTCATGCGTCGCGCCTGCAATGGGCCGGTTGATGTTGGCAAATGCCCCGCCATTTTCCTTGTCCCAAGTCCAGATGGCGGGAGGGGCGTATTCGGACAGGGTCTGGGTCATGGCGTCGGCCTTTCGTGGTGGGAAAAAATGGCGGATTCTTCAACAAGTGGAGTGCGTATTCGAACTTTTTCCAACATTTTCAGCTCCCTCTATCTCGAGGCAGAAGATGGTCCGCAACGTCCTACTTTTCAAGGGCTGGGGCCCCATGCTTCCACCCCACACTTTCTGAAATTCGTAAACGGAGGACTTTGGTGGCCCGATTACCAGCAATAATTTTACAAAAAGGTGCAATCCTACAGATTGTGGTTGTTGACGACGCGTTTGATGCCGTCACGAAAAAGTTCAGCGCCAAAATTCATCAACAAGCCAAGATATCTGTTTGAAAGCCGCAGATAAGTTAGAAGCTGCTTGGCATGGACCGGTGCCATTCGTTCGAAGGATTTAAGTTCAATGATCAAGATATCATTCACCAGCACATCAATGCGAAAGCCCTCGCGCAAAACGCGGCCTTCGTATTCGATATCGACTGGCACTTGACGTCGAACAATGAGTCCGCGTCTTTCCAAACTATCCGCAAGGACCGCTTCATAAACCGATTCCATCAGCCCCGGACCAAATGTCTTATGAACTTTGAAAGCACAATCGACGGCGATGGTAGCCAGTTCCTCAATTCCAAATTTCAAGACGCTCATGTGAAGCCTTCTTTTTTGCGCCTTTGCGCCTTTGCGTGAGACTAATTTGCTTAACCGTGAGGCGATTATCTTGCCTTAGTAATCTCACGCGAAGGCGCAAAGGCGCGAAGAGGAAGGGGAGGATAAAAACGGTTTCATCGCCTCATTTCTGATGCGACGTCTCTTTTGGTTCAATTTCAGATCATAGCCCCGCACAAGCCTCCGTGACCCATGCTAGAGCGTCGCCCTCAAGATGCGGGCCGACAACCAATAGCACTTGTGCGTGATAGTCATCCCACCAGCGCAATTCGTCGCGGGTGAGCAGTGATGTGTCGACCAGCGTGCGATCAATCGGCGCGAAGGTCAGTGTTTCAAACCCGAAATAGCGGCCTTCCGCGCCTGCAATGTCACGGTCCTCGACCAGCACCAAATTCTCGATGCGGATGCCATATTCGCCTTGCTTGTAATAGCCCGGTTCGTTGGAAATGATCATGCCGGGGTGCAGCGCTTCGCCAGTTCCGGCTTGTCCGCCTGACGGCTTGGCGATGCGTTGTGGGCCTTCGTGCACGGCGAGGAAGCTGCCGACGCCGTGGCCCGTGCCATGCGCATAATCGACGCCTGCCTGCCAGAGCGCGGCGCGGGCGAGCGTATCCAGCTGGCTGCCATTGGTGCCTGAGGGGAACACTGCGCGGGCAATGGCGATATGACCTTTCAATACACGGGTGAAGCGGTCCTTCATTTCGGCAGTCGGTTCACCGGGGCCAACCCAGATCGTGCGCGTGACGTCCGTCGTGCCGTCCAGATATTGCCCACCACTATCGACGAGATAGATGCTGTTCGGTTCAATCGCGCGGTTGCTGGCTTCGTCCACCTTATAATGCGGGCTGGCACCATTGGGGCCTGCCGCGGATATGGTGTCAAAGCTCAAATCTTTGAGCTTGCCTGTGGCGCGGCGGAAGTCGTGGAGTTTTGCCGCGGCGGAGAGCTCGGTCAGTTCGCCCTTATGTGCCTCGACCGACAGCCAGTGAAGATAGCGGCTGAGCGCGGCCCCGTCGCGTTTTTGTGCGGCGCGGTGTCCGGCCTGTTCAATCGGGTTTTTAATGGCTTTGGGCAGGATCGTCGGGTCACGTGCTTCGATCAGGACTGCGCCGCCTTCGCTCAATCGGTTGAAAATGGCGGCCACGGCGCGTTCGGGGTCCACTGCCACGCGCTTGCCCGCCATGGCACCAAGGGCCGGAGCAAAGGCACTTCGGGGATAAACGCGCACGGCGTTGCCAAGATGTGCGCGGACGGTGTCGTCGACTTTCTCCGGCTCGACATAAAGATCGGCTGTGCCATCCTTGTTGATGACCGCAAAGGACAGGGCGACGGGCGTATGGGCCACGTCTGCCCCGCGAATGTTGAACGTCCACGCCACACTATCCAGCGCGCTGATGATTGCCGCGTCATAGCCGCGCTCGTTCAGCCAGTCGCCGACAGCGCCGCGTTTCTCAGCACTGTTCTGGCCGGTATACTGATCATCAAGGACGATCAGCTTTGCATCCGAAGGTGCTGGCTGATCGGCCCACACGGCGTCAATGGGGTTGCGGTCGACGGCGACAAGTTCTGCGCCCTTGGCCGCCAAGGCCGCACCCGCCGCGTCGGCCCAGCTTTTGGTGTGAAGCCAGGCATCATAGCCAATCCGCGCGCCCGTCGGCGCATGATCGCGCAGCCAGTCAGACAGGCTGGTTTCCGGCACGCCGACATAGGCCCAGTGCTTGCCGTCCACTTGCTGGCGCACTTGCAATGTGTAGCGCCCATCGGTGAAGATCGCCGCTTCTTCACTCAGGACGACCGCTGCCCCGGCGGACCCGCCAAAGCCCGTGAGCCACGCCAGCCGCTGGGCATAATCACCAACATATTCGGACATATGTTCATCACAGATGGGGACGACAAAGCCGTCGAGACGGTCTGACTTTAATTGTTCGCGCAGCGCGCGGAGGCGGTCTTCGTAACTGGACATGGTCATCCTTCATTTCTAAGCTGACACACACTATATGCGAGGTCATCTCTCCATGAAAGCACTCCTCTTTGCGGTGGCGGCATCAGTTTCTCTTGCCGCACCTGCCTTTTCTCAGAAAGCCCCCATGTCAGAAACCATCAAGCCCCCGGTTGCGGCGAAAATTCCGCATTCTTCAACACGCCACGGCATCACGATTGTCGATGAGTATCATTGGTTGAAGGATCAGGGCTATCCCAAGGTTGATGATAAGCCTGTGCTTGATCATTTGAATGCGGAAAATGCCTATTTTGAAGCGCAAATGAAACCGCGCACGGCGCTGGTTGAGACGATCTTTCAGGAAATGAAGGGGCGTTTGAAAGAGGATGAAAGCTCGGTTCCGCAAAAGGACGGCGATTATCTTTACTGGCGGCGCTTTGAGGCTGGCGCGCAATATAAGCAGTGGATGCGCAAGAAGGCGGACGGCGGCGCTGATGAAGTCATGTTTGATGAGGCCAAGGAAGCGGCGGCCCATGACTATTTCCGCCTCGGCGGGATTACGGTGAGCGATGATGACCGGATCATGGCCTATGCCACCGACACCGACGGATCGGAGCGGTTCACGATCCGCTTTCGCAATCTGCACTCAGGCGAGGAATTGCCGGATATGATCACGGGCACCAATGGCGGGTTTCTGTTCAGCAAAGACGGTCAGCATCTCCTTTACACTCCGGTCAACGAAAGCTGGCGCGCGGAAAAGGTGATGGCGCACAAGCTTGGCACGCCGATCACCGATGATAAGATGATTTTCCGCGAGGAAGACCAGGGCTTTCAGGTGGGTGTCGGGATGACTCATTCGGAAAAGCTCATCCTGATCGCGACCGGCGACAATGAGACCAGCGAAGTGCGGATGCTTCCTGCTGATGATGTGCTGGCGCCTCTCACCCTTATCCGCGCGCGCAAGAAAGGCGTGGAATATGATGTGGAGGAGCATGACGGGACACTCTTCATCCACACCAATGAGGACAGCACGCAGTTCAGCCTGAAAACCGCGAGTGTGTCCCAACCCGGAGACTGGACCAGCCGTATCGCGCCGTCGGCAGATTTCTACATGACCGGCGTGTCGACCTTTGCTGATTTCTTCGTGGTGGAGGGGCGCGAGAAAGGCCTCGATCAGGTGGAACTGCACGATTATGCAGCGGGTGCGCCCAAGCGGATCGACTTCCCGGAAGCTTCCTATTCCGCCGGTCTCGATGAAAATCCCGAATATAAGGTGGACCGGCTACGCTTGTCTTACGAGTCCATGGTCACGCCCGACACAGTCACCGAATATGATATCGCCAGCGCGACAATGAAGACGCTCAAAGTGCAGGAGATCCCGTCTGGCTATGACGCGAGCCAATATGTGACGGAGCGGATCGAAATCACCGCGCGGGACGGGGTGAAAGTGCCGGTGTCCATCGTTTACAAAAAGGGCTTCAGGAAAGACGGCTCTGGCCCCCTCTATCTCTATGCTTACGGCGCTTATGGCTATGCTATTCCGCCCGGGTTTTCGACGGTGCGCCTGTCCTATCTGGATCGCGGATTTGCCTATGCCATCGCCCATATTCGCGGCGGCGACGATCTGGGGCAGCAATGGCAGCTGGACGGAAAGCTTAAAAAGCGGACCAACACGTTCAATGATTTTGTCGACAGCGCGAAGGGACTGATCGACCTTGGCTTTGCGCGCGAAGGCCGCGTTGTCGCGGCTGGCGGATCAGCGGGCGGAGAGTTGATGGGCGTGGTTGTCAACACCAATCCAGAGATTTGGGGGGCAGTGGCGGCCCATGTGCCGTTCGTCGATGTGCTCAACACCATGCAGGATGAAAGCCTGCCGCTGACGCCGGGCGAATGGCCTGAATGGGGCAACCCGATTACGGACGTTGACGCGTTCAAGCTGATCCGCAGCTATTCCCCCTATGATCAGGTGAAGGCCCAGAACTACCCGCCGCTCTTCGTTACGGCGGGCCTCAATGACCCCCGCGTGACCTATTGGGAGCCTGCGAAATGGGTAGCGCGGCTGCGGGAGAAAAAGACCGATAGCAGTGTCTTGCTGCTCAAAACCAACATGGGCGCGGGCCACGGCGGCAAATCTGGCCGGTTTGAAAGCCTGCGCGAAGATGCGGAGGAAGCCGTCTTCTTCCTCTGGCAGCTGGGTATGGTGGAATGAGCTTGTCGCTCGTCTAGTTGCAGCGAATGTCAGCGCGATGGTCTTTAATCACTCCCACTGCCATCACCAGCATAGCAGGCAATGCCCAAAACCCTGAAAAGGCGATGAAATACGCGGAATAATCGTTTGGGAACAACGGCAGCAACAAGTCGGACAAAACGGTGATCGAATGCAATCCAGCAAACCATAGCGGCCAATAACGATTATGCCGAAAGGCGATGGATACCACTGTCACTAATATTGCAATATCGAGGGATGTAATCCCAAATCGGGCAGCATCGCGGCCAAACTCGGCGTTAAACAACACCGTCGATAGGGTACAAAAAAGGAGGAAGCCTACGAACTTGCGTTCAAGGCTCCCTCCAAAAAGAACCGCAATCACGCTGCCAATCAGCAAAAAGCTATTAAAGAGCAATCCAATCAGCACCAATTATAGCTTCCGGTTATTAGGTGACGGGCTCTACTACAATTGTTGGCGTCTGCACGTCGACCGAGCCTTTAGTGGGACTGGGCAGGCCATCTGGGCATCCGAATGCAACAGTTTGCAGATTGCTGCGGGCCTGCACCAAATTCAGCTGGCGTACAACGGACGTCATATGCTCCCGCGAAGCCACAAGGCCGCTCATCCCATCAGTCATAGATTGCAGAATGCGCTGTGACGTTGCCATGGGCAGCTTCACTTCGCTGTTGGCTTCAACGAAGCTGGCGCAGAGGCGTGCTTGGGCAAGAAGCGCGCTGTCGAATGCGGCTCCGGCGTCTTGGGTGTCCGAGGCAACGACGGCGGCCGAAGAATGCTTAATGCTGTGCATAAATACTCCATCTTAAATGTTCACGCGGTCCTATTTCCGCGGTGCTACAGCGTCACGCCGTTGAGGCTGATCGAGAAGCACAACTACGCCCGAAATGGTGAGAATGAGAGTGAGAGCTGCCATCAAACTCAGCAGGGCAATCTGGACGATCCGGCGTATTCGGCCCCGTCGATCTTCAGAGACAATGCGTCCACCTAACGGGGGAAGGCTAAACAGTGCTGCATACAGCTGATGGCCGTTTCCTTTTGACGCTCCAGCGGACAGTGCCTCATTCTCGATCTCACACGGTGTTTCCGCAAACAGCCGTGCGGCCTCAAACCGCCCTTCCACGCCCAATTTGGCAATGGCTGTTTGCAGGTGATTATCGACTGTGGATGGAGATAGACTCAGAGATCGCGCAATTTGCTTCGTCGATAGCCCCTTAGCCACGAGCAACAGGCATTGCCGCTGCCGCTTGGTCAATTGTGCAATATCGCCGGATTCGCCCGCCATTTCATCCATTACGGCTACGCTTTACTCGCCCCTGTGCGCCCTTGTCATTCGATATAGCAGGTAACTACCCAATTTACCTAGGCAACTGCGAACGATTCCCGAATCAATTTTTATGGTTAACCACGGGGTTGCGAACAGCGGATTAGCCATTGCTCCGGAGGGGCCATAGAGGCGGGGTACGTCACTAAGGTCTGCTATCAGTTTGGGCTTTCAGCTCACACCCGCTATAAACCCTAGCCAAGGCTGCAAAATAGCAGTCTGCGTAACAGTGTATCGGAATATGTTGGCCTAGGTGATGGTCCTTCTTGTGGATGCATGTTGCAAGAACAGGCTGACGCGATGCAGTGCTATCACCTAGTCCAAGATGGCAAAGGGATTGCTGAGAAATCTGAGATGGAGGATCGTATGCACATCTCATCAGGGGGCAATGTCAAAAATGGCTTCACCCTGTCTATCATGCCAACCGCTGGCAACATCGATGAACTAGGCCACGTTAACAATGCCGTTTGGGTGCACTGGGTGCAAGACATGGCGACGGCACATTGGACCGCCGTTGCTCATCCCGATCATATTGCTGCTTACATCTGGGTCGTGGTTCGGCACGAAATTGATTATCTCGGCAACGTAGGCGCGGGAGAGTGCGTGACGGGGCGAACGTGGATCAGTGATCGCCCACGCGGAGCGCGCTTTGACCGGAATGTGGAATTCACAGATGCGAACGGCAAAGTCGTGGTGCGGGCAAAAACCACTTGGGTCATCATCGACCGCGCAACCCGCCGCGTTGCGCGGGTGAAACCCGAAGTGGCTCAGCCTTTTTTTGACTGAAGTGACAGAGATTTCAGGACCGCCTCCAGCGCATCCGGCGCGCTGGACATCGCAAAATGACCGCAGCGGATTTCCATTTCGACGTCACGTTCATGAGGCAGGCCGCGCGCCGCTTCAGCCGCAATAATCCCGTCGCGCGCAGACCATAGCGCCGTGGTGTGAACGGGCGGCTTGGTTGACCGATCCTGACCAATGGGCGGTGCATCAACCTTATGATCGGCGACCATTTCGTAAACGCGCCAAGCCCGATTGGCGCGCGGATCCCCGGAGAAGGGTGTGCCCATTGTGATGACGCCGCCGACCCTGTCTGGCGCATGCTTGGCATATTCCCGAGCAACCAGGCCGCCAAGGCTCCAGCCAATCAATGTCACTGGTCCGTCTTCGCGCGCCTGTAACTCATCAAGCCGTACATCCAATCGGTGGAGCAAGTCAGCGCGGATGGGCATATTGCGGCCAAGGCCCCAGCCGTGCGCGCGGTATCCGGCCTTGCGCAGCACCCGGCGTAGTCCTGCCGTCCGCAGATCGCTGGTGAAAAGACCGGGGATGACCATGATCGTGCGGCCGTCGCCGGGGAAATGGCGGGCAAGTCTGTCTTCCACCAACCGCCCCCGCACCCAATCACCGGCAAAGCGCGCTTCACCTAGCGTATGGCGCAGCAGCGGGACGGGCGGGCTTAGTCGCGTCCGCTTAACCACACTGAGCTCTTTGGAGCAGTTTCTGATCCGCCAGCACCAGCGCCATCATCGCTGCAACAACGGGCGTGCCGCGGATGCCGACACAGGGGTCATGGCGGCCTTTGGTGACGATGTCAGTCGCTTCCCCGTCACTGGTGATCGTTTCAACGGGCGTCATGATCGAACTGGTCGGCTTGAACGCGACGCGGACAATGACCGGCTGACCCGTTGAAATACCACCCGCAATCCCCCCAGAATTATTGGCAAGGAATTGCGGCGTGTTGGTGCCGGGCCGCATGGGATCAGCATTCTCCTCTCCGCGCAACCGCGCCGCGTCAAAGCCAGCGCCAATCTCAACGGCCTTCACGGCGTTGATTGACATCATGGCGGACGCCAACTCGCTATCCAGCTTGGCGTAAAGCGGCGCGCCCCATCCGGCGGGTACGCCTGTAGCGACGCATTCGACGATGGCCCCCAGCGATGACCCAGCCTTGCGGGCCTCATCAATGAGGATTTCCCAGCGCGCGGCTGCCGCTTCGTCAGGGCAAAAGAAGGGGTTCCGGTCGATCTGGCTTGCTTCGAAATTATCGCGGTTGATGACGTCGCCGCCAATTTCGACGACATAGGCCAGGATCGAAACTTCTGGCATCACGCCGCGCGCCACAGCCCCTGCGGCAACCCGCGCCGCTGTTTCCCGTGCGCTTGATCTGCCGCCACCCCGGTAATCGCGAAAGCCGTATTTGGCGTCATAGGCATAGTCCGCATGGCCGGGCCGGTAAGCCTTGGCGACCTCCGAATAATCCTTTGACCGCTGATCCACGTTTTCGATCATCAGACTGATTGGTGTGCCGGTGGTGCGCCCTTCAAACACGCCTGAAAGGATACGCACTGCGTCCGGCTCTTGCCTTTGCGTGGTAAATTTGGAAGTGCCGGGGCGGCGCTTGTCAAGGAAGGGCTGAATATCGTCTTCGCTGAGCGGAAGTCCCGGAGGGCAGCCGTCCACGATGGCACCAAGGGCAGGGCCGTGGCTTTCCCCCCAAGTGGTGAAGCGGAAAATGCGGCCGAATGTGTTAAAGCTCATAGGTTCCTCATCCGGAAAATGCCGGATCTATAGTCTGCCCGTCAGCTTTCGGGTAGAGTAACGGACTTGTCTAGGAAAAGCATCATGGGATGCGGCCTGACAACGGGAAATGCTGCGGCGTGGCATAGCATCAAGGTTGTGGTCAGATGTAAGGCAACTTGGCGTGGAGCCGCTGGCCGACCGGTACCCCGCGCCGCAAGGAGCCATGTTCTAGTTGTTCCAACAAAGCCAGTTGGCGATGTTGATGCTCCTACAATGGAAGACTAACGAAAGCTCGTTTCCTCAACATAAGTCCCCGGTACGATATGTGTGGGCATGGCCAACCCTACTGCATTTCCCTTGCAAGCAGCTTAGGCGTTGAAATCGGCTTTTTACAGTCGCGCTTTACCCCAGCTTTGCCCGGCTTGCCTTCTTGCGCTCATTGGCATCTAGATGCGTTTTGCGCAGACGGATGCTCTTGGGCGTCACTTCGACCAGTTCATCATCATCGATATAAGCAATCGCCTGTTCCAGCGTCATCCGCTTTGGCGGGGTCAGCCGGATCGCGTCATCCTTACCGCCCGAAGCGCGGAAGTTGGTGAGCTGCTTGGTCTTCATCGGGTTGACTTCAAGATCGTCATTCTTGGCATTTTCGCCAACGATCATGCCTTCATAAAGCGCCTCCTGATGTCCGACGAACAGGATACCGCGATCTTCGAGTGGCCCAAGCGCATAGTTATTGGCTTCACCAGTGCCATTGGAGATCAGCACGCCGTTCTTGCGGCCTTCGATATGGCCTTTGTGCGGCGCATATTTTTCAAACAAGCGGTTCATGATACCCGTGCCGCGCGTGTCGGACAGAAATTCACCGTGATAGCCGATCAGACCGCGTGACGGCGCGGAAAAGGTGATCCGCGTCTTGTTACCGCCGCTGGGGCGCATGTCGGTCAGTTCGGCCTTGCGAACCGCCATCTTGTCAATCACCGTGCCGCTATATTCATCATCCACATCGATGACGACCGTTTCGAAGGGTTCTGTTTTTTGGCCATTTTCTTCGCGGAACAACACGCGGGGGCGGCTGATGCCGAGTTCGAACCCTTCGCGGCGCATCGTTTCAATGACGACGCCCAGCTGGAGCTCGCCCCGACCTGCGACTTCAAAGCTATCCCGGTCGCTGCTTTCGGTGACTTTGATCGCAACATTGCTTTCGGCTTCGCGGAACAGGCGGTCTCGGATCATCCGGCTGGTGACTTTGGTGCCTTCACGGCCCGCCATTGGCGAATCGTTCACGGCAAAGCGCATCGACAAGGTTGGCGGGTCAATCGGCTGCGCGTGAAGCGGTTCGGTCACAGTGATGTCAGCAATTGTGTTCGCCACAGTTGCATTGGTCATGCCAGCAATTGAGATGATGTCACCTGCAAAGGCTTCATCCACGGGAACCCGCTCCAGCCCCCGGAACGCCAAGATTTTGGACGCGCGGCCCTGTTCAACGACTTTGCCGTCAGGGTCTAGGGCATGGATCGCCATGTTGGTTTTGACTGAACCACTGAAGACCAGACCTGTGAGGATGCGGCCCAAGAAATTGTCGCGGTCAAGCAGTGTGACCAAGAACTTGAACGGCCCGTCAGGATCTGCCGAAGGTTCGGGCACATGGCTGACAATGGTTTCAAACAGTGGGGCCAGAGTGCCTTCGCGGCGGTCCGCATCAAGGCTGGCGTAGCCATTGCGGCCGCTTGCGAAGAGAACAGGGAAATCAAGTTGTTCGTCGGTCGCCTCTAGCGACACAAACAGGTCAAAGACTTCGTCCAGCACTTCTTGAATGCGTTCATCCGGGCGGTCGACTTTGTTCACCACCACAATGGGTCGCAGACCTAGCGCAAGCGCCTTTCCGGTCACAAATTTCGTCTGCGGCATCGCGCCTTCGGACGCATCGACCAGCAGGATGACGCCGTCGACCATGGACAGAATCCGCTCCACCTCGCCGCCGAAATCCGCGTGGCCCGGCGTATCGACGATGTTAATTCGCGTATCAACGCCGTTGCCGTGCCATTCCACTGACGTGCACTTGGCGAGAATTGTAATGCCGCGTTCTTTTTCCAAGTCATTGGAATCCATCGCCCGTTCTTCAATCCGCTGATTGTCGCGGTAGGTACCGGACTGCCGAAACAGCTGATCAACAAGGGTCGTTTTGCCATGATCGACGTGCGCGATGATGGCGATATTACGCAGGGACATTTGGAATTCTCAATGTGTTGGAAAGATCAAGGCGCGCCCTTAGCCGATATTGTGCGGTGCGGCAAGGATAGGGTGCCCCCAGTTGCTCAGGCCGTCGCTTAAGGTGACAAAGTTCACATGAAAAAGAGTATTTCTGTCACCTTATGTCACCTTTGGAGAAGCACAGCTGGTTTTTCATCAGGGCGAGCCGCCCCAAAGTTTAGTAAAGTTGTGCCAATCGCACATATAAAACAGGCGCAATGGTGGACGGCAATTTGACCTTTCGGTTGGACTGATTTGACTCTTTTGTCAGCAGTTAAACTCCTACATTTCAAGGGAATAATGCGTATTGGTAGGACAAACATGCCAGTCTACTTCGCTCCGGCACCCCCGTAGAGCAGCCCGAAGAAATCGCCCTTATTCCAAAGCGGTCGTGCGGGCGCATCAGCGAGGGCGCGGGTAACGGCTTCGTTCAAGGCCACAAATTTCACGCCTGATGTCCAGTTGAATGGCAGGTCGATCTGGTCGCTGGGCTTGTGATAATGATTGGCGAGGAAACCATCGTAAAAACCGCCGTCATCCATCTTTCCCGTGACGAGGAAAACCGCAGGCACACCTTGTTGAACGAAGCGGTAATGATCTGACCGCGTGAAAATCGCCTGTTCAGGCGATGGATCGGGTGAGAGCGTGAGACCGAGTTTTTCCGCCGCAGCCTTCGTGACTGGGCCTATGCTGGACCGATCAGCACCAAAGGCGATGACGTCCTTGAGAGCGTAGGTGATGATGGGCATATCAAGGTTCACGTTGGCGATGATCTTATCGCGCGATATCGTGGGGTGGCGCGCAAAATAATCCGCGCCGACCAGCCCTTTTTCTTCAGCAGTCACCGCAAGGAACATGACCGACCGCTTGGGCTTTACCGGCGACGCCATGATCCGCCGCGCGACTTCGATCATGGACGCAATACCGACTGCATTATCCATCGCGCCATTATAAATGGCATCGCCTTTGATTGGCACGCCCACGCCAATATGATCAAGATGACCGGACAAGACGATGGTTTCAGGGGCAAGCTTTGGGTCAGACCCAATAATGACACCCGCTACATTGCTGCTTTCCATTGGAATGATTTGCGAATTTGTTTCAATCACGGCGTTCATGCCAAGCGCGATGGGTGTCATCTTGGCCGCTGGTGTCTCTGCCGCAGTCATGATTTGGCTCGCACCACCAGGGATGCCCGCGAATAGTTTTTCAGCGCCTTTCAAACTGATGTAGGCAAGGCCCGGAGCACCGCCACCGGGTGCAAAGCCGCTGCCATCGGGCAGCCGCCATGTCATACGCTTGCTTTCCCAATCGCGGGCAACATCTTCAAATTTGCGCACTTTGGCGCGCGTGGGTGTTTCAACGGTGATAATGCCTATCGCGCCTTTGGCCTCTGCCAACACGGCCTTGGTTGCGCCATTGCCATAATGAGCGCGAATTTCCCCAGGAATGGATTTGGGCGCACCGGAGAGCATCACAACGATTTTGCCCCGCACATCAATGCCGGCATAATCATTGCGCTTATACTCAGGCGCAACGACGCCAAAGCCGACAAACACCAGCGGCGCATCAATTTTGAGCGCGGCGACTTTTAAGCTGGCTGAGGCGACAAATTCGTCGCCGAATGACAATGTAGCATCGCCCTTCGCACCGCGCAGGCTTACCTTACCCTGATCAAGCAACTTGGTTGAAACAAGCGGAATCGGCTGCAAATAGCTGTTGTTGCCGCCCGCAGGCTGTAGTCCAAGCGCCATGAATTGCGACGCAACATACTCAGCCGCAATGTCATATTCGGGCGACCCAGCTTCACGCCCACGCATTGCATCACTGGCAAGGAAAGCGACATGACTTTTGAGCAGCGCCTCTTCGTTTTCATTGGCATGGGCAGGGGTGGCAAATGCCAAACAGGCTGTGGCAAGCAAAAGGCGTTTCATGATAGTCTCCGCACGGTTCGATCCATAAAACATCGTTACCGCGCCTGCCAAAAACGCGCTAGTGGGTATGGCAAGGCCGCGTCATTAGGCGCACTCATTCACGATGGTGTTTGAATGCGAAGTGCAATGTGCCATTGCGTTCCTGTGCATTCAATTCCGCATATCCGATTTTTGATGTTTGTTGGGCTTGTGCTGACTGCGACTGGCCTATGCCTTTTGTTTGCCTCCCTCGCCCAAGCGTTCCTGAATGGATTCAGCGTGGCGGCGCTATTATTTATCGCTTCCACTTTGCGATTGTGGGTTGCTGATTCTGAAGACGATCTGCGTCGGCGTGCCCTTCGTGATGATGGCGGACGCCTGCTGATTTTGTTGGCTGCTCTGCTGATCACAGCGGCGGTCATGATCGCACTTGGCCATGTGATAGGGGGACGTACATCGCTAGACTTGGCCGAATTTTCAGGGGTGGCGGCAACGCTACTATTGTCTTGGTTAGTCGTAAACCTATTGTTCGCGTTCCACTATGCCCATATCTATTACGTGATGACTGACGGCCATGATGCGGGAGGGATTGTGTTCCCTGGAACAGCTTTTCCGTTATTCGCCGATTTTGTCTATTTTTCTTTCGTGATCGGAATGACATGCCAGACAGCAGACGTGAACATTACCTCGCGCCCGGTAAGGCGACTGGCCACATGCCACGGCCTGTTTGCTTTCTTTTTCAACTTGGGTGTGTTGGCGCTGACGGTCAATATTCTGGCCAGCTTGCTGTGATTAGATATTCCGTTGCTTCATGAGCTGATATTCATATCAATGCCATGAGTATTTCCTGCACCTAAGGTTTGAAACGCCTTGAGATAGCGTCACCATTCAGCCATTCGCAAAGCCATGCTACGCCGCTTCATTCCTGACATGTTCATTATCATCCTGCTGGCGACTATCGTATGCGCAAGCTTGTTGCCGGCGCATGGGCAGGCGCTGAACAGTGTCAGCACCATGTCCAACATCGCCATCTTCGCACTCTTCTTCTTCCACGGCCTCCGATTGGCGCCAAGCGCGGTGTGGGAAGGGCTGAAGCATTGGCGGCTGCAACTGGCCGTGCTGCTCTTCACCTTTGGCGCGTTGCCCGTGATGGGGTTGACCGCGTCGTCGCTGACGCCGGAATTGCTCAGCCCGGGGCTTTGGATTGGGGTATTGTTCCTGTGCGCTTTACCGTCGACGGTACAGTCAGCGATTTCATCCTCCTCACTTGCCGGCGGGAATGTGGCGGCTTCAGTGATTGCGGCGGCACTTTCCAATCTGTCAGCAGTCATTCTGACGCCGCTGATCTTCGCCGCGATTACGCAGATTGGTGGGGATGGGATTGGGATCAACGCGATTAGCAAAGTCGCACTGCTTTTGCTCTTGCCCTTTGCGCTGGGGCAAGTTGCGCGGAAATGGCTAGCGGCTTGGGCAGAGCGTCACAAGATATGGATCGGCCGGATGGACAAGCTCACAATCATTCTGGCCGTCTATGTCGCGTTCAGCGCAGCAGTGAATGAGGGGCTTTGGAACCAGTTAAGCGGGCAGGAATTGGCCGTACTTTGTGCTTTCATCACGGTGCTTCTGTTTGCCGCAATGGCAGGAAGCTGGGCATTGGGCGGCGTCCTTGGCCTGAAGCGCGCAGACCGGATCACGCTCTTTTATTCTGGCGCCCATAAGTCTCTGGCAACGGGGGCTCCCATGGCCCGCATCTTGTTTCCGGGTGCAGAGGCGGGGCTGATCATCATCCCGTTGCTGATCTATCATCAGCTGCAATTGATTGTCTCTGCCTGGATCGCGGTGAGGCTCAACCGTATTACTTGAACAATACAGCATAGCCTCCTATATCTTTGAGGCCACGATTGAAAAGGAGTGCCCAATTGGCCACGCAAGTGCAAGACGCTGACATCAGCCTGACCGCCCCTGACCCGGTTCCTGTGGTGTCGCCCGAAAAAGCGGCCGGACTGGTGCCGTTAAAGACGGAGCAAACCAATGCGCTTGAGGCCAAGGCAGAGGCTTTTGTCGATGAACTGGCTTTGCTTGATCCCAACTCACCAGAATTTGGTAAGAAGGTTGATCAGCTGACCAATATGGGCCGCAAAGAAATTGCCGACGCGGCGGGACAATCCAACCGCTTTTTAGATCGCCCGGTCCGAGCGATGAGCCAAGAGTCCGGCGTCGGCGCGGATTTGGCGCAACTGCGGCGCACGATTGAAGACCTTGATCCCGGCAAAAAGGGCGATCTGTTTACCCGCAAAAAGCTGTTTGGCATCATCCCTTGGGGGAACAAGATGCGGGATTATTTTGACAGTTACAGCTCATCCCAAACGCATATTTCCTCGATCCTTGGCAGTCTGTCTTCGGGCAAGGATGAACTGCTGAAAGACAATGCCGCGATTGATGTGGAACGTCAGCAGCTTTGGGCCGCAATGGGGCGGCTTGAACAGATGATCTACATCGCCAAGGCGCTCGACGCGAAACTGGAGAGCAAGGCGGCAGACCTTGAAATGCCGGAACCTGCGAAGGCCAAGGCCTTGAAGGACAGCGCGCTGTTCTACACCCGCCAGCGCGTTCAGGATTTGCTGACGCAAATGGCTGTCACTGTGCAGGGCTATCTGGCGCTGGATTTGGTCAAGAAAAATAATGTGGAACTGATCAAAGGTGTTGACCGCGCGTCGACAACGACTGTTGCGGCGCTGCGCACGGCAGTGACCGTCAGTCAGGCCTTGGTTGGGCAGAAACTGGTGCTCGATCAGATCACGGCGCTCAACACCACCACTGCCAATATTATCGATTCAACCGGTGAAATGCTGAAAACGCAAACTGCGGCCATCCATGAACAGGCCGCGTCGAGCACGATTCCTGTTGAAACCCTCAAACGCGCGTTTGAAAATATCTACATCACGATGGATCAGATCGATACGTTCAAGGCCAAGGCGCTTATTTCAATGAAGACCACTGTCGATACGCTATCCGGCGAAGTGGAAAAATCCAAAGGCTATATTGCACGCGCCGAAGGCCAGGCTCAATCCTCGATTGAAGCCAGCGGGCCCAGCCCCTTTGCGCCGGTGTAATCATGCGCGCTGATGAAGTCTTGTCCCGCGCCGAAGACGCGCTCAACCGCCACGGCGGCACATCGCGCCTGCAAAAGCGGACGATAGAACGCGTCGCGCGGGCCGGGTTCATTAAGGCGAAGCGGCTCGCTTGGCTGACGGCAGGTTTCCTATTCGGGGTGCCGCTGTTTGCGCTGTTCGTGCAGCCGCTTGGGATTGGCGGTATCATGCTCGCGGTGATGGCCTATATCGGGCTGGCGATTGCCGCTGTGCTTTGGTCATCAGGGTCTGGAGTGAAAGCCGCAGCACTGCCAACAACTGCATTGGCCCGCTTGCCGCTCTCGACCGAGGAATGGCTCGCCAGCCAGCGCCGCTTGCTGCCACCACCGGCTCAACGACTGGCTGACGGTATTGGATTGAAGCTGGAACAGCTGGCTCCGCAATTGCAGATGCTTGATGAAAAGACCGAAGCCGCTTTTGCCGTGCGCCGCCTGATTGCTGATGAACTGCCTGAACTGGTCAGCGGCTACGCCCGGGTGCCCGAACATTTACGCCGCGAAAGCGCAGGCGGCTTGAATCCGGACAAGCAGCTGATCGAAGGGCTAGCTGTTGTTGACAGCGAACTTGCGCGGATGAGCGAAAATCTGGCCGCCGGTGATTTGACCAAGCTGGCGACGCAGGGGCGGTATCTGGAACTGAAGTATCAGGGGGACGGGCTTTAACCCTCTACCTCAGCCACCAGCAGCTTGTCGATTTTCCGTCCATCGAGATCGAGGATTTCAAACCGGTAGCCTTGCTCCTCAAACGTCTCTCCCACCTCAGGGATGCGTTTGAGGATGTCGAGCGCGAGGCCAGCGACGGTCGCATAGTCGCGGTCCTCGGGCAGCGTCATCCCGATCCGGTCGGCAAGCGCATCCGCAGGCGTCCAGCCGGAGACAATCAAGCTTCCATCCGCACGTTCGACAATGGCAGGTTCATCACCCTCATCTTGGTCTGACACGAAGTCCCCCGCAATCGCGGCTAGCAGGTCAGCAGGCGTCACGATCCCTTCAAAATGGCCATATTCATCATGAACCATCGCGATGGGAACAGCCGCCCCGCGCAGCGCCTCCAGCACGTCCATTGCGTCCACTTGGTCTGGCACAATGGGAGCAGTGCGCATCAGCGCGCGCAGGTCTATCACCTCGCCTTTGAGCAGCGAAGCCATGATATCGCGCGCCTGCACGACGCCAATAATCTCATCGACCGATCCTTGGGCAACAAGGATACGACTGTGCGGGGTGTCACGCAATTGTTGCTGCACATCCTGTTGTGACGCACCGACATCAATCCAGTCAATCTCCGTCCGCGGCGTCATCACTTCACGCACTGGCCGGTCAGCAAGTCGCACGACGCCTGAGATAATGGCACGTTCGCTTTCCTCGATCACGCCAGATTTACTCGCCTCGGCAACGATCAGATGGAGCTCCTCCGCCGTCACATGGCTTTCCGATTCGCGTTTCAGGCGCAGGATATGGAATATGAGCGCGCTGGTCCGGTCCAGCAGCCAAACGAACGGCGCTGTGATGCGTGAGAGTATCTGCATTGGCACCGCGACGATGACGGCAATCGGTTCGGGCTTGCGCAGCGCAAATTGCTTGGGCACCAATTCTCCGATAACCAGTGAGAAAAAGGTGACAAGCGAGATCACAATCGCAAAGCCGATTGTTCCTGACAGTTCAGGGTCAAAACCCATCGCCGCAATCCGCTGACCCACTGGTCCGCCAAGGCTCGCCCCGGAATAGGCCCCTGCGATAATCCCAATCAGCGTGATGCCAATCTGCACAGTGGAAAGAAAACGCCCCGGATCGGAGGTAAGTTCAAGCGCGGCCACAGCGCCTTTGCTCCCTTTACGCGCCAGATTTTCCAGACGCGGCTTCCGCGCAGAGACAACCGCCATTTCAGACATAGCAAAGACGCCGTTGATCGCAATCAACGCAAGGATGATAAAGACATCGCTCCACGGAAAGGGCGCGATCAGGGCGCTGGCGGCGGGATCGGGCATAGTCGATTGCCGCTATGGCACAGACAGGGGGTGATGCACAAGCTTAGGGCGCAGGGGTGGCCTCGCTGCAATTGCTCGCCATTCCTGCGACCACATCAAGGCAGCGCCCGTCAATTTCGTTCGCAGGTACTTTCAGCCCAATGAAGCTTGTCAAAGTCGGCATAATGTCCGCTGTCTCCACCCCATTGGGTTGTTCAAACGGCGTCACCCCTTTCCACCAGAACAGAATAGGCACCCGGCGATCATAGCCCCAAGGTGATCCATGCGTTGTCACATAGCCCATGTCGCCTGACGGAATTGGACTGACGTAGCGTTTGAGAAAGACGATGAAATCCCCGGAATGGTCAACGTGAAAACTGGCCCGCGCCCTTTCAATAAGCGACCAATCTTCAACCGGGCCCGTGGGGGAGGGCGTTGCAATGAGTTCATCCTTGGTGAAGACCGCCGCCACTTGAGGATGGTTTTTATACATCGTGACCGCAGCCTCTAACGCGGCTTTGCGCTTGTCGGTTGGCACGCTGTTCGACAGATACATATCCCCAAAAGTTGCCCGGCCAATCAGGGCATTGCCGCTGATCCCAACCGCCTTTGCTACCGCTTGCCCCATAATGAGCGCAGCCAACCGAATGTCGGCGCGCTCGGCCTGCGGAAGTCCCTGCACATCGTTACGCTCTGGCGTGTCTGTGCCGCCGTGATCTGCCGTCAGGACAACCGTATAGGGGATTTTGGTCGCATCAAGCGCTGTCATCAGCCGTCCGATCTGGACATCAAGATTGGCAATTTGCGCGCACATTTCTGAGCCAGATGTGCCAAAGCTATGGCCAACATAATCCGGCCCCGAGAAGCTGATGGCGAGGACATCGGTGGCGGCCCCAGTTCCCAGCTTCATCACCTTATTAGCGGCGAGCGCCACATCGAGCGTCATTGTGTCAAACTCAGGCGTCGCCCGCCACGGCGCTGCTTCCCCGGCCTTCCGCGGAGCAAGCTTGCCGACCGAGACTTTGGGAGTGATTGCCAGAGAACGAGAGAGTGTGGCGCAATGCTTTGGCAGAGCAATCGTAACTGGCTTAGCAATCGCCGCCGCTGCTCGCGCGTTGATGGCGGCTAGTCCCGCCGGGATCGCAGAGTCGCGCTCGGCAAATCCGCGCCCGGCATAGGTGCCAAAGACTTTGCCGTTCCACCAGAAAGTAAAGTCGGCCCGGTGCCCTCCCATCATGACGGCGGCACGGTCCTTGCCCGACACAGACAGGACCTGAGTGCCAGCGTCCAAGATTTCCATCCGGTCTCCCAGCGTGGGAACTTTCAGGAAATCGCTCGAGATCACTTGGTTGGATGCATCACTGCCCGCAGGGCCGGGGGCCTCTGCACAATAGACTTCAAAGGTCGGATCGCCCTTTTTGGTTTTGCGTTCGAGCGAGGGGTTTTGCCAATCATTGGCGATGATCCCAGTGCGCGACGGGCGGCTGCCAGTCAGGATCGTTGAATGGCCAGGGCAAGTCTCCGTCGCCGCATGGCCTTGATAGCCGGACGGGAAGACGACACCCGAAGAGAGACGCTTAAGGCCGCTGACATAGGTCGTGCGATATTCATTGAACACGTCAGTGGAGAATTGATCGACGGCAATGGCGACGATCAATTTGGGCTTAGGAGGCGGGACCGGTTCTGCGGCGTTAGCAGCAATGGGCAGCAATCCAAGGATAGCCAACGAAACTGGTTTCATCATTATAATGTTCCTATGCTGCACCGTTGATAATTGGCTATAGCGCCGTGCATGCACCGACAAGCCCTTTTGATATCCTTACTGCTTTTCCTCTGCGGCCCTTTTGTGACAGGGGCACGCGGCCAAGAAACAAGACAACCCAATATCACCGCTTCGCTGGTTGCCGAGAGCAGCACACCCAAGGCGGGAAGCACCGTCTCAGTCGCGATCTTGATGCAGCCGAAGGATGGCTGGCATGGATATTGGAAGACGCCGGGCGATGCGGGCTTTCCCAATGAGTTTAACTGGACGCTGCCCCAAGGCGCTTCCGTTGCGCCGCTGCGCTATCCCGTGCCGCAGCGGTTTTTGACCAACAAGCTGATGAATCATGTTTTCTATGGGGATTATGCGTTGCTAACGACTGTTTCGATCCCAGCAGGCCTGTCGATGGGCAGCCGACTGCCGCTGCGGATCAAGGCGCGTTGGCTGGCCTGTACAGACCGAATTTGTGTGCCGGAAGATGCCGAGTTTGGGGCGGTGCTTACTGTCGGTGATGGTCAGATTACGACGCAATCGCGGGCGCGCTTCGATAGCTGGCGGCAGAAACTAGCGCGACCTCTCGGCAGTGACGCGGCCTTTGCTGTCAGCGGTAATGACGTGCGCTTGTCCATTGCCCTGCCACCAAGCGTGGATATCTTAGGTGCGTGGTTCTTCGCCGAGACCGAGAATGCTATGTCCTACAACGCGCCACAGAAACTGACGCGGCAGGGCGATGTTGTTATCGTGGAAAGCGTGAAGCCCAATTTTGGGTTCAGAATGCCAGATCAACTGAACGGCGTGTTGGCCCTGAAAAATGGGATGGGGCTTGAGCTTACGGCCAAGCCCGGCGCAGTTGCAGGGCAGGGCGGGGGACAGGGGTGGATCACGATCCTGTTTTCGCTTGGAGGCGCAATATTGGGCGGGCTGATCCTCAACATCATGCCGTGCGTGTTCCCGATCATCAGCTTGAAGGCACTGAGCCTTGCCAAGGCAGGCGGCGACGAACAGGCGGCACGCGGTGATGCGCTCGCCTACACCGCAGGCGTTATCCTGACTTGCCTCGCGTTGGGCGGTGCGCTCCTCGCGCTCCGGGCAGGTGGTGTGGCAGTCGGCTGGGCGTTCCAATTGCAGGACCCTCGCGTCATTCTGTTTCTGCTGCTGCTCTCGACAGCGATCACGCTGAACCTCTCGGGCCTCTTCGCACTCAGCGGTTTTGCGGGCGGAGACGCGCTCGCGGGCAAAGGCGGTCGGGTGGGCTCATTCTGGACCGGCGTTCTTGCGGCCTTCGTCGCCACGCCGTGCACAGGGCCGTTCATGGCAGCGGCCTTGGGCGCGGCACTGGTGCTTCCAGTCGCAGCGGCGCTGGCTATTTTTGCGGGGCTTGGCCTGGGCCTTGCCCTCCCGTTCCTCGCGATAGCCTATATTCCAGCACTGCGAGCGCGCATACCAAAGCCGGGCGGGTGGATGATGACTTTCCAACGCTGGATGGCGGTGCCCATGGCGCTGACATCAGCCGCTTTGTTTTGGCTTTTGTGGCGGCAGACGGGGCAGAGTGGCTTGATGATCGCTACGGCTGTTGTTGTTATACTCGCGTTGCTGCTGGTCGTCGCGCGCAAGCAGCGGCCTTTTGGATTGGGGCTTGGCAGCTTGCTTGCAGGATTGGTCCTGCTCAGCGCTGCGGCATCGCCGATTCTGCCGAAGGCCGGATCAAATACTGCCCTTGCGCTTGCCGGAGCTGTTCCATTCTCCGAGGCCAAGCTGGCTGCGTTTCGGGCAGGGGGCCGCCCGGTCTTTCTCTATTTCACTGCCGATTGGTGCGTGTCGTGCAAAGTGAATGAAAAGGTCGCCATCGACCGGGCCGAGGTTACCGCGTCTTTCAAAGCCAAGAACGCCGTCATCATGGTCGGTGATTGGTCAAACGGAGACCCCGTCATCAGCCGTTTCCTCGAAAGCAAAGGCCGATCCGGCGTGCCGCTTTATCTTTGGTATCCGAAGGGCACCACTGAGCCGGAAGTGCTACCGCAAATCCTGACAGTTAGCGTGCTGACGGGGCTGCAAGCGGGTCCCGATTCTGAATAAAGCTACAGTCAATCGCAGTCTGCCGCGACGTTACGGAACCAGAAAAAACGGCGGAATCTTCAACAAGTGGAGAATGAAGAGGGCAAATTACCTCCACTTGCCCGCCCGATTTTTTCGGACGGCGTCCATCATATTCACGTCCTGACGCGCGCGGCGGCAGAGGTTCAAAGAGCAGCACAATATATGGGGAGCGAAGGCGATATTTCAACAAATCACCCTAGCGGGTGCCTGCGTTGCGGGATAATGCCAAGGCCATGATTTACATAGTGATAAACGCCGCAGCCATCTTTACCGCCACATGTGCCGCGCTCGCATTCGGCGCAGCTTATTGCCGCTTGGTCAGCGATCAACGCTTGCCCGACCGGGGCACAGCCATCATCGTCTTTATCGCAGAATTTTGGCTCTGCTCCATTCTGGCCGGTGCCCTGATCCTTGCCCCGGCGAAGGGCAGTGTCTGGACGATGACACTGGGCAGTGCCTTTGTGATCTGGGTTGGATTTGTCGCACCAGTGTTGGTGGTGACTTACCGTGCGCGCCGGATGCGGTGGCGCGCGGCGCTTGCTGATATGGTCCACTGGCTTGGTGCGATGCTGATCATGGCCGTAGTCCTTCGCCTGATCGGGCTTTCTGCGCCGCCGGTTTAACCCGAAACATAAGACTGACTTGGCTGGGGCGGCAGGGATCGAACCTGCGAATGACGGCATCAAAAGCCGTTGCCTTACCGCTTGGCGACGCCCCACCATGTCTAGGCCCGGTGTTTCCGCTGGGCCGCTTGTTTGCGAGACCGTGGCCATTAGCGGGCAACGCTTCTCAAGAAAACCCCCTTATTGAGGCCGTAGTGTCAAAAGTGCGTTTAGCAGCGGCTAACCCAGCCGTGTGGGTCTGCTGCGTGGCCGCGTTGGATGGAAACCAGCTTATCTTTCAGCTTCATGGTCAATTGCCCCGGCCCGCCTGCGCCCACAGTGAAACTATAATCAGGCGCAGATACTTTTCCGATGGGCGTGACCACCGCGGCTGTACCGCAGGCGAAGGATTCGATCAGGTGCCCACTCTGCGCATCGGCCTGCCACTGATCAATTGCGTAGGGTTCTTCCTTCACGGTCAGGCCCTCATCGAGAGCCAGCGTCAGCAGGCAATCGCGCGTCACGCCGTGGAGGATGGTGTCACTGAGTGGCGGCGTTTGGATAGTGCCGTCAGCGAACACGAAGAAGATATTCATGCCGCCTAGTTCCTCAATCCAACGGTTTTCGCGCGTATCGAGGAAGACGACTTGATCATGGCCGGCCTTCATCGCTTCAGCAATCGGCACAAGGCTCGCGGCATAATTACCGCCGCACTTGGCCGCGCCTGTGCCGCCGGGACCTGCGCGGTTATAATGCTGGCTGACCCATAGCGAGACGGCTGGTGCGCCGCTTTTGAAATAATTACCGCTGGCCGCTGCGATCACCATATAAATATATTCAGACGACGGTTTAACACCAAGGAACGCTTCGCTTGCGATCATGAAGGGGCGCAAATAGAGCGATCCACCGTCGATGGGCGGGAACCAATCGCGGTCAATATCAACCAGCGCCTTGCAAGACGCGACGAACATATCCTCTGGCAATTCAGGCATCGCCATGCGCCGGGCCGACGTATTAAACCGCCGTGCATTGGCGTCCGGCCGGAACAGTGCCATCGCGCCATCATCATGGCGGTAGGCCTTCAGCCCTTCAAAAATCTCCTGTGCATAATGAAACACCGCTGTGGCAGGATCAAGCGTCAGAGGAGCGCGGGCCGTAACCTTTGTATCGTGCCAGCCTTGGCCTTCAGTGTAGCGGATCATGACCATATGATCAGTGAAGGTACGGCCAAAGCCGGGGTCTACCAAGCGTGCGGCGCGGTCTGCAAGAGAGACGGGGTTTTGGTTCGGTTCGATTGCGAAGAGTTGAGTCATCTGCCAGCCCTAACTCGACTTTGCCGCCGCCGCTAGGGTTTCGCTGCGCTTTGCCGTTGCGCCTTGGGTGGCAGCGATGAGAGCCGCAAATGTGCCGCCCTCGTCAAGCGTTGCGAGGCCCGCCGCTGTGGTGCCGCCCGGGCTAGTGACTTGTCGGGCAAGTTCAGCGGGGTCTTCGCCTGATGCGATGCACAAGGCGGCTGCGCCTTCAACAGTCGCGCGTGCGAGACGAAGTGCTTGGTCGGCAGGCAGCCCAAGCGCCGCGCCGCCGTCGGCCAGTGCAGCAATGAAACGGTAAGCAAAGGCCGGGCCGGAGCCAGAAACCGCAATGACGGCGTGAAAATAATCTTCGCATGCCAGCCATTCGGCGTGACCGGTTGGAGCGAACAAGGCGTCAATGGCGCTGCGCGTTTCGCTGTTCGCATTATCGGAGAAGAGCCCTGTAACGCCCTTGCCAATCGAAACAGGCAAGTTGGGCATGGTGCGCACAATAGCTTTAGCCGCAGGAAAACGCGCTGCAAGGGCCGCGCATTCTACGCCAGCAAGGATGGAGATGATGACGGTCTTGCCTGTGACGGCCTGTGCATAACTCGCTGCTGCCTGATCAATGATCTGTGGCTTGATCCCGAGCAATAGCATGTCTGGCGATCCGGCGGGTGGCGCGGCGCGCCATTCCACACCCGGGATAGAGCGTGGTGCAGGATCAATCACCGTTACTTGGTGCGGGTCAAGGCCAGTCGCCAACCAGCGGCGCAGCAATGCCCCGCCCATATTACCGCAGCCGATGATCCAGATCGTCATGCTTCCCCGTGGGTTTCAACCATGGCCGCAGCCAGCGCCTCCGTCGGTGTCTTGTCCCCCCACAGCACGAACTGAAACACGGGGTAGAAACGATCCAGCTCCCCAATGGCAGATTCAATCAATGCGTCAGCTTGATCGATATCCAGCACAGGCCCGTCATGGCTTTCGAGCAGTGTTGCATGGCGAAATACAATCGCGCCGCTGCCTGACCAGAGTTCAAAATGACCAAGCCACATTTGTTCGTTGATCAGGCCCAGCGTCTCATAAATCACGCCGAATTTATCAGATTGGATCGTGACATCGGGCAGGGCAAGGAATTGCAAGACGCAGTCATCCTCACGCCAAATACCGCGCAGTTCATATTTGCCCCAAGCGCCGTCCGCCGTGGCGACAACTTCTTCTTCGCCAACCCGTTCATGCGTGAAGCCTTGGGCGGCAAACCACGCCGCAAGTGTGTGGATTGGGGAGCCGCCTTGGGGCGAAATTTCCAGGTCGTCGAACGTCATAGCCCAACTATGCGCCTAAACAGGGTATCGACGCAAGATGTGGGGGTCAGATAGTTGTGGATATCAATCAGTAGATTTTGCGACACGCTTTGGCTTTGGTGTAGCGCCTGCCTGCATACCGTCCAGTCGCGCGGTCAGGGCCTCAACCTCATCTCGCGCTGCGGCTGCCATGGCTTTGACGGCTTCAAATTCATCGCGGCTGACAAATTCCAGCCCGCCAATCCATTCTTTGGCGCGCTCGCGGGCGGAGGCTTCGGCTTCGCGGCCCATACCTGCAATTGTGCCTGCGGCTCCGTTGATGATTTTCGACAAATCGTCGAACAATTTATTTTCCGTCTGCATGTCGTATCTCCGCTTCGATTGCCCTCTAAAACGCATGTGGTGAAGAGCGGGGCATTGCGCAAGGCCATCTCAAGAAACTTCGCCCCGTGTTAATTTCGTCCAAGAAGGGCGATTCGGCTCCCGCTAATGAAGTTGCTGCAACTTGATAGGGGAATCCAAATGCGACTTTTTACCACATCATTGATGACAGCCGGGCTATGTTTATCCACTGGAGCAACAGCGGCGGAAAAGGCCGGGGAACAACTGCCAGCGGTGACCAAGTGCGCTGCTTCGTTTGGGTCTGTCGCCCTAACGGACGGCGACACGCAGGCATGGACCGAAATGGGCCTGGGCAGCCCCCGCGAATTGCTAGCAGCTGTCGTGGCTGAAAGCGGCTGTTTCTCTATGCATAGTTCGGCATCAGGGATGCCAGCCACGTTCCTGATGACGGCCGTTGCAGGGTCGAAGGAAGAGGTCGACCGCACCGTCGAGCAAGCAAAAAGTGCCGCTGCACAGGGTCTGCTCCGGTCTGGCGCGCTGGGCCGGATGGGCGGCGGGGCGTTTGGCGCGATGGGAATGCTCGGCGGTCTTGGTGGCAAGAAAAAGACCGTTAGCGCGGGCTTGCGCGTGCTGTCACCCGCCACCGGAATGACCGTAGCGTCCGGGTCTGCTGAATCGGTCAAATCCAACCTGACCTTCGGCGGGGCAGGCGGATTTGGGATGGCAAACTCGGCCGCAGGAGGCATTGGCCAATATGGCAGTTCCAAGGCTGGGTTGCAGCTGGCGACTGCCTTTATTAAAGCCTACAACAGCGTTGTGGCGCAAAGCGGCGCACTTTCGTCGGTGCCCCGGCCAGCACCACCTCCCGCCGCCACGGTCAGTGCCGCCATTGATACGCAGCTTTATGCCCAACCCCTTAAAGGTGCGACCCTTCGCGGTCTGCGCGCGGGAACGACAGTTACGCCCACCGGCAAGCGCGACGGCCTGTTCGTTGAAGTCAAAGACAGCTTTGGCACCACTGGCTGGGCATCCGTTGAAGATCTGAAATAGGCGCACACCCCAGATAAGTCCGAACCCGTCGGGCTTGGGCGCGTGGCCGCGACCCTTATGCCACGCGCCCGTTTTCGGTTTGGAGACATGGCACATTTCCCCCGCTCGCGCTCACACTTTCGTTCCGCTCACGCTGAGCTTGACGAAGCGCTGATGCAGAATGAAACTCTGAGACCTGCGGCAAGTAACCCTTCGTCAAGCTCAGGGTGAGCGGGTTCGGCCTATTTGCAGGCACTGCCCTAGACAGACCACCCCCTGCGGCTAAAACAGCCTCGTGAACACCAGATCCCACCCCGTCCTGCTGCCGTTCCTGTCCGCCTGCGCTGGGATTGCGCTGTTTTCCGCGATGGACGCGTCGATGAAGGGGCTGTCGCTTGAACTGGGCGCGTATAATGCGATGCTATGGCGGTTGATTGCGGGGGCAGTCATCGGCGGCATCGCTTTTGCCGCGATGCGCAATCCGTGGCCGACGCGGGGTGCCATGCGGCTTCATCTGAGGCGGGGAACGATTGTGGCCTTCATGGCGGTCAGTTTTTTCTGGGGCATCATGCGCGTGCCGCTGGCCGAAGGCATCGCACTGTCGTTCATTGCGCCGCTGATCACGCTCTATCTGGCGGCGATCTTGTTGGGGGAGACGATTGGGCGCGGATCAATTATCGGTTCGATTATGGGTATTGGCGGGGTTCTCGTGATCCTGACGAGCCGCGTTGGCGGCGCAGGATCGAGCGATGATACGCTGCTCGGTATTGGTGCGATTCTGGTTTCAGCTGTCCTCTATGCATATAACCTGATCTTGCAGCGCCAGCAGGCGCAGGTCGCAACACCTGTGGAAGTAGCCTTTTTTCAGTGCATCGTAGCACTTGGAGTGCTTTCCCTTGCTGCGCCCAAATTTGCGGTGGTACCCAGTGCAACTCATATCCCGGCAATTTTGCTCAGCGCGGTCCTCGCATTCGTCTCGCTCCTCCTCCTCTCATGGGCCTATGCCCGGGCAGAGGCGCAGATATTGGTGCCGGTCGAATATACCGCTTTCCCGTGGGCTGTGTTGATGGGGTGGGTGTTTTTCAATGAGCCGGTTACGCCTGCAACGCTGGCAGGCACCGCGCTGATCGTAACAGGCTGCATCATCGCTGCGCGCCAAAAACCCCCGGTCAGTGCCGCCACGTAAAGCAAATGGTGATGATTTGTGACTAGGTCATCTGTCATGATCTTCCAAAAACTTGACCGTATCGCCAGGAAGGCCCGTGAACATGGCCATAAGCGCCAGTGCGGTGTGCTGCTGACGACACCGCCGATCGTGCCGCAAGATGACGGCATCATTCTCTTCTCGATGATTGGGACGGCTGTAGTTCTGCCTTATCTCCTCGCGATCAAATCCCTCCACCACCAGTTGCGGCGTGGGCGGATTGTCTTGCTGGATGATGGCACGCTGACGGTGGCGGACAAGGCCGTTCTGGCCGAACAATTGGGCAATCCGGATATCATCCCGATATCTTCAGTCGAAACAGGCGTCTGCCCCAAAGGCGGAACGTGGGAACGGCTGCTGACCATCCAGCGTCTGCGGGCCGAACATTATGTCATCCAGCTGGATTCAGATACGGTAACGCTTGGGCCTGTCGATGAAGTCGCAGCCGCCATTGCCGCCAATCGCTCTTTCACTCTGGCTGGTGGAGAGGAAGAGGCACCACTTGGTTTCCTTCCGTTGCCAGACTTCCTGAAAACATTTTATCCCGGTGGCCCCGCCGATGGCCATATTCAGAGCTTTTTTGAAAGCCGGATCATGCGTCTGCCCAACGCCGAGACGCGCCGTTACGCGCGTGGTTGTTCAGGTTTCGCAGGTTTTGCGAAGGGGCCGGACCGCGTTGAAGCGATGGTTAAGTTTTCGCAAGGCGCGCAGGCCTTTTGCGGCACTCGGTGGTCGGAATGGGGAACTGAGCAAATCACGTCCAATTACCTGATCGCGAATGAAGACGGGGCGAGGCTGCTCCCCTACGATCATTACATGAATTATTGGAATGCACCTTGGGCAAGCGATATGCGCTTCGTCCATTTCGTCGGCGCATGGCGTTACGCCAATGATTCGTATTCGCGGGCCACGGCGCAAGTGATTGCGAGCCTTAAATAGTCGAGACAGGCGCGCAGCCCTTTGCTAGGGGCGCGGGAATGACAATAGACCCAACCAATTGCGTTACCATGACTGAGGTCCGCGCTGGCGTGGATGCGGTTGATCATGACCTTGTAACTTTGCTCAGCCGGCGCTTTGGCTACATGGCTGCAGCGGCGCGGATCAAAACAAACCCCGCAGCCGTCCGCGATGAAGCACGCAAGGCCGAGGTCATAGAAAATGTGAAGGCCCATGCGCGGGCAGGGGGCGTTCCTGAACCTCTGGTGGCTGCGCTTTGGGAAATGCTGGTGGAAAGCTCAATTGCTTATGAGGATGCTTTGTTCGGGGCCAAAGGGAAATAGTGCATAATGCCCCCGCTCAGCCTGAGCGGAAAGCTGATTACCCGTTCGGCACCAACCGCATAAGGCGCCCTTCGTCGCCGTCCTCTAGCAGCCAAATCGCCCCGTCTGGCCCTTGTTCAACATCACGGATCCGCGTGCCCATGTCCCATTGATCGGCCTTCGTGGCCTTATCGCCGTCAAGATCGATTCGGATGAGGGCTTGGCCGCCAAGCGCCGCGATAAAGGCATCGCCTTTCCACGCGGCAAATAAATCGCCTGAATAAATAATCATTCCGGCTGGAGAGACAGAGGGATTCCAATAGATTTTGGGCGCTTCAAATCCGTCACCGGGTTTATGATCGGGAATGTCACGGCCGTCATAATGATCGCCATTTGACGCGAGGGGATAACCATAGTTTTTGGTTGGTGAAATCAAATTGACTTCATCTCCCGCCTTGGGCCCCATTTCCACTTCCCACAATTTGCCGTCCGCAGCAAACGCAAGGCCCAGCGGGTTGCGATGACCGAATGACCAGATTTGCGCGGTGACCCCACCCTTCGCTGCATAGGGGTTATCGCTTGGGACGCTGCCATCATCATTCAGGCGGATGATTTTTCCGAGATTAGCGTTCATATCCTGCGCCGGATCGAACTTCTGACGCTCGCCGGACGAAATGTAGATTTTTCCATCCGGGCCAAAAGCGATCCGGTGCCCAAAATGCCCACGCCCGGATACTTTGGGGCTTTGTTGCCAGATAATGCTGAGGCCTTCGAGGCGCGCGCCCGCGCCGTCTTCGATCAGTTTGGCGCGACCAACTACAGCGCCGTGACCGCCTGGTCCATCCTCCACCCAGCTGAGGTAGACCATCATATTCTCGGCAAATTTCGGGTGCAACACGACGTCGCCAAAGCCGCCCTGGCCGCCGTCTGACACTTTAGGTGCACCTGTAACGGGCACGCCGGACTTACCTTTGCCATCCCATAGCATTAACGCGCCCGCTTTCTCCGTGATCAACGCGCGCCCGCCGGGCAGCACGGCGATGGCCCAGGGCTCGTTGAATTTGGCCACTTCAGTGATTGTAAATGGCTTATCCTGAGCCCCAGCAACGCCTGAGGAACAGGCGGCAAGACCAAGTAAAACTGTGCAAAATGAGGTTTTGAGTGATGAAGGGAAGGGTCGCATATTGATCATCCTCTTTGGGTCCAATCATTCTAAAATCGTGATAGGTTCGTTCAGTGTCAACCACCAAAGCTGATGACTGTTCCACTGCGCATCGCAGCCCTTGCTTTTGGCACTATTCCCGCCTAATGCGCCCTTCTATCCCGACATCAGGGTTCCTCAATAGCCGGACTTTCCGGCGGCGGTTCCATGTTTGGCGGGGCAAGATTTTTTGATGGCCCGACATGAGCGAAATTTAACAATGGCTAAATTTAACCCCGGTAAGTTCATTCGCGAAGTGCGTACCGAAACGGGTCGCGTCACATGGCCGTCAGGCCGTGAGACGGCGATGACAACAGTTATGGTTGTCATCATGGCGACGCTGCTCGGTCTGTTTTTCTTTGGCATTGACAGTTTTTTCAACTGGTCTGTCAAATCCCTGCTCGACTTGATCTAAGATAAGAAACGGACACCATGTCACGCTGGTATATCATTCACGCTTATTCGGGCTTTGAAAATAAAGTTCGTGATGCGATCCTTGCCGATGCAGCGCGTCTGGGGCTTGAAGCTCTGGTCGACTCAGTCGAGGTTCCGACGGAAACGATCACCGAAGTGCGCCGCGGCAAAAAGGTTCAGGCGGAACGCAAGTTCTTCCCGGGCTATGTGCTCGCCAAACTCAAGATGAACGATGACGTTTATCACTTGGTCAAGAACCAGCCGAAGGTCACAGGATTCCTCGGTGCGTCTAAACCGCAGCCCATTACCGAAGCCGAAGCGGCGCGCATCCTGAATACCAAGGAAGCAGCAGCAGCAGCACCCAAACAGACAATCCGCGTCGATTATGAGATCGGCGATTCGGTCAAAGTGCTTGATGGTCCTTTCGCCAGCTTCAACGGCATTGTTGAGGAACTGGATTTCGACAAGAGCCGCGTCAAAGTGTCCGTGTCGATCTTTGGTCGCGCCACGCCCGTTGAACTGGAATTTGAACAGGTCGAACGGACGAAGTAATTTCCCCATTTGTTGGGGAATACCCACGCGGGAGGCGGGCGACCGTCGCTATCAACCGCTAAACTTGAACCGGGCAAAGGCAAATGCCGCCGCCCCCATACAGAGTGAGTGAGACGTAAAATGGCAAAAAAAGTTACGGGCTATATCAAGCTCCAGGTGCCAGCCGGTGCCGCCAATCCATCGCCGCCAATCGGACCCGCCTTGGGCCAGCGCGGCGTGAACATCATGGAATTTTGCAAGGCTTTCAACGCAGCAACGGCTGAGCTGGAAAAGACGACGCCAATTCCGACGGTAATCACCGTGTTCGCGGACAAGAGCTTCAGCTTCATCACCAAAACACCTCCCGCTACTTTCCTTTTGAAGAAAGTCGCCAAGGTCGCGAAGGGATCGAAGGAAACCGGCAAGGAAAGCATTGGTCAAGTGACGCGTGCCCAGTTGCAGGAAGTTGCTGAGATCAAGATGAAAGATTTGAACGCCAACGACATAGATGCGGCCATCCGCATCATCGAAGGCAGCGCCCGCGCAATGGGCCTCGAAGTGGTGGAGGGCTAAGCCATGACATTTATCAGTAAAAAAGCAAAAGTCATGAACGCTGCGGTTGACCGCGAAAAATTGCACGGCGTTGACGAAGCTATTGCGCTCGCAAAGGCCAATGCGACATCCAAGTTTGACGAAACCATCGAAGTTGCTCTGAACCTGGGCGTTGATCCGCGTCACGCCGACCAGATGGTCCGCGGCGTTGTGTCGCTGCCCAGTGGCACAGGCAAGAATGTTCGCGTCGCTGTGTTTGCGAAGGATGCGAAGGCCGATGAAGCTCGCGCTGCTGGTGCAGATATTGTTGGCGCAGAAGATTTGATTGACGCGATCCAAGGCGGCACGATTGACTTTGACCGCGCCATTGCATCGCCTGACATGATGGGCCTTGTTGGCCGCGTCGCCAAAATCCTCGGTCCTAAAGGCATGATGCCGAACCCCAAGCTGGGCACTGTCACGCCTAACGTCGCACAAGCGGTGAAGGATGCCAAGGGCGGACAAGTGGAATACCGGGTCGAAAAGGCCGGGATCATCCACAGCGGCATTGGCAAGGCAAGCTTCACTGCCGAAGCCCTGCGCGCGAATTTTGACGCGCTAGTTGGCGCAGTTGTGAAGGCCAAGCCAACGGGCGCAAAGGGCAAATATCTGCGTAAAGCCGCCATCAGCTCTTCCATGGGCCCCGGCATCAAGATCGACGTTGCGGAGATTGGCGCTTAACCGCTGCCAAAACGCACTGAATGAAGACGGGGCTGGAAAGAAATTTCCGGCCCCTTTTTTCATGCCTATCGCGGCTTCAGCTCATCACCCGTCAGCCGGACGACATGAAGCACGTTCGTTGAGCCGGGCGTGCCAAAGGGAACGCCGGCCATGATGATGACGCGGTCGCCCCCCTTGGCCAAATTATGGCGCAGCGCCATGCGCTTGGCCTTGTCGACCATTTCCTCAAACGAAGCGACATCGCGCGTTTTGACGGCATGAGCACCCCAAAGCAGGCCGAGCCGCCGCGCCGTTTCTGTTTTGGGCGTCAGTACAAGGATGGGCACCGAAGGTCGTTCGCGCGCGATTCGCCGGGCAGTAGAGCCCGACAGGGTGAAGCAGATAATGGCTGCTGCTGATACCGTTTTAGCAATGTCAAAGGCGGCTTCCGAAAGCGCGTCCGCCGTTGTCGGGTCCGCCCGCGTTTCGGTAAAGTGCATCCGCGCGGCATAGCCGGGGTCCGCCTCAACTGACATGGCGATCCGGTCCATCATGCCCACTGATTCAGCTGGCCATGCGCCAGCCGCGCTCTCCGCTGACAACATCACCGCATCTGCGCCGTCATAAATAGCCGTGGCAACGTCCGACACTTCGGCGCGCGTTGGCGACGGCGATGTGATCATCGATTCCAGCATCTGAGTCGCCACCACCACGGGCTTGCCCATCCGCCGGGCCGTTTCCACAATCCGTTTCTGTGCAGGTGGCACTGCTTCAGGTGGCAATTCTACTCCCAAATCGCCGCGCGCGACCATCACTGCATCTGCCATTTCGACAATCGCGTCCAGTTGATCGAGGGCGGCTGGCTTTTCGATCTTGGCGAGCAGAGAGGCTTTGCCGCCAATCAGCTTTCGCGCCTCCGCCAGATCCTCTGGCCGCTGAACAAAACTCAGCGCAATCCAATCCACGCCTTGGTCTAGCGCGAAGGCCAGATCGGATCGGTCCTTGTCCGTCAGTGCAGCCATCGGAACGACGACATCAGGCACATTCAGGCCCTTGCGATCTGACAAAGTGCCACCCACTTCAACATAAGTAAGAATATGGTCGTCATCTTTGGATGACACGCGCAACACCAACTTACCATCATCCAGCAGCAGCCGCGTATCGGGTTTCAGCGCCGCAAACACTTCGGCATGGGGCAGGCACACGCGCGTCGCATCGCCGGGTGCTGGGTCGCGGTCTAACCGAAAAGGTGCGCCAACATGCAGCTCCACTTTGCCCGCGATGAACGTACCAACACGCAGTTTTGGCCCTTGGAGATCAACAAGGATCGTAATGGGCCGCTGCATTTTTTTCTCAACGGAGCGAATCTCGGCGATGAGTGCGATCTTGTCGGCTTGCGTCCCGTGGCTCATATTAACGCGGAACGCGTCCGCCCCCGCACGGTAGAGCTTTTCGATCATAGCAGCGGAGTTGCTGGCAGGGCCGAGCGTGGCTAGCACGCGTACCTTGCGCTGACGGGGGCCGGTTGAATGATACAGCATGCGGGTTCCTCTGGTTTATAAACGGCTTAGCGATTATCGAGGCTCAAGTGAATCCCGGAGATGACTATGCCCGATAATATTAACGAACTTGATGATGCGATTGCCGCAGCTGCCTTCCGCCGGCTTGTCCGTCACTTGCAGCACCGCACAGATGCCCAGAATGTCGACTTGATGGGATTGGCCGGATTCTGTCGCAACTGTCTGGGGGACTGGGTGGCTGAAGCAGGGGAAATGGACAAAGCCCGTGGTCGTGAATTGATCTATGGCATGCCTTACGCGCAGTGGAAAACCGAGCATCAAGGGCCAGTGACTGATGCGCAGTTGCGATTGATGGATGAGAGTGTGGCCAAGAACGCGTCTTGCTAAAGCCATCCCGCGTCGCGGTAAGCCGCCGCCGTCGCCGCCAACCCGTCGCTTGTTTTCACTTTGGGAACCCAGAGCGAGGCGGGCGGGCGTTTGGCGGGGTCAATCACCCAATCGGGATGACAGAAATACGCCGCTCGGTCAGGCGTTAGCTTGGCTTTGTCACCGCGCAAGAGGCGATCAAGTTTCGCGCCGAGTTTGACGATTGACGGAGGCACATGAAGCGGCAGCACGCGTTTTCCCATGGCGTCACCAATGGCATGGGCAAATCGCTCGTGCGTCCATCCGTTGCGCTCTCCATCATCAGCCTCATAGGTCGCGCCGACGCTGACATCGTCCGCAGCGATGGCCAGCAGCAGCCGCGCCAAGTCACTGACTTCAATTTCCGAAATTCGGCCGCGTGGGGGCAAGGGGATGACCCCAATTTTTGCCGCTTTGAACAGATCGAGGTGATCACTATCGCCGGGGCCGTAGATGGCAGGCGGACGGACCATCGTCCAATTGAGACTGCTGGCTGTAACGATCTTCTCAGCCTCCGCTTTTGACCAGCCGTAGTTGGACAAGGATGGCTCGCGCGCGGAGAGGGAAGACACATGAATGAACCGTTTCACCCCAGCGTCGCGCGCAGCGGCAATCACCGAAGCCGTGCCGTCTACATTGCCCGCGATAAAGCCCGCCCGCGTCGGCGTGTTAGTGACGCCTGCAATGTGGAGGACAACGTCAGCGCCGATCATGAGCGTGCGCAGAGTCTCCGGCTCATCAAGTGCACCGGCAACCCACGACACTCCTTGCCGGTCAGGCTGAGGACGACGGGCCAATGCGCGAACATTCCAATCGGCGTCCACCGCCAACCGCACTGTCGTTGAGCCGACAAAGCCCGTGCCGCCAGTCACGGCCAGCACGCCACCTTTCACAGCATGACCATATGATCACGGTGGATCAGGGCGGTGCGCGGCGCATAGCCAAGCAGAGCCTCCACTGCGCCCGTGCGTTTGCCGCAGATCAGCTGCGCCTCTGCCACATCATATTCGGCCAACCCACGTGCAACGGCCTGACCGTCCGGCCCGACAATATCGACAACATCACCGCGTTCAAAGCGCCCCTCAGCAGATTTTGCACCTGCCGGAAGGAGGCTCGCGCCGCCGATCAACGCCTTCACAGCGCCGCCATCAACATGGATGGAGCCCCTGACGGTCAACCGCCCCGCAAGCCAAGCCTTACGCGCACGCGCGCCTTCACCTGCCACAAACCGCGTCCCGCAGTCGCCGCCAGTCAATCGAGCGAGGGGGTTAGCGTGCAACCCCGACACGATGATCAAATCCGCCCCTGCCGCATTGGCGATCCGTGCAGCCTCTAGCTTCGACCCCATCCCGCCAGACCCCATTCCCGATGAAGTGCCATTGCCCGCCATCGCAAGGATGCGGGCATCAATCCGTTTGACAGTTTCGATCCGCTTGGCTTCACAGTCGCGCGCCGGATCCGCCGTATAAAGCCCGTCCACGTCAGAGAGCAGCACCACTTTCTGCGCGCTTGCTGCCTGCGCAATCCGCGCCGCAAGCCGATCATTATCGCCAAAGCGAATTTCGCTGGTCGCCACGCTGTCATTCTCATTGATGACCGGCACTACGCCAAGGCTGAGCAAGCGGTTGAGCGTGGCAGCAGCATTTAAATAGCGGCGGCGATCCTCAAGATCATCAAGCGTCAGAAGAATCTGTGCTGCAACGATCCCGCGCGCACCGAGCAAGTCTGCCCAAGACTGCGCCAATGCGATTTGCCCCGTTGCAGCGGCGGCCTGCGCATCTTCCAAGCTTGCCCTCCCGCCCTTAGGCAGCCCGAGTTTGCGCGCACCAAGCGCAATTGCGCCCGATGAAACAATGATGATTTGTTCGCCCTTGGCATGAGCCGCAGCGACATCAGAGACAAGGCTAGCCAGCCATTCGCGCCTCACTTCGCCGTCTGCTGTAACCAGCAGCGACGATCCAACTTTGATGATCGTCCGCTGGGTCAGAGCGGCGACCACGCAGCGGCCTCCTCTGATGGGATTGCCTCGCTGGCTTGCAGGCCTACAGCATCGGCCAGCCGGTCAAGCACAGCCTCTATGCCTTCGCCACTGGCACCAGACATCAAAAGCACTTCGGCCTTGGAGGCTCGCTTAAGCTTTGTCGCCAGCTTCTTGGCATCAGCAGGGGAGAGAGCATCGATTTTATTGAGGCCAATCACTTCGATCTTGTCAGTGAGTTCCGCGCCGTAAGCGTCCAATTCCTTGCGCACGATCTTATAGCCTGCAACGGGATCATCGCCGGTTGCATCGACCAGATGAAGTAGCACTCGGCAGCGTTCGATATGACCCAGGAAGCGGTCTCCAATGCCTGCGCCGTCTGCCGCGCCCTCGATTAACCCGGGAATATCAGCCACCACAAATTCGCCGCCTCTGTGGCTTACGACCCCGAGTTGCGGGCGTGTGGTGGTGAACGGATAAGCGCCGACTTTGGCCTTGGCGTTTGTCACCGCGTTGATAAAGGTCGATTTTCCCGCATTGGGCAGGCCCACGAGCCCTGCATCAGCCAACAATTTCAGCCGGAGCCATACCCATGCCTCTTCGCCCGGCCATCCCATCCCGTGCTGACGCGGAGCCCGGTTGGTGGATGTCTTGTAGCTCAGGTTGCCGCGCCCGCCGTCTCCGCCCTTCAGGAAGATTTTTCGCTGCCCTGCTTCTGTGAAATCCAGCAGCACCGTTTCGCGATCATCAGACAGGATTTGCGTCCCAATGGGAACGCGGATGATCAGATCGTCGCCGCCCGCCCCTGTTTGATTGCGTCCAGCACCGCCTTTGCCGCGTGGGGCCCGGAAATGCTGGGTATAGCGGAAATCGATCAATGTATTGAGGCCTGCGACGGCTTCGACAATGATGTCGCCGCCTTTGCCGCCATTGCCGCCGTCCGGGCCACCATATTGAATGAACTTCTCACGCCGGAACGCAACCGCGCCGACGCCGCCCGCGCCCGAACTCATGTAAACTTTGGCTTGATCAAGAAAATGCATCCGGTTCCTTAGAGCAGAGCCTCTCGCGCGGCTACCCCAGGCGAATTCATCAGGATCTTAAAAGCGACGTCGCGCGCTGTTGCTCTTGGTAATCCCAGCGTGTTCGCCATTGGGGCACCTAGCAAGGAATCTCCCATTGCTAGAAGGACAATGGCAAGCGTCTCAGTCTGCATCATCCCGTCTGTGATGCCATCCTGCAGGCGATCAAGCAAATCCTGGATTGACGTAAGGATCGGGTTCAAGGCATTTTCGTTGCCAGTCATGACCATCCAAGTGGCCAAGGCCCCTGCGCCCTGTTGATCAAACGCATCAAATGTCAGATCAACAATCATGCGCGGATCGGCTTGGCCAAGACGCGCTTTTACAACAACATCGGCAATCGTTGCACAAACCTGGTGCGCCATATGTTCAGCCAAGGCCATTTGCAGCCCCGCCGCTGATCCGAAATGATGGAGCAGATTGGCATGGGTGCGTCCCATCCGTGCAGAGACGGCTTTCAGCGTGACTGCCGCAGGCCCCGCCTCAACCAGCAAAGCGCGCGCTGCCTCAAGGGCCGTTGAGCGGCTTTCTTCATGGGACAGACGTTTGCGCACTATTGACATAACTGTTAGTTATCCTATTCATGAACATCGCAAGGAGATTCGCCCCGTGACACCCGCTCTTGTCAAATCACCAAAAGACCTGACGATTACGCCGCGTGATCGTCGTTTTGGCCGCGGCGCTGTTCAAAAACGGTGGTGGCTGCGCGGCGATCCGATTGCAACGGCTTTCTACAATGCGCTGTCGGTCACATTCCCGCGCGGTGAAGCCTTTTTCATTGAAAGCGTCCGTGCCTTTCGCGACGGCGCCCCTGAAAAGCTTGCTGGAGAGATCCGGTCCTTCGTCACGCAAGAGGTGCTTCACACGCGCGAACATGTGGCGTTTAACAAGCGGATGACCGACGCTGGCTATAATATCACCAACCTTGAAAAGAAGGTTGCCGAGACGCTGGAGCTGACCAAAGGCCGCCCTGAAGTGCTCAACCTGGGCGTCACGATGGCTCTGGAACATTATACCGCCATCATGGCGCAGCAAATCCTGACAGACCCGCGCATTATGAAAGGGGCGGGGCAAGAAGAGGCCGACCTGTGGCGCTGGCATGCGATTGAAGAAATTGAGCATAAGGGCGTCGCTTATGACACGTGGCTCCACGCCACCAAGGACTGGACGCGCTCAAAACGCTGGCGCGTGAAAAGTCTGTTGATGCTGATCGTGACAACCAGATTCTGGCCAAAGCGCTATCACGGCGTCATTGAACTCCTGGCTCAGGACGGCATTACAGGGCCAAAGGCGCATGCGCGCGTGCTATGGTTCTTGCTGGGCAGCCCCGGGATTTTGCGTAAATTGTTCCTCCCATGGGCCAGTTTTTTCATGCCCGGTTTTCACCCGTGGAACCATGATGACCGGCACCTGATCCAGATGGTCGATAGTGAATATGCCGCCGCGCGCTTGCCAGAGGCACTGGCGGCCTGATACACGTCAAACGTGGAATGCCCTGTCCTCGAAACTGACCGCCTGATCCTGCGCCCCATCGGATTGGCCGATTGGGAGGCTTATGCCGCTGCCTGGGCCGATCCGGACATGACGGCTTTTATCGGTGGTGGCACTCGGGATCGCACCACAAGCTGGTCCAAATATATCGCGGCGGCCGGGCTGTGGCCGGTGTGCGGCTTTGGCTACTGGAGCTTTATTGACCGAGAGACTGGCGCGTTCGTCGGGAATGGGGGGCTATCGCGCTTTGAACGCGACATCCCGGAACTGGACGGCTTTCCGGAGATCGGGTGGGCGATCGTGCCGGGCGGATGGGGCAAAGGCTATGCCACTGAGGCCATTCGCGCGGCGCTTCACTGGTCTGACACGGTTCTGCAGGCCCCCGAAACGAGGTGCATTATCGACCCTGCCAATAGCGCGTCTTTCCGCGTCGCTGAAAAGCTTGGCTTTGTGCATCTGGCCGATGTGGAAAGCAGCCTTGGGCCGTCGGTGCTCATGGCGCGCGTCAGACCCAGATGCTAAGCCGCCATCTGCATTTGCATCTGCGCGCTTGGCATCGGGCGTTCATCCGGCCCCTCCGCTTTGGCCAAGTCAAGCGACAGCAAGACGCAAGGCACAGGGCCGCCGCGGCCCGCGCTGTGACGTTGCACCACGTGTCCGGTAGAGCGAAATCCCAGCTTCTGCAGCACACGTCCTGAAGCGGGATTATCGGTGAAATACCCGGACTTCAGAGATTTGAGCTTCAGCGTCCAGCGCGCGATTTGAATGACGGCATTCGCTGCTTCAGTTGCATAGCCTTGTCCCCAAAAGCGTTCCGCAATCCAATATCCAAGTTCGGGATCGCCACTGGCATCTTCGGGGTCAGCGTGAAGGCCGACCGCGCCGACAAGTTGAGGTTCGCCGTGGCGCGTGAAGATCAGGAACTCAGGGATGCCTTTGCCGTGCACGGTGTTGAGAAACCACAAGGCATCGCTCTGCGCATAGGGCCATGGCAGCTGGGCCAGATTGCGCACGATCTTTTCATTAGCCACTGCCGCCGTCAGCGCAGGCGCGTCATCTGCCCATCCGGGCCGCAGCAACAATCTTTCCGTTACAGCAAACATAGTCTCTCTCCTTGTCGCCGCCTCTAGCCCGTCTGAGTGACGATGCTGTGACGGAAATCAACTTATGAGGGAGACATGAAAAAGGGAGATCAGGTGGTCCTGTCTCCCTCTTATGGTCTGAATTTCAGACCGGGGGACCACCTTGTAAAGGCAGTCCCGGTTCTGGAACTGCCTATTCCGCTGCAATCGCCATGGTATCAATCGATACATATTTGCGGCCTTGCTTGCCCGAATGGTAGCGAACTCGGCCTGTGGCGGTCGCAAACAAAGTATGATCTGTGCCACAGCCAACGTTTACGCCCGGATAGGTGCGTGTTCCGCGCTGACGCACAAGGATATTCCCAGCAAGCGCAGTTTCGCCGCCAAATTTTTTCACGCCAAGACGACGACCCTCTGAGTCGCGACCGTTGCGAGATGAACCGCCTGCCTTTTTATGTGCCATGGTGTGTTACTCCTTATTCAGCAGCCGGAGCAGCTTTTTTGGCCGCTGGCTTCTTTGCTGGCTTTGCTTCGGCGGCGGCTTCAACGGGCGCTGCTTCGGCTTTCTTTGGTGCAGCCTTTGCAGGCGTGCCAATGGCTGTGATCTTCAACAGTGTGACTTGTTGACGATGGCCGGCCTTGCGGCGGTAGTTGTGACGACGCTTCTTTTTGAAAACGATGATCTTATCGGTCTTGGCCTGCGCCACGATCTCTGCCGACACGGCAAGACCGGCGGTCGCGGTTACAACGCCGCCATCGCTCGCAAACAATACATCGCTCAGCGACACAGTGTCACCGGCTTCTCCAGCGATCTTTTCGATCGCGATTTTATCTCCGGCGGAAACGCGATATTGCTTCCCGCCAGTGCGCACAATTGCGAACATGGCTATCATCACTTTGCATAAAAACTGGCTTATTCCCGCGCAAAAGGCAACGCCAGAGACACAATCTCTCGCGCGGAAGAGAAGCCGCTAAAGGAGGGTGGCGATTCTGTCAACCACAAGTCTGTCAACCAATCGGATCAGAAACCACCAAGCAGGTGATGCCGACGCAAAGCGTGACGTAACTGATCATAACTCAGGCCTAGTGTCTTTGCACAAGCCCGCTGATTATGCCGATGCGCAATGAGGCTGGTTTGGAGCAATTGAAGTTCGTAGGCCGCCACAGCGTCTTTGAACAAAGCAGGCGGAGCTTGTGGCGGTGGCGTTGCTGACACGGTGCTGGACTTGACGGGATCGGCACCCTGCGAAGGACGCCAGGGGGATTCGAAGGGATCAAATTCCACTATATCGATCGCATAATCAGGATAATCCCACCGGTAGACCGCCCGTTCTGTTACGTTGCGCAATTCGCGCACGTTGCCCGGCCAGCTGTGCAGACGCAGGGCCGTGGCAGCATCTGCGCTGAAGCCAGGCCACCCAGACCATTCGAGTTCCGCCGCCATCCGCCGACCGAAATAGTCGGCCAATATCGGCACGTCACCGTCCCGCATCCTAAGCGGCGGCAGCGTCACCACTTCAAACGATAGCCTGTCGAGCAGATCGGCGCGGAATCGCCCCGCTTCCACTAGCGCTGGCAAATGTTCGTTTGTGGCCGCCACAATCCTGACATCCACCCGGATCGGCCGATTGGAACCAATCCGGGTGACCTCGCCATATTCGACGGCGCGCAAAAGGCGTTCTTGCGCGCCAGCTGACAGGGTCGCCAGTTCGTCTAAGAACAGGGTGCCACCGTCGGCTTCTTCAAACCGCCCTTCGCGCGCCTTCGTGGCCCCGGTAAAGGCCCCCGCCTCATGTCCGAACAATTCGGCCTCGATCAATGCTTCGGTGAGCGCGGCGCAGTTCATGGTGACGAGTGGCCCGTCCCAGCGCGGGGAGAGGCGGTGGAGGCGCTCGGCGATCAATTCCTTGCCCGTGCCTCTTTCCCCGACCACCAGGACAGGCCGGTTGAGCGCAGCGGCGCGGCTGGCGCGCTCAACGCTGTCAAGAAAGGCCGACGATTCGCCGATGAACTGGATATCTCTCTGCATTGCTATATATTAGCATTTATTACTGATATATAGCAATGTGAATATACTCTGTATTCCCCATTCACTTCATAGAAAGGTGCAAAAGCGACCGAAATTCAACGGAAACACAAACTGGCACGGCTGATGCAAAGGGTATGACAAGTCGGTCTTCTCCGCCTCATCCCTCTAAACTGGGGAAGGCCGACGAAACATTCACACCGTGGTTTTGGCCAAGGTTTTAGGGAGACAGAAAATGACAAACTACAATAACTTCAACATCCGCAATAGCGTCGCTGCAGCCATCTGCTCAGTCCTGTTCACGGTCACTTGCATCGTTGCAGTATCAGCACCTGTCGCTGCCGCGCAAAAAGCAATCGCCACTTCTGTCGTCAGCGCACCCCTCGCGTAACGGCGGATAACCGGCCGGGGGAGGACCCCACACTCCCCCGGCCACCCGTCATCATCACCACCCGCGTTTCAGTTTAGGAGTTTCACATATGGGCATTTTTTCACGCACTCGCGATATCATCGCCGCCAACGTCACCGACATGCTGGACAAGGCCGAAGACCCCGCCAAGATGATCCGCATGATCATCATGGAAATGGAAGAAACGCTGGTTGAAATTCGCGCTTCTGCTGCGCGCACAATCGCGGATCAGAAAGAATTGCGCCGCCACATTGCCAAGCTTGGCACGCTTCAGGACAATTGGAAGGAAAAGGCCGAACTAGCCCTATCCAAAGACCGTGAAGACCTGGCGAAGGCCGCTTTGGTCGAGCGCCAGAAGGCTGTCGACATGGCTGATCAGCTGAACGCCGAAATCAGTGTTCATGACGATGCTCTGCGTGCCTATGAAGAAGATATCACCAAATTGCAGGCCAAGCTTCGTGAAGCGCGGTCGCGCCAGACCTCCATTTCAACGCGTCTGGAAACGGCTCATAACCGCATCCGTGTTCGCGAGGCTTATTCAGGGTCGAAGGTTGAAGAAGCCTTTTCGCGCTTTGATATCCTCGAACGCCGTGTTGATCTGGCCGAAGGTCGTGCTGATGTGCTCGGCATGGGTGCAGCGCCGAAATCGCTTGAGGAGGAAATTGCAGAACTGCAAACTTCAGACAAGGTCGATGCAGAACTGGCCGCGATGAAAGCGGCTGTGAAAAAGGGATAAGGGCATGGAAGGTTTTTTTGTCCTCTCGATCATCGCGACGCTCTTTATCGGACTGCCGTGGCTGATCCTCCATTATGTCAGCAAATGGAAAACCGCTGGCACGCTGACCCGCGAAGATGAAAATCTGCTGGACCAACTGCATGATACGGCACGCCGTCTGGATGACCGGATGGACACCATCGAACGGATCATCTCTGCTGATGATCCCAACTGGAAATCAGGCCGCTGATCCGCTCAGCTGACCATATTAGGGAGAATGAAAATGTCTGATCGTCGCACCAAATTTTACCTCGACAAACAAAATGCCAAATGGCTAGGCGTCTGCTCCGGCATTGCCGACTACACGGGATGGGATGTTTTCCTCATCCGTGTCGCTGTTTTTATCGCAACAATTGCAACCTTCCCGACCTTGCTCTTCGCCTATTGGGTGATTGCGTGGATGGGGGATATCAAACCTTTCGGCCTTTACGACAACGCCGAAGATGCCAAATTCTGGCAGGGTGTGCGCCAATCACCCGCGCGCAGCACGCGCGATGTCCGGTCCAAGTTCCGCGACATTGACCGCCGCCTGGCAGATGTCGAAACCTATTACACCAGCCGCAATTCCACATTGGCCAATGAAATCGACAGCTTGAAATGAGCTTGAAATAGGGAGTTCGTATCATGGGTAATATAGCAAGTTGGGTCTGGGTGTTGATCCCCCTTGGGGCCTTCGCACTCGCCGCGTATCGGACAAAGCTGAATGCGGGCCAGTCAGGCGTTGGCTCAAGTCTTGACGGTAAGAGGCAGGTTGACCTGCTGTCTGCGGAGAACGAAAAACTGGTTGGTCAAATCAGCCGCCTGGAAGAACGGATCGCGGTCCTTGAACGGATCGTTACGGATCAGCCGAGCCGGCTGTCCGCCGAAATCGAAAACCTCAGATAGAAGGACGCGTACGATGGAAAAGATAGAATTTTTGCAAGCCGTTGCCCCCGTCGGCGTCATCATCACCATTCTTGCCATTGGCGGTTGGGTGATTACCACTTGGCTGCGCGTCAAACATGGCTACCCGCTTGATGGTGCCTGGGGGCAAGCGATTTACCCCAAGACCAGCAACGAATCGATTGAGCGGATCAAGTTGCTCAGCCAAGAAAATGCACAATTACGGGCCGAGATGGGAGCGGTCAAAGACAGGCTTGCCAATGTCGAACGCATTGTCACTGACGGTGCGCACAGCTTGTCACGCGAAATCGAAGATCTGCGCAGCAAACCAAATTAAGTCAGTTTCAGGGAGAGAAAAGATGAACCCATTTGAAATGGTTGTAGCTTTGGTTGCCATCGGTGCCATCGCGAGCGTCATCCGCGCCAAATACGGCATCCGCAAAGACCGGCATGGCAATGAGTTTCCGATTGCTCAGGCAGACCCGGACGCAGGCAGGATGCGGGATGAAATCAAAATGCTGAAAGACCGTATCGCAGTACTGGAACGCGTAATTACCGACACCAACGGCGCGTCCTCGCTTGACCGTGAGATTGAAAAGCTCCGCTGATCGGCGGCGCGAAAGGAGAATGACTATGGACAACCCAGTCCTCATGATAACCTTCGCCGCCACTAGCCTGGCCTCAATCGCGATGCTTTGCTTGGTTGGGCTAAAGGGCTTCACGGCTTGGATCGATTTGAAACAGGCGGAGTTGCAGCTGATGGGCGGCGGTGCGGCGGCAATCCCCCCCTCCGCCACCAGCCGCATTGAAGTCGCTGACTTGAAAGAACGCATCCGCAAGCTGGAGGCAATAGCAGCCGGAGTTGACCTTTAGGCCATCCCGGCCACAATCTGCCATACCCGTCATTGCGAGCGGGGCGAAGCAATCCAGCCTCCGCGCCGCTGACTCTGGATTGCAACGCTTCCGCTCGCAATGACGTGCTACGCCAAATCCAACAAAGAACGGGTAGACGTTTCAGGTCCTCCCCATTAGCGAACGCTTCATGACAAGCCTCACAGAAATTCACGAAGACTATGACTTCCTCGACGCCGATGACCGTTACCGATTGCTGATTGATCTGGGACGGCAATTGCCCCCCATGCCGGAACCCCTCAAAACGGACGTGACCCTTGTGCGCGGCTGTTCTGCAAGTGTTTGGGTCTATCCGGTGAAGGGAGAAGACGCGCAACTGACCTTCCTCGCTGATAGCAATGCCGCGATTACGAAGGGGATCATTGCGCTGGTTTTGAAGACTGTGGACGGGAAATCAGCAGCTGACATTCTGGTGACGGATATAGAGGAAGAACTCGCGCCCTTTGATTTGAAAAGCCAGATCAGCTCCAATCGGACGCAGGGCATTCCCAATATGATTGCTCTCATTCGTGAGACGGCAGGGCGGTACACTTAACCACTACTCAAGCTCAGCCTGAGCGGTTTGGTCATTGGATTAATCGCGTCATCTCATATGCCGCTAACGTCCGCTCCCGCGCTTCGCGGTGGCCGATCAATTTGGAAGGATAGCCTTTGGGACGCGCCCCAAATTCTTCAGGGTCATGAACATAAGGATCACTGACCTCTGCCAATTCGGGCACCCAACGACGCACATAGTCGCCAGCGTCAAATTTTTCGGATTGAGATAGCGGTGCCATGATCCGGCTGAACATCGGCGCATCAACGCCGGTTCCCGCTACCCACTGCCAATTGGCGGCATTGGCCCCGAAATCAGCGTCGAGCAAAGTGTCCCAGAACCAGCGTTCGCCGCGCCGCCAGTCAATCAGAAGATGTTTGGTCAGGAAGCTGGCGACGATCATGCGCACGCGGTTGTGCATGAAACCCGTTGCCCAGAGTTCGCGCATCCCCGCGTCGACGATTGGGTATCCTGTGCGCCCCTTGGTCCACGCCTCAAATTCCCGGTCGGCGTCCGCGCCTTCGCGCCACTGAATCGCATTAAATTGGGCTTTACCATTGCGATCCGGATAGTCTGGCATCTGATCGATCAAATTGGTCGCATAATCGCGCCAGCCGATTTCGCGCAGGAACGGCTCGGCTGATTTTCCGGATTCCTTGGTGGCAACGTGCCAGACGGTTGCCGGGCTGATTTCCCCGAAATGATGGTGGGGCGAAAGGCGCGATATTCCCTTTGCGGAGGGCAGGTTACGCGCGCCGTCATAGCTTTGCAGCTTGGGCAGGAAGGCCCGCAGGGCATCCCGCGCACCGTCTTCACCGGGAGTCCAATCGTCAAAGCCAGTCGCCCAATTGGGACGTGTGGGAAGGAGGGTCCAATCGGCAAGCGCGTCGGATGGGATGGCGGGGCCGCCGCCAATCCGTTCCGGCGCTGGCAGGGGCTTGGGCGGCGGCATGGTGCTCAGCAGATTATTCCACCACGGCGTAAACACCCGGTAACGCTTGCCTCCGCCGGTCAGGATCGACGCGGGCTTCGCCAGATGATTACCGTCGTGCAAAGTGATCAGCCCGTCTGCCGCCAAGTCTGTTTCGACCCGCTGCCACCACGGCTCAAAATGGCGAATGGCATGGATCGTGGTAGCGCCGGTCTGATCCATAAGGCCACGCAGGATGGAGGCGCTGTCGCCGCGCCGGAGGATGAGCAGTGCGCCCTTGGCCGCTAACGCCTCGCTCAATCGGCTAAGGGAATGATGAAGCCACCACCGCTGCGCCCCGCCCATCCGTTTTTCGCCAGCGGCGTCATCATCAAGGATGTAGACAGGGATGACAGATCCTGCCGCGCACGCCGCGACAAGGGCCGCCTGATCGTGAAGGCGCAAGTCCTGACGGAACCAGACAATTGATGCTGCCACTATGATCCTTCCGGTATCGGCCAGACGACGGTAAACCGGCCCCGGACAAGGGGATCATAGAAACGCTGATCTGTGATCATAAGCTCCCGGCCCTGCACCCGTGCAACGGGCATGCGCGACCAGAAAAGGAAAGCGCGCACCGCAGGGTCCGCGCGTCTGGCCTGTTCGATCAGTGCGATATCCATACCAATGGGGTCTGATTTGGTGTCGAGCGATACACCGCTGGCTAAATTGAACTGGCCGTTGCCAAATTGAACATCATCCCGCCACAAAATCTCACGTTCCCAGAATTTGACGGGCACCGGATTGGCGACAACCATTTCTGGTTTCATCGTCGCTGTCGGAGCGTGCCGGGCGGCGAGCATCTGCGCAGTCTCGGTCTCCGCGCGACCCGTTATCAGGCCATTGGCGAAGATATAAAGACAGATCGCACTAAAGCCTGCGATGGCGGGGGAGCGCCAGTCCGCATCGCCGCGCCGCTCCCGCCGGATCGAAATCCAGACAGCCGCGATCAGTGCAGCCCAGATCCAGACATCGATGATGAACAGGGTATCGCCGTGGAACCACTCACTCGAAAACGGCTCCAAGAAGCGGATGCCATAACTGTTGAGCCAGTCCAAAGCCGGGTGACTCAGCGTGCCAATGTAAGCCAGCGCAAGCAACCAGCCTTTGTGAACCGGCAGACGCGTCTGCGATGGTTTCCACCGATCATAGGCCAGCATCACGGCCCACAGCAGCAGTGGCAGGGCGAGAAGTGCAATCGGCCCGTGCGTCAACCCGCGCCGCATCGCAAGGGACTCGAGGCCCCAAACCGTCGTCCACGCGTCAATATCAGGCAAGTTGGCCGCAATAATCAGGGTCGGCATGGCCAGCCCCGTCTTACGCTTCAACCCCATCTGACCGAGCACCGCCCCGGCGAGGGAATGGGTGAGATTATCCATTTTCCGCCCTTAGACTGAGGAACTTCTTCGCACAATATGGGCATTCGATGGCGACATTTTTTGGTCGCACAAAGCCACGAAGGCACAAAGGGGGTAAAGATCAAACCACCGTGCGATAATAGCCGTTTGCAATGCGACGGACGCCTTCTTTGAAGGTTGCTGCCCCGAAATTCATAAGCAAACCTAGGGGCAAGTCCATTAAGCGGAGATAAGTGAGCACTTGTTTGGCAAAGACTGGCGCGTGATTTTCTGTGGATTTAAGCTCAATCAACAACATGCCTTCAACCAGCAAGTCGGCGCGAAATCCTTCCTCAAGTCTTTTGCCCCGAAACGAAATAGGAACCATCACCTGACGTTGAACGGCCAATCCGCGCTCTTTCAGACTTTCGAACAGAAGAACTTCATAAACGGACTCCAACAGGCCCGGCCCAAGGTCCTTGTGCAATTGAAACCCACAATCAACAGCCGATTTTGCAAGCACTTCAATTTGATCACTCACGGACGCAACACGCTCCCCTTTGTGCCTTCGTGGCTTTGTGCGACAAAAATGGTTGGGCAGCGGTAGATCGTTAGCCGCGTCACCTTCATTCCACCGTCCAGGTTTGCCCCTTGTTTAGCATCGCTTGCAGATCACGGACCTTACCTTCGGACAGTTTGATGTTCTGCTCGATCACAGCGCGATCAAAGGTCGGGCGCGGGTGATCGAAGAGAACGCCGCAGGCGATGGGATAGCCATCCTCAAGCGCCATATCGACCAGCATCATCGCGACGCCGCGGTTGGTGACATCATGGACGATGACGCCCGCGGCCTGCCAATCACCATCCACCACATCAACGACTTTGAGTTTCAACTCTTCGCGGTCAAGCACCAGGCCTTTGGTTGCGCCGCCGAACAGCATAGGCAGGCCGTCATCGAGCCAGATCTGATTGAGTTGGGCAACAGGCTTGGCCGTGAAGGACGCGAACACGTCATCATTATAGACGATGCAATTCTGATAAATCTCAACAAAGCCAGTGCCCTGATGCCGGTGCGCGGCTTTGAGAACAGCGCCAAGATTTTTGTGCGTATCAATACCGCGCCCCACAAACCGCGCTCCAGAGCCAAGCGCGAATGCACAAGGCGAAGCAGGGCGATCCACAGACCCGAACGGTGTCGAAGGGCTGCGCGTGCCGACGCGGCTGGTGGGCGAATATTGCCCTTTGGTGAGGCCGTAAATCTCATTGTTGAACAGCAGCACCTGGCAATTCAAATTGCGGCGGATGAGGTGCATGGTATGATTGCCGCCAATCGACAGCGCGTCACCGTCACCCGTGATGATCCACACGTCGAGTTCCGGATTGGCCAGCTTGATCCCCGTCGCAATCGTCGGCGCACGGCCGTGGATCGTGTGGAACCCGTAAGTTTCCATATAATAGGGGAAGCGACTGGAACAGCCAATGCCCGAGACAAACACTGTATTTTCCGGCGTCGCGCCAATTTCCGGCATGGTCCGCTGCACGGCCTTCAGTACAGCATAATCGCCGCAACCGGGGCACCAGCGCACCTCCTGATCAGTTTCCCAATCCTTGGGCGTCGTGGTTTTCAGGGCGATGGGGGTCATGTCGTTCATTGAGTTTTCCTAAACAATTTAGCCCCGTTTTGAGCTAACGCTAACCTCATCTGCTGGTCTCCTGTGGGAGCCTCATTTAACCGTGCTTGGCAGCGGATTGCCCCTTGCAGCTCGTTCAACCGTTTTGCAGTTCTGCCCAGCGCGGCATTATCTGTTGCCGTACTTTCCACAAAATATTTGATAGCTGCCTTGGCGATCTCCTGATCAGCACTCGCACTATTTGAATTGTGTTCGTTATCTTTAATCAACTCAATCGCGTCTGCAAATAGGTCCCACCAGCTAAGTGGTTCATCGCAGTGCTCCAAGAGCATTGCAACATTGTCCATTTTTCTTGCAGCTTTATACCCCTTGTCATGATCCGATGAAACTGCGCGCATCAAATCTCGAACGACTTCAGCCATTTCGCTTGCAATAAATTTACGATTTGCATTTTGCTTTAATAGGATACCGTTTGACTCAGATTGCTGCATCATGCGAGCGCCCCCTCAATCGCAAAATCGTCACCCTGAACTTGTTTCAGGGTCCATGCGGCCCTGGTCCCGGGCATGTTCGTTCTTACCAGACTTATCGTCAGCGAGGTCTTCAACCGGGATTGAGGCATGGATGCTGAAACAAGTTCAGCATGACGGCAGAGAGGTGTCACGAGAGAGCTCCTTCAATCGCCGCTTCAATTTCGGCGATGCGGAATGGTTGGCCGGATACTTTGTTGAGCGGCTTTGCATCGACCAAAAACAAGTCGCGGATCACGGTTTTGAGCTGCCCTGTGTTCATTTCCGGAATGATCACCTTGTCAAAACTATGCAGCAATTCGCCCAGATTGCGCGGCATTGGCCAGATGTGGCGGATGTGGATGTGGCTCACGTCATAACCTTTGCGCCGCATCCGCAGCACGGCCTGATGGATCGGGCCATAGGTCGATCCCCAGCCGACAATCGCAAGCTTTCCGCCTGCTTCGCCCAGTTCGACGGCTTGTTCAGGGATATGATCGGCAATTCCGTCAATCTTGGCCTTGCGCAGGTCCGTCATCGCCTGATGATTGGCGGGCGAATAATCGAGGTGGCCGGTGTCGACTTGCTTTTCAATCCCGCCGATCCGGTGGAGCAGGCCGGGGGTGCCGGGCTTCACCCAAGGCCGGGCCAACTTGGCATCGCGGCTGTAGGGCTTGAAGCCGCCTTCGGGCACATGATCAAGGAAGGTGACGGGGAAGGGTTTATAGTCCGCCATGTCCGGCACCAGCCAAGGCTCTGCTGCGTTGGCGATATAGCCGTCTGTCAGCAGCATCACAGGCGTCATGAACTGCGTGGCGAGCCGCACCGCTTCAATCGCGCAGTCAAACGTGTCGACGGGCGAAGAGGCGGCAATAACGGGCATCGGCGTATCGCCATTGCGCCCGTAAACAGCCTGATAAAGATCGGACTGCTCCGTCTTGGTAGGCAGGCCCGTCGATGGCCCGCCGCGCTGGGAATTGATGATCACCAGCGGCAGTTCCGTCATCACGGCCAGCCCCATCGCTTCGGTCTTCAGCGCAATGCCGGGGCCAGAGGAAGACGTAACGCCCAGTTGCCCGGCATAGCTTGCGCCAATGGCGGATCCAATCGCGGCAATTTCATCTTCCGCTTGGAATGTCGTGACGCCATATTCTTTGAGACGCGACAAAGCGTGCAGGATCGCCGACGCCGGCGTAATCGGGTAGCCGCCGAAAAACAGCTTCAACCCTGCCAGCTGCGCGCCTGCGACCAAGCCGTAGGATATCGCATCAGCGCCCGTGATCGTGCGATAAAGCCCTGCGTCAACAGGGGCCACGCCCACGTGCCGCCGCGGGATGGCGATGGTGCCGGGCGATCCGATTTCTGCCGTTTCGCCGTACGCGTGGCCCGCATTGAGGGCTGCGATGTTCGCCTCCGCCAGAACGGGCTTTTTCGCAAATTTATCGTTGAGCCAAGCGATGATGGGTTCCCGGTCACGGTCAAACATCCAGAGCGCGAGACCCAACGTCCACATATTCTTGCAGCGCAAAGCCTCTTTATTGCCAAGGCCGTAAGGTTTGACGGCATCCAGCGTTAGTTGCGAAATGTTGAACTTGATCAGCTGCCATTTCGACAGGCTGTCATCCTCCAGCGGGTTCGCGTCGTAATGCGCCTTGGTCAGGTTGCGCGCGCCAAATTCGCCTTCGTCTGCGATAATAAGCCCGCCCGGCTTCAAATCATCCACATTGGTCTTAAGCGCGGCCGGGTTCATGGCGACCAGCACATCGGGCGCGTCCCCTGCGGTCGTAATCTCTGACGATCCAAAATTGATCTGAAACGCCGAAACGCCGAACAGCGTCCCTTGTGGCGCTCGGATTTCAGCTGGGAAATCCGGGAAGGTCGCAAAGTCATTGCCAGCTAGGGCGGCTGACAAAGTGAATTGCCCGCCAGTCAATTGCATCCCATCGCCGCTATCGCCTGCGAAGCGAACGACAATGGTTTCAGACAGTGCGGTTTCGGTGGGGGGTTCGGACGGGATGCTGCGCGCGGCAGTGGCCATGTAACTTTGTTCCTGCGACTATTCGGTGAATAAGTGCCTCTATGCGCTCAAAACCCAAAAACCAAAATAGCAAAACTGTGAGGTTACACATTATCGCTTTGACCATGGACGGGCGGTGAACGACGCGATAGATCAATTGTGAGAATTCATCTGGAGAAAGAAATGACCGAACCCTATGTTCGCCCCGATGTGGCTGCCTTCCTTGGTTTCCTGAATAATGTGCCGGGGCCAAAAATGCACGAACTCTCTGCCCCTGACGCACGCAAGCAAATGCATGTGATGGGGCATGTGGCGGAATTGGAAGTGGGCGAACTGGGTACGATCCGCGATCTCGAAATACCCGGACCCGCTGGCGTCATCCCTGCACGGCTTTATGATCCCCGCGAAAGCCGCGACGCTGGACCAGTCATGGTCTTCTACCACGGCGGCGGCTTTGTGATTGGTGACCTTCATACCCATGGGCCTTACTGTGCCGAGGCCGCACGGCAACTCGACATGCCTGTGATCTCCATCGATTACCGGCTTGCCCCTGAACATCCTTTCCCCGCCGCAACTGATGACTGCGAAGCGGCTACGCGCTGGATTGCAGAAAACATCCCTTGCACTGGCCTGATCCTGTCCGGCGACAGCGCGGGCGGAAACCTGACTGTCGTCACGGCTATGGCCCTGCGCGATAATCCGGCAGCTGTGCCTGTGATCGCGCAAAACCCGATCTATCCCGTTGTTGCAGACCATGCCGATTGGGACAGTATGCGTAATTTCTCTGACGGATTCCTGCTGTCATCGGAAGGCATGGCGTGGTTTTCGGACGCTTACAAAGCTGACATGACGCAGAGGGCCGGCGCGCCGCTGGCTTTCGATCATGCCGGGATGCCGCCAACCGTTGTGATGACAGCAACGCTGGATCCGCTGCATGATCAAGGTGTGGCTTATGTGGAGGCGTTAACCGCTGCTGGCGTTCTTGTTCGCCATGTGGAGGCGGACGGCAATATCCACGGCCTGATCAACCTGCGCAAAATCACGCCATCATCGCAAGATGATGTCACGACGATGCTGACCGCGTTGAAAGAGGTTCTGGCTGAGGTGATGGAGCCAGCGTGAACGACCTTCCCTACCGCCCTTGTGCAGGCATCATGTTGATCAATGCGAACGGCCAAGTCTTTGTCGGGCAGCGGCTGGATAGCGCAACTGACGCGTGGCAGATGCCGCAGGGCGGGATTGATCCGGGTGAAGATGCGAAAGTTGCTGCTTTGCGGGAATTGGGCGAAGAAACAGGCATTGCGCCGCATCTGGTGAAGATCCTAGCGCAATCATCGCGAGAACATCTTTACGATTTGCCACCCGAATTGAAGGGCAAAATATGGAACGGAAAATATCGCGGACAGGCACAGATTTGGTTTGCGATGCAGTTTCTGGGGAGCGACGCTGACGTTGATATCGCAACCCACACCCAAGAGTTTCGGGCATGGCGTTGGGCCGACCCGGCGGACCTCGTTGCGCTCATCGTGCCATTCAAGCGACAACTTTACTCGGATGTGCTCGCAGAGTTCGCCCACTTGTTCTGACGCTTGGCCTGCCGCGCGGATGAGGCTAAGCTAGCGCATAGGTCGCACCCATCACTCCATCTTACCGCATAGGGAAGCGACTTATGACTGTCTCCATATCTGAATCCGACATCGTCGAAAGCGTCGCCGACGCGTTGCAATATATCTCTTACTATCATCCGATGGATTATGTCCGCGCACTGGGCGTTGCCTATGAGGTGGAGCAAGGCCCAGCGGCCAAGGACGCGATTGCCCAAATCCTGACCAACAGCCGCATGTGTGCGGAGGGGCACAGGCCGATTTGTCAGGATACCGGCATCGTGACGGTGTTTGTCAAATGGGGGCAGAGCTGCGTTCTGGAGAGCGCGCGGAGCTTGCAAGATGTGGTCGATGAAGGGGTACGCCGGGCTTATCTTCATCCAGAGAATAAGCTGCGTGCTTCGATCCTTGCGGACCCGGCCTTTACCCGCGTGAACACCAAAGACAACACGCCGTGCGTGATGAATGTGGAAATGGTGCCGGGCAACAAAGTGAGCATCGACGTCGCGGCGAAGGGTGGCGGGAGCGAGAATAAGAGCAAGTTCAAAATGCTCAATCCGTCGGACAGCATCGTCGACTGGGTGCTTGAAATGGTGCCGCAAATGGGCGCAGGCTGGTGCCCTCCGGGCATGCTCGGCATCGGCATCGGCGGCACTGCGGAAAAAGCCATGACGCTCGCCAAGGAAAGCCTGATGGGTCATATCGACATGGCCGAACTCAAAGCACGCGGGCCGCAAACGGACATGGAGTGTCTGCGGGTTGAAATTTTTGACAAGGTCAACGCGCTGGGCATCGGCGCACAGGGCCTGGGCGGGCTTGCCACCATCCTTGACGTGAAGATTTTGGATTATCCGACCCACGCCGCGTCCAAGCCCGTAGCGATGATCCCCAATTGCGCCGCGATGCGTCACGCCCATTTCACGCTCGACGGATCGGGGCCAGCTTTCCTTGAAACACCCAATCTGGATGACTGGCCCAAGGTGGAATGGGCGCCCGACAGTGCGGCGATCCGCGTTGATCTCGATAGGCTGACGCCTGACGATGTGAAGGCTTGGAAAGCGGGCGACCGTTTGCTGCTCACTGGCAAGATGCTCACCGGGCGCGACGCCGCGCATAAGCGGATCGCCGAAATGCTCGGGCGGGGCGAAGACTTGCCTGTCAGCTTCAAAGGCCGGATGATCTATTATGTCGGCCCGGTTGATCCGGTGGGCGAAGAGATCGTCGGCCCAGCAGGCCCGACCACCGCGACCCGCATGGACAAGTTTATGGACATGATGCTTGAACAAGGGCTGCTCGGCTGTGTCGGCAAGGCAGAGCGCGGTCCGGCGGCAACGCAGGCGATCGCCAAACATAAAAGCGCCTACCTAATGGCAGTCGGCGGGGCTGCTTACTTAGTCGCCCGCGCGATCAAGGGCAGCAAGGTCGTGGGCTTTGCTGACCTTGGCATGGAAGCGATCTACGAATTTGAAGTGCAGGACTTCCCTGTGACGGTTGCGGTGGATTCATCAGGCGAAAATGTCCATGTCAGCGCGCCAATGCTGTGGAAGAAGCGGATTGCGGAGGAAGGGTTACTGGAGGGGGTTTAGACTTCTGCGAAATCTAAGCAGTAATGGCCGCTGTTTATGACAGCCCATCTTTTTGTGATGGCTTAACTTGCCGCCGGAGCGACTTTCTGGTTGATCATGCCGAAAGGATCCAGATAATGTCGCGCATTGCCAAACTCTATCAAAAACTTCTTGACCGACGGGTGCTCAGCTTTCTCGAATTTCAAAAGCTGCTCCAAGCGTTTGGATATGTCCATGTTCGCACGCGCGGCAGTCATATGACATATCGACGCCCGGACATTGCAGATATTCGTGTTATCCAGCCAAAGGGAAAAGACGCAAAGCCCTACCAAGTTCAGCAGTTTGTTGATATCATTGAAACACACGCGCTGACACTGGACGGTTCTGACGATGAGTCTTCACTATAACATCAATCTTTTTTGGTCTGATACCGATGGCTGTTGGATTGCTGATGTCCCAGATTTGCGCGGCTGCAGCGCGCACGGCGCGACGCCAGAAGAGGCCGCTCGGGAAGCGCAGATTGCAATAGAGCAATGGGTGGAAGTCGCTTCTGAATACGGCGATCCGATCCCTGCGCCGCGGTATCGACCTGCAATTTATGCAGTCAAAGCCGCCTAATCGCCATTTGATCACGGCGTGCAAATGTGGTCGAATAAGGCTCTAATTCAGGGCAGCCACGATCACTTTGGCATTCTCTGCCATAAACGGATTGACGATGCGCAGACCTTCCACTTCAAGCCCGTCGTGCATATCTTCGCTCAGCAGCATCGTGGCCCCTGCACGTCGCGCGACGGCGATGATTACGGCGTCGAAATACTGGAGATTGAATCGAGCCGAAATAGCGACGGCTGCTACGAAATCTTCGGCAAGTGTGGAAACACAACGATACACGTCCATGACGAGCTCAATGCGCATCAAGGCATCTGCAAGATCAATGTCTTTGCTTCGCCGCGACACGTTCAGATATTCGCCCACAACTTGCAATGGTAATATCGGGCGTGCTTTGGCAATGCGATCAAGCAAATTGAGTGCGAGCGCGGTACGACCAACATCATCTTCCGCGCTGATTGCATAAATCAGGACGTTGGTATCAACTGCTATCAACGACCGGTTCGTTCTTCATATGTTGCCGGGCCATTTAGCCCGGGCAGTCCTTCTCGTAACAGCGCCATCATCCTTTCATGCCTCGCCCGGTATTCGGGATCATCCATATAATTGACCCGTTCTGGAACGACACTGGCAATTATGTGTCCGTTTTTGGTCACTTTAATGGTTTCCCCGGCCTGAACTTTGGCAAAGGCGGCAGACGCATTTTTGTTAAATTCCCGGATCGACATAACGCCCATCGCGCGCACTCCAAATTGTTGCAACAGTTGCAACATATCCTATAGCTAGGCCATGTTCAAGCAGCCCGCACACCAATGATCTGGCTCCCCGCCGCTCTCCTCGCTGGCCTGTTTCAGGCGTGGCGCACAGCCGTCCAGCAGCGGGTTCGCGCGGACTTGTCGGTCAACGCCGCAGGACTGGTGCGGTATCTTTACGGGTTTCCGGTGGCCTGCCTTTTGCTTGGGCTGTACCTGCTTGTCCGGGGCGCCAGTCTGCCAACGGTTGGCGCAGACTTCCTGCCTTTCGCGGCGCTGGGCGGGCTTGCCCAATTGCTTGGCACGCTTCTTCTCATCATGGCTTTTGGGTTCCGGTCTTATGTGGTGGGAACGGCCTATGCCAAGACAGAAGCCGTGCAAGGTGCCATCTTGGCGATGATCCTGCTTGGCGAAATGCTGAGTTTGCTGACATGGTTTGGCATTGCAGTCGGTGTGATGGGCGTGATCATTTTATCGACGGGTGGTCAAAGGTTGAAGGCGGCTGATCTGGTGCAACCCGCCGCGCTCTGCGGGCTTGGTGCTGGGCTGCTGTTTGCGCTCACGTCCGTCTTTGTGAAACGCGCCACATTGGCAGTGGCGACTGAGGATAAGGTGATGAGCGCCCTTATCGCCCTTGTCGCTGTGTTGTTGATCCAGTTGGTGATGCAGGGCGGCTATGTGCTTTGGAAGGAGCGAGATCAAATCGCACCGGTGTTCCGCACTTGGCGCGTTTCAGGGCAAGTTGGCATCCTTGCGGCACTTGGTTCGGCTTGCTGGTTCACAGGATTTGCAACGGCCCCGGTCGCGCTGGTCCGCGCGGTGGGGCAAGTGGAGGTCATATTCACGTTGTTATTTGGCCGCTTTTACCTTGGTGAACGGCTTAAGCGTAGCGAAGTGGCGGGGTTGCTGCTTGTCGCGGCGGGCGTGATTCTGTCTCTGATTGGCGGGCTTTAATTTGGTGCGCGCTTTAGGATAGCCTCTTCAACCGCGTAAAAGGATGAGGCTCCGCGCGGCTCATCCTCTGGCACCGCAGTGGTAAAGAAAGCTGTGCCTTTGCCGCCTTTGCGGTCCACCCACAGCCCGGATTTCAGGCCATAAGCTTCCCCTGCGTGGCCTATCCTTTCGCGGCCATCGCCAAAACCGTCATCTTTACACCCTGTGCCACCATTGCCGATCGTCTGCACGGCCAGACCGTAAGCGCAGAAAAATCCGTCTTCGGCCAAGCCATTTTCACCGACGCCGTTGCGCCCGTCAAAGCGCCACTGTGGTTTGATCAGTTCGGCAAAGGACGCGGGTTTGAGAAAGCCCTTGCCGCCGCGAAGCATCATTTGGCCGGTCTTGGCCAAATCCCGCGCGGAGATGCGCAGCCCGCCTTGGGGGGAGAATATCGCGCCGTTCCAACCAAGCGTGTAACGCGTCAAATTGCACGCGCCGTCTTTTCCCGGCACACCGGGGCAGGGGGGTAATTTGCCCTTCAAGTCATCCCGCGCCACTTCGCCTGTCGCCCGGTAGAGCGTCACGGCGCGGGCGGCTTCGCGCTCAGTGCAGGGCGACCAGTTAAAGCAAGCAGCGAGTTTCAACGGCTTCAACACGATGCGGTCAATCAACTGGTCAAATCGCTCGCCCGTTGCGGCCTCCATCACACCCGCGATAATGGGGAAATTGAGGTTGGTATAGGCAAACCAGCCACTCCCCGGCGCGTGTTTGCCGTCCCATGCTTTGGGATCAGCAAGCTTCGCGCGAACCGTGTCATCAACCGGGATCAGATAATCCGCCCCATCGGTAACGCTGGATTGATGGGACAGAAGCAGGCGGAGCGTAATCGGCGCGTCGGGGAAGGACGGGTTGCGTAAGCGCCAGCCGAGATAGTCTGACACATCGCGGTCTAGGTTCAACTTCCCCTGATCCACCAGCCGCATCACGCCCAGCGCCACATAAAGCTTGCTGACCGATGCGATGCGCACGGGATCATCAATCGTGACAGCGCGGTTGCTGTCCTTGTTGGCAACGCCCTCCACGATCACCGGCGTGATCCGCCGCGCATCAAAATCAACGCGGACGGTGGCTGGCGGCGCGGCGAGGGCAGGGGAAGTGAGAAGAGCGGCGAGGAGAAGAGTGAGGCTACGCATCCACGAATGATGGCCGATGAGCCGCGCAACTGCAATCCCGCCGCGCTCGTTCTGTTCAAAGTTGACACTTGGTTGACACCTGAATGCTCTTGTGTGGAACCTATATTCAGCCGGCCCTGTCTTCTTACGCGGCGGGCACGCGAAGGTCACAAAAGTCACACGAAAACGCACTTTCGATGAACGGATGTTCATATTTCCTCGCTTGGCAACACCCCATGACAGGCTAGGCAGCGAATCGAAATGCGAGTCAGCGGTCATCCCGAAGGTCAACCAAAAAATCACCTATATTTCAAGAACACTATGTGAACATCGACCGTGGGGCATATGATGACGGGAGCACAGATCCTGGCACAAGGGTAACAATGGCTGGTATGTTGGGGGGGGCTGACAGGCGGCTGGTGTGGCGAAACCGCCAAATGCGGACATCTATCCCGAGCGATTTCCATTTAATTCGACGTTTCCGGAAATATCGTTGACATTAAGTGTTGCTATTTCTATTTCGATAATTATCGAAATGTGAGTCGTAATCATGACCGTCAAGATCAATGCCGAACAAGTGATCGAAGCCCTTGGCGCTTTGGCTCATGAACACCGCCTGTCGCTGTTCCGTTTGTTGGTTCAGGCAGGAGCAGAAGGAATGCCAGCGGGCGCGATTGCCGAGGCGCTGGCGCTGGCCAATTCATCGCTGTCCTTTCACCTTGCTCATCTCACCCGCGCCGGGTTAATCCAACAGACCCGCAAGAGCCGCTCGCTAATCTATACCGCTGACTATGCCGCGATGAATAGGTTGGTTGGCTATCTCATGGAAAATTGTTGTGGCGGGGCAACCTGCACACCCAATGCCGCTTGCGAACCTATCGCAACCAAAACCCTTGAAAGGAATGACGCATGAAACGAATGCACCTTCACGTTGGCGTTGAAAACATCGATACATCTGTCGCGTTCTACACAACGCTCTTTGCCGCCGAGCCAACTGTCCTCAAATCCGATTATGCCAAATGGATGCTCGAAGACCCGCGCATCAACTTTGCCATTTCCTCAACGGACCACACTGCAATTGGCGTTGAACATATCGGACTTCAGGTCGAAACCTCGGAGGAATTGGCGGAGGTTCATGCCCGCCTCAAATCGGCGGGGCGTCCGGTGCTGGAAGAAGGCGCGACCAATTGCTGTTATGCCAAATCCGAAAAGAACTGGATCACCGATCCCGATGGCGTCATCTGGGAGACTTTCCTAACCAATGGCGAAACGACGGCTTATGGTGATAAGCCGGTTGAGGAATTGGCTATGACCAAGTTGGCTGGTTTGACCGATGCAAAAGCCGCCAACACCGCACCCTCGGCCTGCTGCGCGCCTGCGATGTAATGGACGACCGGGCTCACAATATCCTGATCCTCTGCACAGGAAATTCTGCGCGTTCGATATTGGGCGAGGCGATACTGGCCGATAAGGGTGCGCGGCGCATTGTTGCCCATAGCGCTGGGAGCAAGCCAAAGGGCGTTCCGCATCCCGGCACATTGCGCTTGCTCGTCCGCAAGGGAATCGATGCCAGCGCATTCCGGTCGAAAAGCTGGGATGAGTTTACCGGCCCCGACGCGCCGCGCATTGACCTTGCGATCACAGTCTGCGGCACTGCGGCGGGCGAGAGCTGCCCAGTGTTTTTGGGTGCTCCCCTGAAAGCACATTGGGGCCTGCCTGATCCTGCCGATACTGCAGGCGACGATACGGCTGTCGATGCTGCATTCGAGGAAACATGGCGCTTGCTCACCTTGCGTGTTTCCGCATTGCTCGCTTTGCCGTTTGAGACGATGGAGCGCGACGCTTTCAAAGCCGCGCTTGCCAAAATCGGCGAGATGGAGGGCGCAGCATGAGGCGCGCGCTTGCCGCCGAAGGTGTCGGCTCGTTCTTCCTGTTTGCCACCGTTATAGGTTCGGGGATCATGGCGGAGAAATTGGCAGGCGGAAACATTGCTGTCGCCTTGCTTGGCAATACAATGGCGACGGTGGCAATGCTGTTCGTCCTGATCACGATGCTGGGGCCGATATCGGGCGCGCATTTCAATCCGGCGGTCAGCCTAGTGATGGCATCCCGCCGCGAACTGCCTTGGCGTGATGTGCTGCCTTACATCTTTGTGCAGATTAGTTTCGGTGCATTGGGTGCTTGGGCTGCACATTTGATGTTCGATTTGCCAATTCTGCAAGTCTCGACGCGCGCTCGCACCGGCATGGGGCAATGGACTGGCGAGGCCATTGCTACCTTCGGCCTGATCCTCACCATAATCGGCACCGCGCGCCACCGGCCCCATCAGATTCCGGCGAGCGTCGCGCTCTACATCATGGCTGCCTACTGGTTCACATCATCAACCAGCTTCGCCAACCCGGCGATCACAATTGCGCGAAGTATGACCAACAGCTTTTCTGGAATTGCGCCGAGCGATGTGCCGATGTTCATTGTCGCGCAGTTGGCGGGTGCAATTGCTGCAAGCCTTTTCGGCCACATGATCTTTGAAGAGCTAGCGAAGGAATAGGTCTTTAGCCTTGCTCAAACGACAGAACTGAATGGCTGCTTTGGATGCTGAGACTCGAATGGTCAAACTTTCGGAAATGATCGACTCCAGCCACCACCAACCCCGCCCCGATTTTGCCTCTTGCATATCAGACCAAATCCCTCCACTTAATGCGAGCGGACCGGGCCCCTCTGGCGATTCGTTGATTTGGACATACCTTATCAGCATCGTGATGTCGGACCGCATCGGGTGATCCCGGTGCAGGCTCAGGCAATTCGCCATAACATGCGGGCAACCGCACTGCACCTCAGCTCACCCGATAGGACAAACCCTGAGCCATCTCGTTTAGGTGGTGGCTCCGTTCTTGAGGAGTGCTGTTATGACGTTAGCTGTATTTGGTCTTTTGACGAAACACCAACGGCTGGATGCCGCGTTGCGGGCGGAACAGTCGCGCCGCCTGCCGGATACAATCCGCATTCAACGCCTTAAAAAATTGAAGCTGGGCATTAAAGACCGGCTCCACCGCCTTTCGCTGGGCCGACGTTTCGTCGCTGCCTGATGCGAAGCGGCTGGCGGCGGTTCTCACCCCTTCCCCCCACGGGCTGCCGTCAGCCGTATCGCCTGCAAATATGATTGACAGGGATATTTATGGAATTTTTGATGATGGACTGGCTGGGAACGCCGGTCTGGTTCTGGATGAGCTTCATTGGCATCGTGATCGCGCTGACTGCGTTTGACCTTGGCATATTGCACAAGGAAGACAAGGAAATGGGGATCGCGGAAAGCCTGAAGCTCTCCGTCTTTTACATCGCCATTGCCATGGCGTTCGGCCTTTGGGTGTGGTTCCAAAAGGGCGGGGATATGGGCATGAAATATTACACCGGATATTTCATCGAAAAGGCGCTGTCGATTGACAATGTCTTCGTCATATCCCTGATCTTCACCTACTTCGCCATTCCGCGCAAATATCAATATCGCGCGCTGCTCTGGGGCATCATCGCAGTGATCATCCTGCGCGGCCTGATGATTGCGGCGGGTGCGGCGATTGTGCAGGAATATTATTGGGTGCTGTATATCTTTGCGGCCTTCCTGATTGCGACGGGCGTAAAAATGCTCTTCACTGGCGATCAGGAAATGGACGTCGCGAACAACCCGGCTGTTAAGTTCATCTCAAAGCACATGCGCGTGACGAAGGATCTGCATGATCAGCATTTCTTCGTGAAAGTGCCCGATGAAAAGACCGGCAAGATGGTGCGGGCGGCAACGCCCTTGTTCCTGGCGCTGGTCGTCATCAACTTGGCTGATCTGGTGTTTGCCGTGGACAGCGTTCCTGCGATCTTTGCGATCACAACCGACACGTTCATTGTCTACACGTCAAATATCATGGCAATTCTGGGCTTGCGTGCGCTCTATTTTGCGCTTGCTGCAATGGTCCACCGATTCCATTATCTCAAATATGCGCTGGCGCTGGTGCTGGTGTTTATTGGCTCCAAAATATTCGTCTCTGACTTCATCATGGGCGGGGACAAATTCCCGCCGGTGATGAGCCTTGTGGTTACGTTCGCCCTCATTCTGGGCGGGGTCGGCTACTCGCTCTGGAAGACCAAGGATCAAGTTCAACCCATCACACAAGGAGAGTGAATGATGCGCACTGAAACTCAAGTGGCCGGAATGCCCTGTCCGCTATGCAAGATACCGCTGGCCCTGGCCGACCGTGAAGGGATTGAGATTGACTATTGCCCCCAGTGCCGCGGCGTCTGGCTGGACCGGGGAGAGCTGGACAAGATCATCGCCCGCAGTGTAGATGACGCGCCAGCCCCGGCACCGCCGACCGCAGCCCCGCCCCAATTTCAGGCGCCCCAGTATCAACAGCCCAGCTATCAGCAGCCTTACCCTTCAAAATATGGGCATAAGCGGCAGAAGCACTGGCTGGAAAAAATGTTCGATTGATCCGATTACCCACCACCAACCAACAGAGGAAAATGAAAGATGAAGACATATAAAATCGCACTTGCAGCGTCGGCCCTTGCCGCTTTTGCTGGAACAGCGACCACCGCCAGCGCGAAATCAATGCAATGTGGGCCAGTCTCAGCCGCCGCAGTTGAGGGGCTATTTGGCAAATTCAGCGATGCCTGGGCCACCAAAGACCCCGCCAAAGTGACGGCGCTGTTTACCAAAGACGCGGTTCTGCTTGCGACAGTTTCAAACAAGCCGCGCACAACGCCAGAAGGGATCAACGATTATTTCGTGTCTTTCCTCAAAAATTCGCCCGTTGGCACGATCAACACCAGCACCGTCAAATTGGGGTGCAACACCGCATCGCGTCTGGGCACATGGACAGTGACATTCACTGACGCGAAGACTGGCGCGAAGACGGACGTGAAGGCGCGCTATTCCTTCATTTACCGCATGGAAGGCGGCAAGTGGATGATCGATCATTTGCATTCATCGATGATGCCAGAACCCACGGCGTAAGCATCCCGGCCCAGCGCGGCTCGAAAATCGCGCTGGGCCAAAAGCACGCAACCGAATGTCTGCGACATCGTCATGCTGAACTTGTTTCAGCATCCAAGCCACGCCATTCGTGCAAGCCTTGATCCGTCCAGTATTGCGCGACCATAGAGGCATGGATGCTGAAACAAGTTCAGCGTGACAGATCGTGCGAGTTCCGCACATGGCCCCTAAGCTTTGGCCACACTCCGATAGTCCGACGCGTTGGTGGTGAATTCGGCATGGCCGTATCCCGCCAGCTGATCCTTCAGGCGGCGCACAAGCCGCTTGTCGGCGATGGCGTTCAGGATTGGCACTTGATCGGCAAATTTATAGGCCGCCATTCGGCCCGCGATGGCGAGCATGCTGAGGCCGTGGAGCATCTTATCCTGCTCTGAAACGTCAACGCCCACTTCGCTGGCGCGTGTGAAATCATCCTTCAAGAACGCCTTCACAAAAAACACGCGCGAGAACGACCGTTCGAGCAAGCGGAAACCACGCGCGCCGACGGACGTCTCTTTCGAAAGCTCCGCCTCCATCGTCGCGCGGAGAAGACCGCCGCAGATCGCATCATCATATTCATACCGCAGCGTCGCACTGCGCATGTACCAGATTTTGACAATGTCTTGCGGATTGTCAGCCAGCAAATCCTCCGGCAGCCCGAGCAGATAGCAGCGGTATCGCGACAGTTCGACGCGGGCGCGCTCAACGGCGTTAAATTCCTTCCGCCCGCTTTTGAGAACGTCCTGAGACAGGAAGAAAATCGGGATCAGCCCGGCGGGCATCTGATCAAGCTGGGGAATCGGCATACCGTAGGTCTTGGCATCCCACATGCCCGGCCGTGTCAGCACATTGGCGCGCACCATCGAATGCATCAGCCGCACCATCGCCGCTGCCTTGAACCCCGGGCCAAAGCGTTTGAGCGCACCGGGCAGGACCGTGGTGGTGAAAAAGGTCGCCGTCTCCTTCACCCGCCGCGCGGCCGTGGCGTGGGACAGGGTTCCCGTCAGCGCCATTGGCAGGGCGGAATATTTGTTGAGAAAAGTCGCAATGAACGCGCCACGAATAGCGAAGGGAGAAATATTGGCCGCCGCATTACGGTCTGCACGCGCGCCGGCCTCCACCAATTTCATATCCAGCCAATCGGGAATGCGTTCCATCTCCTCGATCAGCGCGACCAGCTCCTTCGGCGCATCCGGCACGGCGTCCAGCCCCTTGTCGCACGCCAGTTCGAGCATATCGACAAGCGCACGGAACCCGCGCTGCGGAATAAGCGCAGCATAAGCATCGCCGGTCATATCGCCCAGCATCGTATATTCCCGGAACCGCGCGACCATATCTGTATCCGCGAGAAGTGCCGCCCGGTCGACGCCTTTGGCTTGGCTTAGCTCCGAAACATCATCCGCTCCGCCTGCAAAGCGCTCAGGCGCTGTATCGAAATCCATGGCGGCATAGAGGCTGGGCAGAGCCGTTTTTTGCGAACGCACTTTGGCTGCAATGGCTTGGGTGGATTGGATCATGATATTTCCTCGTACTGAGACGCCTCTGGGTGTGGCGCAATTTGAACCCTATGACAATTCAGCCAAAGGTCCGCTGTAACGACTCATAATGTGAGGAGGGACGACAGTGCACCGCCGACGATGCCAACATAGGTCGGCACATCGCCGGGCTGATCCCGCATGAAGCAACCTGTCATGGCACCAGCGACCATCCCGTGTGCTATTTCAGCTTTTGCAGCGACGGGCTGAGGGGCAATAATCCCTTCGTCGATGCCGCGCAGAATAATCTCTTCAATGGCTTGAACAATGCGGATGCTGGTGCCGGTCAGGTCTTTGCCGCCGCCACGCTGCTCAGCCAGAATGGAGACGAGTTCGCGCAATTCTGATGCCGTATCGAAAAGGCCCTGCGCAATCGCAACCGTCCGCACGTCAAGCTCACCACCAGCTGCCCAGCCCTGCTGGATCGCCCCAATAAACGCATCCTCAACAACGCTGTGAACCGCTGCCAGCAACGCGCGCTTATCCGCAAAAAGACGGTAGACCGACCCTACCGCGACATTGGCTTGCGACGCGACCTGCGCGATTGATGTTTTGTCATAGCCATGCCGCGCGAAAAGATCTGACGCTGCCAAAAGGATTGCGGTCTGTTTGGCAGCGGGGTTCATGGTGCGTCGATGGGGAGCAGCGGGCATGTTTCCTCCTGCGCTTGACAAGCTGTCGTGGTCAATGCCAAAGAATGAACTATATTCATTCTGAAGGAGGATTGTTGCGTGGAACAGATGAACTGGCTTAAAATCGCTTACGGCGCGAACATCATCATTCTCGCACCGGTTGTTTACAATATGCTGCTGGGAAGCGGTGTGACCCAGGTGTTTGAAGGTCAAGTGAATGAAAGCCCAGGACTGCGGATCATGGTCGGCAGTTTGTGGGCCGCCATCATGCTGGCGTCCCTCGCTGGTTTCTGGATGCCGCGCTTTTTCGCGCCGGTGCTGTTGATCCAGATATTCTACAAGGCGCTTTGGCTCGGCTTGTTCGTGCTGCCGGTGTTGCAAACCGCCGGATGGAATGCGGTTCCCAAGGGGATCAGCATCGTTTTTCTGGGGATCGTGATCAGCTACCCCTTCCTGTTCTGGGCCGCAATGCGCGGCTAACGCTGATAGTTGGGGATGCTCCAGCCTTTTGCAATGGCCCCCGCCCGAAGCGCAAATCCTGCTAATCCTCCGGCCAGCGCCGCAACAGGTGTTGAGGCTCCCAGAGCCGCCATGGCAACAAACAGTCCTGAGGCGAGAGCGGCTGCCGTCACATAGATTTCAGGGCGAAGGATGATTGACGGTACCCCTGCCAGCATATCGCGGATGACGCCGCCGACGCAGGCCGTAATCACCCCCATCATCATCGCAGGTAATGGCGGCGTGCCAAGCGATAGCGCTTTCCACGCCCCGAATACAGCATAGACTGCAAGGCCAACGGCATCGAACCAATCAAGCGCGCGCGGTTTCCAGACCCGCGCCGGCGTGATCCAGACGGCAAGGGCCGTGGCGAGGCAGGTCGCCGAGAAACGCCAGTCATGCACCCAGAATACAGGCGCACCAATCAGCAGATCGCGCACTGTGCCCCCGCCCACGCCCGTCACAAGCGCGAAGAAGGAGAATGTGACGAGTGTCTGCCGCCGCTCCGCCGCCGCCAGCGCACCCGATGCGGCAAAAACCGCAATGCCGAACAGATCAAGCGCAGTTATGAGAGTGGGTGAAGAGATCAAGAGCCGGTCCCTTCTTGCAAAGCCGTAAAAGCCGGCAGCAACGTGGAAAAGTGGGAAAGGCCAGGCATCCGGTGCACCGAGCGGACATGGGGCAAGGCCGCTTCCAGCGCGTTTGCCATGCCAATCGGCGTCCAATTGTCAGCGGTGCCGTGCCAGAGCGTGACAGGGGCCGTGACTCGGGGCAGCAGGTCACCCCATGGCAAGACATAAGCCAGTATTTCGCGACGATAACCGGGTGATCCCGATTGCAACGTCTTGACGATCACCGACTGGATCACCTGCTTGAAAAGATGGTCGGACTTCAGCTCACGATCTGCCCCCTGCGCACTCGCGAAGATCTGTTGGTAAAGTCTGTTGGGTGCCCAGCGTGACAATAGCGTCTGCGCAGCGGTCAGCGCGTTAAATGCAAGCTTTGATTTCTGCGCGGTTCCGAACACCAGCCGCCCTGCCATGTCTTTCAAAAACGCACCCATCTGCAACGGCGCGGCAGCGGAGATCAGGATGACCTCGTTAACGCGATCACCGAGCTCTACCGAAAGCTCAAGCGCCATACGTGCGCCTGCGGAAAAGCCGATCAGCGTCAAGCCACCTTGCGGAAACCGGACGCTGATCGTCTGCGCAAGATGATCCACATAGGCCGGGAAGTCCAAGCCCGGCGCGTCGTGCCTGCGATCCGGGGCGTAGATCGGCAAAGCACAGGGGCCGAACGCGTGCACCTCCTCCGGCCCACCCGGGAAACCGTGGAGATAAACACGCTGGCGATCAGCCACGCGCTGTTCCCTGCAAAACGAGCATCGATCCGTGGAGCGTTTGGGACGTGAGGGTAAATGTGTCGCTGAAGGCGCGCGTGACCTCAGCCTCTGTTTCCGGCATCGCGGCTTCGCCTTGGCGGTGGAGCAGGCCCAGCATCCTGTTGCCGATGGCGCGGTTCGTCAGCACCAGAGAGGAAAGGATGACAGTTGCAGCCGGAGCAGCCACACGGCGCAACTCTGCCAGCAAAGGCGATCTGGTGCCAACCACGTGCAAAAATCCCCATGCAAAGACGGTTTCAAATGCGCCGTCACGGAAGGGCAAATCAAACGCGTCCCCCTGAAGAAATTGCCCGCCCGGTAACCGTGCCGCCCCGCGCTGCATCATCCCAAGCGAACGGTCGAACAGGATCATGCGGTCAAGTGGTGCGCTCTGATAAGCCCTGGCCGTGAACACCAATGAGCCGCAGCCGCAATCAAGGATCGCGCCTCTGCCTGCGTCTCTCAAACCTTCCCGTGCGGCATCCGCATAATTCTGAATGGACGCACCCCAGACGAGGCGGTTATACAGGCCATTCCCGACAACGCGGTCATAAGCCCTAGCCATCCGGTCATAACCGTCGGCGCGCTGGTCAGCGGGCAGCGTCGACCAGACACCCGGTGAGACGGGTTCTGCTGATCGGTTTGGCAGGAGAACATCGCTTAGTTGCACGCCAGCTCCCCCGTCACATGTGGATCGGCTTGCCCGTCACGGCCATGGCTGCTTCTTTCAACGCCTCAGCGTGCGTGGGGTGCGCGTGGCAGGTGTAAGCGATATCCTCTGAAGTCGCGCCAAATTCCATCGCCATGCAAGCCTCGGCGATCATCGTTCCGGCGATGGATGTGATGATGTGGACGCCGAGCACCTTGTCGGTTTTCGCGTCTGCAATCACCTTCACAAACCCGTCCGTATCGCGATTGGTTTTCGCGCGGCTGTTGGCGGCCATCGGGAATTTGCCGACCTTAATCTCCCCGCGCTCCTTCGCCTCTTCCTCGGTCAGGCCAACGCTCGCGATTTCGGGATAAGTATAGACCACGCCGGGGATGACATCATGGTTCACAATTCCCGTAAGGCCCGCGACAAATTCTGCCGCCGCAATACCTTCATCCTCGGCCTTGTGGGCCAGCATAGGGCCAGGCGTTACGTCGCCAATCGCATAGATGCCGGGGACGCTGGTTTGGAAGTCATGGCCAACCTCAATCTGCCCGCGCGAGTTGAGCGAGAGACCTGCCTTATCGAGCGCGAGGCCCTCGACATTGGGGCGGCGGCCAATCGAGACGAGAACGCAGTCAGCTTCGATGGTTTCACTCGCGCCACCTGCTGAGGGCTCGACAGTTAGCGTCGCCGTATCACCCTTAACGCTCGCACCTGTTACTTTGGTGCTGGTGCGGATCACAAAGCCCTGCTTCTTGAAAATCTTGGCGGATTCCTTGCGGACTTCGCCGTCCATGCCGGGCAGGATCTGGTCGAGATATTCCACCACAGTCACTTGCGCGCCCAGCCGCAGCCAGACGCTACCCAATTCCAGCCCGATGACGCCGCCGCCAATGACGACCATATGCTTGGGAACTTTGGGCAGCATCAGCGCGCCGGTGGAATCAACGATGACCTTCTGGTCAACCGCAACACCAGGCAGCGGCGTCACAGAGGAGCCAGTTGCGATCATGAAATTCTTCGCCGTGTAAGACACACCTGCCACTTCGATGCTGGTCGGTGAGGTAAAGGCCGCGTGGCCCTTGATCCAGTCGACCTTGTTTTTCTTGAACAGAAACGCGATGCCGCCAGTGAGTTCCTTGACCGCCAGATCCTTTTCCGCGTGCATTTGCAGCAGATTGAGCGACACACCCTTAAACTCCACCCCGAACTTGGTAAGCGAGCCCGACTGCGCCTCATGATAAAGCTCGGACGCATGCAGCATCGCTTTGGACGGAATGCAGCCCACATTCAGGCACGTGCCGCCCAGCGTCTCCCGCGCCTCAACACAAGCCACTTTCAGCCCCAGTTGCGCCGCACGGATGGCCGCAACATAGCCGCCCGGTCCAGCGCCAATCACGATGAGGTCGTAGGTGGTATCAGTCATCAAAAAACTCCCATTGTGCTCCGGCGAAGGCCGGAGCGGTGCGGATCATCGCACCAGTTCATCATATAAGTCGCGCCATTCAGGATTACGCTCTTCAATCAGGCGAAGTTTCCAAGCCCTGTGCCATTTCTTCATTCTAAGCTCACACGCTGTTGCATCTTGAAGATTGATGAAATGTTCGAACCATATAAGCAGATGACAGCCATGCTCTTTGGAATAGCCTTCGATTAAGCCATTTCGATGTTGATAGGCACGCTGCACAACGTGGCTGGTTACTCCCAGATAGGTTTTGCCCTTTGGTCGATTGGCCATGAGATAAACATAACCTGATTTCATTCATACGCCTTGCACAGCTCCGGCCTTCGCCGGAGCACAGTGAGTAGGGCCCTGCTGATCTCACAAATCAATCAACAATCGTGTCGGATCTTCGATAGCATTTTTGACCGCGACTAGAAAGGTCACAGCCTCGCGCCCATCGATCAGGCGGTGGTCGTAGCTGAGCGCGAGATACATCATCGGGCGGACGACAACTTGGCCGTTTACAACAACGGCGCGGTCTTCGATGCGGTGGAGGCCGAGGACAGCCGACTGCGGCGGGTTGATGATCGGCGTGGACATCAGGCTGCCGAACACGCCGCCGTTTGATATGGTGAACGTGCCGCCGGCCATATCAGCCATTGTCATCGTGCCGTCCTTGGCTTTCTTGCCCAGCGCGCCGATGCTCTTTTCGATTTCGGCAAACGACATTGCTTCGGCATTGCGGACTACGGGGACGACCAAGCCGTTGGGGCCACTGACCGCAACCGAGACGTCAACAAACTGATTGTAGACGATCTCATCGCCTTCAATCTGCGCGTTGACCGATGGCACGTCTTTGAGCGCAAGGCAGGCCGCCTTAGTGAAAAAGCCCATGAAGCCCAGTTTCACGCCATGCTTTTTCTCGAACAAATCCTTATATTTGGCGCGTGCTTCGATGACGGCAGACATATCGACGTCATTGAACGTCGTGAGCATGGCAGCTGTATTCTGCGCTTCTTTCAAACGCCGTGCGACGGTTTGGCGCAGGCGGGTCATCTTCACCCGTTCCTGAACCCGACCGCCGGCGTCGAGCGGGGCAGTTGAGATGACCGGGACCGCAGCAGGCACTGGGGTCGCGGCCACTGGTGCCGGGGCTTGGGCCGCTGCGGCCAGCACATCTTCCTTGGTCAGGCGACCGTCTTTGCCCGTGCCTTTGATCTTGGTCGGGTCGACACCAAATTCAAGCACAAGACGCCGGACGGACGGGGATAGAGTGAGATCAGCCGACTCCGCCGTCAGCACAGGGGCAGGTGCCACTGCGGAAGGGACCGCAGCCGGGGTCGGTGCTGGAGCTGACGCTGCGCCTGTTCCCGCTTCAATCGCGGCAATGACCGCGCCGACATTCACCGTCGCGCCTTCAACCACCATCTGCGCGCCCATGACGCCTGCCACTGGCGAGGTGACTTCGACGGCGACCTTGTCCGTTTCCAGGCTTGCGACCGCCTCATCAGCGGCGACCGCATCGCCCGGCTTTTTCAACCATTGGCCAAGCGTGGCTTCGGCGATGGATTCGCCCAAAGTGGGAACTAAGATTTCAGTGCTCATTGTTGGACCTCATTAGTTCTGCTGTGCTCCGGCGAAGGCCGGAGCCTAGACCAAAACAGAAAAATGCCGCTTTGCGTCGTCATTTGTTGGAGTTGGGCTCCTGCCTTCAGCATTTGGCTGAAGTCTATCCTAAACGCCTGCCAAGCAGGAAGGCGAAGGGCAGGAGCACCTATATGCTGACTCATCATCCCGCCCTCTGCCGCCGGATTTCGCCGCGTACATTATGGCCAAGCGCATCGGCAACCAGCGCAGCTTGTTCTGCAATATGGCGTTTCATCAGGCCTGTGGCAGGCGATGCACTTGCCTTGCGACCGGCATAGCGCGCGCGGGTTGGGGCCACAGTGGAGGCCGCCAGCGCATCCTCAATAAACGGATCAATGAACGACCACGACCCGCCATTGCGCGATTCTTCCTGCGCCCAGACGACCTCTTCCAGATTGACCATGCGGTTCAACCGAATGACCAGAGGGTCACCGGGGAAGGGATAAAGCTGTTCCAGCCGGACAATCGCCGTCTCTGTATCGCCCGCCGCATTGCGCGCCTCCATCAAGTCATAGGCGACTTTACCACTGCACAGAACCAGCCGCTTCACATCCGTGTCAGCCGGTGCCCAAGGGTCAGACAGGATGCGCATGAAATGACTTTCACCCCGAAAATCCTTGGCTTTGGAAACCGCCATCTTGTGCCGCAACAGCGACTTGGGCGTCATGACAATGAGCGGCTTGCGGAAACTGCGATGCATTTGCCGCCGGAGCATATGGTAATAATTGGCGGGCGTCGTGCAGTTGACAACCTGGATATTATCTTCGGCGCACAGCTGCAAAAACCGTTCGGGCCGCGCGCTGCTATGTTCTGGCCCCTGGCCTTCATAGCCGTGGGGCAGCAGCAGGACGAGGCCATTGGCGCGGAGCCATTTGCTTTCGCCGCTGGCAATGAATTGATCAATCATAACCTGCGCGCCATTGGCGAAATCGCCAAACTGGCCTTCCCACAGAACCAGCGTTTTTGGGTCTGCACTGGCATAGCCATATTCATAGCCGAGCACGCCGAACTCACTCAGCGGCGAATCCAGCACCTCAAAGCGGCCGTGCTGCACAGTGGACAGCGGTACATATTTCGCTTCGCTGCCTTGATCGACCCAGACCGCATGACGCTGGCTGAATGTGCCGCGCCCGCTATCCTGACCGGACAAGCGCACCCGGTATCCTTCGGACAGCAGCGATCCAAAGGCCAGCGCTTCGCCGGTTGCCCAGTCAAAGCCTTCGCCGGTGCGGAACATTTCCCGCTTCGCCTCCAGCACGCGTTCCAGCGTTTTGTGGATCGTGTGGCCTTGCGGCACGGTCGTTAGCGTGCGGCCAAGCCCGTCCATCAGTTTGGGGGCAATGCCCGTCACGACATTACGGCGCGCGGTTTCAGGGTCTGCAGGCTTGCTCAGCCCCTGCCAGCGACCGCCGAACCAGTCGGCTTCGTTCGCTTTGTAAGACGCAGCCCCTTCAAATTCGCCTTCCAGATGGGCAACGAACGCCGCTTCGGCATGCTCAATCCAGCTGCCATCGATCACGCCCTGTTCGATGAGCCGCGCACCGTAGACTTTGCTGACTGCGGGATGCTGGCGGATTTGCTGGTACATGAGCGGCTGAGTGAAGCTGGGCTCATCGCCTTCATTATGGCCGAAGCGGCGGTAGCACCACATGTCGATCACGATATCGCGGTGAAAACGTTGACGGTATTCGATGGCCATTTTGCAAGCGAAAGTAACCGCTTCGGGGTCATCGCCGTTGACATGCAGGATCGGGGCCTGAACGCCCTTGGCCACGTCTGACGGGTAGGGGGATGACCGCGCAAATTGCGGGGACGTTGTGAAGCCGACTTGGTTGTTCACGATATAATGAATGCAGCCGCCGGTATTATAGCCGCGAATGCCGGAAAAGCCGAGGCATTCCCAAACAATCCCTTGGCCCGCAAAGGCCGCGTCGCCGTGGAGGAGAACGGGGAGGACCTGCAAATGATCTTTCAGATCGCCCCGATCCGTCTGGCTGGCGCGCACTTTGCCAAGCACCACCGGGTCCACCGCTTCCAGGTGAGACGGGTTGGGAACCAGCGACATATGGACCTTGATGCCGTCAAATTCGCGGTCAGTGCTGGTGCCCAGATGATATTTCACGTCTCCAGACCCGCCGACATCATCGGGGTTGGACGATCCGCCTGAAAATTCGTGGAAGATCGTGCGGAACGGCTTGCCCATCACATTGGCGAGCACATTGAGGCGGCCCCGGTGGGGCATCCCGATCACGATTTCGCGAATGCCCATGGCGCCGCCGGTTTTGATGAAGCTTTCCAGCGCCGGGATCATCGCCTCCCCCCCGTCCAGCCCGAACCTTTTCGTGCCGACATATTTGCGGCCGAGGAACTTTTCATATTGTTCGGCTTCGATGACTTTGGACAGGATCGCTTTCTTGCCTTCGGGCGTGAAGCCAATCGACTTGTCCGCGCCTTCCATCTTTTCCTGAAAGAAGCGCCGTTCTTCCAGATCAGAAATATGCATATATTCCAGGCCGACATTGCCGCAATAATTGGCGCGCAGGATCGCCACCAGTTCGCGCACTGTCGTCCATTGCAGGCCCAGATTGCCACCGACATAGACGGGCTTGTCGAGGTCCGCGCCCGCAAATCCGTGATATTCTGGAGTCAGATCAGCGGGCAAATCTTGCTTGGTCAGGCCCAGCGGATCAAGGTTGGCGGCCAAGTGCCCGCGCACGCGGTAGGTGCGGATCAGCAGCATTGCGCGGATGGACTCGCCTGCCGCCGTTGCGACATCAGCATCGCTCGCGGGCTTACCTGCGGCTTTCGCCGCTTCCTTTACGATGACTTCCATCTGCGTCGGATCAAGCGCCGCCGTCAGATCATCGCTTCTGCTCAAAGGCCATCCAGCCCGCGCCCAGCTGGGGCCGCGCTCGGTTTCGAAATCGTGGTTCTCAAAACCCATTCTACTTCTCCAATTCCTCCCCAAATTTATTTGGGGAGGGGGACCATCCGAAGGATGGTGGAGGGGTAAATGCTCTATGCCGAGCAGCCCCTCCGTCATTGCTTCGCAATGCCACCTCCCCATCGTCCTTCGACAAGCTCAGGATCGATGGGGAGGATTGTCATTTTACCCCTTCAACAGCTCCGCCAGCGTCCGCCCCAGATCGGACGGGGACGGCGATACGCGGATGCCCGCTGCCTCCATCGCCGCGATCTTGCTGCCTGCATCGCCTTTCCCGCCGGAGACAATCGCCCCGGCGTGGCCCATGCGCCGCCCGGGAGGAGCGGTAAGCCCAGCGATGAAACCGGCCATTGGCTTTTTGCGGCCACGCTTGGCTTCATCGATCAAGAACTGCGCAGCTTCTTCCTCAGCACTGCCGCCGATTTCGCCAATCATGATGATCGATTTGGTTTCATCATCGCCCAAGAACAATTCCAGCATATCAATGAAATTAGTGCCGTTCACAGGGTCACCGCCAATGCCAACGGCTGTCGTCTGGCCAAGGCCTTCCGCTGTCGTCTGGAATACGGCTTCATAGGTGAGCGTGCCGGAGCGGGAGACAACGCCGACTGAGCCTTTGGAAAAGATGCTGCCGGGCATGATCCCGATCTTGCATTCGTTGGGCGTCAGCACGCCGGGGCAGTTGGGGCCGATGAGCCGTGATTTGGAACCCGAAAGCGCGCGCTTCACCTTCACCATATCCAGCACGGGAATGCCCTCGGTAATGCAGACGATCAGCGGCACTTCCGCGTCAATCGCCTCAAGGATCGAATCCGCTGCGAACGGCGGCGGCACATACACCACCGAAGCATCCGCACCGGTCACCTGCACGGCCTCGGCAACTGTGTTGAACATCGGCAGGCCGATATGCGTGGAGCCGCCCTTACCCGGCGTAACCCCGCCCACCATCTGCGAACCATAAGCCAGCGCCTGTTCAGTGTGGAACGTGCCTGTGGCGCCAGTCATCCCCTGGGTGATGACTTTGGTGTGTTTGTTGATAAGGATGCTCACTGCTATTTAGCTCCCGCTGGAATCAATTGAACGGAAAGGTGGACTGGTTGCGGCCCATCTCTTGTGGTTGGAATGTTGATATTCACCCGTAGATCGCGAGTGATCCAGTAACCGTCTGCGAAGGTGTTTTTGACAACCAGCTTACCCGGTGCACCGAGCTGGACCGTCAGAAGCTCTGTGATGACTAAAGCCTGAGAAAGATCTGAAATCTTGATGACAAGATTGCATTGCTCGCCGAATGCTCTGAAGGGACCGTAAGGTCCAACTGTAGTTGCGGCACGACTTGGCATGGCGATGGGCCTACCTTTGAGGCCCGAGTCGTCTCCCGCCCAAAGAAAGAGCGATGCATTCTTGCTGGTCCACCGAGCAATATTTGCTTCGCCGATCTTGCCCGATGCGGGAAATACAGCATTATCACGCTTCAAGGAAAATGGAGATGTGTTTGCCCTTGAGCCTGCAGATTGAGGATCAGGGATGCATAGACGGGTAAACTCTTCAACTACACTTGCAGGAGCCAAATCAGTTGCATCTAGTCCTTCGCCTAGGCTTGTTTCGCCGCCAATAACCAGCGCCCGCCCATCTTTAACCGTCAAGGTCGCTGATTGCGCAAAGAGTTTCGCTTGCGGCATTAGCAGCAGCGTCGCTGCAACAGCTAAACTCACCTTCATGTCAAACTCGGATCGATATTCTTGCAGGCCACCAGCAGTTCCTTGACCGCTTCGACTGACACATCGAAATTCTTTTGTGCGCCTTTTTTCAGCTCGATCTCAACAATCCGCTCCACGCCGCCTGCACCAATCACCACCGGCACGCCGACATAAAGGTTCTTGACGCCATATTGGCCGGTCAGGTTTGCCGCGCAGGGCAGCAGGCGCTTTTGGTCACCGAGGAAGGCCTGCGCCATTTCGATGGCTGATGTGGCTGGCGCGTAGTAAGCGGAACCGGTCTTCAAAAGCCCCACAATCTCACCGCCGCCTGAACGGGTGCGGGCCACAATGGCATCAATCCGTTCTTTGGTGGACCAGCCCATTTTGATGAGGTCAGGCACGGGAATGCCCGCGACCGTCGAATATTCGATCACCGGCACCATCGTATCGCCATGTCCGCCGAGCACGAAGGCGGTGACATCGCGCACAGAGACCTTGAACTCTTCAGCGAGGAAATGACGGAACCGCGCGCTATCCAGCACGCCTGCCATGCCGACGACCATGTTATGGGGAAGGCCGGAAAATTCGCGCAGTGCCCACACCATCGCGTCGAGCGGGTTGGTGATGCAGATCACGAAGGCTTTGGGCGCATATTTCTTGATGCCTTCGCCGACGGCCTTCATGACTTTCAGGTTGATCGCGACCAGATCGTCGCGGCTCATGCCCGGCTTGCGAGCGATGCCAGCGGTGACGATGCACACGTCCGCGCCCTTGATGTCTTTGTAATTGGAGGAGCCCTTCAGGCTGACATCAAAACCTTCAACCGGGGCAGACTGCGACAGATCAAGCGCTTTGCCCTGGGGCACGCCATCAACAATATCGAACAGGACGATATCGCCCAATTCCTTTTGAGCTGCGAGGTGGGCGAGCGTGCCGCCGATCATGCCTGCGCCAATGAGCGCGATTTTTTTGCGTGCCATGATGAGAGATGTCCTTTGCCTGTTAAACAGTTGCCGATTGCGCCCTTTGCCCCGCGCTGTGGATTGCGGATGTTCTCAGATGCTTTAGAGGATTTGAACACCGCGACAACCGCCAAAATGACGGATATGGTTGTTTTTTATGATAACAGTTCGCAAGTGCAATAAGAAGATCAGGAGCTTGATATGACTGGCCAACGCCCCACTCTAACCGTCGATATCGTGTCTGATGTCGTCTGCCCGTGGTGCATCATCGGCTATAAACAACTTGTCCGCGCGAGCGCCGTGATCGAGGATCGCGCTGATATCGCCGTGCGCTGGCATCCGTTCCAGCTTGCCCCCGGTCTCGCGGCAGGCGGCCAGAATATTGCCGAATATACCCGCGACCGATACGGCGCGACGCCTGAACAAGGCCGTGGCAACCGCGCACGGATCGTCGATCTGGGCAAAAGCCTGGGCATTGATTTTCGCTATAACGAAGACAGCCGCATCTATAACAGCCACCGTGCGCATGAATTGCTCACTTGGGCGGCAGACAGTGGCAAGCAGACCGCGCTTAAGCTGGCGCTGTTCGAGGCCTATTTTACCGACCAAACTGACATCAGTGATGAAGGGGTCCTCATCGCAGCGGTGGAGGCCGCTGGGCTGAACGGAGACGAAGCCCGCGCGGTGCTGGCCGATGGGCGCTTTTCGGAGGCCGTCGACACCGAAGTCGCCTATTGGCAGGACCAGAATGTGACAGGCGTCCCTGCCTTCATCGTCAACGGAAAATACATGATCCCCGGCGCGCAGGATGTCGAGGTGTTTGTTCAAGTGCTGGAAAAGGTGCTGGATAAGGAAGCGGGCTATTCCTGACGTCCGCGATGTTTAAAAGCGCGGTCACCTGAGTTCCAATGCCCTCAAAAATCTAGCAATTTGCCCGAAGTTCTTCCAAGCGATCCATGAATCTCGATGGATCAATTGATGCCATCGGAACTGCATGTTCGACTACAATTCTTGCCAAAATCATGGGATCAATCGTGCTCGCACTGGTATCGATAGCTTTGCCGATCGCGAAGCCGAGCGCCGTAGGACGCCACTCAATGGGAAGCCCAGCTTGATCGAAGGCATTTTCAGCTTGGGGCCAGGCGCATAATGCGAGTTCAAGTGGAAGGGCGTTGGGCATATGCTGCGGTGGCAGCCTAGGCACGCCGAATTCGGGAGAGCCAACCGACTGAACGGCATAGCGAATTGGTTCGTGCAAAAAATCATGGTCTATTCGCGCCCCGTGTTTCATCGCCCAGCGTAACGCGATGTCGAGAAGCGAATTTTCCCTCTCATAAAGATACCGTGCCGGAAGATCGCCAATAAAATAGCTGTGACCGCCAACTTGTTGCTCACGCAGGAGGTTGTCGTCATGCGGACGCATTTTTAGAATTTCGTATTCACACAAGGCTGTAGCTATACAACTTACGCCTCCGGCAGAAGCAAGCAAACCTAAAAAGTTCTCGATGCCAACCGGATCTGAACCCTTCGACATCTGTTGATAAAGCAGTTGAAAGAAAAATTCACCTGAGACCTTCGCATGCTCGATCGTCCCGGTATGCCCTTCCAGTCTGCCTATGTCTGTAAATGCATGCGACGTCGCAGGTGACCGTGCTGCTTGTGGCGGTTCACTTTTTGGGGCCAATCCTTTGCGTCCGAACATTCTACGCTATCCTCTCAGGTTCTTTCAGGTGGTTTGATGCAGGAAAAGTATTAAAAAATGTTGTAATGAAAGTTCCGTGAGTTGCCATTTATGGGGGCAAAGACGGTGTCGCTCTGGCGGGTCGCCGCTTCGCCGCCGTCGTCGATACCCAAGTCGCCTATTGGCAAGACCAAAATGTCACTGGCGTCCCCGCCTTCATCGTCAAGGGAAAATACATGATCGCCGGCGCGCAGGATGCCGAGGTGTTTGTCCAAGTGCTGGAAAAGGTGCTGGATAAGGAGGGGGGGGGGTGAAGTGCCCAGGCCAATATTTGCAAAACCGTCATGCTGAACTCGTTTCAGCATCCATGCCTGAGTGGCTATCCAATGCTGGATGGATCAAGTCTTGCACCACCGAAGTGGCATGGATGCTGAAACAAGTTCAGCATGACGGCTTTCCTGCCTCTTACCCAGCCCGATCTCAACCCATTCGCCCGGCAACCATATCCAGTGGCATCGCGCCGCCGCCCAAGACTGCCGCATGGAAATCCTTGAGTGTCCGGCCCTTCTTCGCCAGCCACTCCGTTCGCATCTTTAAAAGCCGCAGCTGGCCCAGTTTATAGCCCAGCGCTTGCCCCGGCCACGCCATATAGCGTTCAACCTCGGCCGTGACGCGGCTTTCCGCCACGCCCGTGATATCACGCATCGTGCGGATGGCCTGTTCGCGGGTCCAGCGTTTGTGGTGGAGGCCTGTGTCAATCACCAGCCGTACCGCGCGGAACAGTTCATCCTGCAATCGCCCCAGATCGCCCAAGGGATCGCCTTCAAAAGCTCCCATTTCGGCCATCAGCTTTTCAGCATAAAGCGCCCAGCCTTCTTGATAGGCGTTGAAGCTCGCGATTCTTACCAACAATGGCGCATCACCGGCAGCAATCGCGATCGCCCCCTGCATATGGTGGCCCGGCACGCCTTCATGATAGCTGAGTGTGGGCAAGCGGAAGCGCGGAACAGCGGCCATATCGCGCAGGTTGATCCAATAAGTCCCAGGGCGCGTGCCATCAAGCGACGGCCCATCGTAAAAGCCGCCGGGTGCGCTTTCTTGAGTGGCGATGGGAACGCGCTTTACGATGAGAGCGTTGCGCGGGATCATCGCTTCAGGAACCAGTTCGGCGTAGCGCCGCTCGACGTCCTCAACCTTACTGCGGACATAGTCGAGCAAGGCGGCGCGGCCCGCGTCACTATCGGCAAATTGGTTTTTCGGGTCACGGGCCAGCGCCAGCATCCGTTCTCCAATCGGCCCGTTGGGCATACCTTGCTTTTCGAGTAGCTCATTCATGAGTCCCGCAATGCGCGTCACTTCGTCCAAACCGATCTTGTGAATCTCATCCGGCGTCAGGTCAGTATCGCCAAGGCTGCGGACATTGGCGGCGTAAAGCTCTGCCCCTTGCGGTTGCGCCCAAATCCCCGCTTCTGACCTGCCGACGGGCAGCAACGTCGCCATTTCAGCACGGAGCGCCGCCAGCGCTGGGCGCGCGCGCTTCTGCAACGATGTCACTGCCCGTCTTTGTGCCATTGTCTTGATGCGCTTAGAAAGCCCGGCCTCTTCCATCCGTCGGGACAGCGCCTTGATCAACGGATGATCGTTTGGCTTGCCTGCCAGAAAGGCATCGATGATGGGTAGCGTCTTTTCGATAAGGGCACGCGGCGGCACGCATCCTACCGCACTGTCGGCCCTTACCTTTTCAACCACTCCAGCAAAAGCCACTGGAAAGCCGTCCAGCTTTTCCAGCCACGCATCAACGGCACTCGCAGTGCCCAGTGATTGCTGCTCCATCATCAGATTGGGGCCATCAATATGCGGCCCCGAAATTTGGCTCACGAGATAGGGGGTATGGCCGTTGAAGTTGAAAGGATTGATTCTGCCGTAGGAGATTGCCGCTGATCGGGTCCCATTTTCCAATGTCGCACTGATCACGCCCAGATGAGTCGCGGTGCGCGCATCCCCGCCAAACTTGATCCGCATCAGCAAATCACGTCCTGCCTGATACTCGGCGCGCAGGGCGGCCTCGCCTGCGGGAGAATAATCATCCATCGCACGCGCCAGCGGCCCGCCGTCGAGAGATAAGGGAACGCCGCTGTAAGTTCCGGTCTCCCTCAACTGCGCGAGAATACGAGAGCCCATATCATTGAATGGCCCCGTGTCTGACGGCTGCAAGGCCCTCTTTCGTTTACGGGCAAGGGCAGGGCCCCCCATTACAGCTATTATGGCGGCAACGGTTGCGCGTCTGGTAATCCCCATCATAAATTTATGATCCCTGTTCGCATTTCATATCGTGACATTATGCGCGTGCCACGGCAACATCCAATCATGAATGAAGATGCATGCATAACTCTTGGGGCGGACGAGAGTTCCATCTTGTTGATCGCGGACCATGCGTCCAATCACGTGCCTCAGGATGTGGATCTTGGGATCGATCCTGTGCTGCTGAACACCCATATCGCCATCGATCTCGGTGTTGCGGAACTTGGCGCTGCCCTTTGCGCCCGTCTCAATTGCCCCGGCATTTTTGCCACCATTTCCCGGCTGGTGATTGATCTCAATCGAGAGGAGGACGCCCTACATATCATTCCGACTGCAAGTGACGGGCATGTTATCCCCGGCAATGCAATATCGCACGATGCGCGGCGGGCACGGATAGAGCAATATTGGCACCCCTATCATGAGAGCATTGCCAATCAAATTGCTCGGCAGCGGCCCAAGCTGCTCGTTTCCCTCCATAGCTTCACGCCGCAATTAGAAACGCGACCTGATGAAGCGCGCCCTTGGGAAGTTGGCATCCTTTACAACCAAGATGATCGCGCGGCACGAATTGCTATCCCGTTGCTCTCTGACGCAGGTGTAGTGGTGGGTGACCAACAGCCCTATTCAGGCAAACTCCTCAATGCGACCATGAACCGGCACGGGGAGGGCAACGGAATCTCCTATCTCGGCATTGAAATGCGGCAGGATCTGATTGACGATGCGGACGGCCTTGCGCAGTGGGTGGCGCTGCTGGTGCCAGTGATTGAAGCTTGCGTCAGCTGAATATTTCTTGACTTCCGATACGCCAATAAGTCAGCCGCCTTCACAGCTGCGCCAGCGGGGGTGACGACAACACTATTCACTATCGCGGCGCTATTTATTGGCTTGGTTGCTGTCAGGGACATGGTCATCTGGTTGATAGTAAAGCGCTGCACACTCATCACCCAAGCACTGTCCCTCCAAAATCAGATCATTTTTGTAGGCGTCTGCGATATAGTCCATCGTGCTCAAGTGCCGGTCTTCAAAATACAGCTCATGCACTTGTTCTCGTCCAGCTCCATAAACAATGCGACCTATATTCGCCCAGATTGATGCCATCGTGCACATCCCGCACGGTTGCAACGTAGTATAGAGCGTGGACTGCTTCAAATCAGCTGCGCCAATCTTGTTGCCCGCTGCCCGTATCGCGACTATTTCAGCATGAGCCGTGGCGTCATGATCCTTCTTCGTCGCATTGACTGACGCTACAATAACCACGCCGCCTTTGACAATAACGGCCGCGATTGGCGTGTCCGCGGGAGAATTGCCCTTAGTTTGCGCTAACGCAATCGCCCGCCGCATTATCACACGGTCTTGGTCATCAATCATGTAAGAGCTTTCATTTCGTTTGCGTCAGGCATTATAACAACGAGATGATGATTTGGTTGCACGGTTTGTTCGGGTTTCAGAACAATCTATCCAGAAAATGAGACGCCTGTCATTGTTTCACTTGCCGTCCAAAGTGCTGCCGCCGCAATCCTATCAACCGCGTGGGGGCGAACACCTGCATAGGGGTTCATTCCTTCTTCCCAGAACGCCGCAATGTTGCAGTCTTCGCAATACACCCCGCCTTCGCCGTCAAGAAGCGGTGACACGGCACACCAGACACTCGTCGAGGCTCCTGCCTCAGTTGATTTGAAGATGTCAATCAGGGTGCCGTCGGGCTTGTACCAGCCCATTGCGATTTGCTCTTCCATCGTCAGATGACGTTGCAGCGGCGTTTTGATACCGCCAGGGTGGACCGCAAAGGCACGGATGCCATGAGGTTCACCCAGCGTGTCAAGATGAACTGCAAACAGCGCATTTGCCGATTTAGCCTGTCCGTAAGCCGTCCATTTCTGATATTCGCGGCGTTCAAAATGCGGATCATTGAGGTCTACCCCGCACCGAGCGTGACCGATCGAAGACAGAACCACCACACGCGCGCCGGGGCCAGCCGCTATCAGCAATGGCCAGATGCGTGCTGTCATTTGGAAATGGCCCAAATGATTGGTGGCGAATTGGCTTTCAAATCCGCGCGCATCGCGGGCGAGCGGACAGGCCATGATTGCGGCGTTGTTGATGAGGATGTCGATTTTGCTTATACGGCTGGCCAATTCCAATGCAAATGCATCGATGGAGGCTGGGTCGGACAGGTCCATTTCCAAGATGGTGATATCACCTGCCACGCCTTCTAGGTCGGCTTTTGCGACTTCAGGGCGGCGGGCAGCAACAAACACCTTCGCCCCCGCGCTCGCCAAAGCACGGACGGTTTCCAAGCCAAGACCGGAATATCCGCCGGTGACGAGCGCGACTTTGCCGCTGAGATCAATCCCGTCGATCACCTCCAGCGCCGTGGAGCGCATCGCAAAAGGGCTGTCGATGGGGGCTTGCGCGGTCACGGCCTATCTCCTTGATTGGCCGACCCTATGAACACCCCAAGCCGTTGAGGCAACCAGCAAGGCGCCCACGGCCTGATGAAGGACTGCGAACACAATGTTGACGCCTGTCATCACAGTCGCAATACCAAGAATGACTTGAATACCGACCGCACTATGGATCGCAATTGAGGCTGGCCGCGCGCCGATGGTTTTCAACCGCCGTGCGAGAATGATAAGCGCGATCAGCGCCACCCACGCCCACCAGCGGTGGATGAAGTTCAGCAAGAAGGGATCATTGACCACTGCGAAGAGGCCGCCTCGGCTCCAATCTACTTGCGCGGTTGGGAAAAAGGTGCCCGCGTCGTCCATCAGCGGCCAGTGGGTCGTCACAGCGCCGGCGTTAAGCCCTGCCACCCATGCGCCGAACAACAATTGAATGAACAGAATGACGGCAACGCCCGCACCAAGTACTGTCATCTGTGCAGGCTTAGCCGCAGGATCGCGGGCCAAAGCGCGTAGGTCCCTGATCGTCCAAATGAGGCCAGACAGCAGAAATAGCGCCGTTGTCAGGTGAACGGACAGCCGAAGATGACTGACATCAGTGCGCTGCTCCAGCCCTGATGACACCATCCACCACCCTATCGCACCTTGCAGGCCGACAAGCATCACAAGCGCAAATAGACGCAGCGTATAGCCCTTGGGGATAGTCCGTCGCACCGCAAACCAGAGGAACGGCACAGCGAGCGCGAGGCCGATAACCCGGCCAAGCTGGCGGTGGATCCATTCCCAGAAATAAATGGTCTTGAAGTCTGCAAGGCTCATGCCTTTGTTCACCAGCTGATATTCAGGGATTTGGCGGTATTTTTCAAACTCCGCTGCCCAGTCCGCTGCATTCAGGGGCGGGATGACGCCCGACACCGGTTTCCATTCCGTGATCGACAGGCCTGACTCAGTGAGCCGCGTGATGCCGCCAACGACGACGATGCAAAAGACGAGGAGAGCAACAAAAATGAGCCAAGTGCTCAACATTTTTGGACGAACGATGATCATTGTTGCGTTCTAACTTGATGGCACAACCCGGGCAAGCCAGTCCTAAGCCCCCCGTTGTTGCAATAGAAATATGATTTGCCTTTTGATTCCAACTGCGCCTAGATTCCATCGTTGCAACAGAGTTTTTAAAAAGCATTGTATGAGTTTGCCCCTTTTTTGGCTTGGCCTATCAATGATCCTGACAGTGGGGGCCTATGGCTTTTACTGGTGGGGCATCAAGAAACAGCTTGTTCGGCCTAATCGCTCCTCATGGTTGATTTGGAGTGCTGTTACGACAATTGAGGCGCTTACCTATCAGGCCGTCAACGAGGGGCTCCTTCAAAACATTGTCTTTTTCATGAATGCGGCCAGTTGCCTTTTCATCACCTTTGCCGTCTGGCGCCAATCCAGCTGGCAGCGTCCTTCGCTTCCCGAATATGTCTGCATGGCCTTGTCTTTGGCAGCCATGATTCTGTGGTTTGGGTTTCAGGCCGAATTATGGGCGCACTTGATCGTGGTGGCAGCTGTTCCGTTGGGGTTTCTGCCGACATGGTTTAGCGCGTGGCAGGATAAGCGATCAGAAATGTCGCCGGCGTGGGGTCTTTGGACACTTGCTGATTTTTCGACGCTGATCTTGATCACTCAGACGCGCACCGGCGACGGGATGGACCTGCCCTATATCTTGATTGAGTTGGCCTGCCACGCGATTGTATGGGTGATCATCGGGATGTCATCGATAAACCCGATGCGGTCCGTGGGTGTGACAACTGGCAGTTTCCGCATCCGTGATGTTGATAAAAGCGGCGATAATCCGTTTCGCGTCAGCGAGAATAAATCAGGGAAAGCGGTCTATGCAACCCGATCCTTCCCTGTGGGCGCTGTGTTGATGCATTTCACTGGGCAACGCTATCATGTAAGCGAAATCCTGGCTCACCGGGATGGGGAAGATGACCGGTTCGTGCAAATTGGTCTTGAGACTTATATGGGGCCATCGGGCGACATAGATGACTTGGTCAACCACAGCTGCGATCCTAATGGAGGACTGCAGTTCATAGGCGATGACATCGTTCTGGTCGCCATCAAGCCCGTGCAAGTAGGCGATGAACTATGCTGGGATTATTCAACGACATCCTCATCCAGCGCATTCTGGATGCGCTGTATGTGCGGAAGTCAGAGCTGCCGCGGCGTTATCGGTGATTTTGAATTTCTAGAGGCCGATCTTCAGCGAAGCTACCGGGCGCGGGGGCTGGTTCCGCCTTATTTGCAGGCAGACGATGCTGTCCTGACGCCACTGGGGTCTCAAAATTTGGCAGCGTGATCGTTGCGGTCGCGCCAAGGCCGGGTCCATCGCTTTCTATCGCTAGCCTCCCCGACATCATCGCGAGCGCATTGGAGCACCAATGAAGCCCAAGACCACCGGATTTTTGACGCCGGGTGGAGAAACCGCGTTCAAACAGCTTTACAGACATCTCTGTTGAAAACCCATGTCCATTGTCTCTGATTTTAATCAGAACCTGGTTGGCCTCTTCGCCGAAACTGACTTCGATAAGGCCTGCGACCCTCTCTGCCGCAATGATCGCTTCCACAGCATTGGAAAAGAGATTGCCGATGACCTGTGATAACAGAACTCTGTTCGCCGTCGCCACTGGGCCGTTTTGTTCCACCACAAATCGTACATCGCCAGCCGCTGAATATTTCGCGAGCGCTGCATTTTGTTCTACAATAGCCGTGACTTCGACGGGCTCAATCTCGATATGATGATGCGCAGATTCCTGCTGCTCTCCAATCATGTTCACCACATTCTGAACGCATTCGCGCGCCGTTTCCATTTCCGCGTTACGCTTTTTGAACTGGGTGACTTGGGCTGTTAGCGCCAACCGGAGAAATTGGGTCAGCCGTTCGCGGCGGACGGCATCCGTTTGTGGGTTAGCCACTTCCGCAAGCGCGCGATCGACATCAGCTTCAGGAACCGCGGGCGCGTCTGACAGGGCGCGTGACAGGATGACACTGATTGGGTTCAGTCCATTGCGGACATTATGCATTACGCCGACAGCAGACTCAGTGCGCCCCAGTTGGAAGGATTGAATCTCCAACTGTTCGCGCATATCTTTTTGCTGGCGGAGCATGGTATTAAGGTTTTGAACGAGCGATCCAATTTCATCGTTGGCATATACCCGGTCCAACGGTCGTAATTCGCCTGATACAGACAGGCGCTGCATATGGCGTTCCACGCTGTTCATTGGCGCAATCACAACTCTTTGCATCAATGTTCGCATCCCGAACAGAACAAGCATCAGCACCACAGCACTGCATGCCACAGAGAGAATCAACGTGTCCCGTCCCAAGGCAACAAGGTCTCGATCAATCGAAAATTGTGCTTGTCCTATGCGTTCCCGGTGGAGTCCTAAAATATCGACTGCGATTTTGACAGATTCAGGTTGCATTGAGATGAGCGCTGCCGGTTTACGTGCTGCAAGTGTTAGGCGGGCATCGCTTTGTAGCAATTCGGTAAGCTGATTGTTGCTGATTTCGCGCGCCATTACGACGAAACCAATTGGTGTTCCGCTTCCATCCGTCTTGACTACGCGAGCTGCGCTGATCGCTGCAACTCGATCACCGATACGGGCATAATAGCGGATCGATTCAGTGGACTTCAGTGTTGGTTCCGCCGCCAATTTGCGAAGATGCGACGAAAATATCGCCGTCAATTCTGGCAGCTCCACTTGAGCAGTAATATCAACCCAGCGGCTGATGGATATCGAGCCATCAAATTTTACGTAGGCCATGCCGTTGATGTCTAGGTTGGTCATCGCCAACACAGATAATGTGTCAGTTTCAAACTTTTGATTTGGTTTAATGACATAGTCGTAGCTGTCGTCCCACGCCGCATAGTCGCGCACCGCAGTTTCCACACGAACGGAATATTCATCAAGTGCGGCGCGTGTCCGCTCAATATGCCGCGCCACGCTTTGGCTTTCCAGCAACGAAAAACTGGGACTGATGATCGCGGTGAGTGCAATGAACAATGTCCCAAAGCCAATCATGCCGGCGACTGTCAGGATGACCGCCAGCTTGGAATCAAGCTTTGCGTCTGCAAAAGCCCGCATGAACCATTGCACTGGCCTCAGGAGGCGGAATGTTGCCATTAAATGGCCAGCCTGTGGCCAGGCTCGCCGGAAACTTTATAGCTCGCGATAAAATCAAGTGTTTGTTCAATGGTCATCGGTTGACTGAACAAATAGCCTTGCATGTGCGAACAACCAGCGAGGCGGAGCGCTTGAAACTGAACCTCAGTCTCCACGCCTTCCGCGACAATCGATAACCCAAGCGAGCGGGATAAGTGAGCCACGGCGTTGATAATGGCCGCCGACTGAGGCTCGCGCCCCATATTGTCGACAAAACTCTTATCAATCTTGATGCAATCCAGCGCAAAATTACGAATATTGAATAGGCTTGAATAGCCTGTACCGAAATCATCCAGAGCAATTTTGAACCCCGCTGCGCGCAGTGTTTCAAGCGTTGCCGCCGCGCGACCGTCATCATCAAAAATGGCGGTCTCAGTGATTTCAATCTGAACCTGCCTCGCGTTGACGCCTTTTGAGTTGACGCGATCTATCAGACGCCGGGCAAAATCATCGCGGCGGAACTGGCGCGGCGAGAAATTGATCGATACATATTTGTCGGGCCAGGCCGCGCACGCGTCGAGCGCATGGTCAGTCGCCCAATCGCCAATGTCTTGGATGAGTGAGCTTTCCTCCGCCACAGGAATGAAAACAGCGGGTGACACGGAGCCATGTTCGGCGCTTGTCCAACGCAGCAGAGCTTCAAAGCCAACAGGCCCTTGGTTGTCGCGGTCAACGATAGGTTGAAACACAAGCGAAAATTCATCTAGTGCGATGGCGCGTCGCAATCCGGCCTCGATTGTCTGGCGGAACCGTACGCTTTCATCCATGCTTTCATCGAAAAAGCGGACCTGCGATCCGCCTTTGCGCTTGGCATCATAGAGCGCGATGTCCGCCAGGCGCATCACATCAATTGGGTCTTCGCTCTTGCCACCTCGTGCTTGGGCGATGCCAATCGAAGCACTCACCTTCACGTCATTTCCGAAAACCATATAATTCGCGGAGCAGGCGCGCAGTATCCTAACGCACAGATCTTCAAGTTCGCGGTGCGGAAGATTGGGCAGGAGCAACGCAAATTCATCACCGCCCAACCGCGCGATCAGGCCCTGTGCGCCAATGGCCGCAGACATATTCTTGCAGACCTGGCGGATGAGTTCATCACCCGCAAAATGGCCAAGCGTGTCGTTGATATTCTTGAACCGATCAAGGTCCACAATTCCGACGGCAATCTGTTCGGTGGGGCCGCGCATGGCTTCATTAAGTGCGCTCAAAAATGCGTAACGATTGGCAGACCCAGTCAAGGCATCATGCGTTGCCAAATGGTTGGCCCGGGCTTCGTTTGCCGCCAACTGAATGCCCTGTTTTTCAAGCCGTTCGACTTTACTGGCCAACTCAGCACGTACTTGCGCCATTTCCTCGTCGCCAAACCATCGCGTGCACAGTGCGCGGGCTGTGTGAACCAATTCCTCGGCATCGAACGGCTTGCTGATGTAGAATAATTTGTCGATTGGGCCTGCGACCTTGGCGATATCGAGCGCGCTATGATCAGAATATCCGGTCACAATCACGAGGTTTATTGCGGGATCAATCTCGCGGATGCGCTTCGCGGTTTCCTTACCGTCAATTCCCGGTGGCATCCGTATATCAATGAAGGCAGCCTGAAATGGATTTCCGCTGGCCAACGCATCAGCGACGCAGCGCAGTCCGTCTAATCCTTGAGTGGCGTGGACCAGTTCAAATTCGGCGGTGGATGGCAGTGATGGAGCGGCATCATCGGTGCCGCCAAATAGTTCGCGAGACAAGGCTGCAAGGTCAGCTTGGTCATGCTCCGCCTGCCGCGCCTCGAACGAACGTCGATAGGCATCGTGGATTGCAGCTTCATCATCGATCAGCAAAACGCGCACAACGTCTCCAATTACTCTGCCCCCGAAATAGAGTTAGCTGGATAATGAAGCGTTAACGGTGCGGCCAACCCCATCCAAAGCGGACTATTATGACGCTCAGGAGGAACCGGTGATGACGCTATGTTAACTGGAAGATGACATTTTTATGGTCTAAGGGCGCGTCATCACACGGCGGTTTAGAGGATAAAGCCATGAAAATACTTGCACAAACGGCTAATGTTTTTGCTGCTGCACTTCTTTTCAGCATGCCAGCAATTGCAGTTGCACAGGACGGTGAGACCGCTGCACCTGAAGGCGATTTCGACATAAACGCTACAGTGACGGGCGTGTCTGATTACCGATTTCGCGGCATTTCCCTCTCAGACAAAGACCCCGCGATCCAAGGCGCTGTTGATGTGGAGCATAAGTCCGGCATCTACGGCGGCATCTGGGCCTCAACGATCAAAAATTCGCCAGCCAATGTAGAGGCTGATCTCTACGCGGGCTGGCGCGGAAGTGCTGGCAGTGTTGATTTGGATGTTGGGGCCACGGCTTATCTTTATCCCAGTGGCGCAGACCTTGATTATTATGAGATCCTCGCAAGTGCGAGCTACACGCTCGGACCGGCAGAATTAAAGCTGGGCGCAGGCTATTCGCCCGCCCAAGACAATCTGGGTGGGAACGATAACATCTATGGCTACACCGATATCGGCGTCGGCATCCCCAGCACGCCGGTGACAGTGAAGGGTCATGTTGGATATGAGGACGGCAGTCTGGCCGGGCCAACTGGCCAGAAATGGGATTGGTCACTCGGTGCCGAAGTGGTGGTTGACCGGTTCACGCTGGGCGTCACCTACGTCGATACCAACATCGACCGCATTTTTGATCCGCGTAAATTAGCAGGCGCTGGGGTTGTCGCCTCGGTGAGTGTTGGCTTCTAAAGCCCTAGCACCTGGTCCATCGAATAGCGCCCGGCAGGCTGCCCCACCAACCAGCGGGCGGCCTTCAGCGCACCGCTGGCGAAAATGCTGCGGTTCTCCGCGCGGTGGGTGATTTCGATGCGTTCATTGTCAGTGGCAAAATAGACGGTGTGATCGCCCGCCACTGATCCCCCGCGCAGGGATGCAAAGCCGATAGCCCCGGATGCCCGCGCGCCGGTGTGCCCATCCCGACCGCGCTCGCTATGCCTGCCGAGCGAAATGCCGCGTCCGTCAGCGGCAGCCTGACCCAGCAGCATTGCTGTGCCGCTGGGCGCGTCCACCTTATGCCGGTGGTGCATTTCCGCAATCTCAATATCCCAATCCGGGCCAAGCTTTGCCGCAGCTTCCCGCACCAAGCGCGCCATCAGCGTAACACCCAGCGACGTATTGCCGGTTTGCAGCACCGCGACATGGCGCGCGGCATCGTCTATCGCTTGATGGTGATGCTCCTCCAATCCTGTCGCGCCGATAAGGATCGGTGTGCCCGCCGCCACTGCCGCGCCCAGATTGGCGACAAGGGCCTTGGGGGAGGAGAAGTCGATCATTACATCGCAAAGCTTAGCGAGCGTAATCGGGTCTCCCCCAACATCAATGGCCCCGCTTATGTCGTCTGCGGCCTGCGCGGCAATTTCCTGCCCCATCCGCCCAGCGCTTCCAATGATGCCGATTTTGGTCATATAAACGCTCCGTTCGGGCTGAGCCTGTCGAAGCCCTCCCTTTACTTTCTTGACACTGAGCTAAAGGGAAGGGAGCATTTCGACAAGCTCAATGCGAGCGGAATTTGAGGCTCAACACGTGACACGTATCATCCAGAATATCGTTATCCTGACCGGGGCAGGGGTCAGCGCCGAAAGCGGCATTGGCACGTTTCGCGATAAAGGCGGCCTGTGGGAACAGCACAGGGTAGAGGATGTGGCGACGCCGGAGGGGTTTGCGCGTGATCCCGATCTTGTCCTGCGCTTCTACGATATGCGCCGCGCAACCATCCAGCAGGCGCAGCCCAACGCCGCGCACTGGGCCATCGCAATGCTGGATTCGCTGTGGGATGGGGATTTGCTGATCATCACGCAAAATGTGGATGACCTGCATGAACGCGCGGGGGCGAAGCGGCTGATCCATATGCACGGGGAGCATCTGAACGCTTGGTGCACGGCCTGCGACACGCGCAGTCGCTGGCGCGATACGCTTGCTGAACGGCCTGCGTGCCCCGAATGCGGCGAAGCCAAACTGCGGCCAGACGTCGTGTGGTTTGGCGAAATACCCTACCGCATGGATGAGATCGAGGCCGCTTTGTCGCAGTGCGACCTGTTCGTTTCCATCGGCACATCGGGCGCAGTCTACCCCGCCGCGGGCTATGTCCGCACCGCCCAGCATTACGGTGCCCAGACGCTGGAACTCAATCTGGAGCCGTCCGCTGGATCCATCCATTTCGAAGAAACCCGGCTGGGCAAGGCAAGCGATCTGGTGCCGGAATGGGTGGAGGAAATGCTGGAAATTGAGGATTAGAGTTTTCCATTTTGCATCGAGCCATACCATTTTTCGCTCACCCTGAGCTTGACGAAGGGTTGGTGCCGAAGAAGCCGCCGTAATTCGAGCGAACTCCCAACCAACCCTTCGTCAAGCTCAGGGTGAGCGACTTTGTTCAATCAAAGTCGATGCTTCGGGCGGCGCGCAAGACGGGCTGTCGAGGCCTCAAGGACAGGCTGAAAGCCTCAGAATAGCGTCAAAGTTGACACTTGGTTGACACCTGAACCGGAATTTTCGAAAACTGGATCATGCGTTGAGGCAGTCGCATAGGTTGATCGTAAACCAACACAGCGACAGGGCGCTTGATGACCCTGCATCGGTGTTGGCAGGAAAAATCCTACATTACAGGAGAACGGTTGGTCGTGGCCCGGCTGAGCTTTGGTTTTCGCGGCAAAGTTGGTCATTGAAAGGCGATTTTTGTATTTCAAAAACCTGCTATTTCCGGGCTTTTGCGAATGGCGATTTGGTTGGGGGAAGCTGACTGGCAGCTATTATCAAGAAAAGTTGATTTCCTGACATTGCCGCTAGCCGACTAACGGCAGGGTGAGGTGTAGAGACAAGAAATTCCGGGGGCCCAAGACGCAAGTCAACGGTCTTGGCCATACACTAAAAACTTTTGCTCTGGTGCGATTGGTGGAGGCAGCGATGTTTCAGCGAGAAATTGAGAACCGATCTTTTTCGCGACCGCGATGGAGGCCAAGTTTTCTGAAACTATATAGTGGACAGCATTTGTCCATCGCAGCGTTTCGAATGCCCAAGCGAGGGCTGCGCTTGCTGCCTCCGAGGCATATCCTTGCCCCCACGCATAACGGGCAAAGGAGTAACCGATTTCCGGTTCGGGCCAGCTATCAGGCTGCCAAGGTCCGGCTCGCCCGATCCACATACCCGATTTCTGCTCCAATACCGAGAACAGGCCGAAGCCCTTCAGGTGCCATGAACCAACGTGCATGGCCATTGTTCGCCAAGCAACTGATCGGGGCTGAGTACCTCCAATATAACGCATAACTTCCTCATCCGCAGAAAAGTCCGCCCAAGCGTCAAAATCCTCGGCTGATGGAGGCCGGAGCACAAGCCGTTCGGTCCGTATCTCCGGCAAATTCAGGGCCATTTGTGATCCTTTCCGGCTGTTAGATACCAAGCTTGTGCACGAAGCATCCTGGCTCCGAAAGTGTCCTGAGGACGCCGCGATTTCCAGCGATCATGTCATCGAACCGCAATCTAGCATTCAAACCCATGGGCTGAGGTAGGCTTTTAATCGGAAAAAAGTCAGCTTCCATGATTTCATCGTTCGGAGACCATTGAGCGCGTTCCGTCGCCATCCCGGCGAAGAACAGCACCATGTCGTCACGATAAGCTGCCGAATAGACCCCAATAAAGGCCGTGATGCTGGCGACTACACCGGTTTCTTCAAATATTTCTCGCTTGACTGCCGAAATAGGATCCTCACCAACTTCAAGGCGTCCACCTGGCATTCCCCAATCGAAATCTCCGTAATTGTGGCGCACGCACAGCGCTCGACCTCCATGATCAAGGACACCTGCGAAGACACCTATGGTCGTCATTCGTTCTTCCTCAAACCAAAGTTTGCTGTGCAAAGTCTGTCACTGCTTCGACCCCATTGCTAGATGACACCGAAGCTTGCGACAATGTTTGCTTTTTAGGCTGTTATCATGGAGTTCAAACGACCGCAATCTTGTCGGATGCTGCCGCCCTATCCGCCGTCTCCCCGCACTTGATGCGGGGCTTGGCTTTGGGGCGAGCTGTGATTGAGGCAGACAGCCTTGGACCGGTGCGATCTTTGGAGTGACTTGTTTCATGAAACGGAGCGAGCAAAAGCCTAGCCCCCCTTCGGCGTAGCTCAGGATAAACTATGTCAAGCACGGGGAGACGGTAGGGGTGAGGTCAGCTTACCAATTCATCAGCTAGTGCAACGAACCGCAGGAAACTTGGCCAAAGCGCAAATCCCAACTCCGTCTCTAAGCTTGACAAATTTCATTTGTTCCTTATATGTTCAATAATTCTTTGACACGCGAATGTCGCGATTAAATCCCTCTCTCCCCGGATGCCGGTCATCGGCATGCGCGTCATGATTTCGCACGTAGACACCGGCGGTACGGCGTTCTGAATAAACGTGCGACTGGCACAACTTTACACAACTTTGGAAAAAAGCATGCGGCAAAAACCTGGTCGTTTGAACGCCGCAAAGGTGACATAAGGTGACAGAAATAGTCGTTTTCAAGTGAACTTTGTTACCTTATGTCCGAAGCCACCAGCATAAGTCAGGTCTGAGGTTAATCATCCGAACTGGCTGGCCTGGTGGCTGCGATTGCGATGATGCTGCTCATGCTGAACCCGCGTTGCACGACGCGGTGTTCATCGATGGTGATCAGACCGCGGCGAATTTCCTGCCGCACGGCAAGGTTCATATCCTCCATCTTCGTATCGCTACCTTGCATCCGGGCGAGGCCCGCTGCGTCATATTTGGCGGTGACCAGCGAGGATGCACCACCATCAACTGGCTCCATCTTGATGCCGACTTCCAGCAAATTGCGCTTTTCGTCGCGCGGAATTGCCAAGCGAATTGACCCGTCGCTCATCGTATCCAGCCGAACCCGCTCCCCCGCAGCGGTCCATCTGGTGGATGCCAAGAACGATGTCATGATCCGCATGGCTCTGTCAGGCCGATCGCGGATTGTCATTTCAAAGATTTGGGGGTCGCTGCCCGGGATGATGTTGTCGCCAGCATGCGACGCAAGCGTCACAACGATCCCAAAACCCATCACCAGGATCAGCCACCCGCCGGCGAGCAGCCTGAAAAACCCTCCAATGCCGTTGATGATGCTCATATTCGGTCTACTCCTGAGCGGAGTTTTAGCATTACAGATTTAAGAAAATATGGACGCCAAAGGCATCGCGCGCTCAGCACCGCTTGACCCCCGCCGTGCCCATCGCCACAAGCAGCGGCGATGACCGAAGATATTGACTCGCTGAGTTTTGAAGCTGCCCTGAAGGAGCTTGAAGGGATTGTCGCGCGCCTTGAAACGGGCGACGCGGCGCTCGATGAATCCATCACGCTTTACACGCGGGGGGAGGCTTTGCGGTCTCAGTGCGAAAAGCGGTTGAAGGATGCGCAGGCGCGGATCGAAAAGATCACGCTGGGGCCAAATGGAAATCCCAATGGCACTGCGCCTTTCGATGGAAGCTGATCGTCAGATGACAGCACATCTTCCTGTGGTTCTGGCCCAAGAGGCCGAATCCATCATGGCGGCGGTGGACCGCGAATTTGATATGCTGCTTGCGGTGCCTGCCGATCCGCGCGCGCGGCTTTATGAGGCGATGCGCCATGCTGCGATTGGCGGGGGCAAGCGGATGCGGCCATTGCTGGTCAGTGCTGCGGCGCGCCTTTTCAACGTCAGTGATGATGCGGCGTTGCGAGTGGGCTGCGCCATTGAGGCCATCCATGTCTATTCGCTGATCCATGACGATTTGCCGTGCATGGATGACGATGACATGCGGCGCGGCAAACCAACAGTGCATAAAGCCTTTGATGAGGCGATTGCCGTGCTGGCAGGCGACAGCCTCCACGCGCTGGCCTTTGAATGGCTGGCGGAGGATGAGACGCATCCTGATCCTTTCGTGCGCTCCGAACTCATCTTGGAAATAGGCAAGGCAGCGGGGCCATCGGGTATGGCAGGCGGCCAGATGATGGATTTGGCCGCGGAGACGGAGCAGTTTGACCTGCAAACCGTCACGCGGTTGCAGCAGTTAAAAACGGGCGCTCTGATTGCGGTATCGGTGGAGGCAGGCGCGATCCTTGGCCGCGTTCCTCCCGAGGGCCGTGTTCATCTAAGGGCCTATGCGCGTGACATTGGCTTGGCGTTTCAAATTGCTGATGACCTGCTCGATGTCGAAGGTGATGCCGCGTTGACAGGCAAAGCCGTGGGTAAGGATGAGGCAGCGGGCAAAGCGACTTTCCTCTCCCTCCTCGGTGTGGAGCGCGCGCGTGAACAGGCAAAGATGCTCGTTAATCAAGCAATCGCGCATTTGGGCACATATGGCCCAGAGGCAGATTTGCTCCGCGCCATTGCCCGTTATGTGATCGAAAGGGACCGCTAAGTCATGCAACGCATTGGCGTTTATCCTGGCACTTTTGATCCTGTGACGCTTGGCCATATGGATATCATTCGGCGTGGGGCCCGGCTGGTTGATCGCCTTGTCATTGGCGTGACAACGAACCCCAGCAAATCACCCATGTTCTCGCTTGAAGAACGGTTGGCAATGGTGCGACGGGAAACCGCGGACATTGAAGGGATTGTTGTCGTAGCGTTCGATGCGCTCCTCATGAAATTCGCAGAGGTGCAAGGCGCGACCGTTATTATACGCGGCCTTCGGGCGGTGGCAGATTTTGAATATGAATTTCAAATGGCGGGCATGAACCAGCAGTTGAATGACAATATCGAAACAGTGTTTTTAATGGCCGACGTTGCATTGCAGCCGATTGCGTCAAAGCTGGTGAAAGAAATCGCGATTTACGGCGGGGCGATCGGGAAGTTTGTATCGGCGGATGTAGAGCGCGAAGTCGTCGCTCGTGTGGATGTGATTGGCCGCAAGGGCGATTGATCCGTTCAGATCAGGCTCAGGCCACTTGAGAGAATGAGGCCCAGTTATGGTCTTTGGAGAGACAATGTGTTGAAACGTTTGATATTTGTTTTGATGGCGGCGCTGGCCATGGTTGGCGTGGCTGAGGCCAAGAAAAAGGCGAAACCAGTTCAGATTGTGCCGGTTTCAGTCGTGGTTCCGGCGGTAACGCCAGATAATACGTTGGTTCTGGTGCTGTCTACCGGCGGCACTGTGCGCATTCAGTTGCGCCCAGATAAGGCGCCTGGCCATGTTAATCGGATTAAGCTGCTTGCCCGGGCGGGCTTTTATGATGGCTTGCTCTTCCACCGCGTCATCGAAGGATTTATGGCTCAAACTGGCGATCCGCAAGGCACAGGGCAGGGCGGTTCGCCGCTACCGGATATGAAGGCGGAGTTTAACGACATGCCTCATCTGCGCGGAACGCTGTCGATGGCGCGTGCCGACAGCAACGATTCCGCGAACAGTCAGTTCTTCATCTGCTTCCTGCCCACGATGAAGCTGGACGGCAAATATACCGCCGTCGGGCGTGTGATTTCTGGCATTCAATATGTCGACACCGTTGAACGGGGAGAGCCACCTCCTGCCCCGTCGCGGATGCTGAAGGCCTATATTGAGTCTGACGGCCCGAGTGCGCCGCGTGTGCCTCTGGTCATTCCGCCTCCCGCGCCTGCTGCTCCCGCCGCAGGAACACCGCCCACTCCCTAATGCGCGTTGATCTGTTTGATTTTGACCTGCCGAATGAACGGATCGCGCTAAGGCCTGCCCGTCCGCGTGATGCCGCGCGGATGCTTGTCGTGCGGCCAGAGGGCCTGAGCGATCATGGTGTGCGGGATTTGCCCGCACTGCTCTTGCCTGGTGACTGCCTTGTCTTCAACGATACCCGCGTCATTCCCGCGCAGTTAGAGGGGCGGCGGGGTGAGGCAAAGATTGGCGCTACCTTGCATAAGCGTGAAGGCTTGAGGGCATGGCGCGCCTTCGTCCGCAATGCGAAACGAGTTCGCCACGGTGACCAGATCGATTTCGGCGCGGGAGTGACTGCAATCGCGTCTGACAAGGCAGAGGACGGCGGCATCCTGCTGACCTTTGACGGCGATGAGCCTGTCGAGCTCCTCCTGAACCGAGCAGGCCACATGCCGCTGCCTCCCTATATCGCCAGCAAGCGAGCGACCGACGCGCAAGATGAGGCCGATTATCAAACCATGTTTGCAGAGGAAGCGGGGGCCGTGGCTGCGCCGACAGCGGCGCTGCATTTCACGCCACAATTGATGGCGGCACTTGCGGAGCGCAGTGTCGATCATGAGACTCTTACCCTCCATGTTGGCGCGGGAACCTTCATGCCGATGAAAGTCGATGACACGGACGATCACCAAATGCATGCCGAGTGGGGTCGGATCGACGAGGAGACCGCCGCGCGATTGAACGCGGTCCGCGCGCGTGGGGGACGGATCATCGCAGTCGGAACCACATCCCTCCGTCTGCTGGAAAGTGCAGCGACCGATGAGCGTAAGATTTCGGCGTTTGAAGGCGACACGGCCATATTCATCACACCCGGCTATCAGTTCAAAGGGATCGACGGCCTGATGACCAATTTTCACTTACCGAAATCCACCCTATTCATGCTGGTAAGCGCGCTGATGGGACGCGACACAATGCAAACCGCCTATGCTCACGCCATCAAGGCGCAGTATCGGTTCTATAGCTACGGAGATTCCAGTTTGCTGCTGCCGGCGTAATGTCGGTCAAATTTACAACACTTGGCAAGTGTTAAGATCTGCTAACCATTACGGTCGGCAGAAAAGCCGCCTCGGCATCAATTGGCACGGCACCTGCATAACTGTTAGTGTTCCCCCGACGCGAACCTAGTTCGCTTCAACAGGGTGGGTCGGCAGCTACTGGTCTCGCGCCGACCCACCCGTTCCCGGGGGCTCTCTTTCCCTACCGCTTATAATTGTCAGCGTCGCTTATTGATTTCGGAAACGGCTAGTCGCGTGACGATGCGTCTGGCAGTGATCGGGCAATGATCAGCTTTGCCTCCTTTGATATGATGGTACGCGGCGGCTCCATTGCGCTGTTGTGTCTGTGGAGCGCCGTGCTGATCCGCGATCATTTTGCCGCGCTGCCTGCGCGGATGGCGCTGTGCATGAATGCAGCAATTATTTGCCATGTCATTTCAACAGTCCCCGGTCGCATTAGTTTAGCAACACCGTTGGATTGGATCGTGGTCATTGGGTCAACTGCCGTGCCCAGCTTCTTTTGGCTGTTCGCAAAGGTGTGGTTCAATGATGAAGTGCGGGTCAGCTGGCGCAGCTTGGCGATTGTGGCTGGGTGCAGTGCGCTCATGGCGCTCAGCATATTGCTGTTTACGACGCCGGGGCAAGAACGCTCGGCGGCGATCCTCGGGCCGGTGGCGCGCATTCCCATGTTCGCCTTTGCGTTCGCCGGTCTTTGGACGGCTTGGAAGGGACGGGACGGCGATCTGGTCGAAACGCGGCGAAGGTTGCGGTCTCGCCTGGTTTGGGCCGTTGGTATTTTCGTTGTTGTTGTCCTGATGATAGAGATTGCCGTTTACCGTGGGCTAGCACCGCAGTTCTGGCTGACGCTCATTGAAGCAGGAACGACGCTTCTGACCTTCGCTCTGTGCGCGGAAATGGTGGCCATCCGTCAGGCAGACTTGTTCGCGCCGTCGGGCAATCCGCAAAAGCCGAGCACTCAAGCAGATCCATCGCTCCTCCCCCTTGCCGACCGCATCCGCCGCCACATGGCTGAGACGCGGGCCTACCGTGATGATACACTCACCATCGCTGCCCTTGCGGCTCAATTGGGGGAACAGGAATATCGCCTGCGCCGCGTGATCAACGGACATTTGGGCCACCGCAATTTTGCCGCTTTCTTGAACGGCTACCGGTTGGATGAAGTGCGGCAGGCGCTGGCCGATCCGGGACAGCGAACTGTGCCGATCCTCACCATGGCGCTGGACGCAGGGTTCGGGTCGCTGGGGCCGTTCAACTGCGCATTCAGGGAAGCAGACGGGATGACGCCAACAGAATATCGCGCGTCACAATTGGCCGATTCCGAAATCGACTAGCCGAATTTGGAAGCAGCGGAGCGAGGCCGCGTTTGTTCTGTCAGATCAAAGTCCATTATCAACAGGAATGGACTTTATATGATCTTTGACCTTCCCAACCCAGTCTTCGGCATCGCGTTTAGCCATGCGCCCGTTATCTTCGCCTTTGATATTGGCCGCTATCTGGTTGCGGCCTACCTGATCAGTGCCATTGTCTGGGTGCTGCGCCGGTCCCCCATATCAGCACGTAAGATACAGGCGCGCGAAGCCACATGGACGGACAAGCGGCGCGAAATCTTTGCCTCTGCGCAGACATGCGTCGTCTATGTGGTGATGAGCCTATTTGTCATTTGGGGCGTCAAGCACGGTTGGATGCAGCGGCATGAGAATTCAATGAGTTGGGGCGTCGATATCGCCACGCTGGTCGGCATGTTGATCGTTCACGACGCCTATTTCTATTGGTCTCACCGGACGATGCACCACCCGCGTTTGTTCAAAACCTTCCACCGGTTTCACCACCGCACGATCACGCCCACACCCTTTGCGGCCTATTCCTTCGCCATTCCTGAAGCTGTGGTGATGGCTGTGTTCATGCCATTATGGCTTGCGATTGTACCGACATCGGTTTGGGTGATTGTGGTTTTCCTCAATGTCATGATCCTGCGCAATGCCATTGGCCATGCCGGATTTGAACTTCACCCGCGCTGGTGGCTGTCCACGCCGCTCACGCGCTGGATCAGCACGACAACCCATCATGATTTACACCATGCGGGCAGTTTCAACCATAATTTTGGGTTTTATTTCACCTATTGGGACAAGCTGGTGGGCACCGAACATCCCGACTACGCCGCAAAATTTGCAGAAGTGACGGGGCGGGAGCGGGCACGCAAGCCCGCCCCACCGCGCGAAGATTTAGCGGTCAGCTAAGCCCCAGCATCTTGCGCTCTCGCTTGATCCAGTCGCCCATGCTGGGGCGGCCGTGGATGGCCGCGAGATAAGCGACAAGCTTTGGATAGGTGGCGTCGTCTGGCCCAAGCCCACAATGTGCGACATTCACAAACGGACTTGCCACGGCAATGTCAGCCAGCGTCAACTGGTCATCAACCAGATAGCCCGACGCTGGGATGACGCTTTCAAGATAGGCGTAAAGCGGGATCAATTCCTGTTCCCCTGCCAAGGCCGCAGTTTCATCACCGGGTTGCCCCATGAATTTAGGGGATACGATACGGTTAAAGAAAATCTTCCCGCCTGCGGGCGTTAGGATGGTGTCGGCAAATTCATCATACCAAATCACCCGCGCGCGGCTTTGCGGGGCAGCTGGGATCAGCGCACCTTCGGGATGTTTCGCTTCAAGATAGGCAATGATCGCTGACGAATCCGAAATGCCAAAATCACCGTCTTGCAGGCCAGGCATTTTCTTAAATGGGCTGCACGCTGCAAAAGCCGGGTTGGGATCGCCCATACCAACTGGAACAAGCTCGAGCGTGATGTTGCGCTCTGCCGCATAGGTGAGAACCTTTCGGACGAAGGGGGATACTGGGGCGCCGTAAAGGATCATTTTTCTCTCCTGATGTTGGTTTCACTGAGCGCGAGTCTGACAGTATGCGTTGCAGATTGCAACTTTTCTCATCCTGTCAAAGATTGACGCCACGGGATTTCCTGTCACGATGAGGGCATCGGGTATTGAGGGGTCGCCTTGTGTTTTTCTTGTGGTTTCTGACGGTCATGGGCGGGGCCTTTGCCGTTTATACGTTGCTCAACCGTATATCCTCAATGGAGCACCGCTTTGATCGGTTGCTGAGCCGCATGGACCGGATGGAGCGCGACACGCTATCCCCCGAACCCGACCAGAGCCCCGCTGCGCGCGTGTCGGCATTGGCGGCGCGTTTGCCGGTCATATCTTCGCCAATCGTGGAGCAGCCTGAACCAGAGCCTGAGGAAGTCGCCCCACCCCCGGTCATAGCTCCTGTGGTTGTCGCTCCACCGCCTCCACCGCCCGCACCCGCTACCCCGTCAGCCAATCGCTGGGCAGCGCGCGTTGTGCGCGGCGATGCCGCGCCAGTGGAAAGCGAAGCTCCGCCTGCGATTGAACCTGCGAAGCCGTTCGTTGCAGCGATCGCTGCAGCAACGCCGCCATCATCGTCACCACCGCCACCTGCACCTCCTCCCCCGCCGTCTCCACCAGTGGCTCCGCAACCAGCCGCTCAGCCTGCGCGCAAAGGCGTTTCGATTGAGGCGCTGATTGGGGGCAAGCTACCGATATGGGTCGGCGGCGTGGCGCTTATCCTGTCGGCTTTCTTCCTTGTGCGTTATTCGATTGAACAAGGCCTGCTTGGCCCCGGAGTCCGATCTGTAATGGCCGCTGTCTTCGGGGTGGCGCTGCTCGTCGCCAGTGAAGCTGCGCGCCGGATTCCGCGCTTTGCAGAGGACCCGCGCGTCGGTCAGGCATTGGCAGGCGCTGGCATTGCGAGCCTTTATGGCACCCTCTATATGGCTGGGCAGCTTTACGGCCTTATCAGCCCTACCGTCGCCTTTGTGCTGATGGCAGCAGTAACGGCAGGCGCGTTATTCTTATCCCTGCGCCACGGCCCGCCAACGGCGATTATGGGGCTGATTGGCGGCTTTACAGCCCCGTTCTTGGCAGCACCTTCGGGCAATTTGGTGCCGCTGCTCGTTTACCTCGGGCTGTTGATTGCAGGCCTATTTGCGGTCGCCATACAGCGCGGCTGGATGTGGCTGGCACTCGCTGCAACTGGTGGCGGCGCGGTGTGGACCTTTGGGATCATGGCGGCTGACTTGGCGGGTATTGGCCCCAGTTTGGGCCTGTTCATTGTCGTATTGGCGCTGGCGGCGACAATGCTCTTCCCCCGCACAGGCGGAAATGATCCGCGCATTCGCCTGATCCCCATGATAGTTGGCTTTGTGCAACTGGCCTTGTTCGCCCCGCTGATCCAGTTCGATGCCACGGGGTGGGCACTTTACGGCCTGCTATCCGCGGCGAGCCTTTATCTCGGTTGGCGCGAGCCCAAGTTGATGCCGGCGACGCTTGCCGCGCTGGGGCTGGTCGTCATCCTGTTGTTCGCCGCCTTTGAACAGGAACGGCCTCTGGCGCTGTGGGCTGCGATTGCGGCTACAGTCCTCTTCGCCTTGCCGGGACACCTGCTTGCACGCAAAGACGGGAAGACGCAGAATATTTGGACAGCCCTAGCGCTCGGTGGGATTGCCGGGCCGCTGTTGGTGGGATGGATTAGCCAGGGGCTGATGCTGTTTAACGACACGGTTTGGGGATTGTTCTTTACAGGTGCAGCAGCAATCGCCTTCTCGCTAAGTTGGCGAGCGAGAGATGAAGGCCATGACGCGCTGAAACCCGATTGGGCTCTGTTTGGTGGCGGCATATTGGCTGGATTGCTGGCCTTCATTGCGATCACGCATTTGGTGCCGGACCTTTGGATGGCAACGGCCGGCTTTGCGATCATGCTTGGTCTGTCCGGTTGGGCGCGGCAAGTGAAGGACAGCAGCTTGTTCAACGCGAGCGTTCCGTTCGGGCTGGTGGCAGGGATATTCTGGGCAGCATCTTATATCTTGCGACCCGGTTTGACCGAAGCGATTTTCATTGACGGCGGCATTCCCCCGGTGATGGAATTGGTAGCTCTATTCGTCATCCCCGCAATCCTGTTTGCCGCAGCAGGATGGTGTCACCGGGGACGGATCAGCAGTGAGCTTCTCCGCTGGGTCGCGCTGATATTGGCTGCCGCTGTGCCGTTGGCGCTGGTTCCTTCGCTCTGGCATATCTCCGCCATGGCAGGTGCTGCCGCTGTGCTTGGCCTGTGGGCGAGGCAAAGCAGCGATGCTTTCCGGTTCCGCGCCAGCTTGGCGCTCATCACCCCGGCTAGTCTATTCTGGGCCAACCAAATGATCGTCAATTCATCACTGCCATTGTCAATTATAGGCGACGGTGCACCACCAACGGGCTTGCTGATTACGGCAGTGCTGGTTGTACCTGCTATCCTCATCGCCATCACCAGTTGGTTCCATAAAGGCCAAATCAGCCGCGAAACTCTGCGCACGTTGACGCTGGCTTTGGCTGTGTCAGTACCTCTCTCGCTTGTTCCGGCTCTGTGGCATGCGGTGGTCTGCTTTGCTGCGGCGGCAGGATTGGCAGCTTGGCTGCGCAAAAGTGATGATGGCTATTTTGAAGGAGCCAGCGGTGCTCTGTTGGGCGTGGGGCTGCTTTACTGGTTGGGCGAACAGACTCGTCATCTCGACCTTTGGCAGTCGATATTCAGCAGCGGCAATCGGCCTGATGCGATGTCCCTGCTGGCGTTGCTTGCTGGTCCAGCGGCGATTATGTTCGCTTGCGCATGGGGTCACAAGGGTCGCGTCACGGCCAATCCGCTCCGCTGGGCTGGGTTGGTGCTGGTGGTCGCGCTTGTCCTCGCCATTGTGCCTTATGACTGGCACGGGGCTGCCATCGCCCTCATTGCCGGTGGTACCAGCTTCGCGTCTGGGCGGCTCCCGCTGCCGCGTTACGGGCTGGAGGCTCTATTTGGGGTGGCAGCACTTTGGGTGTTGCTGAGGTTGACGCCGTTCATCGGCATCCTGTTCCAGTCAGTGGCTGGCGTGCCAACGCATTTTGATCTGCTGGAACCGATAGCTTCGGTGCTCATCGCCTGCGGCCTGCCTGCGGTCATCTTCGCACTGATGGGGTGGAAAATGCAGGACCTCCTGAATGGGCGAGTGCGGATCGGCATCATGGCCCTTGCGGGCGTTAGCGCCATTGCAACACTTTACGCGCTGATCAAACAGCCGCTGCAAATTGCAACGGACGCGCAGTTCATTACGTGGGGCTTTATCGAACGGGCCATCATCACGCAGGCTCTGGCCGCAATTGGCCTTGCCCTGTTATGGCGCGGAGGGGAAAAGCTTCGTCTTGCCAGCATTGCTGTGCTGTCCCTTGCTGCGGCGCGGCTTATTGGCTTTGATCTGCTGCTGTTCAACCCTCTGCTGGTCGACCAGAATGTCGGCGGGTTGCCGTTCGCCAATGCCGCGACGATCCATTTTGGGCTGGCGGCAATGGCCTGCTGGTGGATTGGGTTGCGTCATGTGGAGATGCCGCCCGCGAAGACTGTGCTGCGCTTTTTCGCATTGGGGTTAGTTGCACTTACCGTGGCGATGACCGTCCGGCAGGCTTTCCAGGGATCGATCCTGACGGCATTTGACCTGCCCAACACCGAAAATTATGGCTATTCCATTGCCTTCCTCATCCTTTCATTGGTGTGGCTATGGCGCGGCATCGCAGGTGGCGCGCGCTGGCTGCGGATGACGGGTCTGGCCTTGCTGACGCTGGTCACGCTCAAAGTATTCCTGATCGATGCAGCGGCCCTTGAAGGTTTGCTCCGCGTGCTATCCTTCATGGGGCTGGGCGGGGCGTTGATTGGAATTGGCTGGGTTTACACCAAAGTGCTGACTCGTGAGGCACAAGAAGAGGAAGCGCAGAGTGGCGTTTAAGATTTGTATCCTTACCCCTGACCCCGGATATCATGAGCGGTGGCAGGTTGTGGCAGATGAATATCGTTCAGTGTTTGGTGATACGCTATCGTTTCGGGCTTGGAATAATGCAGGCGACTTGTCGGAGTTCGCGCTGATCCTGCCCCTGCTCGCTTGGGGATATCCCAAGTCGCCTTCCACATGGTTTGCGGCGCTGGATGCTTGGGAGGCGCAGGGCCTGCCCTTTGCCAATCCGATATTTGTGCTGCGATGGAACACAGATAAGGATTATCTGCTCGACCTGGAGGCAGCGGGCGTCGCGATTGTGCCGACGGTGGAGGTTCACGGTTTAAGACCAATGGACTTAGACGAGGCGAGGGCGCGTTTTGTATGCGACACGCTCATCATCAAACCGCCGATTTCGGCAGGGGCAGATCGCACCTATCGGCTTGGCCCCAACGACGCGATTCCATTTGATGTTCTGGAAAAGGAAATGCTGGTCCAGCCGCTGATGCCTGCCATCGCGACTGAAGGCGAGTTTAGCCTGTTCTATTTTGGTGGCGCGCTAAGCCACGCGATCCTGAAAACCCCGGCATCAGGTGACTTTCGCGTGCAGGGACAATTTGGCGGGCGAGAAGTTACAGTAGATGCGCCGCAGTTAGCGCGGCAATTGGCGCAGGCGGCGCTTGCGGCAGCGCCTGCTCCACCCTTCTACGCCCGGGCCGATATGGTGCGCGGGGGTGACGGGCAATTCTATCTGATGGAATTGGAAATGATTGAGCCTGCGCTTTTCTTGAGCCACGCGGCGGACGGCGGCGCGGCCTTTTCGGATGCTGTTCGAACGCTTCTTACCTGAAGAGGAAGAGCCCGCCGAAGCTCAGCGACTCCGCAACGCAGCGCCGCGCAGCTTCCAGTTCAGTACATGCGCGCCGACCAATATCAGGCTGCCGCACACGGTTATCATCGTTCCCAAGCCTTGATTCTGCGCTAGTTCTAGGCTGACGCCCGTTGCCAACAGCAACACACCGAGGCCGCCCAACTGAACGGGACGGATATTCTGATGGATTTTGCGACCACCCATCAGTCCCAAAAGGCTGAGCGGGATCGCAGTGAACAGGATAGCAAGATGAAAGGTCTCACCACCGCCAAGCGCGTGAACACCTGACGGCAGGCCAACCAGAAACACGGGCAGTAGCAGACAGTGGAGCAGGCATAGCCCGGACGCCCCGATGGCGAAACGATCAAACCAGTCTTGCCCCACGCAGCATTCCTTTGGGATTATCAATTGCATGAGCGTTTGAATGGCACTGTTAGCGGGTATTGGCAATGATATAATGTCACAGAGAAAAAATTAACGCGTTGCTGTCTGTTCAAAATGGAATGGCTTCTGTTACGGTCTGCGCGACGCGCGGAGCCGCGTGCATTTGAGAGGATCGACACTTGCCCAATTTCGCCCCGCAAAAAGGAATGAGCCGCGTTGAGATCGAAGCGCAGATTGACACGGTTCTTGCCGAGGCGACATTGGACGAAAAAATCGGCATGATGTCTGGCAAGGGGTTTTTCGAGGCTTATAAAGAAGACGGCGGGCTATGGGCCGCGCGTCCCTATCGCGCAGGTGGTGGCATCGAACGTCTCGGCATTGAGCCGTTTTACTTTACTGACGGACCGCGCGGCGTGGCGCGTGGCAATTCAACATGCTTCCCCTGCTCCATGGCGCGCGGGGCAAGCTTTGACCCGAACCTCGAAATGCGCATTGGCGAAGTAATGGGGATAGAAGCACGTGCGCAAGGCTGCACTTTATCAGGTGCGGTCTGTTTCAACCTCCTTCGCCACCCGGCATGGGGCCGCGCGCAAGAGACATACGGCGAAGATCAGATGCATCTGGGCGTGATGGGTGCCGCACTCGGAACGGGTATTCAGGTGCACAACGTCTGCGCGACAGTGAAGCATTATGCGCTGAACAGTATGGAAAATGCGCGTTTCAAGGTGGACGTGCGGATTGATGAGCGCAGTCTGCACGAAGTCTATCTGCCGCATTTCAAACATGCGCTGGATGCTGGCGTGGCGAGCGTGATGAGCGCTTATAACAAGATGAACGGCGAATATACCGGTCAGCACCGCGCGCTTCTAACAGACATATTGCGCGGCGAATGGGGCTTTGAGGGCTTTGTTCACTCTGACTGGGTGATGGGCGTTTACAAGCCGTACGGCGCCGCAGCAGGGCTGGATGTTGAAAATCCTGAGCCCTTGGTATTCGGCGAAAAACTGAAAACAGCAGTTGAGGATGGTCAGATTGAGCCGCAGGTCATTGACCAAGCCTGCCGCCGTATCTTGCGAACCTTTTACCGCTTTGCCTGCGCGGAGGATCCGTTGCCGCATTACGGGATGGAGCTCGTTGCGCAGTCGAGCCATATTGCGTTGGCGTTGGAGGCCGCGGAGAAATCCGCAGTGCTCCTCGCCAATGATGGGATGCTGCCGCTGTCCCGCGACAAGGTGAAAACACTCGCTGTGCTGGGGCGTCTGGCCGCTATCGAGAATACAGGTGACAATGGCTCCAGCCGCGTTCGTCCGCCTTATGTGATTACGCCACTCGTCGGCCTCCAGGGGATGCTCGGCGAAAGCGCGGTCGTCAGCGCCGATGAAGAGAATCTGCCCGCCGCCCGTGCGGCGGCAGCCTCCGCCGATGCCGTCGTGGTTGTCGTTGGCAATACAGCACGCGAAGAGGGAGAATATATTCCCGGAGATATCGCGCTGGGCCAAGTCGCCACGCCGTCGCAAAACACCGCGATTGGCGGCGACCGCGATGATCTTGGTCTGCCTGCGGACCAACTCGCGCTCCTTGAAATCGCCATTGCATCGGGCAAGCCGGTTGTGGTCGTCATCGTGTCAGGATCCGCGATCATGGTGGAGGGCTGGCACGACCGGGTTGGGGCGATCCTCCAGACTTTCTATTCCGGCATGCAAGGCGGAACGGCGCTGGCGCGGCTGCTGTTTGGGGACGTTTCCCCGTCTGGAAAATTGCCTTTCACTGTAGCGCGGGACCGGGCGGACTATCCGTTTTTCGACAAGGATGCCGATGCGATCACCTATGACTATTGGCACGGCTATGCGAAATTTGATCGCGAAGGCCTTACCCCGCGATACGCCTTTGGACACGGGCTGAGCTATGCCAGCTTCTCCTATCGCGCACTCACAGCACGAACGACCGTGACGAGCATTGAGGTCAGCGTTGCCGCGCGCAACGATGGTGCCATACCCGCAGACGAAGTCGTAATGCTGTACATCGGCACACCGGGCCTCGCGGTTCCCCGCCCCGCCAAATCGCTCAAGGCCTTCACCCGCGTGAGCCTCTCTCCCGGAGAAACGCGTATCGTCCACTTGAGTGTCGCACTTGATGACCTGCGCTGGCGCGATCCTGCAACGCACAGCTGGAAATTGGAAAGCGGCGCTTATCGCGTTATGGTGGGCGGAAGTTCGGAGATGCTGATCGAGGCTTCAGTTGTGATTTAGGAGTGTCATATGACCCAATATAACATCTTCACAGACCCCATCCACCTTGGCCTTGGTGCAACGGCTGTTCCGCAACCGCCAATGACGGGGATGGAATGGTATGATGCTTATGCAGCCCGCACAGCATCCGATGGCGCAGAGGGGCGGCTGGTCGCCATGCACAAAATGGATGAGGATTGGCCCAGTTGGGAAATGCACCCCCACGGTGAGGAAGTGGTCATTTGCATCGCCGGATCCATGACGCTGCGGCAGAAGTTTGTAGATGGAACGACGGCGTCAGTTACCGTCAATGCTGGTGGCTATATCATCAATCCGCCGGGTTGCTGGCATATTGCAGACATAGCTGAGGAAGTGACAGCGCTATTTATCACGGCTGGCCTTGGTACAGAGATGAGGCCGCGCTGATGCCGATCCTTTACGACGCGCCGAACCCCGCACCCAACCCGCGCCGCGTGCGCATTTATCTGGCGGAAAAAGGGCTGAGCATTCCCACCAAGTCGGTGTCAATCATTGCGGGGGAGCATAAATCGCCTGATTATGTTGCCAAATATGCGCCCGGACAGGTCCCTTCGCTGGAACTAGATGATGGCACCATCCTCGGCGAAAGCGTTGCCATTTGCCGCTATTTTGAGGCGCTGCACCCGGACCCACCGTTGTTCGGAGATGATCCGCTGTCCATCGCGACCATCGACATGTGGATCAGACGAGTCGAGATGACCCTCATGAATCCGGTCGGCCAGGTTTGGATGCACACACATCCCTTCACGGCGCGCGTGGTGAAGCCGCAATATACCGAATATGGCGAAAGCAACCGGCCCCGTGTGGCCGATGCGATGCGGCGCTTTGACAAGACGCTGGCGCAAACGCCCTTTCTGGCCGGGGATGCTTATTCGGTGGCTGATATCATCCTGCTGACGACGATCGATTTTGCCAATTTTGTAGGCCTTCCCATGCCTGATGATGTGCCAGCACTTGCAGCTTGGCACGCCCAAGTCTCTGCACGGCCAAGCGCGTCGGCTTAATTGACCTGCCGGTCATAGCCGACCCAATAAGGGGCACGCAGATCCTTCCGTAGAACCTTGCCCGAAGCATTGCGGGGCAGGGCGTCTATGATGTCCACTGACTTGGGCACTTTGAAGCCCGCGATCCGTTCCCGCGTCCAGTTGATAATGCTATCGGGATCAATAGTGTGGCCGGGCTTTGGCGCGCAGACGGCTTTGACCGCTTCCCCCCATTTTGCATCAGGCACGCCAATCACGGCGACTTCAAGGACATCCGGGTGGCCGTAAACTGCGCTTTCGACTTCGGCGGGATAGACATTCTCACCGCCTGAAATGATCATATCCTTCACTCGGTCATGAATGAAGAGATAGCCATCCTCATCAATATAACCGGCGTCGCCAGTATAGACCCAGCCATCCTCCGTCATGGTTTTCGCCGTCGCGTCGGCCAGGTTCCAATAGCCAATCATATTGTTGGAGGATCGCGTCATCAATTCGCCGACTTCCCCTGTCGGCAGTTCCTCACCCTCCGCACCGATGATTTTCAGTTCCACGCCGGGCAGGGCCTTGCCGGCCGACCGCATCCGCGCATTGCCTGCTGGATCATGATCCTCCGGCGGCAACATCACGATAGTGCCTGTGGTTTCAGTCATGCCGTAAGCTTGGATGAACTGCGCGCCGAACATCGCAATGCATTGACGGAGCAGTTCCAGCGGGATTGGGGCCGCGCCGTAAATGATATATTTAAGGCGGCTGTAATTGACTGTTCCGCAGCGCGGATGCTGAAGCAATATGCCCAGAGCCGCAGGCACAATGAAGAAACGCGTGACGCCCCCGGTTTCCACCGCATCAAACAGACCGTCCGGTGTAAACTCAGCCAGCACATAGCCCGGCAGGCCGGATGCCAGCGCCATAATGCCCAAACCAGTGCCACCAATATGCGCGCAGGGCATGGCGACCAGCACCACTTCATCATCATCCCATTTGGTATAGGCCAGCCCCGCCTCATTGGTGCTTTTGCGCAGCGCAAACAGGTTCTTGTTGGAAAGGGCCACGCCTTTGGGATTGCCGGTCGTGCCTGATGTATACAGCTGAAGGACAGCTTCATGATCAGTCGAAGCCGTGAAAGCTGCACGCGGTGTGCCGTCAATCAGCGCGCGGGCGGCGTCGGCAGAAAGGAACTGCTCAACCCCCGGACAAATCGGCCCAAGCGCCGCTGCCACGCCGTCAAAGCCCGGTCCAGTAAAAACCAGCTTTGACTGGGTATCATTCACGATGAAGGCCCATTCCGGTTGGGCCAAGCGCCAACCGATGGGGGCCATGACGATCCCGGCGCGCGCGGCCCCGTAAAAGAGCGTGAAATAAAGGTCGCTATTCTTGCCAATCCACGCGATCCGGTCTCCCTTGGTCAGGCCCGCCGCCAGCAGCATCGTCGCGACGCGGGCGGTGCGTTCTTCCAGATCGGCGTAAGTCCAGAACCGCTCCTCTTCGCGAAGGGCCAGCTGATCCGGGCGATCCTGCGCCCAGTGTGTGATAAAGTGATCAAAGGTCATCAGATCATCAACTAACATGCGCGTCCTATCCTATTCATTCTGTTCTGCTGGTTGAGATTAAGCGGAAAGCAGCGGCTTTCGCAAGCTGGTCAATTCAGGAGCCCCTTGTTATGCGGGAACCCACAAGCCGCAAAGGAGAAACGCGATGCCTGCCCACCCCATTGATCATTGGTATGCCTATATGAAATCGCACGATGTGAACGGGCTGGACGCGATGCTTGCCGATGACGCAGTGTTTGAATCCCCCGTCGTCTTCACCCCGCAAAAGGGCAAGGCAATAACCAAGGCCTATTTATCGGCGGCGGCGGGCGTTCTGGGCGGGGACGCCTTCACCTATGTCGGCGAATGGCGGGGCGAACGCAGCGCGATTTTGGAATTTACCGATGTGGTGGACGGGATCAGCATCAACGGCGTCGATATGATCTGGTGGGATGAACAGGATAAAATCATCCGGTTCAAAGTGATGGTGCGGCCCCTGCAAGCGGTCAACATGCTCCACCAGAAAATGGGGGAGATGCTCGCGGCGATGAAGGGCAAAGAGCCAAGTGCCGCGTAGGGAAAAAATGGCGGATTCCTCAACAAGTGGAGTGAGTTTAGCCCCTTTTTCCAACTCCAATTTGCCCGCGATTAAGCGCCAGTTGGTAGCCTCTGCTCCCATCGCCGAAATTTCAAAGTTGAGTAAAGTTGTGCCAGTCGCACGTTTGAAACAGGGGTGGTTTTGGGGGACCATATCTCCGCTTACAGGGCATCCCCAGTAGGCTTTATGCGGCGCAGCTTGTTTCCAAAGTTGACACATGGTTGACACCTGAAACGCTTTTGGAAGGGGTTCGCGTCCCCGGAACGATTAGGCGCAAAACCCCCTCGCGCGCAATGGCGCATATCAATCATTCACGATCTGCTGCGCAGGGCGGCAGGATTTCAAAGAGCAGATGGAACATTGGAGGAACATGGCGATAATGTCAACAGTAACAGAGCGCATTCGTCCGCTGATGTCACCTGCGGGTCATCGTATCGCATCTGTCACCGGAATTCGAATTCCGGCGAATTCGGGATGTCACTTTGCACGAACCACGCTATTATCAACGCCTGAAATATTGACACGCGGTTTAGCGCCTTTGGCTCCAGTCCAATAAATGCGGTTATCAACACCGCTAACAACGATATTGGCTTGCGATGAAATATTGATACGAACCGTATTATCCGTGCCGTCCACTCGCAAGCTTGAACAATTACTGTTAATAGTAACAGTGTTATCCACGCCGCTAACTGTTGCTGGGCCACCGTTACAATTCAGTGTTGTTGTTTGTTCGACGCCGTTTAGCGATGCTCCATTTGTCGCAGCAATTAACATACCGGCAGATGACGTCAGAGCGATAATGGCAACTATTTTACGCATATGGTTTCCCTTTTTTGGTCTAGGCATCTGCAATCAGCGTTTTGCAGAATATTCTCGTCTGTCGGGTTATTGTTAAATGAACATTGCACTGCGATGAACGATGATCAGCACTCGCATCATTTCGGTATCGTGCCCCTAAATCTCTTTCACCACACCTCGTCCCATCATGTGTTGGCCGCAACAGGAATTTGGAGGACGGGAGTATTTGGAATTCCGAAGGGTTTGGGGATTAAGTAAAATATCCTTGGAACTCCATCAATTACGCAATGTCCGCGAAACTCTGTGTCCCCCAGAACTCGCTGGCAGAAATTTAGCGATTGCACATCGGACCCATGCAGCTGCCATCAGCCAGGCGAAAATAACTATTGTGGCTACCGGGATCGGTAGGCATCTGAACACCGGGAGGAATAATGAAATTTGCGAGGTGGCCGCCGTACATGCCTTTGGGTATTGTTGTCGGCGCAAGGACGACGAAAAGATTGTATGTCATAGAGCTTTCTATTTTTTCAGGCGAGAGTTTACCACTGGGACTCGCAGCTGTCAGTGATCTTGAAAGAGCCGCCACGTCACGTGCATTCGCAGGTCGTATCTTGCCAGAGTTTATCAGTTGGACCAAGCCTGCGGCCTTCGGTGATACTGAATCAACAGATACATCTTGTGTCGAGCGAACATTATTTAGTGATTCATCATCGATCTGTTTTGCGTTGTTGATCGGTCCCCCGTCAACGCTGAATGATTTCGGCGCATAGGCACCTTGGAAATTATCCGGTCCGCGACCAAAAATTGCTGTCACGTTCTCCACGAGACCGTCAAGATCTTTGCCACCTTCATAAGCGTAGCTATGCGTGCCACATCGGGCGTTCGGGGTAGTGTAAGAATTTAGTTGAAGCGGAATATGTTTCGGTAGTCCTGCTACTGCCTGATCATGGTAGCCTGTGGCTAACACAGCTCTTATTCGATTAACTGGGAACTGGGAAAAATCCCAGAGGACTGGATCATAAGCCGTCAGAACAAGAACAAGCGGTCCTCCAGATGCACTCGCGTGCAATTTTATTTGACCAACCGCATTCTCATTATCTTCGATGCTTAATCGTGTCTCGATGCCACCCTCATAAGCGCCCAGAGCAAGGATTTTTGCGCCTTCAGCCAGTTTATCGGGTAAACATCCCAGTAATCTTGGACCGTCAATTTTTGCGTTCAATGGAATTGCATCGGGAAGGACAGGCGCCTGGTCACGGATGACGGGTGTAGCATCGTTTGAATTTTGCATATGAGGAACTGACAGCGCGATCGACGACATCGCAAGCACGATTGCAAAACCGAATGCTGTCAATTCATTATTGGTCATAATCGCTACACTCCCAATTCACGCACTGTAAAGATTGGGAGTTTTCAATTCATTAATTTCGGGCCACCGGCAGTTCCGAGGATACACCGATAATTAACGATGTACGGACTCTCATGCGTTGAAGATTTACGAAAAATAGGAAACTGCCGAAGGGCCAAAGGAACACTGATCACTATTGTGCCCCTAAGAAGTGACTTGGCGGAACTCATGTCGTGGTGTCCCCAATACTCTCAACCCGCCAAAGTTTGAAGGGAGACCCGCTGTCGAGTGGCACTGGCAACAGCCATGCTGGCGGCTTGCCTGAAACCAGCCGGTCATAAAAGCTGTTCGTGCTGCGGCCCAGATAATGATTGGCTTCCGACGTGCCCGGGCAGATCAAGACAAGCCCAACTTTATGGCGACGGATCGTCTCCAATGCTTCCGCATCATTGCCCCCAAAGGCATGCATCACGTCCAAAATGGCGGTTCCCGTGCGATGATATGGCCCGGCAATGGCATCATGATGCGTATGTACGATCAACTTTGGAGCAATACTGAGAAACGTCAAAACTATGGTCTTTGGCAAAGGCGCAAGTGGTGCAAAACTCTCCGGATTGTCGCACTCCGCTGCTTTGCTCTCGTCGGGTGTCGCAGGGGCGGCCTGAGCGTCACTGTGGCTGAGGGCGGTCAGTGGAGAGATTAACACGCCGGTTGGGATCGCAAAGACGAAGGCCGCGCCAAAAACCCTGACCATCATGAAGCGGGATCGTGCGACGGCGCGCAAAGCGGCAAGGCTGAAGGCGGCGAGGCCCGGGATGGCAAGCAGCTGCGCGGCGAGCACAAGCCGCGATTGGAACAAGAGCAGAATTGCTGCTGCAAAGCCCATCATAGCCAAGGGCACTATCCGCTGAAGAGCCGCTTTATCTCTCCAATTTCTGTGGATCAGCCATGCATAGCTCAACAAACCGAAAACGGGCATGCAGCCGATGGTCAATATGTCAGGCCAGCTTTTGACATAAATGGGTTGCGCCTCTGTGATATTATCCAGCCAAAGCCTTTGAAGCTCTGGCGACGTGCCTTCAAACCGGGATAAGCAGCTTGGCCAAGCCAAGGCGAAGAAGCAGGCCAAAATAAGCCCGGCGATGAGAGCAAGCACCAGCCTTTGCCCGGTGGTTTCGCGTTTGATCAGGGTCAGCCCGAAAACAAGCGCCGCCGCCAGCACGGCCACTGATGCCCAAACGGGGCTCATCGCATCGCACCGCGCCACAGCGTTCGATTCAGAGACGAAGATAAAATAACTCAGCACGCTACCGCCGCCGAGGCCCAGCGAAAAAATCTTGAGGCGGTCTGCCTGTGTCGCATCAAAAACCCAGAGGAGGACAAGTGCTGCTCCCCCAGCGATGAGACATGGCAGCATTTCGACGCCGATGGACAAGGAAAAGGCAAATGCAATCCCTGCGGCCCATCCCCCACGCGCCAGATTCCGGTCCATGATTGCGCAGGCCAACACCGTAACAGCGGCCAATTGCCACCCGTGATGGTCAATCCGGGTCGGTGAAAAGGCACTTAAGGTGAATGAAGAAAGCAGAAGAAAGGCAAAGGCCGCAAAGTGAGCCCGTTCGCCACCCACGTGCCGCGCCATCCGAGCGACACCAAGCACAATCAAGAAGAATGGAAGTAGCGGCGCCACAGCCACCGCCAGCTTTTCAGCTGCGTCTGTGCCAACAAAAGGTTGCGCCATCAGGATGATCGCGGCGATCGGCAAATCAACGAGCCTTGACCAATGAAGATCGGCCCCGCCAGAAGGATCAAGCCGATATTGTCTCAGGTCAAACCAGTCTTGCCCGTCCAACAGCGCGCGCACCTGCATCAACCGCAGATTATCATCTGCATCGCTGAGCGAGAGCGCCATGATATCAGGCCAACGTGCGATGATAAGAAGGAGAGAAAGGACCGCCCAAACCAAGACCGCTGAGCGACGCCAGTTCATTCTAGCAATGCTCTGTATCATGGCCCCAAATTCATCCTAAGGTGCGGCGCACGGTGCGCATTTCGCCTTTGCGATGATTATATAGTAAGCGTGTCGTTAATATTCCGTGCTTAGGTCTTTGCCCTAGACACTCGCTAAGATGAGGCAGGGCTTGCTCGTGCGGGTGCGCTGCTGCGGTTTGGGGCGTTGGCGCTGAGTTTGGGGGGCAGGGTCGCGCACGGTTGATCCGTTGGACGTCAGGATCATCTGGGGGCGACAGTCAGGGTCAGGCGCAGGCCGCGTGGCAATAACGATGCTGGCCATGATCATCAGTTCAAACATGTCACGCTCCTTCGATTGGCGAGATGGTTAACCCAAATGGTGCCGCTCTCCAAGCTTAACTTGCAGGGACCAACTCAATCACGTCCATCATCGATTCAAATTGCGGGCGGGGCAGCATCAGGCGCCAGCGTCGCTCACCCACGCGGTCGAACGCTCCAGCCATATCGCGCGCGCTGTCACGGCCATAGTCTAGCGCGCGGATTTCATCGCCGATGATGACGGTGCCGAGAAAGATCATGCGATTGCCCTCCGCCGGAAAGAGCAAGCCCACTGGTCGCTGATTGCCGGAGAGCTTGGAAAATCCAAGGACTTCGCGTTCATCGGTGATTGTGCAGGGGGCAGGGGGGAAGACCACATAATCGCCCATCAGCGCGCCTTTGCCCCCCAATTTGATGACGCGGCAGCGGTAATTGCCGGCGGGCGGCACGGCGTTGGGGAGCGCCGCATCAGGATTGAGCAACGCGCCTTCTCTCGCGATGCTGCCACCGTGGCCTGCTGCACGTGCCTTGTCCAACGCCTTGGTGAAGGCAGACCGCCAGTCTTGCAGGCGGTCCTGATCGGCATTTGTGATGGTTTTGCGCCAATCGGCAATGACAGGCGCTGCTTCCTGTGCAGGCCTGTCTTTGCCGCCACAAGCGGACAGCAGCAGCGCGGCGAGAATTGGGAGGCGCATGTTCATCGGGGTTACAATAATCCCCCATTGCGGCGAAACCGCGACACGAAAAAAGGCTGGCAAAAATTATTGGCAGGAGTGGAGGGACTCGAACCCACGGCCCTCGGTTTTGGAGACCGATGCTCTACCAACTGAGCTACACTCCTACAATTGGAAGCACGCCCTTAGACGGCAAGTTCTCAGTGCGCAACTTCATAAAGGCCTCTTGCCGCGCGCGCCGCGCAGATTATGGAGGAGGAAACAGTGGAGAAATGCCATGGCAGAGGGTGCCGCCAATTTTACCGTGCCGCTTGATCCCAAGCGTGACCGCCTTGTCATTACAGCCTCTTCGCTGGGCACTGTGTTCGAATGGTATGATTTTTTCGTGTACGGCATACTTGCAGCACTACTCGGCAAGCTGTTTTTCCCGTCCGACAATCCCACCGCTGCCACGCTTGCTTCTCTGGCGATTTTCGGCGCTGGCTTTGGGGTGCGACCGTTCGGGGCGATCTTGTTTGGCTATTTCGGCGATAAGATTGGTCGGAAATATACATTCCTCGTCACCATCACTCTGATGGGCGGGGCGACAGCAGCGATTGGCGCGCTGCCAACCTTTGCGACGGCAGGCCTTTGGGCACCGGCCTTGTTGTTGGCGATGCGCTGTTTGCAGGGCCTAGCGCTCGGCGGCGAATACGGTGGTGCGGCGATTTACGTTGCTGAACATGCGCCGGCTGGCAAGCGTGGGCAATATACGAGCTGGATACAGGCCTCTGTCGCAGGTGGATTCTTGCTAGCAGTCATTACGGTTTTGACGACGCGAACGTCTATGAGCACGGAGGCGTTTGAGGCCTGGGGTTGGCGCGTGCCTTTCCTGATCTCAATCCTGCTATTGGCCATTTCGCTCTGGATCCGGCTGAAACTATCCGAAAGCCCAGTGTTTCAGGCGATGAAAGCCGCAGGCACGACATCCAAAAATCCCTTTGTCGATAGCATCAAATATCCCGGCAATATCAAACGGATATTCGTTGCGATGTTCGGCGTCGCGGCGGGACTGACAGTCATCTATTACACGTCGCAGTTTGGCACGCTCTATTTCCTAACAGGCCCGGCGCGCGTGCCGGAGACGGACGCGCTCATCTATATGGCAATAGGCGCGACGATAGCGGCCCCCTTCTACGTCTTGTTCGGATGGTTGTCTGACAAGGTCGGGCGGAAGAAATTATTGTTGACCGGATATGCGCTGGCAATGGTGGCAGTGTTCCCCTTGTTCCACATGATGGCCGATGCGGCGAACCCCGATCTGGAACGCGCCACCCGTAATTCCCCCGTTACCTTGTCTCTGCCGACTTGTGATTTCAATGTCCTAAAGCGCACTCACACGACCGAGTGCGCCAAGGCACTCAACTTCCTCACCAAGCGCGGCATTGGCTATAGCAAGACCGAGAGCAGCACAGTGTCGATCAAAGTCGGCGATGCCGTTGTCGAGGGCTTTGACGAAAAAGCCTATGTCGCGGCACTGGAAAAGGCTGGCTATCCCGACAAATCTGACCCTGCCAAACGTAAACCATGGAAGATCGTCCTCGCGGTTGCGCTCATGGTTGGGCTGTCGGCGATGACTTACGGGCAAGTCGCTGCGATCCTGGTCGAGATGTTCCCGGCGCGCATCCGCTACACCTCGATGTCGATTCCTTATCACATCGGCACAGGATATTTCGGAGGCTTCCTGCCCTATATCTCCCAATATATCGTCGCGCGCACAGGCGATGCTTATGCGGGGCTGTGGTATACCGTTGCGGTCACGGGGATGGCATTCATTGTCAGCCTGATCTGGCTGCCGGAAACGAAGGATAAGGTGCTCGATTGAGCGGCACTCCATGACGCCACCTTCCTCCCCCCTCCGCTTGCGCTTAGACAGCAACGCGCTCATCTCTAACTGGCGCTGGCTTGCAGAGCGAAGCGGCCCTGCGGCGTGCGGGGCGGCGGTGAAGGCCAATGGTTACGGGCTTGGCGCGGTCGAGGTTGTGAAGCGGCTCGCAAGTGCGGGCTGCCGCGATTATTATGTGGCCACGTGGAGCGAGGCTGTGGCGCTTGGGGATGTTCCCATGGGTGCGCGGCTGTCCGTTCTCCACGGGGTGCGCGCGGAGGATATGGCGTTCGCTACGACATCGCCTGCGCGGCCTGTGCTCAACACGCTAGACCAAATCGCGCGGTGGCGGCCAACGGGAATGCCCTGCGATGTGATGATCGATACGGGCATGAACCGGCTCGGCATTGCGGTGGCCGATGTGCTGGCTGGCGCGCTTGATGGGATGAGCATCGATACACTCATGAGCCATTTGTCGTCGGCAGATGAGGATGTGCCCGCCAACGAAGCCCAGCGCGCGGCTTTCGCGGCGCTCGTTGGTAAGACAGTTGCTAAGCGGATGAGCCTCGCCAACAGCGCAGGCATTTGCCTTGGGGAGGGTTATGCGTTTGACCTCACGCGTCCCGGCATCGCCCTCTACGGCGGCACCCCACGCTGCGAGGCAAAGGGCCACATACAGCAAGTCGCCTTTCCCCAAGCCCAAATCCTCCAGCGCCGCCGCATCGAAGCTGGCGAGAGCGTCGGCTACAATGGCACCTTCGTGGCCGGCCGGCAGATGGAAATCGCGACAATCAACCTGGGCTATGCCGACGGCTATTTGAGGGGCTTTTCAGGGCGAGGTAGTGCAGAGGGCGGACGCGTCCCGGTGATCGGTCGTATCTCAATGGACCTGACAGCGCTCTGTGTGGATGAAATGCCGGAGTTGGGGGAGGGGGATTGGGTGACCCTAGACTACGCAACACTCACCGCGAGTGAACAGTCCGGATTGTCACAATATGAGGTGCTGACCGGGTTAGGCGCACGATTTGAACGTATGTGGGTGTGAACCTGCGATGAGCCGAACGGCGCACACTGTGGCATAAATGTATCATCTATGACGTTTTCGTTACGGAGTCCCAATGCAGGCCTTGCCGGAATCGGTAAAGAATGGTGGGGAGCGTCATCCGCAATCTTATTGCGCGTCATTGTAATAGGGATACCGTTCATGAAACTCATTTCGCTCAAGGCGACAGTGGCGACTGCAGTGTTGGCCGCTACTCTTGCTCAGCCAGCTTTCGCACAAACCGAAACGCCAAAGACAGAGACGGCCACGCCTCCTGCTGCTGAAGAAGAGGCAGGCGATATTGTCGTCGTCGGTTCGCGCATCCGTCGCGATACGTTCAATTCACCGTCGCCTGTGCAGATTGTCACGCGCCAGGAAACAACAGACGCGGGCTTTACCAGTACCGCCGAAGCGCTGCAGAGCAACGCGGTTTCTGGTGGTCAAGGCCAAGTCAACAACAGCTTCGGCGGCTTTGTGACCGAAGGCGGCCCCGGCGCGAACACGCTTTCGTTGCGCGGTCTTGGTGCCACGCGCACGCTGATCCTGCTCAACGGTCGCCGCATCGCGCCTGCTGGAACGCGCGGCGCGGTCGGCTCGGCCGATTTGAACGTCCTTCCCGGCATCATCGTTGACCGCTTCGAAGTCCTTAAGGACGGCGCATCGTCAATCTACGGGTCGGATGCCGTTGCTGGCGTTGTAAACATTGTAACGCGCAAGAAACTGTCCGGCTTTGAAATGGAGGGCATTTATGCCGTCCCAGAAGTAGGTGCAGGGTCGAGCGGCAAGATCGCATTTGCTGGCGGTTACACTGGTGATCGTTTCAACGTTGCAGGCAGCATTGAATATGCAAAGCGCAATGAAATGACGCTTGGCGATCGTGGCTTTTCGCAGTGCCAGACGGATTATGTTCGAAGCGCAACAAATCGCACGCCTGACTCGGCAAGCTTCATTGACCCGCGCACTGGTCAGCCAAAATGCTATGGCATCACGGGGACTGGGTCCAGCGGCGTTACGATTAACACATTGGGTATCGCGACGCGAACAGGCGCTCCAGCGCCGGGTTCAACAGGAACACGGTTCAACCGATTCCGTCCAAACTCGGCTGTCACAACCGGGCTTGTTGGCTATGAAGGCGTTACTCTGAACTCACGCGATACATTTGATCAGCGCAAGCTTCGTGAATCACTGGTCTCGCCGGGCGAATTCATTACAGGCTATTTGCAGGGCGGATACGACCTGCGCGCCTTGGGTGATGCGGAACTTTATGTCGAAGGTCTTTTCTCGCGTCGTAAGTCCAACCAGACTGGCTTTCGTCAGCTGTCTTATGATTATGCGGTGGGCAGTCCCCTCGTCGATCCAGCCATTTACGGATCGACGTTCTTTGCGTTCCCAACCGAAACGTCGAACGGTCAAAATGTTGTTGCCCGGACGTTCATCGGCTTTGGCAACACCACGTCTTCGCAGAAGCTGAATTTCTATAAAGTTGGCGGCGGCATTAAAGGCGATTTCTTCGCGCCCAGCTGGAACTATGATTTCTACGTTGGAACATCAAAATCGTCCGCAAGCTACACATTCCAGAGCTTCATCACGAGCAAGCTGGCGCAGAGCTTGAATGTCGTTTCGAACGGCGCTGGCGGTTTTAACTGCGTTAACCCTGCCAACGGTTGCGTTGCAGCCCCGGCCTTGTCACCATCGGTCATCAATGGAAATCTGCCGCAAAACTGGGTGAATTTCATCTATAAAGACGTGACGGGCGATACTAAATTCGTTGAATCTACCGCAACGTTTAACATCGATGGTAAGGCTTTCGAACTACCCTATGGCTCAGTGCAGGTTTCGCTGGGTGCTGAATATCGCAAGTCGAGCTTGAACGATGTGCCGCCAGCAGAAGCGCAAGCACGTGACCTCTACAACTTGACGACGTCTGGCATCACCAAGGGCAGAGACTCCGTTTGGGAAGCTTACGGCGAAGTGGAAGTTCCAATTCTTCGTAACCTGACGATGGCGAAAGATCTTACCTTAACGGCTTCGGCACGTTACACAGATTATAAGTCGTTCGGATCGGGCTCGACCTATAAGGTTGGTGGCGTCTATGCTCCTACCGGATGGCTTTCCTTCCGCGGGTCTTACGGAACGTCTTTCCGTGCGCCTGCCATTTATGAACAAAAGCTCGGTGGTCAGTCGGGTTTCCTCTCGGCACAGACTGATCCTTGCAACCAATATGTTGCAGATGGCTCGACGCGAGCAATCAACTGTGCGCTTGATGGCGTTATAGCGGGAACTCAGCAGCTACAGGGTATTCAGGTGCTCGGCACCGGTGGAGCTGCGCTTGGTCTGAAAGCTGAAAAGTCGACAAACCTCACAACTGGCGTCATTTTCCAGCCGAAGATTTCGTCGTCTTTCGGTGACCTTTCGATTGCCGTTGATTATTACCGGATAAAGGTGAAGGATCAGGTCAACAACTTTGGTGGCGGCACGATATTGGGCAATTGCTACAATGATCCCCAATTCCGCGCTGGGGGCGGGTTCTGCTCATTCATCACGCGTGATCCGAACAACCGGCTCGTTGTGGTCGACAATTTTGTCAACATCTCAAGCCAAATTGTCAAAGGTATCGACTTCACTGTTCGCTATGCGCGTGACATCGGTCAGGGTCGTTTGCGTGTTACCGCACAGGCCAACCATTACCTTGAACAATCGTCAAAACTTCTTTCAACCGATCCGTTTGATGACACGAACGGAACCGTTGGCAGCCCGAAATGGGCAGGCAACTTAGATGTGGCGTATAAGATCAAGAAAATCCAAGTGCGTTACATCTTGGATTGGTTGGCCAAAACCGAAGCTTACACGTACTACGGCCTCGATCCGGCAACCACGCCATTCTACTTGGAAACGCCGAATTATTTCACTCACGCAGTATCTCTGAAATATGATGCGGATAAGTTTAGCATCACTGCTGGTGTGCAGAACTTGCTGGATCGCGATCCGCCGAAGATTTCATATGGCGTGTATAACCGTCTCGGCAACGCGCCGCTTTACAGTGGCGTGGATTATGAAGGCCGGACTTTCTACGTAAGCGTCGGCGCGAAGTTCTAAGCTAGACACAAAAACTACCGGGGGCTGCATATCGTTGCAGCCCCCATTTTATTGTTGCCGATAGACCTGATCCTGATACTCTTTGCTATCGGCTAAATGTCAGGAGTATGGCCCCATGTTAAAGACTATTCTTTGTGCCGCCACCGCGCTGATCGCGGTCCCGGCGCTCGCGGCAAAGCCCGCTGTTCCCACCATCGAACAGATGGCCGCTTTCCCGAAAATGTCCGGCTTCCAAGTCTCCCCAGACGGCAAGCATATGATCGCCCTCGAAGGCCGCGGCGAAGACCGTGTGATCCTTGTGTGGAAAACCGATGCGTTGGGTGAAAAGCCGACTGTGATTGGGTCAAGCCAGATGAAGATCCAAGGGGCGCAGTTTTTGAAAAATGACGTGCTCGGTGTAACACTTTGGCAGCCTTATGACGCTCGCTTTGATGGGGTGACAAAGACCTTTATCTACAAATACTTCATCACTGATCTGACTGGAACGAATTGGCGAGAGCCGCTACCTACTCCAAGGGCTAAAACAGAATTCGACGAACGTGTAGAGGCAGTAACAAGCCAAGAATTGGCAGATTCTCTGCCAAACGACCCCGATCATGTTCTTATCGTGAAGAACGCGGGTGCCGATTCGGGTGACATTTTTAAGGTTAACGTCCGAACCAACAGGTCCGAAAGAGTTATTCGCACATCCGAAAAAGTCAACTCGTATCGAACTGATCTGGAAGGACAAGTTCGGGCACGAACTTTGTTTGCTATCGATGGAACTGGCCCGTTCCAAGCCACCCAAATTCGAAACTCAAGCGGTGGGTGGGATGAACATTTTCGTACTTATGTTAAGGACCGCGACGTATACTCGATAATTGGGTTCACCGCAGACCCAAATATTGCTTTGGTCGCGAGCAACGTGGGTGCCGATAAGCAAGCAATATACGAATATAATATTGCGGCGCGCAAGTTGGGTGAAGTGGTTTTCAAGCACCGTTTTTTCGAGGCTTCAGGCGTGTCTGTTAGACGTCTGAAGAGTGCCGAAGGAGGCACGTTCGGTGAAATTACCAGTCTTCGCTATGGCGGTCCGCGCGAAGATGACATAACTTACGTTTCGCCAACAATGAAGTCACTCGACGCTACCATTCGCGCGGCCCTTGGCATTAAGCAGGAGCCCTTGAGGATTGTTGATCCTGGAACGGGGGAAAGCACCACAATCAAATATGACACGGGCGTGACCTACCGGATCACATCGCAATCTGATGATTTGAAGACCGTGACGATTGCGACAAGCGGGCCGAACACACCGCCGGTATATTACATGTTAAAGGATTTGAAGCTCACGAAATTGGCTGATGCCTACCCCGATGTAAAAGCTGAAGCGTTGGGTAAGACGCAACTAGTTTACTACAAGGCACGTGATGGCCTCGACATTCCTGCCTACCTCACCAAACCAAGTGAGTCCCTTTGCGGAGCAGGTCCGTGGCCAACCGTCATTCATCCCCACGGCGGCCCTTGGGCACGTGATGATATGAACTTCGATGGTTTCATGTGGATGGCGATGATGTCGTCGCGTTGCATGGCTGTGATGCAGCCGCAATATCGCGGGTCGGACGGCTGGAGCCGCAAGCTCTGGAAGGCTGGAGATGCGGAGTGGGGCCAGAAAATGCAGGACGACAAGGATGACAGCGTCAAATGGCTGATCCAGCAGAAAGTGGCGATACCTGAACGCGTTGCCATGTTTGGCTTTTCCTACGGTGGCTATGCAGCCATGGCAGCTGCTGTGCGGCCAAACGGTCTCTATAAGTGCGCCATTGCTGGGGCTGGAGTGTCTGACCTGAAAAGGATTTGGGCTAAATTCTATGACAACCCATATTTCCGCGAAAATCAGGCCGCGACAGTGAAGGGCCTTAGCCCGGCAGATGTCGCTGACAAAATCAGTATCCCCATCATGGTTTTTCACGGTGAGCGCGATCAGACCGTCCCCATTGAGCAATCCGATTGGTATGTCGCAAAAGCTAAGAAGTCTGGTCAGCCCGTCGAATATCACAAGCTGGCCGATTATGCCCACGGCCCCGCGTGGACGCGGAAGATCAATGGCGATCAGCTGCGACTGATTGACGATTATTTTGCCAAGGGTTGCGGCGGCAGCGGTTTGTAACGCAGCTTTGCTATGATTGCTGAGGGGCGTGGCACACCAGTGCTGCGCCCCTTTTCGCATCTGCGGTGCCTTTGTTGCGCACAAATTGTGCAGGTGCTAACAAGGCCACATATTGCACAAGGAAATGATGGCGATGGTCAAAGCACAGTCCGGGGATGCCCCCGTTACGATCAAGAAATATGCCAATCGCCGGCTCTATAATACTGAGACTTCGTCCTATATCACGCTCGATACGTTGGCGACGATGATCCGCGCGGGTCGGGAGTTTGTGGTGCTGGATGCCAAGTCTGGTGATGACATTACGCACGGTGTGCTGACGCAGATCATTCTTGAAGGCGAAGGCAAAGGTGATAACGCGATGTTGCCAACCGGCTTCCTGCGGCAGATCATTTCCATGTACGGCGATTCGATGCAGACGATGCTGCCCAGCTATCTCGAAGCCTCAATGGATGCGTTTCGCGGCAATCAGGAAAAGGTCAAATCCGTATTTGAAGGCGCGATTGCCGCCAGCCCCTTTGCCGAAATGGCCAAGCGCAACATGGCCATGTTTGAAGCCGCGACCAGCGCGTTTCGTCCGGCGGCTAAGGGCAAAGCTTCCGCCGGCCCGGGTGACGATGTTGCGGCGCTGAAGGCAGAGCTGGCGGCACTTCAAGCCAAGATTGAGAAACTGGCTGGTTGATCAGCCTTCAAAATCCAATGCATAACCCGCGGACCGCACTGTGCGGATCGGGTCTACCAGGCCCGGCAAGTTGATCGCCTTACGCAGCCGCCGGATGTGCACGTCGACTGTGCGAAGCTCGATGTCGCTGTCCATGCCCCAGACTGAGTCGAGCAGCCGTTCGCGGGAGAAGACGCGGGCGGGATGTTCCATGAAATGGCGGAGCAGGCGGAATTCGGTAGGGCCAAGCACAAGCACTTGCCCCGCCCGCTTGGCCTTATGCTGCACGGTATCGAGTTCAATATCGCCGACGCCTAAGGTTTCGCCAGCAAGCGCAGGGCGCACACGGCGCAGAATTGCCGCCGCACGGGCAACCAGCTCTCGCGGAGAGAAAGGCTTGGTCAGATAGTCATCTGCCCCAGTTTCAAGCCCGCGTATCCGGTCATCCTCGCTGCCGCGCGCGGTGAGCATGATGATGGGCAGATTGGCCGTATCCTTGCCGCGCCGCAGACGCCTGCACACTTCTATACCTGACGTGCCTTCAATCATCCAATCGAGCACCACCAGATCGGGGTGCTGCTCAAGCGCCAGTATCAATGCCTCATCACCGTCTTCGGTGGTGAAGACTTGATAGCCATCCTGAGTAAAATGCCATTCGACCAGTTCGGCGAGGGCTTTGTCATCTTCAACGAGTAACAGCTTGGGAGCAGACATTGGGGTTTCCTATTGTCAGCGGCATGCTGATCTGACTTTGGCTTACCCTTCGCCGCGATCTTCGCGGTCGGTAAGGTAAAGGCCAGTGGCGGCGTAGTGGACCATTTCAGCGACATTGGTGGCGTGATCACCGATGCGTTCAAGGTTGCGGGCAATGAACAGCATCTGCGCCGCGCTGCTGATGGAGCTGGGATTTTCCATCATATGGCTGACGAGATTGCGCAGGATGCTATTGTAAAAACTATCGACCTTGTCGTCACGAATGACGATTTCCTTGGCTGACTCCGGATCGCGGGCGGCATAGGCGGTCATCACATCATGAACCATCCCGCGCGCCACATCGGCCATGGCAGGTAGTAGAATGAGCGGCTCAAACCGCTTGAGTCCTTCAATATCGCCAACACGTTTTGCGATATTCTTGGCATAGTCGCCAATCCGTTCGACCACACCTGCGATTTTAAGGGCAGCAATAACTTCGCGCAGATCGTCGGCCATTGGCGCGCGCAGGGCAATCACCCGGATCGCAAGCTTATCGACTTCGATTTCCAGCGCATCCAACCGCTTGTCGCGCGCGACCACTTCTGCGGCCAGTTCCATGTTGTGATTGACGAGCGCATCCATTGCCTCGGCCAGCGCAACTTCGGCGAGGCCGCCCATTTCGGCGATCAGCCCGCGCAACCGGGTGATGTCTTCATCAAATGCTTTGACGGTATGTTCTGTCATGTCCTCAAATCCTATCCGTAACGCCCAGTGATATAATCCTTGGTGCGCTCCTCACGCGGATTGGTAAAGATGTCGGACGTTTTTCCGTATTCCACCATTTTGCCGAGGTGGAAGAATGCCGTGCGCTGCGATACTCGGGCAGCCTGCTGCATGGAGTGAGTTACAATTACAATTGCATAACGACCTTTGAGATCATCAATCAGTTCCTCGATCCGCGCCGTCGCAATGGGGTCAAGCGCAGAGCAAGGCTCATCCATCAGGATGACTTCTGGGTCGACCGCAATCGCGCGCGCTATGCACAGGCGCTGCTGTTGCCCGCCTGACAGGGCTGTGCCGCTATCGGTTAGCCGGTCTTTCACTTCGTCCCACAGGCCTGCCTTGCGCAGTGAATTTTCGACGATCCCGTCAAGGTCGCTCTTCGCACCAGCAAGGCCGTGGATGCGCGGGCCATAGGCAATGTTTTCGTAAATGGATTTGGGGAACGGGTTGGGCTTCTGAAACACCATGCCCACCCGTGCACGCAGTTGCACCACATCCATGCCGGATGTTTGAATATTCTGCCCATCCAGTTCGATATTCCCATCCATCCGGCAGGATGGGATCGTGTCATTCATACGGTTGAGCGCGCGCAGGAATGTGGATTTGCCACAGCCAGACGGGCCAATAAACGCGGTCACATGCTCCGTCGCGATGTCGATAGAGACATTGTCGATGGCCTGTTTTTGGCCGTAATAGATGGACACATTCTGTGCCGTCATTTTGGGGGTGGTGGTCATATGCGGCCTTACCAGCGTTGTTCAAATTTATTGCGAAGATAGATGGCGACGCCGTTCATCAACAGCAGGAAGACGAGCAGCACGATGATCGCAGCCGACGTGCGTTCCACAAAACCACGGCTGACTTCATCCGACCAAAGGAAGATCTGCACCGGTAGCACACTGGCAGGCGAGGTCAGTCCGTCCGGCGGCGAAGCTACAAAAGCGCGCATTCCAATCATCAGCAGCGGGGCCGTTTCGCCCAGCGCGCGGGCCATACCAATGATCGTGCCTGTGAGGATGCCGGGCAGCGCAAGTGGGAGGACATGGTGAAACACCACTTGAATGCGGCTGGCCCCAATCGCGAGAGCCGCGTCGCGGATCGATGGCGGCACGCCTTTGATGGCATTGCGGCCCGAAATGACGATGACAGGCATGGTCATCAGCGCAAGCGTCATACCGCCAACAAGCGGAGCAGAGCGGGGAAGCCCCATGAACGTCAGGAATACAGCGAGGCCCAGCAGGCCAAAGATGATCGACGGCACTGCCGCCAAATTGTTGATTGAGACTTCGATAATATCCGTCCAGCGGTTTTTGGGCGCATATTCTTCCAGATAAAGTGCGGAAAGAACTCCGATCGGGAAAGCCAGCATAAGCGTGACGAACATTGTCAGCATAGAGCCTTTGAGTGCGCCCCAAATGCCGACTTGTCCGGGATCAGTGGCGTCGGACCGCGCTAGGAACCCTAGATCAAAGGCATTGCTGACAGCCCCTTGCTTGGACAGCCGGTCATAGGCCGCCTTCATTTCTGGCGATCCCTCTCCGCGTGCGGCAGAAGCCAGATCGTCAGAGGCGGAGACACTCAATTGCACTTTTTGAGTCAATAAACCGGGGTTCGCGATCAACTTGCTGCGAACATCGACCCAGGCCCCGTCAGATACAAATGACGCGCCTTCAGGCCCGTAAGCTTGCATTGCAGACAGTGAAACCGCTTCAGCCAGCCCCGCGCGTGATAGGACTTCAGCTGCATCCGGCGCTTGCAATTGCGATTGATCGACTGTCAGGCCAAGGGCAGGAAAATCGATATTGAGCTTAATTTCCGTGCGGGTGAATCCGCCCAAGCTGTTCCATGTCATCGAAACCAGCAGGCACACCAGAAACAGAGCTGACAGACTGACTGCTGCCAGCCCGGCCAGCCGGAAGCGCCGCTCAGACGCGTAGCGCGCCTTCAGCTTCCCCGTCATTTCTGGCGAGGCCCAGTTGGTGGGCGTGAGCTTGTTGGGAGTATCAGTCATAAGCCTCCCGGAAGCGTTTGACGACGCGCAAGGCAATGATGTTGAGGATGAGCGTAACAATGAACAAGACCATGCCGAGCGCGAAGGCAGACAGGGTGGCCGGATGATCAAAGCTCTGCTCACCCGTCAACATCTGAACGATCTGATAGGTAACAGTCGTCATGCTTTCCAACGGATTGATCGACAGATTAGCTGATGCCCCTGCCGCCATGACGACAATCATCGTTTCCCCAATCGCACGGCTGACGGCCAGCATCACACCGCCAACGATGCCTGGCAGGGCCGCAGGGACCAAGACTTTCTTGATCGTTTCGGATGTGGTTGCGCCCATCGCCAAAGACCCATCGCGCATCGCCTGCGGGACGGCGGCAATGCTGTCATCGGCCATGGAGGAGACGAACGGAATGATCATGATGCCCATCACAAGCCCCGCCGCAAGGGCGCTTTCAGTGGACGGGTTTTGTACGCCAAGTGCGGCGGCAAAATCGCGGATCATCGGGGCAACGGTGAGGGCCGCGAAATAGCCATAAACGACGGTGGGTATTCCGGCGAGGATTTCCAACAATGGTTTCATCCATTTGCGCGTGCGGGCGGCGGCATATTGGGTGAGGTAAATCGCGCTCATCAACCCAAGCGGAATGGCAACAATCATCGCAATGATCGCACCAATGAACAATGTGCCCCAGAAGAGCGGAATGGCACCATAGGTTTTGCCAGTATCAGCGGAGAGCGGCGCAATCGGATCAGGGTTCCACTTAAACCCAAACAGAAAATCAAGGGGCGAGATCATGGAGAAGAAACGCGCCGTTTCAAAAATCAGTGATGCCAAGATGCCCACTGTCGTTAGGATCGCGACGAGTGATGCGATCAGCAGAAGCCCCATCACCACGCGCTCCACACGCGTTCTGGCCGTAAAGTCGGGCCGCAATTTCAAGAACCCGAATGCGCCGCCTGCAAGGCCAATGATCGCCGTCAACACAGCGCCAATCAGGCCGTAATGGCTGATCGCGGCTTTCATCGGCGCGACCAGAGCAGCGGCAGCGGGGTTGAACGCCGCTTGGCCAGAACCATTGGCGATTTGGTATGCCTCGCCCACAATAGCGTTGCGCTCCATATCCATCAGAGGCAGCGCCGCGACGGCGGGATCAGCCAAAGCCGCCTGAATGGAAAGGCCCGGCGAAATAAAGGACCAGATGACCACAAACAGGCTTGCCGGAATGACCACCCAGAGGGCGGCATACCAGCCGTGATAATTTGGCAGTGAATGAAGCTTGACGCGGCCCGCCGCGCTAAATCCGTAAGCCCGCCCGCGCGCCGCCAACCATGTGATCAGGCCAAGGCCAATGACCAGCAGGAATAATATGGTTGGTGACACGCGGGCGGCTTCGCTTATTTCAGTTTCGTTGGATCAAGCAGCGTCATATTCTGCGCAATCGCAGCGTTCGCGGTGCGGACATCTTCTGGTGCCACAACCATACCTTGCTTTTTCAGGTAACCGTCCGGTCCCCAAGCCTTTGAGAACTCAACGGCAAATTCCTTCAAGCCCTTGATTGAGTTCAAATGCGCTTGCTTGATGTAGATATAAAGCGGACGCGCACCGGGGTAGGTGAAGTCAGAAATCGTCGCATAGGTTGGCGTGATGCCTGCCATTGGAACGCCCTTCAGCTTGTCGCCATTCTCTTCAAGGAAGGAAAAGCCGAACACGCCAATAGCCTTTGGATTGGCCGCAAGCTTTTGGACGATCAGATTGTCATTTTCGCCCTGATCGACATATTTTCCGTCGTCGCGGACGCCGGTGCAGATTTTCTTGTGCGCGTCTTTGTCCTTATCCTTCAACGCTTTCATCGCCGGGTCCGTGTCGCAGCCTTTGGTGAGGATCAATTCAGCCAGACCGTCACGCGTTCCTGATGTCGACGGCGGGCCGTAAACGAGGATCTTAATCGCGGGCAGGGACGGGTTCACATCGCTCCAATTTTCCGCAGTGTTCGGCTTGCCAAACGGGTTTGCGGCCAGTGCCTTGTAAACGTCCGCTGGTGTCAGCTTCATGGCAGGGCCGCCCTGCGCTTCGGCGAAGGCAATGCCGTCTAGGCCGACTTGAATTTCGATAATGTCCTTCACGCCCGCTTTTGCGCAATCGGCATATTCGGATGCTTTCATCCGGCGCGATGCGTTGACCATGTCAGGGTGAGCAACGCCGACGCCTGCACAGAATAATTTCATGCCCGCGCCAGTCCCCGTGGATTCAATGATCGCAGATTTGATCGATGGATTGGATTTGGCCACTGACTCAGAGACCGCCTTCGAAAATGGATAGACAGTCGAAGAACCCACAGCGCGAATCTGGTCACGCGATCCCGAAGATCCGCCAGCGCCGCCGCCGCACGCCGCCAACCCGACCGTGGCGAGAAGAAGGACTGATATGGATTTATACTTGCTCATGGTAATTTCCCTATGCCCGGTGATCACCGGCCCTATCGCCTTAGAATCACTACAGGTCGCCAATGTGACAATGCTGTTACATTTTTATGACATCGCTTCCTAGCTATGTGGAAAGCTAATTTCCACGGTCGTTCCTGTTCCAACAATACTTTTGATGTCCATCTGCCCTTTGTGGCGCTCAACAATATGTTTGACGATGGCCAGCCCCAATCCTGTGCCTCCGTTGGCTCTGCTCCGCCCAGGGTCAGTGCGGTAAAAACGGCGGGTAAGAAGGGGCAAATGTTCAGCGGCAATACCTGGCCCCTCATCTGCAACGGCCAATTGCAATGATCTCCGTTCCCCTTCGCTCAGGGTTATCGAAATGGGCTTATCGGTGCCCCCATATTTCATAGCATTGTCGATCAAGTTGCGGATCACCTGATCCAATTGCCCGCGATCACCGCGAATGGTTGTTTGGGTGGCGGTTTTGGTAAAACGGACGCGGTCCCGCCCGTGAACTGCATTCACATCGCGGGCTGCTTGGTCAGCAATCGTAGCCAGATCAATCTCATCCTGCGGTGTGTCATGCTTTTCCGCTTCGATACGGGAAAGCGACATCAGGTCCTCAACGAGACTGTTCATCCGCCGCGCTTCGCGGCCCATTGTGTCGAGGAATTTGGTGCGTGTGGCCGTGTCTCCACCGGCTTTCGGGCTGCCCAGCGTTTCAATATAGCCCATGATAGAGGCCAGCGGCGTGCGCAGTTCATGGCTGGCATTGGCGACAAAATCTGTGTGTGCGCGGGAAATATCCGCCTGAGCCGTCATATCCGCCAATTCAACCAACCGCAGCCGATCATCAAGGCGAAAGATTGAGAGTTTCCAAAGGCTCTTGGCGGTCGTCAGGCCCTTGATCGTCACGGACCTATCAGTATCGCCGGATACCAAGGCAATGGCATCGGGGTGGCGCAGCGCGACGCGGGCATCCTGCCCGACAATATGCAATCCAAGCACGCCCTGAGCCGCCGCATTGGCCGCCTCCACCCTTTCCCCGCGCATCACCAGCATCGGCGATTCTAGCGGCTGGATCATCTTGCTCACCATATCAGTTGTGAGATCGCGGCGACGCCTATCCTGTGGTTCAAATGTCGGGGCTGGGCGGGCGAGCCGGAGCGTGGCGATCCAAATCAGCAGAATGGCAGCCGTCAGCCAAGCGTTGACGCCCGCGAAGAGCATCGCAGCGGCAGCGGCGACGGCGATTAGCAAGCTTCCGCGATTCATCGGCTCTTCATTCATCCGCGCCCCCCATAGCGGCGCTGGATTGTCCTGTCAGTCGAATGTGACAGTCGCATGACAGTTTGCGATGAGAGCGCGCTGTCATGCAATGGTAACGATCCCGTCATCAGCGTTGCATGATTGACGCCTAGAGCAATGTCATCACCACAGGGGTTTTTGACATGAGAGTAGTTTCGGCACCGAAAACGATTACGATTTTCCACATCCTGCGTTGGGCCTTGGCTTTGGCCTTTTCGCCGCGCGAGACTGTTTGACTATTATTCTGCGGCTTCGGCATACACTGGGGCATCATTCGCCGCAGTTGCTGCGATTGGCCCGCTGCGAAACTCCATGCCATTGTCCAACGGTCCGCGTTTCAGGTTCCAGCGATCAATGAAATAATTATGATGCGCACGCCAAGGTTCGCGGTTGCCTTGGCGAGGCAACACGCCCTTTGCCCGTTGCACATAACCGGAACTCAGGTTCATCAACGATTCGTCCTCTGCCATCACAGTCGCATCATGGGGGATCGCGACTTTCAGTCCCTTCGCGTCCATATATTTGATCAGGCGGCACATGTAATTGCCGATCAAATCGCTCTTCAATGTCCAAGATGCGTTGGAATAGCCGAAAGATGACATGATATTGGGCACATCAGAATACATGAAGCCTTTATAGCTGAGCGTATCTGACAGCTTGATCGTACGACCATCAACGGACAAGTTTACGCCGCTCATGATCTCCATTTTCAGGCCCGTTGCAGTGATGATGATATCTGCTTCGATCTCTGTGCCGTCTTTCAACGTGATACCAGCGCCGGTGAAGCTTTCGATATGGCCCGTCACGATATTGGCTTGTTTGGCACGAATGACGCGGAACAGATCGCTGTCCGGGATCAGGCACATCCGCTGATCCCATGGGTTGTAAGTGGGGGTCAGGCCCGCCTGCAACCGATCATATTCACCGCCCAGTTCTTCCTTCGCCATTTTCGATATTGATGTCTTCACCATATCAGGGCGTTTCTGCGCCAGATTATAGGTGAACCACTGCATCGAAATCTTCCGCCACCGCGTCAGCGCATAGGCGAGCTTGAGCGGCAGATATTTGTTGAAACTGTTCGCCAATCCGTCTTCGCCGGGTGCCGAAACAATATAAGTCGGGGAGCGTTGCAGCATTGTCACATGCGCAGCCCCTGTGTCGATCATCGCGGGCACCAGCGTTACTGCGGTGGCGCCACTGCCGATGATGACAACCTTTTTACCCTTATAGTCCAGATTCTCTGGCCACATCTGCGGGTGGATGATCGGCCCCTTGAACGCGGCCTCGCCCGGGAAAGCGGGGCGGTAGGGGTCCGTGTAACTGTAATAGCCGGTGCCCATGAACACAAAGCCCGCCGTGATCACTTCGCGGCGCGCATCCGGCCCAACCTCGCACGTGACAGTCCAGAAGCAGTCTTGCGAAGACCAGCTTAAATCCTTCACCCGCGTTTGAAAACGGATGTCCTTTTCAAGGCCAAATTCCGTGACCGTTTCCTTCAGGTAATTGAGGATCGACGGGCCATCCGCAATCGCCTTGCTGTTGGTCCACGGCTTAAATTCAAACCCTAGCGTATACATGTCGGAGTCGGACCGGATACCGGGATAGCGAAACAAGTCCCACGTGCCGCCTAGGCGTTCGCGGCCTTCAATGATTGCAAAGCTCTTCCCCGGGCATTTCTGTTTCAAATGCACAGCCCCGCCAATGCCAGATATCCCTGCACCAACGATCAGAACGTCATAGTCGGTCATGCTTCTCTCCTGCCTTTTCGCGGCGTTTCGCGGAACAGTCTTGAAAAGCAACTCTCTTGTCAATGGTTTGAACTGCTGGGGCGGACATGAGGGGCAAGGAGCCAAATGCCGCGTAGGGAAAAAATGGCGAATTCCTCAACAAGTGGAGTATGTTTGAAGTCTTTTGCAAACACCATTTGCCCGCGATCGACTGCCAATCGTTAGGTTCTGCTGCCTTCACCGAAATTCCAAAGTTGAGTAAAGTTGTGCCAGTCGCACATTTGAAACCGGGATGGATGTTGGGGACCATATCTCCTTTTGTGTGACATCCCCACTACGCTCCACGCTACGCAGCTTGTTTCTAAAGTTGACACATGGTTGACACCTGAAACGCTTTTGGAAAGGGTTCGCGTCCCCGGAACGATCAGGCGCGGAATCTCCTCGCGCGCAGCGGCGCATATCAATCATTCACGATCTGCTGCGCAGGGCGGCAGGATTTCAAAGAGCACAGAGAACATTAGATGAACATTCTTGCTTTGTCAATGTGAATGAAGGGATTCCGATGGTGCACAAATCAATAATTAGTATTGCGTCACCAGAACTCCCGGAACTCTTGTTGATCACCTCAACAGCTTGTTGCCAACTTTTAGTGCAAGGCCCTTCAGTTTGAAGGGGATCCAATCATTGACAAAATGCTCATATCCAATCTTCCAATCGCGCTTATCGCCTGTGCTCGGTCTGGCTTTGAACATCGTCGTTCTTTTAGGCAGCGATGCGATGCCGTTTTCAGGGGCCGTGTAATAATAAGTCGCGATTGACCGGCGGGACCGCCCAGCCGGACAGGTCAAAGGTTCGGGATGGCCGTGGTAACTATCAAGATCGGTATTAAAAATAACGGCGCGTGCTATATCTGGGTTAACGCGCAGCTGACAGGCCGTCATTTCTTTGTCCCATAATTCAAGCTGCCCGCCGTAATCCAAAGACCAATCATCATTGAGATAAAGAAGAAAATTTAACCGCCGTTGCAATTTCATCCGTCCATGCACGTTAAAATCGGCATGAACACTCAGGTGCCCCCCGGGCATGGTTTCATGAAGGCCGCCGCCTTCATAATATGGATCAGGGATAAGGCCTTTGATTCCTGTCAGCTTTTCCAGAAAGCGAACGAATGCAGCACTGTTCAATTGTATAATCAAATTGCGCAAAGCATCACCCTGCACTTCCCAAGGCGCAAACTGGTATTTCATGCGTTCCTGATTGCGATCAAAATGCTCTTTTCCCGTGCGCGCTGGAAATTGTGCAAGAAGCGGCTGCAAGACGGCACTGTCTAAAAAATCATCGATAACCACGTGAGGAAATGGCTGAGCCTCTTGGTAGGACGGCGCTAAAGCCTCCCCTGCTTGTTCGCATTGGTGCCTGTCAAAGGTCGCGACAGGCCCATCACCGCAAAGAATCATCATAGGCATGTAATCTATTCCCTGCGTATTTCATGTCCAGCCCGAACTTAGGATGTAAAATATTAGAGGGAAACAGAGAAATGCCCTCAAAGATGTCCGTGCTGGTTCAATTCGATACTATATGCTTGGTCAGCCAGCGCCGAGAGGGGCCTTCCACCCCATGATAGGTAAAATGCGAAATTAGGATGACAACGAAAATAGCCAGCAGAATCCAAATCGCGCGCATCGTGAGCGCATCAAGTGGAGATCGTGATACAACCGCAGTCCATGAAGGATAGAGAAGCCCAAGTATAACCACATGAGTCAGGTATACGGAATAAGAAATTCGCCCCAGATATTGGCATATTGATCTGCCCAGAAGTGTTGCTAACCAGCCTTTGTCCGACCATGTGACTGCAACAAATATAACGAAAAACGGGATCGCCAAACCGTCATTCATAGGAAAAGCCATAACGACAATGGCGCCAATCAGACCTGTAAACTGTACTATGCCAACCAATCCGTCGGGCAATCCTGAGAATTTGCGGCGATGCTTGTGGATAACCATGCCCAGCATGAAACCGGCACCACACCGAAACGGAGCCCAACCTGAAACAACATCTAACGATCCCTTATCGTAAACGATTATGCCATAGAGAAGAAGGCTGCACGCAATCAAACACACGCTTCCAGCCATCCGTCCGCGGTGCAAAACCACGGCAAGCACTGGGAATAAGGCATAGGCAAAGAGTTCAGCACTGATCGACCAGCTTGGAATATTCCACATCGGTTCTTTGGGAAACCAGGCGTTGAGAAGAAAAATCTGTGAAACCAAGGCCGTGATCGATTCATTTGTGAACAACGGTTCGGTTTGTTTGCCCAACATGTTCAACAAAAGATATTGACTGGTTGAACCAATCAGAAGGGTCAGAAGGCAAAAAAGATGCAATGGAAAAAGGCGAATAACCCGCTTGAGGAAGAAAGGTCGCAAAGCGAGCTTATGCCCCAATGCGGGTGTATAAACATAAGATATGATGAAGCCACTGAGAATAAAAAACAGATCGACCATCAAATATCCGCGTCGAAAAAATGATGTTGCGTCTTCAAATGGCAAATGGGGTTGTGTGAACTGAAGATGATAGAAGACAACAAGCAAAGCTGCGATGCCACGAAGGCCCGTATGCGCGCGTATTTCCCCCATTTCTTTTTCCTGATGGCGCCAGTCCCAGACTTTGTCCATCGCTAACGCCTTAAACTCTGTTCCTACACGACAACAAGCGCGCACTTCACGACATGTAGTTCCGGGATACTGTTTCCAGGGGTATTGCGGCTGCAACGACAGCTCTGTATTAGGCCGACCAACCGCTGCTCACCGCCACCGTATATTATCGCGTGTCAAATCCCCCACATTCCGCGCACCCATCAGTTTCATACCCCGTTCGATTTCGTCGCGGAGCTTGCCGATGGCGCGTTCCACACCCGGCTGGCCTGCCGCGGCAAGGGCGTAGAGGTAGAGCCGCCCGCCGGAGCATGCCTTTGCACCCACCGAAAGCGCCTTAAGCACATGGGAGCCGCGCCGGATGCCGCCGTCGCAAATGACGTCGATTTTGTCGCCGACAGCATCACAAATTTCGGCTAGTTGATCAAAGGGCGCGCGTCCGCCGTCCATCTGGCGGCCGCCGTGGTTGGAAACCATGATCGCCGTCGCGCCGATATCCACCGCGCGTTTCGCGTCGGCAACCGACATGATGCCTTTCAGGCAAAACTGCCCGCCCCACTCTACGCGCACAGCTTCGGCAGTTTTCCAATCCATCGTCTGATCAAGCATGGTGTTGAAATAATCCGCGACGGACAGCGCCACATTGGTGCCTTCGCTGACATGATCTTTCAGGTTGGACAGTTCAAATTTTTCACGCAGCAGATAATTGAGCGTCCAGCGCGGGTGCGCGGCGAAACTGATCGCGGAACCCGGCGTCAGGCGCGGCGGTGAAGTGAAGCCAGTTTGCAAACAGCGTTCCCGGTTGCCGCCGACAATAGTATCCACAGTCAGGGCAATGGCATCAAATTTGGCGATCTTGCACGCCTCAATCATCGCGTGGTTCAGGCCTTTGTCTTTGTGGATATAAAGCTGGAACAGTTTGGGGCTGGTGATCGTGCGGCCAACCTCTTCAATGCTCACAGTGGCGAGGCTGGAGATGCCAAAGAAAGTGCCAAACTTCTCCGCCGCCGCGCCGACCGCGCGTTCGCCCTGCCAGTGGAACAGGCGCTGAAGGGCGGTGGGGGATAGGAACAGCGGCATCGCCAATTCCTTTCCCATAACCGTTGTGCGCATATCGACGCTGCCGACGCCTGCCAGAACATTGGGGATGAGGTCGCAGTCTTCATAGGCCGCCGTGTTGCGGTCCTTGGTCACTTCATCATCGGCTGCGCCGTCGATGTAATGAAAGACGGGCCCGGGCAGACGCCTGCGCGCGAGTTCGCGGAAATCTTCGACATTATTACAATCATTCAGGCGCATCCACGGGCGGCGCGCGGCAAGGGCAGAGGCTCTATTTCTTGTCATTAGGTGTTGGGTCCTCCGCCAATATCTCAGTTGCTGCCTGTTGTGCGCTTTCCATTGCTGTCATCGGACGCCCCGGAGCGCGGCAGCGACGCGCCGTTCCCAGACCCTTAAGATAGCTGCGCCGGACAACGCCAGCATAAACCGCCTCTCGGTAATCCTGATCTGACGCCCGCGCGCCGGACACTTCACGGATGAGCGCGCGAAACGGGATCAGGCCGGATATGATGCCGCGCGTCACGCCAGCAGCGCCTTCCTTACGTTTGCGCTCGCGCGTGGTGACTTCGATTTTGTCAAAATCATCGCCGAGCACGGCGTCCAGCTTTGTGACTTCGGCAATGATGTGGCGGCACGTACGGATGCCCTCCATATCATAGGGTTTGTCGCGGATGGCCTGCAGCTCGGCTGGCACGCCTTTGCGTTTCAAATTTATATCGGCGAGCGGCTGCGTGACCGCGTCTCCCATCATTTCGCCTGTGTCTTTGTTCCGGTCCTTTCGTTCTTGCGCGGTGGCAGGCGTCCCTAAGAGCAGAGCGAGGGCAGGGATGATGCCAGAGACGGTGGCAGCGGCGCAGCGGATCATGTTCGGTTTCCTTTTGGCGAGTCTACGCGTTAATGGTGGGGGCTATAACAGCAGGAGATGATAATGTTCCAGTTCGCGGTCTCGTCCGGCACAAAGGAAGAGCTTTATCGAGATCTGCTCGCCGCCATTGACGCCGTGACAAAGGATGAACCGGACCCGATTGCCAATATGGCCAATGCCGCTGCGCTCATCTGGGAGTATCTGCCGGACCTCAATTGGGCGGGATTTTACCGCGTCATCGATGATGAATTGGTGCTGGGGCCGTTTCAAGGCAAAGTCGCGTGCATCCGCATACCGCTTGGCAAGGGTGTCTGCGGCGCGGCGGCGGCGAGTGGCCAAACGCAGCTGGTTCCGGACGTTCACGCCTTCTCCGGCCATATTGCGTGTGACGCAGCTTCGCAGTCTGAAATTGTGGTTCCGCTGGTTAAGGAAGGCCGCGTTTTGGCGGTGCTGGATCTGGATAGCCCAAGCCTCAATCGCTTTGATTTGGAGGATGCAGAAGGGCTCGAACGCGTTACAAAGCTGATCCAAAGCCGAATCTGGCCAAAAACGGGACAATTTTAACCATTTCACGCGCTGGAAATTGGTGAAGCTGCTGTTAAGTTCCATGAACGAAAAATAAACCATGAGGCGAGTCGGCCCCATGCCGTTTGGAATAGTGTATCGGGAGCTTACGTATGAATATCCTCAAAACCTCTGCCATCGCGTTGATGATTGGCGCGCTTCCCGTTGCGGTGCAGGCTCAGCAAATGCCCGCAGGGGCCAACCATATGCCGCGGCCGATGGGGGGCGGGATGCATGCACCCAAGCCTTCGATGCCGCACGTTGGCGGCCCCCGCAATTGGGGCCCGCGCCACAATGGCCGTTGGCAAATGGGCTACCGCGCTCCGGGTGGTTGGGGTGGATACCGCCGTCCCTTCGTCGGCTACGCGCTTCCTAGTTTCTGGATCAATCCTAGCTTCTATGTTGGCAATTACGGGAATTATGGTTTTTCCCGTCCGTCAAATGGCTATGGCTGGTCGCGTTACTATAATGATGCCGTGATGACGGACCGTTATGGTCGCGTGCAAGATTATGTCGAAGGCGTGGAATGGGATCGCTATGATCGCTATGACGATATTGCCAATAACGAAGATTATAGCGATTCTTACGGCTATAGCGATGATGGATATCGCGGCGATGACCGCCGCGCATCTGAACGCTCACGGGGACGTGACCGGGACGGCGGCCTAGGTGGTGCCATTGTCGGCGGCGCCGTTGGTGCCATCGCAGGCAGTGTGATTGCCGGCCGTGGTGACCGCACAGCTGGTGCTTTGATCGGCGGCGGCGTGGGTGCCATTGGTGGTGCTGCAATTGACTCCAGTGATCGTGCAGGACGCGGCTACAAAGTCAAGCGACCGAAATATAGCCGCAACCGGGGCCGCGATATGGATTATGACTATGGCTATGATGCGCCAGACGGTGTGACGCAAAATGGCCAGTGGCAGGGTCAATGGACTGGACGCTGGAACGACGGCCCAACCCAGACATGGGACGGCACTTATGAAGGTACTCGTCCGCATTGGGACAATGGTCGTCCGCAAGGCCGTCCGCCAGTTGTGACGCATCATCAGGGCGGCGGATATGGATACCGCCCGTCTTACGGCTACGGCGGGTCAGAAATCATCACTGTGACGGTTCAGTCACAACCTGTCGTGACAACCACGACAACGGTGACTGAGGAAGTGGTCTACGCTTCTGCTCCGCGCAAACGCTATGTCGCCAAGCGTCACTATAAGCCCCGGCCGAAGCCGCGTTGCGTCTGCCGCTAAACATCGGCCTCACATCGAAACGAAAAAGGGAGCTGCTGTTGCGGCTCCCTTTTTCGTTATGCCAGCCGCATCGGCAGCCCGTCCTTAGGTTGCGGGATTGGCCAGGCCTGCCATTCGTTGCCGCTGCCTTCAGGCAGAGTGATCGTGCCCACTCTCAGCATATGCCACATCAGCATCTTCATTTGCATATAGGCAAAGTGCAGGCCCAAACACATATGCGCGCCGCCGCCAAACGGAACCCAAGCATATTTGTGGCGCGCCTTCACCTGTTCAGGCTCAAAGCGCATGGGATCAAAAGTCAGAGGGTCTGGCCAATGTTCGGCCATTTGGTGTGTATAGCCCGGTGAAACGCCCACATAAGTTCCAGCCTTGAAATCAAAGCCGCCAAAACTGAAATCCTTCACCGCGCGGCGCGGGATGGAGGGGACGGGCGGGATCATCCGTAGCGATTCCTTGAACGCATAATCTGTCAGCGTCAGATCACTCAGCCGCTCATAAGGCAGATCATCGCCATTGACGCCAAGGCCCGCCATTTCTTCGCGCAGCTTCACTTGCCAATCCGGGTTCTTGCCGAGCATCATGACCATGCTGGTGGCCGATGATGTGATTGTGTCATGGGCGGCCATCATCAGGAAATTCATGTGATCGATGATTTCGCCGTCAGTGAGAAGCTCACCTTCTTCATTGGTCGCGCGGCAGAATTGGCTGAACATGTCTTGCGCATCAGAGGCGCGGCGCTTGGGCACTTCCTTCCCGAAATATTCGAGCAGAAACTTGCGGCCTGCCACCCCGCGCCCCATTTTTGTGCCAGGAATGGGCGTGCGGATAACCCCGACCGAGGCCTGCACCATGTCGACAAAAGCTTTGTTGATCTTGTCCGCGTCTGGCCCCCACGGAATTCCAAGGAAGGCACTTGCGGCAAGGTCCAGCGTCAGTTCCTTGATTGCGGGATAGAATTCAAAGCTCTTTCCTTTCCACGCCGCGACGCCTTTTTTGATGCCGTCATTGATCGCTGTTGCATAAAGCTTCATCGGCTCCGGCTTGAACGCAACGGACAGAGTTTTGCGGTGGACGCGGTGTTGTTCAAAATCCATCAGCATAAGGCCGCGCGGGAACAGCAGGTTCAGCACTGGTCCCCAGCCTTGTTCGGATGAGAAGACTTTATCCCGGTCAAACATCACCAGCTCATTCGCATCTGGCCCCATCATCTGGACAAACCGGCCACCAAAGCTGTTGATGCGGTACACAGGACCGTACTTGGCCACCATGCGCTTTTGAAACGCAAGTGGGTCTTTCAATTGCTCAAAGGTGACGCCAAACAGAGGTAAGCCTTTTTCGCCCGGAACATGATTGGTTTCGCTTTCCGGCGGACGCGGCAGCCAATGCGGGTTCGCTTCGTGGGTATGGGCATAGGCCATGGAAGTGCGTCCTTTGGTGATTAACAGGGATGTCAGTAAAATAGCTTGGGGAGAGTTTCAAGCGGCACCCCTTGAATCTTCGCGCGGAAAGATTGATATCCTGTTCATGCGCAACACAATTTCCATCGTCATCGGCATGCTCGCCCTTATCCTTGTTGTTGTGGCGTTCATTCCACTCCTCGGCTGGGCCAACTGGATCATCATTCCGATCGCGGTTGTGGGCCTTGCTCTTGGGGCGATGTCAGACCAGACGAGCGGACGAAATTTGAACTTGGTTGTCATTGGCATTGGCGTGCTGCGATTGGTTTTGGGCGGTGGCATTCTTTAAGCTTTTTGCTTATCGAAGATCATCTTTCATTCAGCACGGAGTCGCACCATGGCATGGGGAAACAAAACCACAGAAGGCGGCGTCGCTTTGCCCAGCGTGAGCAGCGGTAGCGGTGGGGCCATGTCCTTCATTGGTAATGAAGTGATCATTACAGGCAATGTGGCAGGCAAAGGCGATTTGCATCTTGATGGCACGGTCGACGGAGATCTCTCCTGCCAATCCCTGATTTTAGGCAGTGCAGGCCGAGTGAAGGGCAATGTCATGGCCGAACGCGCAACCGTGGCAGGCACTGTTGAAGGCACGCTCAACGTAGGGTCGCTCATCATTGAAAAGGCTGCGAGGATTGCCGGCGATATCACTTATCAAACCGTTTCGATTGAAAATGGCGCTCAAGTGGAGGGTCGTTTGACTCAACGACAAGCCGCTGGATCCGGCGAATTGAAACTGGTGACATTGGCGGAATAACCGACGCAATGTCCTGTCTCACTGATTCAATTCCTACGCTGTCGCTTGCCAGCGCGGCTGGCGACCCATCGGGTTTCGCGGCCCAACTGGGTGCATCCTTTGAACACTATGGTTTCGCAATCATTGCTGACCACGGGATTGACGCAGGGCTAATCAAGCGCAGTTGGGATTTGACAGCGGACTTCTTCGCGCTTCCGACGGCCACAAAGCTTGCATATGACGCCAAGGGCAATGGCGGTCAGCGCGGCTACACAGCGTTCGGCACTGAAATTGCGAAAGATGCTGACAAGCATGACCTGAAGGAATTCTGGCATGTGGGCCGTGATTTACCCGCTGGCCATCGGTTCCGCGGTCACATGCCGGATAATGTCTGGCCCGCTGAGGTGCCGGAATTTCGTCAGTCGCTCTCTGCGCTTTACAACGCCTTCGACCTGGCGGGAGGGCAAATCCTCTCTGCCATTGCCCGCCACCTTGGCCTTGCTCCGGACTGGTTTGCGCCGACTGTGGACAGCGGCAACAGCATCCTTCGCCTACTCCATTATCCGCCAATCCCCGCCGATGCTGATGGAATAAGGGCAGGGGCGCATGAAGATATCAACACAATCACCCTGCTGCTCGGCGCAGAAGAGGCGGGGCTGCAATTGCTCGGCAAAGATGGGCAGTGGCTGGCGATTGATCCGCCCAAGGGCGCAATGGTCGTCAATATTGGTGATATGTTGCAACGACTGACCAATAACCGGCTGCCCTCCACCACGCACCGCGTGATCAATCCCCCCCCCGAACGCCGCCATCTGCCGCGCTACTCAATGCCGTTCTTCCTGCATTTCGCGAGTGATTTTGTGATTGAGACGCTGCCCAGTTGCGTCGACGCAGCGCACCCTGACCTGTATCCGGAGCCGATTACCGCAGATGCTTATCTAAAGCAGCGATTGGTGGAAATTGGATTATTGAAGGGTTAGACGGTCAACGAAAATTATCCGCATAGGCCTGCAATTTCAACGCCCTTGGTGCGGCGGCGACCACTGAATAACTCAACCCCTTACCATCAGCATAGGCCTTTGCCGCGTCCAAAGTCTTGAATTTGAGCGATAATTGACGACGCGTGTCGCCAGAGCCTGCCCAACCCATTAGCGGGTCAGCTGTTTGTGCCTCCACTGGCTCATATTCCAGCACCCATTCATCAGTGCCTGCGCGGCCGGATTGCATGGCGTTCTTTGATTTTTGAATGATGCGTGCCTGTGTCATGCCCCGCCATTTCCCGATTTAGCGGCCGCGATCAAGCGCCTTCTTTGTTTTGAGGCTCGCAATTGCCTGTGTGGGGTCGTCGGGCCAATTATGACGGGGATACCGCCCGCGCATATCTTTGACCACATCGGCCCAGCTGCCGCGCCAGAAGCCAGGCAAATCGCGCGTTGTTTGAATAGGACGACCCGGCGGCGATGTGAGGCTAAGGACAAGCGGCACGTGGTTCGCGCCGACGCAAGGATGCTCCGCCAATCCGAAAAGTGCTTGGACACGCAACTCAACCGTTGGGCCTGCCTCCGCCGCATAATCAATAGCGTGGCTGGTTCCAGCCGGAGATCGAAATGATGGCGGGGCGAGGCGTTCAATTTCCTGTTGGCCATCCCAACCAATGATATTCGTGAGGGCGTTGTGAAGGGCGCCGGTGTCAATCTCAGAAAGTTTGCGTTTGCCCATGACGATTGGAGTCAACCAATCTTCAAGGGTGGCGGTGAGGCTATCACCTTCCAATCCCGCCACACCCGCAAAGGCAGCACGAGTGCGCAGATGTGTTGAGGCTGGCGACCATGGCAGTGTGCTAAGACCGTGACTCAGAACGCCAGCAACCAATGCAGCGGCTATGGCTTCGGGGGTTGCGCTGCTGTTCTGCCCTTTGGACAGCAGGATTGCGCCCAGCCGCTTGCCTGTTTCAGTCTTGATGCCGCCCGTTGCGGGGTCAAATTCGACTTTGGTGCTGGTTTCGATCCGGTCTGCATAAAGCGACTCAATATCGTTCCACTCGATTTCAGCGGCGGACAAGATGCGTGCCCCCGATGCAGCGCCTTGGATATCTGCTACGGCTAGCCATTCGCATTTGGCGAGTTGGTCTGTCGGATCCAGCCTGAAGCCGCGCCCGCCAACGCTTGCCCAATGTTCGCCTGAGGCATCTCGACGGCGCGCAATGCGGTCGGGATAGGCAAGGGCAATGGCGATACTTATTCCCCTGCCGTCCCTTATAGGGGCTCGGGAGGGGAGTACGGTCGCCCACCGTTTCGCCAGCCTTCTTGCGCTCTCTGCCCTTGGCCCCCGTTCCCGCCGCCAACGCGCCACTCTTGTTTCCAGATCCACGCCCGTGCCGCCAAGGCCGCGTTCGCCAATTAGCACCGCGACTTCTGCCGCCTCATCTGCAAATCCAAGCTTGCCCGCCGCGATGAGCATATGGGCCAAGCGCGGTGGCAGGGGCAAGCGCGCCATCGCTTTGCCATGGGGCGTCGCACGGCCATCGCCCTCTACTGCACCCAGTAACGCCAATCGCTGGCGTGTCTCAGCAATGGCAGCAGCAGGCGGCGGATCAAGCCAGCGCAGGCTTGCGGGTTCAGTCACACCCCAGAGCGCGCAATCAAGGGTAAGTGCGCAAAGGTCTGCCTCCAATATCTCTGGCGGGTCAAAGCGCGGAAGACCTGCTGTCGCGGCTTCCTCCCAAAGCCGGTAAGCAACGCCAGCTGATTGGCGCGCGGCACGACCTGCGCGCTGGGTGGCTGCGGCTTGGCTCACGCGCTCAGTCACCAGCCGCGCAACACCTGCCGCCCGGTCATAGCGGGGGCGGCGAGCGAGACCGGAGTCGATCACAATCCGAACGCCGTCGATGGTCAGGCTGGTTTCGGCTATAGAGGTGGCGAGGATGACTTTGCGATTGTCACTCCGCCTGATCGCCGCGCGCTGGTCTGCCGGATCAAGGGAGCCGTGGAGGCGGTGGATGTCAGCGGTGATACCGCCCAGCCGTTCCGCCGTGCGCTCGATTTCGCCAACGCCGGGCAGGAAGGCAAGCAAGTCGCCTTCCTCCTCGACAAGTGCGCGGCGTATTGCTGCAGCCATGTCATTCTCGATCCGCGCTTCGGCCTTGCGCCCGATATGGCGCAACGTGAGCGGATGGGACTTGCCTTCGCTTTCGATGACAGGCGCTTCCCCCATTAATGCGGAAAAGCGGCTGCCATCCAATGTCGCTGACATGGCAATGACCCTTAGATCAGGCCGCAGACCCTCCTGTGCGTCGAGGGCCAAGGCCAGCCCAAAATCACTATCGAGGCTGCGTTCATGCACTTCATCAAACAGCACCGCCGACACGCCGGGCAAGTCTGGTTCGGCCTGGATGCGGTTGACGAATATGCCTTCAGTGATAACCAATATGCGCGTTGCCGCAGACTGCTTGCTGTCCATCCGCGTCGCATAACCTATGGTTTGCCCGACAGGCTCTCCCGCCAATTCCGCCATGCGCTCCGCAGCTGCCCTTGCGGCCAAACGACGGGGGGAAAGGAGAAGAATTTGCCCCTTGCACCAAGGCTGATTGAGCAGGGCAGGGGCGATGGCCGTGGTCTTTCCCGCACCCGGCGGGGCGATTAGAACAGCGTTGGAGGCGTTGGAAAGAACATCTAAAAGGTCGGGGAGGACGGCATGAATTGGGAGGTTCACTGGTCCCTAATAAGCCCGGGCGATCGCAAACTCCACCGCCTCGGTTAGCGCCGCCTTGGCAGCACTGGTCGGAAACGGGCCCAGCGTGTCGATGGCGCGCTGACCGTAATGACGGGCGCGTTCCATGGTAGAGTCAACGGCTCCGGTTTTGGTCAGAAGCGTTTTGGCATAGGCCAAATCATCGTCAGAAATGCGGCGGCCTTCGATGGCATCTTTCCAGAATGTCCGATCTGATTCTGATCCACGCGCATGGGCCAGAATGACAGGCAATGTCATTTTACCATCGCGAAAATCGTCGCCGACACCTTTGCCCATGGTTTCGGCGTCTGAAACATAATCGATAGCATCGTCGACGAGTTGGAACGCAATGCCAAGATTACGGCCAAAGCTATCGAGCGCCAGTTCAGTCGTTTCGTCACGTTCCGCGACAGCGGCTGCGACGCGACAGGCTGCGGCGAACAGTGCCGCGGTCTTCGCGCCGATAATGTCGAGATAGCGTTCTTCAGTCGTGTCGATCCGGCCTTGCGCGGTCAATTGATTGACTTCGCCTTCCGCGATCACAGCACTGGCCCCGGATAGGATTTTCAGGACTTTCAGGCTGCCGTCTTCAACCATCAGTTCAAATGCGCGGCTGAACAGGAAATCACCGACTAGAACGCTTGCGGGATTGCCCCACACATTATTCGCTGTTTTGCGCCCGCGCCGCAGATCAGACCCGTCAACCACATCATCATGCAGCAGGGTTGCCGTGTGAATAAACTCCACCGTTGCCGCCAGTTTATAATGACGGTCGCCGGGATAATCGAGAAGCTTGGCCGACGCGAGCGTCAGCATCGGCCGCATTCGCTTCCCACCACCGGATATCAAATGACCGGCAAGTTCTGGGATCAGCGGCACATTGCTATTCATTCGATTCAGGATGACGCTGTTGACTTGGTTCATGCCGCCCGCGACCAGATTGATCAGCGGATCAAGCGTTGGTTCGCGGCTAGGCGTAATGCGGTGGATGGTCGCGCTCATGAGTAAAGCTGTGCAGGATCAGTGCAGATTAGGCAAGTGCGCCCTTAGGTCCTACGCTTGCGCGCGGTGCATGATCTTATGGTGTATGAACACAATGATCCCGCCGATGATCAGACCGAACACGCCCGATAGCGCGGCATCAGCGATCCATGCTAGCACACCGTTGCTGATCCCCAGCATCTTGCCGACGTAGATATGGACGCCGTGCAGAATGATCTGCCCGCCGACCCACAACATGGCCGCGGTGCCAATGATCGACAGGGCGGAAAGAAGTTTGGGCATGGCCTTCACAAGGCCCCGGCCAATTGCGCGGGTCGTCGATAGGCTGCGCTGGGCCAAGTTGAGGCCAATATCATCCATTTTTACGATCAGCCCGACCGTGCCGTAGACCCCAATGGTGATGGCGAGCGCGACAAAGGCAAGAACGGCCGCCTCCATCGCGATGGATTTTTGCCCGATATCGGCGACTTCATTGAGGGCAATGGCCATGATTTCGGCGGACAAGATGAAGTCCGTCCGCACCGCGCCAGACACCATAGCAGCTTCATGTTCTGCTGATGACATTTCCGCCACTTCTTCGGCCAGCGTTTCTTCCTTGTCACTGAATTTCTCAATGATCTTTTCTGCGCCTTCAAAGCAAAGATAGGCCCCGCCAATCATGAGCAGTGGCGTGATCGCCCATGGCAGGAAGGCGCTGAGCAGCAAGGCGACTGGCAGAATGATGATAATTTTATTGAACAGCGATCCCTTGGCGATCCGCCAGATGATCGGCAGTTCACGGTCAGGCGTAAAGCCAGTGACATATTGCGGGGTCACCGCTGTATCGTCGATAACGACCCCAGCCGCTTTGCTTCCCGCTTTGCCAGCGGCAGCCGCAACATCATCGAGTGACGCAGCAGCGACTTTGGTGATGGTGGCAATATCGTCGAGAAGGGCAGCGAGACCGGAGGGCATGGTTGGATCCTGATTTAGATGATCTCAGGGATAGCTGCACAGGCGCGAAGCGCAAGGCTTTGGTTAGGCCTGCTTTTCCAACATTACGCCGCCTTCGGGAAATTGCACCCAGTCATGGGAAGAACTGGTCCAATAATGTAGCGTTGGGGCCAAATCCTTTGCGTTATCAAGTGTGCCGGCCTTCACTATGATCATCTGCGGGGCAGCCGGAATTTCGCTGACGATGGGCGATCCGCACGTTCCACAGAATTTGCGGATGACCTTGCCACCACTTTCTCCAGTATCTTCGTAAGCGGTCAGCACGCCCGTGATCGCCACAGCCTCTGCTGGCATAACTGCAAGCAAAGCCACCGAAGACCCTGCCTGGCGCTGACAGTTTTTACAGCTACACGTCGCGATCATCATCGGCGGCCATGCAGCCGTGTAGCGCACTGCGCCGCAAAGGCACCCGCCTTCTCTCACTTCACCCATCAATAGGACTCCAGTTTAACCATCATTTTTCTATAACCGTGAACAAAGCAGGCCGCGACGCGCTCTGGCTCTTCCAACAGCTTCACGCGCATTCGCCGCTTGGCCATTTCTTCCAGCAGGATCGTTACTTGCAGTTCCGCCAGCCGCGCCCCGACGCAGCGGTGGATGCCGTAGCCGAAAGACAAATGCCGCCGCGCATTGTCGCGCCTAATGTCAAACGCATCGGCATTGGGAAACACGCTTTCATCGCGGTTGCCAGAGATATACCAGAGGATCACTTTATCCCCTTTGCGGATCATCTGGCCTTCTAACTCTGTATCAACCAAGGCTGTCCGCCGCATATGCGCAAGTGGCGTTTGCCAGCGGATGGCCTCGCTCACAGTATTGGGGATCAGGCTGGCGTCTGCCTCCAAAGCAGCGCGCTGATCCGGGAATTTGTCGAGCGCATAGGCAAGGCCGGACATGGTGTTACGCGTGGTATCGTTGCCGCCGACGATGAGCAGGATCAGGTTCCCCATAAACTCTTGAGGGTCCATGTGACTCATGCCTTCGCTGCGGATCATCATAGAAACAAGGTCAGGCGCGGGCGGAGCATTCACCCGTTCATCCCACAGCTTTTTGAAATAGGCTCCCATTTCGTGCATATGGGCAAGCCGCTGTTCCTTCAGCGCGGAGTTTTTGATGATTTCCACATCACCCGCCCAATCGGACCACAGCGTCAACAGCCGTCGGTCCTCCCAAGGGAAATCAAATAGGATCGCCAGCATCTGCGTCGTCAGTTCAACGGAAACGCGGTCTACCCAATCAATGGGTTCGCTGTAAGGCAAAGCATCAAGAATTTCGGATGTGCGCGCGCGAATGTCTTCGCTCATCCGCACCATTTCGCTTGGTGTGAAGGCGGGGGATACGCTGCGTCGTTGTTCGGTATGCTTCGGGCGATCCATTGCAATGAAGTTCGGCATTGGCATGTCACCGGGTGCGCGATCCGTAATCGTCACCCCACCACCGTTGGTCCAGGATGACGAGAATATGTCCGGCAGAGCTTCGGCATGCACAATGGATTTATAGCTGGATACTGACCAAAAAGGCCCAAACTCGCTATTCGCACAGTAATAAACGGGCGCTTTGGCGCGCAATTCGGCGAAAGGCACCCGCCAGCTATCATCCGCATAAATTTCTGCGCGGCTCATGTCATACGGATCAATCGCGGCGGTCGCGGGCCTTGCCATCGTTGCCATGTCACTCTCCTTTGAATCAGGGGAAAGTTGCGCCTAATAGCGTTCGAGTTCAACCATCATTTTTTGGTAGCCGTGCACGAAACAAGCCGGCACACGCTTAGGCTCTTCAATCACATTCACGCGCAGGCGGCGCTTTTGCATTTCAGAGATTAAGCCGGTCAGCTGCATTTCGGCGACCCGCGCACCGACGCAGCGGTGGATGCCGTAACCGAACGCCAAGTGCCGCCGCGCATTTTCACGTTCCACAATGATGTCATCGCCGTTGGGGAAAATCGTTTCGTCGCGGTTGCCCGACGCATACCAAAGCGCCAGTTTATCGCGCTTCTTGATCTGGTGCCCGAACAGTTCGGTGTCCTCAGTCGCGGTGCGGCGCATATGCGCAAGTGGTGTTTGCCAGCGCAGGATTTCATGCATCGCGTTCACTGCCAGTTCCGGCGCGTGATTCTGTTCAAGAATGGCCCGCTGTTCAGGGAATTGATTGAGACCGTAGGCATAGGCCGACATGCTGTTGCGCGTCGTATCATTGCCGCCAACAATCAGCAGGATCAGGTTCCCCATGAATTCATATTCCGACATATGCTTCATCGCGTCAGACTGGAGCATCACTGAAATAAGGTCATGTTGTCCCGGCGTTGCGGCTTTTTTATCCCAAAGATGCTTGAAAGCGGCGCCCATTTCAAACGCCGTTTCCGTCCTGAACTTCCGGGTTTCTGGTGTATCAAAGCGTTCGACATCGCCCAATATGTCTGACCAGCGAGTCAGATCACGCCGGTTTTCCCAAGGGAAGTCAAACAGGATCGCGAGCATTTGGGTGGTCAGTTCCATCGACACCAAATCGACCCAATCGAAAGGCTTTCCAATGGGAAGCGAATCCAGCACATCACCCGTGCGCTTCAAAGAATCCGCGTTCATCCGTTGAATTTCCCCGGGGCCAAATGCAGGCGCAACGGTGCGGCGCTGTGCGCTATGCTGTGGCGGGTCCATCGCAATGAACATCGGCATCGGAATTTCATTTTCCTGCATATTGTCGATGCCGTCACCGGCCACTGTGATGCCGCCAATTTCCCAACTGGAGGAGAAAATTTTTGGCAGCGCCTCAATATGCTGAATTGGCTTGTAAGTAGAGACGGACCAGTAAGGGCCGAATTTAGACGTTTCGCATTTATAAATTGGGTTGTTGGCGCGGAGTTCGCGAAATGGTTCCTGCCACCGATCTTCGGCCCACATTTCGGCGCGCGTCACATCGAGCGGATCAATTTCTGATTCGACTTCTGGTTTGAAAGCTGTGGCCATGACTCGCATCCTCTCAATTTTTATTGAGTTGCAGTTTGCTACTATTCACATGGATGTCAATGGGGAGAATGACGGTCGGTCAGGCCAATTTGCTCCACCCAAAGCCAAAGGCGCTTTTCCAGCTTCCCGATTTTAGCACACCGACCCGGAATAGTCGCGCCGCGATCAAGATGGTAATGGCAACCCATAGCCCTTGCCACAACAAAGCCAGCAGATGGGGCCAGAGCGAGGCATCTGTTGCCGCGCGCGCGGCCATGGCGAACGGGGAACTGAAGGGGAAGACCTCTGCAAAGCGTGCGATGCTTGATCCAGGTGATCCTGCGGCTGCGGATGACAGGCCAAACATCGCCACCTGAAAAACAGTGATCGGCAGCGACAGCATCTGGATTTCGCGTATCGTACCAGCTTGCCCGCCGACACCCAAGAACACCGCACCAAGCAACATATAAGCCATCGTAAAATAAAGGCCGCAGAGGATCAGAAAAGTCGGCATGCCGATTGCTGGTTGCAAACTCGCCGCCGCAAGCAGTTCGGGTATTGCCGTCACCGCAATTGCGGCAAGCCCGCCCCAGAAGCCGACGAACAAAAGCGCGACGCCGAACATGCCGATCAGCTTGCCAAGGAACACGGCCTCTAAAGGCGCGGCAGCAGCAAGGATTTCGATCACCTTGTTGGACTTTTCCTCCGCCAACATGCCCACCGATTGCCCCGCGAGCAGTAGCGTGACGAGGAAGATCGTGAACACTGCTAGATAGCCTGTCGTCTGCCGCCCGCCTACACTCGACACGCTGGTTTGGGTCGCGGTGACAGTCGCTTTGCTCAGTGTCATATCACCGAACAGGCCGCCTTTGCGTGTCCGCAATGTTTGTTCGGCAAGCTCCGCAAGGAATGCTGACGATCCTGTGGCACGGGGGTGATGGACAATTTCTGGCTGTTCCAACGGGCCATACATGACGGCGATATAGTCTGCCTTGTTGGATTTCAGCAGGCCGTAAGCTGTTATCTTGGGATCCGCATGCATCGGCACATATTGCAGTTCTGGCGGCCCGCCAAAACGGTCAAGTAAAGGCCGCAGTCGCTTCTCTGCTGCGCGCAAATCGGCTTCATCTTCGGGCGTTGCGATAATCGCGATGCGTGACGCGTTAGCTGAACTTTGGGCAACTTGGCTTGCGCCCGTACCGCCCAGGCCGCCCAATATGATCATGAACAGCGGGGCGAGGAGGAAGAGCAGGAATGTCGGCGTGGCGACCACAGCGAGGAAATCGCGGCGGGCAATGATGAAGGTCTGGCGCAAAGTAAGGTTCATAACGCGGCCTCCGCCTTGGCAGACTGCACGATATTGACGAACGCATCGTGCAGGCCCGGGCGCTCCATCGTCAGTCCGGAAATGCCGTGGCCTGTCTGGATCAGTTTAAGCACAAGCGTCTCCGCTCCGCCCTCGGGCACAGTGAAGCGCCAACTGTCGCCTATTTTCGTCGCGTCAGCCGGCAGCAGCGCAGGCAGTTCCGCGTCATCTTTCACCGGCACATAGCTGGCACGCATGGGGAGCCGCCCGCGCGCTTCATCCACGGTGCCCTCAAACCGCACCAGCCCGCCTGCAATGATTGACAGCCGCGCGCACAGGCGTTCGGCATGGGCCATCACATGCGTGGAAAAGAGTATCGTCGCCCCGCGTGCTTGTTCAGCAAGGATCAGGCTTTCCAGATGTTCCTGATTGACGGGGTCGAGGCCGGAGAAGGGCTCATCCAGCACAATTAGTTCCGGCTTATGCACGATGGACCCCAGCAGTTGCACCAGTTGCGCCATGCCCTTCGACATTTGGCGGATTTTCTTGTCGACCGACGCACCGAGGCCCGCCTGCTCCATCATCTCGCCGGCACGTTTGCGACCTTCGTTCCAATCAAGACCGCGCAGTGCCCCCATGAAGGCAATGGCCTCGCGTGCTTTCATGCCAGGATAAAGGCCGCGCTCTTCGGGCAGATATCCGACGCGGTGACTGGCGTTACGCGGGTTGGATTCGCCGAGCAACCGCCGCTCGCCTGCGTCAGGATCGATAATGCCCAATATCATGCGCAGCGTGGTCGTTTTGCCCGCGCCATTGGGGCCAAGCACGCCGTAAATTTCGCCTTGCGGGGCGGATAGGCTGACGCCTTTGACGGCTTCGGCTTTATCAAAACGCTTTATCAGGCCCTCTGCCCAAACTGGATCATTCGATGACACGCGGTTCTCGCCTTTTCGTTCGCCCCGGCATTGTGGTAGCGGTGAAGCATGGCCGATAACAAGCATTCCCTTGCCACAGAGTTAAAGGCTGAGGCGTTAAGGCTTGGCTTTGCGACCGTAGGCATCGCGCCGGCGGATCAAAGCTTCGCGCCAAGCCTTAACGCGTGGTTGGACGCAGGGCATCACGGCACAATGGACTGGATGGAAGCGCGCAAGGGCCAGCGGGCCGGGCCAACGGCGCTTTGGGCTGAGGCGCGCAGCGTGGTTGCACTGGGCATGGCTTATTATCCGCCGCCTGAAATGCCACGTCCAGCAACACTCGGGGTGATTTCCACTTATGCTCAAGGGGCGGATTATCATGATGTCGTGAAGCGCGCACTGAAAGCGCTTGCCCGCTGGCTGGTGGAGCGGACGGGGTGCGAATTGAAGGTCTTTGTTGATACCGCACCCGTGATGGAAAAGCCGCTGGCCGTGAGTGCGGGGCTGGGGTGGCAGGGCAAGCACACTAACGTAGTCAGCCGCAGTCATGGCAGCTGGTTGTTCCTCGGTGCAATTATGACGACGCTGAATTTGGAGGCTGACACCCCCCACACGGATCGGTGCGGCAGTTGCACGGCCTGTCAGACAGCGTGTCCCACAGATGCATTCCCTGCGCCCTATCAGGTCGACGCGCGGCGCTGTATTTCCTATCTGACGATTGAGCATAAGGGGCCGATCCCGCATGAATTTCGTCGCGCAATGGGCAACCGGATTTATGGCTGCGATGATTGCCTGGCCGCATGCCCGTGGAACCGCTTTGCCTCGGCTGCTCAAGCCAACAAGGCGTTTGCCCCGCGCGCTGAGCTGACTGCGCCTGCTCTGGCTGACTTGCTGGCACTGGACGATGCGGGGTTTCGGCAGGTTTTTTCAGGGTCTCCAATTAAGCGGATCGGGCGGGACCGGATGGTGCGCAATGTGGCGATTGCGGTAGGGAATAGCGGGCAGGGGAGCTTAGTGGGGCCGTTGCAGGATTTGCTCGGTGATCCGTCGGAGGTGGTGCGCGATGCTGTCGAGTGGGCGTTGGCGGAACTCTTTGGTCCCCTTCCCTGAGCTTGTCGAAGGGCCGACCTCAGCCCTGAAACGCCGAGCTTCAGAAGAACGGCCCTTCGACAAGCTCAGGGAAGAGAGTGGTAGGTAGGGGGAGAACTCAAGTGTCACTTCCGCGTAAGCGCGCTCACGCAACTGGCCTTATCCGCGTCCCGCCCATCAGGAACGCGGGCGGATAAGTAAGTTACTACCGGTTCCTTCCCCTTTGCGGGCGGATAGAGATAAGCATCGAGCACACAGTTAGTGCTGGCGAATTGCAGCTTGCGGGCATTTTCCTCCCGCACGTCTTGCTGCGCCGGGCCAAAGAGCGACACAAGCGCGCGAGCGTCTTTGCCCATGACCCGATCTAACCCAGTCGCCGCTTTCGCTGTTGGTGGTGGAATGAAAGTTGCGGGCCGTTGTTCAACAGATTTGGCCGCGCCCCCACATGCGGCGAGGGCGAGCAAGGGAAGGAGGCTGAATGAGGCGCGATGGATCATAATCAATTCCAACTTATGGTTGATGTCTTCCGAATGACTCCACTCAGTGACGGTTGTCAACGTCGGGTTGCGCGCGTTGGGGCCAACGGCTAGGGCGCGGCAACATTCCGCAAAGCTCTGTCTTGTTAATTAGGGGATTACCGTTGAGCCAGCCTACCTTAGACGTTGTTGCCATTGGCAATGCCATTGTTGATATTCTGGCGCCAGCCAGCGACGCCCTGATTGACGAACTGGCATTGCCGCGCGGCGGCATGCAACTCATCTCCGCTGAAGATGCAGAGCGGCTTTATGCGCGAATGGGCGCAGCTGTAGAAGCGAGTGGCGGTTCTGCTGCCAATACAATTGCGGGAATGGCAGCATTGGGACGTAAATGTGGCTTTATCGGCCAAGTCGCCAACGACCAATTTGGCAAGATATTTTCCCATGACATGCGCACCAACGGCGCAGAGTTCACAACGCCACCGCGCGAAGGGGAGCCGCCCACCGGGCAGGTGTTGATCTTTGTATCGCCAAATGGCGATCGGACAATGAACACATTTTTGGGGGCAGCGCAGCATCTTGATCGCACGGCGCTTGACCGCGACATGATCGAACGATCAGGCGTGCTTTATCTCGAAGGATATCTTTGGAACGCGGACTCGTCCCGCGCTGCAATGGCGGAGGCGATTTCCATCGCACGCCAAGCAGGTCGCAAAGTCGCCTTCACATTGTCTGAGATTTTTGTGATCCTGGGCCACGGCCAAGATTTCCGCGATATGATGGTGCGCGGTGACATTGATATCCTGTTTGCCAATGAAGGCGAAATTCTGGCGCTGATGGGTACCGACGATGTTGAAGCTGCCTTGGCAGAAGCGTCCGCACTTGTTCCAACACTTGTCGTCACATTTAGCGCTGAGGGCGCTGTGGCCATTCAGAACGGTGAGCGCGCCAAAGTCGCTGCGGAACCTGTCGCACGGGTCGTCGATACGACGGGGGCGGGTGACTTGTTTGCGGCGGGTTTCCTTGCAGGGCAAGCCGAGGGACGTTCCTTACAGGATAGCCTGACCATGGGGGCGATTTGCGCCGGTGAGATTATCTCTCACTACGGACCACGGGCAGAGGCGGATTTGGCGGCATTGGTGAAGGCGCGGCTGGGATAAAAAAAGAGGGGGCCGCAAAGCCCCCTCAATTTCTTGGATGGTACTGGCCTATCAGTTGATTGGCGGCACCGACGTTGGCGGGATGTCCGCATCAAGCTCATGCACTTCGTCAAGTCCGCGGCCGACATGGCTGCGGTTGCGGCTGTATGCAAAGTAGACAACCAATCCGATGCTCGCCCAGATGAGGAAGAGCCGGATCGTTTCCCACGACAGGCTGAAGAACAGATAGATGCATCCTGCAATGGCCAGCGGCGCAGTAATGGCAATCGCTGGTGTGCGGAACGGGCGCTTGCGATCTGGGTCGGTTTTGCGAAGCACCAGCACGGCAATGGAGACGGCAGCGAAGGCAAACAGCGTTCCGGAGTTTGAGATGTCCGCCAATTTGCCGACCGGGAAGAAGGCCGCAAATAGCGCCACAAAAATCCCCGTCAAAATCGTGATGACGTGCGGCGTGTTATATTTCGGATGAATTTTCGAAAAGGTCTGCGGCAGCAAACCGTCACGGCTCATCACAAAAAAGATGCGTGTCTGGCCAAACATCATCATCAGAATAACTGATGGTAATGCAAGACCAGCGGCCAGACCGATCAGGTTTCCAATCTGTGGCCAACCAATTTCGCGGAGCGTCCACGCAAGGGCCTCCTTGGAACAGACAACGGCCTGATCACCGAGTGCTGCGCACTGTGCGGCGAGTTCTTTGCTGCCCGGTGGCAAGCCCAAGCCGTCTGGCCCCATGACTGGTTGTGCACCAACACTGCCAATCACTCCTGCAGCGACGAGCAGATAGAAAATTGTGCAAACACCCAGCGAGCCGATCAAGCCAATCGGCATGTTGCGTTGCGGGTTCTTGGTCTCTTCTGCTGCTGTCGACACGGCATCGAAGCCCACATAAGCAAAGAAAATTGAGGCAGCAGCAGCTGAAATTCCGCCAAACCCTAGCGGGGCAAATGGCTCGAAATTGGCCATGTTCATGACCGGCACAGCGAGGATGATGAAGAGCGTAAGCGCCGCAACCTTGATCGCGACAAGCACGGAATTGACTACTGCACTTTCGCGGGTGCCGATTACAAGGAGCCATGTGACAAGACCCGCAATGCCCATCGCAGGCAAATTGACAATGCCGCCGTCATAAGGGCCACGGACGAGCATATCAGGAATATCCATGCTAAACGCGTTTTCGAGCAAGCCGACGACGTATCCCGACCAGCCGACGGACACCGCGCCCGCCGCCACCGCATATTCGAGGATCAGCGCCCATCCGACCATCCAGGCGATCAATTCGCCCATCACGGCATAGCTATACGTGTAGGCGGATCCCGAAACCGGCACCATCGCGGCCATTTCAGCGTAACAAAGCGCTGCAACGGCGCAGACGATGCCCGCGATTACGAACGCGGCCATCATGCCGGGGCCTGCCTTTTGCGCGGCCTCAGCGGTAAGCACGAAAATACCGGTGCCGATAACGGCCCCGATCCCGAGCATAGTCAGTTGAAAAGCGCCGAGTGTGCGGGTCAGAGATTTCTTCTCTGCCGTAGCCAAAATTGCGTCGAGCGATTTGACGCGTCCAAAAATCATAACAAACTCCCCAAGGTATTCTTGTTGGCTGGGAACCTAGCCTCTTCTCTGCACCGTGCAACCGCTTAATTGCAGAAATTGGGGAGTTTGTCGCTTATTTGGATTTGCCGACAACGCTTTCGGGAAGGTCTTTGCCAAACACGCGCTGGTAATATTCAGCAACCAGTGCGCGCTCAGCTTCATCGCATTTGTTGAGGAACGACAAGCGGAAGGCGAAGCCGACATCTTTGAAAATCGCGGTATTCTGTGCCCATGTGATGACGGTGCGCGGGCTCATCACGGTCGAGATGTCGCCGTTCATGAAGCCTTGGCGTGTCAAATCGGCGACTTTGACCATATTCGTGACTGCGGCTGGGTCTGCGCCCGTAGACTTGGCGAGCACGATTTCTGCCTCTACTTGTGCGGGCAGATAGTTGAGGCCAACCACGATATTCCAGCGGTCCATCTGACCCTGATTGATCTGCTGTGTGCCGTGATAAAGCCCGCTCGTATCGCCGAGGCCCACTGTGTTGGCCGTCGCGAACATGCGGAAATAAGGATTGGGGCGGATCACGCGGTTCTGATCAAGCAGCGTCAATTTGCCTTCGGTTTCCAGGACGCGCTGGATGACGAACATCACATCGGGGCGGCCAGCATCATATTCGTCAAACACCAAGGCCGTCGGCGTTTGCAGCGCCCAAGGCAGCAGGCCTTCACGGAATTCTGTGACTTGCTTGCCATCACGCAGCACAATGGCGTCGCGGCCGATAAGGTCGATGCGGCTGATGTGCGCGTCCAGATTGATGCGAATGCACGGCCAATTCAGCCGCGCCGCCACTTGTTCTATGTGCGTGGATTTGCCCGTGCCGTGATAGCCCTGCACCATCACGCGGCGATTGAAGGCAAAGCCAGCGAGGATTGCAAGGGTCGTGTCCGGGTCAAAGACATAGCTGCCATCATGATCCGGCACCCGCTCATCCGCTTCGCTAAACGCGGGGCACATCATGTCACTATCAATGCCAAAGACCTCCCGCACGGAGATCATTTTGTCTGGCGCATCAAGGATCGTGTCACTGCGTGAATCGGGCTGGATGTTCGAGATATCGGTCATTGACTGGCTTCCGTTAACGTGAACCAATCCCATAGGGCGATGAGTGCGGATGACGCAAGCTAGGCATTGAATTTTGCTTCACCGCAAAGCCAAAACCGACATCAAGGGGCAAAGGTTACACGAAGGTCACGAAAGTCACACGATATCGGCCTTTTCATGAACGAAAATCACGCACCTCCGCTTCCCACTCAAAGGCTGAGGGTCGATATTGGAATCGAGGATATTTTGCGCTTCATGACGAAACTAAACCAGAACAAATCCTACATTTCAAGCGGTTTCTGGTCTGACAACCGCACGGCGTCTTTGGCTCACACAATCCCGACTTGTGGGCTGGGGTAGCGGCACCTTGACACATACCAACCAGTTGGTATGTTGTGTGAATGAAAGCGAATCAAACATCAGCCAAACAACCTGCAACAGCCCGCCTGAAGCTGCTGGAGGCCGCCCGCGATATTATCCGGTCCAAGGGATTTTCGGCAACAAGCGTTGATGAACTTTGCGCTGCGGCTGGAGTGACCAAAGGCGCATTCTTTCACCACTTCGCCAGCAAGGAGGCCCTTGGCGTTGCAGCGGCGAATTTTTGGTCCGAAACGACGAGCGCGCTTTTCGCCACTGCGCCTTATCACGCGCACGCAGACCCGTTAGACCGAGTGGTGGCTTACATCGACTTTCGCACAGAACTCCTCGGCGGCAGCGTGGAGGAATTCACCTGCCTCGTTGGCACTATGGTGCAGGAAGCTTACCAAACGAGCGACGCCATCCGCGCGGCCTGCGATGCCAGCATATCTGGCCATGCCGCAACGCTGGAGGTCGATATCTCGGCAGCCATGGCACAATATGGCGTGACGGGCGTTACCTCTGAAAGCTTGGCACTTCACACCCAGGCGGTTTTGCAAGGCGCATTCATCCTCGCCAAGGCCAAAGGCAGTGCAGGCGTTGCGCGCGACGGTGCGGCCCATTTGAAGCGTTACATCATGTTGCTGTTCCAAAAAGGAGAGACGCTATGACGGATCAGATGCCTAATCCTGCTGCTTTGAGCTCCGCCAATTTCGGCATGCACGGCCTTTGTCCGCATCTTGTGTGCAAAGGTGCTGCCGACGCCATGGATTTCTATAAGAAAGCGCTACGTGCGACTGAACTCATGCGTCTGCCCGGCCCTGATGGCCGGTTGATGCACGGCAGCATGCAGATCAACGGCTGTATGGTCATGATTGCTGACGAATTTTGCGATGCCGACGCCGAACATCGCAATGCCGCGCCGCCAACGCTCGGCGGCACATCGGTCGTCATCCACCTGCAAGTCGATGACTGTGACGCCTGGGCTGCCCGCGCCGTCGCAGCAGGGGCAAAGTGGATCATGCCCATGGCTGATATGTTCTGGGGTGATCGTTACGGCCAAATCGAAGACCCATTCGGCCACCGCTGGTCCATCGCCACCCCCAAAGGCCCGCCGGTGATGGGCGAGGAACTCACCGACGCAATGAACAAAGCAATGGAAGGATAACCACATGTCCAAGATGATTTTCGTAAATCTACCAGTGATCGATCTGCCCAAATCCATGAATTTCTATGGTGCACTGGGTTTCACCAACAACCCTATGTTCACTGATGAGACCGCCGCTTGCATGGTCTGGAGCGAGGCCATCAACGTGATGTTATTGACGCACGATAAATGGAAGACATTCACCACCCGGCCAATCCCGCCCACAACCCACAGCGAAGTGATGCTGTGCCTCTCTTGCGAAAGTCGTGCAGCAGTCGAAGCCATGAATGACGCAGCGGCGGCGGGCGGGGGCTCTGCTGATATCAACCCGGCGCAGGATATGGGCTTTATGTACAGCCGCGCCATCGCTGACCCCGACGGCCATGTCTGGGAATTGATGTGGATGGACCCGGAAGCGATCCCGCCAAGCGAATAAGTGTATGACGAGGGGCAGTCGTTGCCCACCCGGAGAATGTGAAAGGAGAAGGACGATGTCCTACATAGACGGTTTCGTGATCGCCTGCCCCAAGGCGAACAAGCAGAAGTTTATTGACCACGCCAATAATGCCGACAGCATGTTCATCGAAATGGGTGCTGTCCGCGTGATTGAATGCTGGGGTGACGATGTGCCTGACGGCAAAACCACCGATTTCCGCATGGCGGTGAAGGCCGAGCCGGATGAGGATGTGATCTTCAGCTGGATCGAATGGCCCGACAAGGAAACCCGCGATGCCGCAATGGCCAAGATGATGGACCCCAGCAACCGCGATCCGCGCATGGACCCGGAGAAAAACCCTATGCCCTTTGACGGAAAAAGAATGATATTTGGCGGGTTTGTGCCGGTGGTCGATATGAAAGGACCAGCGCTATGACTGCCAAAAACACGATCTGTCTGTGGTATGACAATGATGCCGAGGATGCGGCAAACTTCTACGCCGCCACTTTTCCCAACAGTATGGTTGGCGCGATACAGCGCGCGCCGCTTGATACCCCCGGCAACAAGGCGGGCGATGTTATGGTCGTCGAATTCACCGTCTGCGGCGTTTCATGCATCGGGTTGAACGGCGGGCCGATGTTCAAGCATAGTGAAGCGTTTAGTTTTCAGATTGCGACCGCCGATCAGGCCGAGACTGACCGCTACTGGAACGCGATCGTTGGCAATGGCGGGCAAGAGAGCCAGTGCGGCTGGTGCAGAGACAAATGGGGTCTGTCATGGCAGATCACACCGACAGTGCTGACCGATGCGGTGGCAGAAGGCGGAACGGCGGGCAAGCGCGCGTTTGAGGCGATGTTTTCGATGACGAAAATCGATGTCGCCGCGATCGAGGCGGCGGTGCTGGGCTATGCGTAATATCGTCGCGAGCCTGTTCGTCTCACTCGACGGCGTGATTCAGGGGCCGGGCGGGGCGACCGAGGACACCACAGGCGGCTTCGATGAGGGCGGCTGGGTCTTCAAGTTCTGGGACCAAGATGCCGACGAGGCCATCGGGTCAGTTTACACAGGCGAATATGACTTGTTACTCGGGCGCCGGACTTACGACATTTTTGCTGCTTACTGGCCCTACGTCACGGGTGAGGCCGCAGCGATGGGTGATGCGTTCACCGTCGCCAGCAAGTTTGTGCTGACCCGTGGGGCACACGCTCTTGAATGGGAGAACAGCCACCGCCTTGCAGGCATCGACGATGTAGCGGCGCTCAAAGCAAGCGATGGCCCCGATCTCATCATTCCTGGCTCGGGTACGATCATTCCGCAATTGCTTGCGACAGGCCTCATCGACCGGCTGATGTTGCTGACTTTCCCTCTGACGCTGGGCAAAGGCAAACGGCTGTTCGGTGACGGCACGCTGGCCAGCATGCTCACAATGGTCGATCACAAGGTCACGCCAAGAGGTATTGTCATTGCGACCTACAAACCCGCTGGCGCTCTCCCTCCCTATCCGCCGGACGCACCTGAACCGAGCACGAGCAAGCGGGAGGCAGTGCGGCAGAAACGGATGGCAGAAGGCAGTTGGTGATGGATATCCAACGAGGTCATAAAACTTAATTCGGCAACATAGCGCCCATCTGTCTACCGCCAAAGATATGAACATGCAGATGTGGAACTTCCTGATGGCCGTTGATGCCAACATTGGCGAGCAGGCGGTATCCGGGCGTGGGCAGGCCGAGGTCACGAGCAACCGTTCCTATCGCGCGGATATAGCCTGAGATTTCACTGTCGCTGGCATCGCGGCTGAAATCATCCCAGCTGACGTAGCGGCCTGTGGGGATCACCAGCACGTGAACGGGCGCTTGCGGGTTTATATCATGGAAGGCGAGGGCCCATTCATCCTCATATACCGTTTTGTTCGGAATTTCCCCACGCAGGATGCGGGCGAAGATGTTGCTGTCGTCATAGGCTGCCGTGGCATCGATGGGCATGGGGATTGTCCTTATTGCTGAGCCAAGTGTCGAATATCCTCCAACAGCCGGAGCGCTACAAGGCTATCCTCGCCCCGTGTTGGCACCGTTCTGCCTGTCAGAACTGCATCGCGAAACGCCTCCAGTTGATAAGCATAGCTGGATTTCAGGGGGAATTCCTCCTGCCGTTCGTCGCTGTTGGTTGCCATGGTGAAGCTATGGCCGTGCTGTGGGGCCAGAGGATTTTGAACGGTCAGGATGCCATCTTCACCAACGAACCGGGCCATTGCGCGCACGGGCGCGTCCATGTTGCAGGACAGGCTGACCGGAATGCCGCTGGCGGAAACGAGTTCTGCCTGCGTTTCAATATCAGCGCCGCCGCTGTGCAGCCTTTGCCGTGCGGACTTTGCCGTTAAAGCTTCACCCAGCGAGGATCGCACCCAATGCAGCGAATAAACCCCTAAATCCCAAAGCGCGCCCCCGCCGACATCGGGCAGATATCGGATTTCGCTTTCGTCTTTGCTGACTGGTGCATCGAAAGCAGCGTCCACGCGCGTCAACCTGCCAAGCACGCCGCTTCGCACAATGTCCCGCATTCGCGCTGACAGCGGATGATAGTGGGAATGCTGCGCCTCCATCAGCAATTTTCCCGCCTTCGCTTCTGCTGCGAGCATTACCTCAACATCCTTGGACGAAAGCGCAAAGGGCTTTTCGCACAGAACAGGTTTGCCCGCTTCAAGCGCCGCAATAGACCAGCGCGCGTGAAGGTTCGGCGGCAGGGCGACATAGACGGCGTCTACGTCCGATGCCCCGATCAGGGTTTGATAGTCAGGGTAAGTTTGGGGAATTCCATGCTCTTCGGCATAGGCTTTGACGCGGTGTGGGTCGCGCGCGGCAATGGCTTGGACGGTGGCGCCGTCTACCTCTTTCGCCGCCGCAATCATGGCATAAGTCGCGACGCGGGCCGCGCCCAATATTCCGATCCGCAATGTCATTCGGGCCGAGAATCTTTTTCAACGAGACCAGATAGGCCCTCACGGCGGTCCAATTCTGCCAGAACATCGTCCATGGACACGCCGCCGTCTTCCAGCAATATCATGAGGTGAAAAATGAGGTCAGCGGCTTCGCTGGTTAGCTTCGCGGAATCGCCGATGATTGCCGCGATGACCGTTTCAGTCGCCTCTTCGCCTACCTTTTGAGCAATGGCTTCCCGGCCCCGCGAAAAAAGTTTGGCGACATAAGAAAGCGCCGGGTCAGCGACCCGACGCTCCTTAATTATAGATTCTAATCGGTTGAGCGTGTTGGCCATGGCCGCTTCTGTGGAGCAGGCCAAGGCCAAACGTCAAGGCTTAGGCTTCTGCTTCCACCTTGCGCCGACGCTGGCTGGTGCGACGGCCAATGACCAGACCTAGGACGCCCAGACCAAAGAGGGCGAAGTCAGCTGGTTCGGGAACTTCCGTTCCGCCAGACGAAGTCGTGCCACCGGAAGATGTTCCGCCGGTGCTGCTGGTCGTGGTGCCGCCACTTGTGGTGGACGATGACCCCGTTGAGCCGCTGGTTGTTGAGGATGTCGCGCCAGACGATGTCCCGCCAGTTGAACTTGTTGTGCTGGTCGTTGTTGACCCGCCAAAGGATGAAGACGACCCGCCTGAGGTTGTCGATGTCGTCGATCCGCCGGAGGTTGACCCGCCAGAGGTTGTGCTGGTTGACGTTGAACTTGTTGAACCGCCAGATGTCGAGCCGCCAGACGTTGAAGACGTCGTACTGCTGCTTGTTGTGGAACCGCCAGACGTTGATCCGCCCGAGGTGCTGCCGCCTGAAGTTGAGCCAGTAGAGGTTGATCCGCCGTTTGACGATGAACCGCTGCTCGTGGTGGAGCTGCCGCCGTGACATCCGCCACTATGCTTGTGGCTCTTTTTAGACCACCAGCCGTTGTTGCTGCCTGGACTATAAGTTGCGCTGGCTGGCGCGGCAATTGCGATGGCCAGTGCCGATGCTAATGCCAATTTCAAAGTCTTCCCCATCATCTGGTATCCCTGTCGCTTTACACACCGCACCACAAATGCGGCTTTCAGGGCCATAGATGCAAAGGCCTTGCCAACTGGTGAAGGCCACGCATTTCTGGGTTACTCATTGGTTAATCCTGCGATGGACGGATTGGTTAATGTAAACGCTATCGACATTAACCATCAAAAGGACGGCGAACCGCGACACCCGCTGCGCGCAGGGCATCATGGGCGTCGCCGATGCGGGCTTCACCAAAATGGAATATGGATGCCGCAAGCACTGCGCTGGCATGGCCTTGGGTCACGCCCTCAACCAAGTGATGCAACCCGCCCACGCCTCCGCTCGCGATCACAGGCACGGACACGGCATCGGCAATGGCGCGGGTCAGCGCCAAATCATAGCCGTCCCGGGTGCCATCACGGTCCATCGATGTGACGAGCAGCTCGCCCGCACCCAGCTCAGCGAGGCGGATCGCGTGAGCGACCGCATCAATGCCGGTTGGTTTGCGACCACCGTGCGTGAAGACTTCCCATCCGCTTTCGGTTTGCCGTGCATCTACCGATCCTACGACACATTGGCTGCCAAAGCGGTTGGCGATATCAGCAACCAATTCTGGCCGTGCAACGGCGGCGCTGTTCACGGCGACTTTGTCAGCGCCTGCCAACAATAGTGCGCGTGCATCATCGGCGGACCGCACTCCACCGCCAACTGTTAATGGCATGAAACAGACTTCAGCGGTGCGTGCGACGATGTCGAGGATTGTATCGCGGCCTTCGTGGCTAGCCGTGATATCCAGAAAGCAAAGCTCATCCGCGCCTGCCGCATCATAAGCGCGCGCGGCCTCCACCGGATCGCCCGCGTCGCGCAGATCGATAAAGTTCACGCCCTTCACTACACGACCATTCGCGACGTCGAGGCAGGGGATGACACGAGTGCGGACTGTCACTCTGCACTCGCCACAGCGATCGCCGTCGCCAAGTCCAGCCGCCCATCATAAAGGGCACGACCAGTAATGACGCCTTCAATTCCGTCGCGCGCATGAAGCGCCAGCACGTGGATGTCCGATATCCCCGCCACGCCGCCGCTGGCGATCACAGGGATATCAACAGCGCGGGCCAGATCGACCGTCGCCTCAACATTGCAGCCTTTCAGCATCCCGTCGCGGCCCACATCAGTGAAGAGCAAAGCGGCGACGCCTGCATCCTCAAACCGCCGCCCCATGTCGATAATGCTAACGTCCGACACATCGGCCCAGCCTTTGGTCGCAACCATGCCGTCCCGCGCATCCACCGCAACGACGATGCCGCCCGGAAAATCCCGTGCTGCGGCGCGCACGAGCTCCGGGTTATCGAGCGCCGCCGTGCCGATCACAACACGCGACACGCCCAGATCAAACCAGCCTTCAATACTGGCCCGCGTGCGGATGCCGCCGCCCAGCTGCACATGGCCGGGGAACGCGGCGATGACGCTTTTGACGGCGTCGGCGTTGACAGCCTCGCCCGCGAAAGCCCCGTCAAGATCGACCATGTGGAGATAGTCGGCGCCCGCGCTTGCAAATAACATCGCTTGGGCGGCGGGATCATCCCCGTAAACTGTTGCCCGGTCCATATCGCCTTCGGCAAGGCGCACCACTTGGCCACCTTTCAAATCAATCGCAGGGAAGACAATCAGGGTCACGGCTTCCACTCCAAAAATCGACTTAAGAATTGAAGGCCGTAGCTCTGGCTTTTTTCAGGATGGAACTGCACACCAATCCGGTTACCACTGCCAATCGCTGCGACCACCGGTGTGCCGTGCGAGGATGTGGCGAGCACTTCGTCGCCTTCAAAAGCAAAGCTGTGGAGGAAATACGCTTCTCCGGCCTGAATCAGCGGGTGCGGCGCTACTGGAACGACATCATTCCAACCCATGTGGGGAATTTTGATCGACGCGTCGGCGGGTGTCATCAATCGTACGCTGCCCTTTACCCAGCCAAGGCCGGGATGGACGCCATGCTCTTCGCCAGCCTCCGCCATCAATTGCATTCCCACGCAAATGCCCAGGAAGGGCTTGGCTCCCGCGCCCGTCGCCTCATTGAGCACATCGACCATGCCGGAAATTGAGGATAACGCCCCCATGCAATGCGCGAACGCGCCGACACCGGGCAGCACGATCCGGTCCGCCGCGCGCACGGCGTCTGGGTCTGCTGTCACAACAATCTGCTCTGCCCCTGCCGCTTTCAAAGCATTGCGGACGGACTGGAGGTTGCCTGCGCCATAATCAATCAGCACGACTGTGCCTGACATGGTTCAGTCCCGCTCAGGCTGAGCTTGACGAAGCCCCGCTTGCTTAGCCTCATCCGTATACAACCCTTCGACAAGCTCAGGGTGAGCGGGTGGGGAATGCGTCATAACACGCCCTTAGTCGAAGGCACGCTATCTCCCTTGCGCGGGTCGATCTCCACGGCTTGCCGCAGCGCGCGGGCCAAGGCCTTGTAGCAGCTTTCAACTTTGTGGTGGTTGTTGCTGCCGTAGAGATTTTCAATATGCAGCGTAATGCCCGCCGCTGTCGCAAAACTATGGAACCAATGTTCGATCAATTCTGTGTCCCATTCGCCCAGCGTTGGCATGGTGAGATCAACCTTCCAAACGAAATAGGGCCGCCCTGAAATATCAAGCGCGCACCGCGTCAGGGTTTCGTCCATCGGTGCGTAGGCAGAGCCGTAACGAGTGATCCCGCGCTTGTCGCCAAGTGCCGCCAGAACCGCCTCGCCAATCGCGATGCCTGTGTCTTCAGTAGTATGATGCTGATCGATATGAAGATCACCAACAGCCTTCACGCTAAGGTCAACCAGCGAGTGGCGCGACAGTTGTTCGAGCATATGATCAAGGAAGCCAATCCCTGTGGAAACCGCATAAACGCCCGTTCCATCCAGATTGACGGTAACGTCGATACTGGTTTCATTGGTCTTGCGGCTGATGGTTCCGGTGCGCATGGGCTGCGCTATAACGACCTGTGCGGACGGTGCAATCTCTGGCGCAATCTCTTGACCGCACCGGCTTTGCCGTTAACCAAGGGCGCATGAGTGACGAAATGCCCGATAGCCTGATTCCCTATGATGAAATCGTTCAGGACGCGCTGCGCGCTGTAGTGGGCCGCGTGTTGGAGGGGATCAATTCTAACCTTGATCTGCCCGGCGCACATCATTTCTACATCACGTTCAAAACGCACGCTCCCGGTGTCGCGATACCGCCGCAACTGATGCAGCGTTTTCCCGATGAAATGACGATTGTATTGCAGAATAAATTCTGGGATTTGGTCGTCGATCAAGTCGGATTTACGGTCAGCCTGACCTTTAGCCAAGTTCCAACCAAGCTTGTCATTCCGTTCGCCTCATTGACGGCGTTCGGCGATCCTGCGGTGGACTTTGCCCTGCAATTTCAAGTGAATCTGGATGTTGATATTCCAGAACATGCCCCGGCTGGCAATGATGCGCAGCCGGTGCTGGTCGATGATGGATCAAATGTCGTTACGGTGGATTTCGGTCGGAAGAAATAAGGCGCGGCAGTTCTTCGGCCTTGCGTGCGCTCCGGGCTTGACCCGGAGCCTAGGGTCACAAACAGTTACGCGTTCCAACTAGGCTCCGGGTCAAGCCCGGAGCACTCCTATTTCAACCTGATCAGCGCCTCTGGAATCTTCTCGGTCCCCGGGCCAATATCCCAGACCAGTTTGCGCCCTGCGGGGTCTTTGGCTGCCCCGTCTTCGGTGTTGTTCGTCAGAATTTCGCCGTCTGTGGTCAAAGTGAAGGTTCCTTTGGTTTGCGATCCGAGGCCAGCGAGGTCGTTGTTGTTGGGCCTGCCCAAAGCCTGACCCCGTGCCGCGAGTGCCTTCAATCCACCGCCGACAAGGGCAGGGGCATTGACGCCGACCGTGCCGCCTTCGCGTTTGCGCAAGGCTACAAATGGCACGATAAAATCACCCTGAGGGATGAGCGGGAACAGGAAGTCATGCCCCGCCTTGCTGCTGATTTGATAATCAACATCGAAAATGCCTTTGCCGCGGTAAGTGACGTTTTTCCAACCGTCATATTTCATCATCGTCGCAGCCATTTTCTGGTTTGCCGCTTCGTCGGAAGGGTTGAAGCCGAAGAGGGCCGCAAATTCGGAGGACTCTTTGTTATTCTTGGCCGCATTGGCCGCTTGTTCTTCATCAAAGGTCTTGCGAAGCTTGGCCAGTTCGGCCTTCGTGCAGGGACGGTCGTTTGACTCAGGTGCGGTTTCAGCCCCGTCTGCGGCAGTTGGACCTTCCGCTGCTGTGGCCATCGCGTCCGCAGCATCGCTGGCAGATTTCACCGCATCCATTGAAGGCATTGCTGCGGCTTCTACTGCGGTCGCTTCGTCGGTGTAGCTGTCATAATAAGGCTCGCTGTCCTTATCTTTGAAGCATTTTGCGCCTTTTTCATTCCAGACTTTTGGCGCTTTATTGCCGTTCACCAATTCATTGGGAGACTGAAAAATCATTTCCCCCTTGTAGGCAAAGGTAAAACTACCATCGCGGCGGATGTCCATTGATGAGGTGAACACGCCGGGCGTCAGGAAGCAGCCGGACAGAAGGGCAGGGAGGATCGTCACACCACAAATCTTGGCAAGTCCGCTCAGGCTGAGCTTGACGAAGCCTTGGTTGGAAACGCCCAACGGGGCTTCGTCAGGCTCAGCCTGAGCGGTTGTTTCAAATATCTTCGGTGTTCCAAACATCATCAATTCTCCTTTGGACGAGCTTCAGCAGCATAAAGCGCAATGGCCGCTGCGTTGGAAACATTCAAACTTTCAACCAGATCACTAATCGGCAGGCGGGCGAGTTCATCGCAATGCGTCGCTGTATTTTGACGCATGCCTTCGCCTTCGGCACCCAGCACAAGTGCGAGCCGCGTTGTGCCCATCGCTTCGCCAAGCGTCCGTTCGCCTTCACCGGTCAGGCCTACGCGCCAAAACCCGGCGGCGGCAATATCATCAAGTGCACGGGCAAGGTTCACAACGCGTACCCAAGGCACAACCTCCAGCATCCCAGACGCTGCCTTGGCGAGCGCGCCTGATTCCGGCGGCGAATGCCGGTCCTGCGTCACAACGCCCAGCGCATTGAAGGCCGCAGCTGACCGCAATATCGCGCCGACATTATGCGGGTCTGTGACTTGATCGAGCACCAGCAAAGGCCGCAAATCATCTGCACCCTGAATGAGTAATTCATCCAAATAAACATCAGCAAGCGGTTCGACCTCAGCCACCAACCCCTGATGCGGGGCATCTGCCGGGACAAGCCGACCTAGATCAGCGCTGTCGGCAAAAACCACGGGCAAGTCGCGCGGCAGGTCTAAGCCCGCCACCGCGTCATGCGTTGCCCACAATTTGCGCACATCGCGGTCAGGATTGGCAAGTGCTGCCGTGACTGCATGTTTGCCCCAAAACCGAAGCCGATTTCCCTGGCCCTTTTGGGGCGACTGTTTTCCACGTTTCATCGGCCACCCATGGCCTGATTGCCAGTGCTTGGCTAGAAGTTACAGGCCTGATGGGGTTTTCATGCTAAGTTTGCCATTTGCAAAAGAGGCCGTGATGAATTTTCCGGCTTGTTCTTCCCATTTATAGGTCACAATTTTGCCCTGTACCTTATTGCTGACCGTGCCGACCTCGTCACCTTCAAAGCCGACCAGATTATTGACTTGGCCAACAGACATGCCGGGACGAATTAAATTGTAAGTCGCCCGGCTGACGCCGCTGCCGTTGGCGGGCGCCGCAGCGAATGAAGATTGCGGGCGGGCACCGCCGTCATTGGTGCCTTCAGCGCGCGGAGCAGCAGCACTTGGGTCAATGGGCAGGCCACCCAATTGGGTGACGAGCTTAGTGTAACCGTCGAGATAGGCCAGCACGAGCACTTGGCCGATTTCTGTGTTGCCATAGCTTGATCCGCCAACCCCGGCGAGACCGCCGCCCCAATATCCGCCTGCGCCGCCGCCAAACGCCACGTCTGATTTGCGGGCATAGCCTTCGGTCAAAGCCTGAATTTCGGTCGTGCGCACGTTGACGAGGGAGAGCGAAACGCTGGCCTCTTTTTTTGAAACCCGCAGGCCCCCAACAAGACCGCCGATCATGCGACCGCCGAGTGCGCCTGCAATCCCGCCAAACATGCCGCCGCCGCCACTGTTGCTATTCTTGCTGATGATATCGGGGACGATGACATAGTCTGCGGCCTTCACCTGACGCTTGCCGATGTTGGAGCCGCGTTGCAATTCGCCCGAATCGCCCAGAGCGCGTTCGACGGCCCGCGCAGCCAGTCCGCCACCGCGATCAACGAGACCAAAACAACCCGACTTTGCCACAAATAACTTGATAACGGCTTCGGGGCTAGAAAGCCCAAGTTCGCTCCACCATTTGGTTTCAGGCTCAACAATTGCAATGGTGCCGAGTCTGCGCGAGCACACGGGAATCTGTGCCTCTCCGCTGCGCTGTGCCCGCTTTCCGGAAGAAACATCGGCCTTTTTAGCCGCGACAGCCGGGCCGGCGATTAGCATCGATGTTGCGGTGATCAGTGAAATGAAAAAATTGCGCACGGAAGACTCCCTCTTTTGCATATACCGGCTGGAACCTTGGACGATTCTCACGTTCCGTTAGACTAACTCAGCGACTTAAGCTGTGCTTATCAGCATAGTAAGCGATGGGAAAGATGCTGGTGTCGCGCTTCACTCGTCATTTCATACGCAGCTATCGTTACAAACAGGCTTCCAAAAATGGCTGATCGAAACCGAACTGCCGCGCCTTATCCAGCGTGTAGGGCCGCAGACCCATGGACCGATATTCGCCGACAATCCTCCCGTCTGCATCCTCAGAAATATATTCATATTTGAATAATTCCTGCGTCACGATCACGGGGCCTTCCATGCCGACCACCTCGGTTACGTTGGTGACACGGCGTGATCCATCGCGCAGACGCTTGACCTGAATCACAAGGTCAACTGAGTCTGCAATCTGACGGGAGATGGCTTCCTTGGGAATCTTAATGTCCCCCATCATCACCATATTTTCCATACGTCCTAGGGCTTCGCGCGGGCTGTTGCTGTGGAGCGTGCACATGGAGCCATCATGCCCCGTGTTCATCGCGGCGAGCAGATCGAAACATTCGCTCCCACGAATTTCGCCCAGGATGATCCGGTCTGGCCGCATACGCAGGGCGTTCTTTACGAGATCTCGGATGGAGATTTCGCCTTGGCCTTCCAAGTTGGCAGGACGCGTTTCAAGCGGCAGCCAGTGCGGCTGTTGCAAACGGAGTTCGGCCGCATCTTCGATCGTCAACACGCGTTCGCCGGGATCGATCATCTTCGACAAGGCATTGAGCATCGTCGTTTTACCCGAACCGGTACCGCCTGAAATAACAATGTTAAATCGGCAAGCGCCAGCGATCTTAAGCGCAGTCGACATTTTTTCTGACATGGATCCGCCCTTGGCCATGATATCAAGCGTGATTGGTTTGGCGGAGAATTTACGAATGGAAATCGCGGTACCGCGCAGCGAGAGCGGCGGCACAATGACGTTCACGCGCGAACCGTCTTTCAGACGCGCATCGGCAAGGGGGGTTGTCTGATCGACGCGACGACCGACTGAGTTACAAATGCGCTGGGCAATCTGAAACAAATGCGCTTCATCGCGGAAAATGATCGGCGCGATCAGCAGCTTGCCCTTTTTTTCGATATAGGTCTGATCCGGGCCATTGACCATGATGTCAGTGATGTCAGGATCGTTCAGCAATTCTTCTAACGGCCCAAGGCCAAGCAGTTCATCAACCAGCACCTTTTCCAGCGCGAATTGTTCGCGGCGATTGAGCGTCAGTTTGAGTTCAGCGAGCACTTCACCAATGATCGGGCGAAATTCCTCGGCCAACTCATCTTTGCTCAGCGTTGCAGCGGCTTCGGGGTCGATCCGCTCAAGCAGGCGCGGCAGCACCTGTTCCTTAATCTTGTGAATGCTCTGTTCAAAGCCCTCTGCCTTTTGCGCCGGGGCATCAAGCGCCTGTTCGCGTTCGGCAAGGCGTTGCATGGCGCCCATTTTCTCAACAGGCATTGGCGGCTCACCGCCGGGCAATGCCACGGTCTGGATCGATGGAAACTGATCCCCGCCGCGCGCCATGTCATCGTCGGGACGCACAGGAGCGCCGCCCTGCATGGGGCGTGCAACACCAAAAGCAGGGCGATTTCCCCCTGCGCCGCCTGTGTTTCCAGGTCTTTTGCCGAATGCACTCATATGCTTTTCTCGTCCTTCAGCAAGCCTAAGGCTCTCTCATCAGACAAGGTGAATAAGCAGTAAACCCTAACAAGAGGCTAACGCCGATGGGCCGGAGGGGAACCGACTCGTAATTCTTGCAGTTGAGCTAATTCAGAAAAGCGCCCCAGCCCAAACGAGTTGAAAGGGTTGGAGCGGTGTGAGTAGTTGAAAATTGCCTGATGCTTCTTACGGTCAATCATCACGGAACAGTTTGGTAAAGTGACGAGTTATAACGCGAAACAGGAGACTGAATTTGCGCATTCTTACTTTAACTGCCTTCGGCGTCCTAGTCGCCAGCCCAGCCTTGGCTCAGGAACAGCCCCGTGAGCGAGTGCCGGATAGTTTTACCGCGGGCATTGGGGCTGCGAATATTCCGCGGTATGAAGGGGCTAGCGATAATGTGTTTGTGCCTGCGGTGGCCATTAGAGGAAGTGTATCTGGGATCACATTTTCTACATTGGGCACAGCTCTGTTCGTCGACTTGGTTCCATCTTACACGGGAACCGGCACGAAGTTTGTAGCGGGCCCGATGGCGCATGTGACGTTCAATCGCACCAGCGCAAAGCGCACGCGTGACCCGCAAATTGTCGCGTTGGGTAAAATTGATACGGCAATCGAAATCGGCGGGCATATTGGTATCAGCCGCACCGGCGTGATTACATCTGACTTTGACACGTTTACAGTTGATGTCGCGGTCAGCCACGATGTGACGGGTACGCACGGCAGTATGATCGTCACCCCGTCAATCAGTTACGGCACGCCGCTTTCTGAAAAAATCTATGTCGGCCTGTCTGTCGCGGCCAATCATGTTGGTGGCGGCTATGCCCAGACCTATTTTGGCGTAACGCCTTTGCAAAGCGTGTCGAGCGGACTGCCAACGGCGACGCCTAGCGGAGGATTTAAGGACATCAACTTCGGCCTGCTGACCAACATATCCCTGACCGGAGATTTGCGGGGAGGCCTCTCATTCTTCGCGATCGGCAATTACGAACGGTTGCTGGGGGACTTTGCCCGGTCACCGGTTGTTCGGAACCGGAATCAGTGGTTTGGCGGTATCGGGCTGGCCTATACCTTCTGAATGTCGATCATCGGATGTCAGCTTCTCAAAATGGCCGGCAAAGCGACAGTGTGTCCCAAATAAATACTTAACAAAGAGTTAGCGACGCTTGACTCCTTCATACAGGCGTGGTTTTGCTCGCATAAGTGGGGCAATCAAAAGCACTCATAAATCAGTCGCATCAGGAACAATCAGACGCAATAAGCTGCGAACCTTAGGGATATTGACATGAAGAAGTTTCTTTTGACCGCAGTTGCCGCATTGGCGATGGTCGGGCCTGCTAACGCAGCAGTTTTGTTTTCGGATAATTTCAACAGCTATGCCCCGGCGCTGAACTGGAACGGCAGTGGCACTTGGACGACTGGAAACACCGTTGATCTCGTTGCGAGCAGCACATTCAACCTCACCTGCGCGGGCGGCACTGGCAATTGCGTTGACCTCAGCGCGAGCGCTCCTGGGTTTATCAGCCGGTCTCTGACACTTGCCGCTGGCATTTATCAGCTGTCATTCGATTATACCGGTAATCAGCTTGGTAGCCAGTTTCCACTTGCGGGCTTCACCGCCAGCGTGGGCAGTTTAGTCGCCAACATCGGGCCGCTCGCAAACAATAGCAGTGCCTTTACCAGCTATAGCGGTACTTTCACCACAACCGGGCCAACGACGCTGACATTCACACAGAATGGTGGCGATAATTTCCGCGGCAGCATTCTTGACAATGTTGTAGTGGCTTCGGTTCCTGAGCCCGCAACTTGGCTGCTCATGATTGCAGGCTTTGGCCTCGTCGGTGGCATGATGCGGCGTCGCAAGCCTGTGGCGAGCCTCAGCTTTTCATAAGCTGACAACAGAATAACCACCCCCGTCTGGCGCGAGCCCGGCGGGGGTTTTTTTGCGCGTCATTCTTGTGAAGCGCCACCGAAACCGCCGCTAAACTTGAGCGGCGCAGACTGATATTTGTCCTTTCCAGTCTCGCCTCCTTCACCTATTACTAAGTGATCCCCGGGGAGTCGTGTGACTGAGAGGCAGGCTTAACGCCCTGCGACCCGTCGAACCTGATCCTGCCCCTGCGTTAAAACAGGGTTACAGGCGTAGGAAGGGAGCGGATCAAACCGTCTCCTTTTTCATAACTGGAGAATGACGATGGCAGATATTCAAACCAAAACCGAAATCGGCGTGACGACTGGCCCCATTCGCGGGAGCAAGAAGGTCCATGTCGCGGCGCATTCGGGCAGCGGCGTTCGCGTGGCGATGCGGGAAATCCATCTTGATCCGTCCAGCGGCGAAGCACCTGTCCGCGTTTATGATACGTCGGGCCCCTATACTGATCCTAACATTCTGATCGATATCAACCAGGGCCTCCTTCCCCTGCGCTCCGATTGGATCAAGGCGCGCGGTGATGTGGAGGCTTATGATGGCCGCGCCTTGAAGCCCGAAGATAATGGCCAGCTCGGGCCGGATCGCAGCGGCGGCGTCGCGCCATTCCCCAATGTGGTGCAGCGGCCCCTGCGCGCGAAATCCGGCGCGAACGTCAGCCAGATGCACTATGCCCGTCAAGGCATCATCACCGCTGAAATGGAATATGTGGCTGAGCGTGAGAATCTCGGCCGCGCGCGCCTCGCCGAATATAAGCGCGACGGCGAAAGCTTCGGCGCGGAAATCCCCGATTATGTGACGCCCGAATTTGTGCGCGATGAAATCGCAAGGGGGCGCGCGATCATCCCCAACAATATCAACCACCCTGAGAGCGAACCCATGGCCATCGGCCGCAATTTCCTGGTCAAGATCAACGCCAATATCGGCAACAGCGCGGTCGCCTCCGACGTCGCAACCGAAGTCGACAAGATGGTCTGGTCAATCCGCTGGGGCGCGGACACCGTCATGGACCTGTCTACCGGCCGCAACATCCACGACACGCGCGAATGGATCATCCGCAACTCGCCCGTCCCGATCGGCACTGTGCCCATCTATCAGGCGCTGGAAAAGGTCGGCGGCGTCGCCGAAGACCTGACGTGGGAAGTGTTCCGCGATACATTGATCGAACAGGCCGAACAGGGCGTTGATTATTTCACGATCCATGCGGGCGTGCGGCTCGCCTATGTTCCCCTCGCCGCAAAGCGGATGACGGGCATCGTCTCACGCGGTGGGTCGATCCTCGCCAAATGGTGCCTCTCGCATCATAAGGAAAATTTTCTCTATACGCACTTCGAGGAAATCTGCGAGATCATGAAGGCGTATGATGTGTCCTTCAGTCTGGGCGATGGCCTGCGGCCTGGCTCGGTCGCTGATGCCAACGACGAAGCGCAGTTCGCCGAACTCGAAACACTCGGTGAGCTGACTAAGATCGCTTGGAAACATGACGTGCAAACGATGATCGAAGGCCCCGGCCATGTGCCGATGCACAAGATCAAGGAGAATATGACCAAGCAACTGGAAGTGTGCGGCGAAGCGCCCTTCTACACGCTCGGCCCGCTGACGACTGACATCGCGCCAGGTTACGACCATATCACCAGCGGCATTGGTGCGGCGATGATCGGCTGGTACGGCACGGCCAT
>JANMDQ010000032.1:0-11680 GCA_031376385.1 Sphingomonadales bacterium
CAACATCTACAGAAAGCGCATTCCGTACCATAGCCGCCGTCTCTATCAGGCCTAAAGCGCAGGTGCGCGGAAAATGTCACTCACAGGCGCTGCTTGTCCTGCATCTGCCCATTCAATCATCAGGCTGAGCATCCGGCGCAGGACCGCACCTTGCTCATCGGCATGGGATTCCAGCATGGTGGTGCGCGCGGCAAGATCAAGCGTAACAGCATCAGGCGTTTGCAGGCCAGCCATCGCAGGCGCAACGGCCTCTGCCCGCTGACCATCACGTTCCAGATCAGCCACCACCCGCCGAACAAGTTCGGAAGCAATGGTTGAAGTCTGTTCCATCGAACCCATCAGCAATACGCGCGTCATCAAATTGTTCAGCTTACGCGGAACGCCGCCGGAATAGCGGTAGAGCGGATCGACTGCGTCTTCTGCAATCGTGGGCGTTCCTGCCCAGCCGACCAGTTTGAGGCGGTGTTCGATATAGGGCCGGATTTCTGACTGATCCATTGCCGTCAAGTGATGCGTTGCAATCACGCGCTGGCGCAATTGTTCAAGTTCAGGCGCAGTATCAAGCCGCGCTTTAAACTCTGGCTGGCCCAGCAAAAACAGTTGAACCATGGCATGTTCGCCGACCTGAAAGTTGGACAGCATCCGCAATTCTTCCAGCGCTGTCTGATCCAGATTCTGAACTTCATCAACGATGATCAGCGTCTTTTGCCCTGTGCGGGCATGTTCGATCAGGCGGCTTTCAATGCGGTCCAGCAGTTCCGCCTTATCCACGCCTTCGGAAGGGATGCCGAAATTGACGGCAATCGTCCGCAAAAGATCGTCACCCGTCAACTGCGTCGACACCAGCCGAATGGCCTTGATCCGCGCGGGATCGATCGTGTTGAGCAAATGACCGGTCAGAGTCGTTTTACCCGAACCGATTTCGCCTGTGACGACAATGAATCCTTCCCCCTGCGCCAGACCATAGCCCAAATAGGCAAGAGCCTTTTTGTGCGTGCTGCTTTCAAAGTAAAAGCGCGGGTCTGGCGTCAGTTGAAAGGGGCGCCCTGACAGGCCGTAATGATCGTTATACATGGTCGTTCGGCCTTTCTCGCCAAATTCTGAGCCGCCAAATTCTAAACCGTTAGAAGCTGTAACGCATGCCAAGCAGGGCCGATGCGTTCATTTCTCCGGGTTCACCGTCGACTGCAAAGCTGTAGAGGCCTACCGCAGCAGTCGCGCTCAAGTTGCGGCCAAAGCGGCGGTTGTAGGAACTTGTGGCCCCAGTGCTCAACACATTGGGCGCGCCCAAAATGCCGGAATCGTAGAGGCTAGCAAAGACGGACGCATCAATCGTTGAATTGCGGTCAATCTGATAGGCAACATTGCCGTTTCCGTACCAGCTTTCATCCTTGGCTCCGTTCAGCACAAATGTGCTGCCAGGAACGGTCGGCGTCTTGAACGTCCGCTGCGCATAGCCAAAGCCGACGCCTGTTGAGAGTGGCCCGCGCGATGCGGAGTAAAGAATGCCCACGCCGCGGCTGCGATAGACTGAACTGTTGATGGATTGCAGCGCAGAATTAAAGCATCCGCCCGCTTGTCCACTGCCAGCGTCGCCACCGATACAGCCATTAAACTGACTATTCAGAGGATTGCGGTTGTTCCCCGCAAAGCGTGTTGGCACGTCCGACAACGAATCATTCAATTGCTGACCAAATGTCTGCACTTCATCATAAACGCCGATTTGCAGCGCGCTGCTGGGGCTGGTTTGCCATGTAAAGGAACTAGTGTAGCTCATGCTGCCATAGCGGCGGCCGACATGAGCCTCCAGATTGGTGCGATCGCTTGGTTTCCAGGCGACGCCGACATCCCAGTAGATCCCGTCAAAATCATAGCTCGCCAAACGCGGGCTTGCCGTATCGGTCACAAAGCGCCCCTTTGAATTGACAACGGGGTTGCCTGCGACATCCAGCACAGGCGCACGTTCGCTGGCTTCGATCTTTTCATAGCCAACACCACCTAGAATGGCGATTGTGGGGGATATTGGCACAGTCACTTCGCCGCGGACGCCCTTGGCTTCAAAACGCTGGTCCAGTTGACCTGCGTCTTCGCGTTCATAAGCACCTGATACTTGCCAACCGAACGGCAATACATCCGGTGCCATGCCAACGCTTGCTGAAAGGCTATGGGATACAGAATCGTCAAAGTTATCAAGGCGTGGCTGGCCTACCCCTGGCACAAAATCATTGGCTTCCACGTTGGTATAGCCAAGGCGATAAGCTGCACCGACCTGCAATGCGCCAACATTCGTGCTGAGCGTAGGGCCAACATAGGCCGAATAGACTTGGCTCACATTGTCCACATTACCGACGTTGAGCGAAGGCGCGTCGCCGCGAATATCGCCGCGTGTGCGCGTGGCGACTGCACCTGCCTCTATATTCAATGTGTTACGCACCAGCTCATGGCTAACCCGCATCAGGCCTGTGTGATTATCGCTATCCTCTAGCTTTTTGCCCCAGCCGAAGCGGCGTTCATAGCGATAACTCAATTGCGCCTGAGTGCGCCCGCTATCAACTGTCGCGTCAACACCAGCCGCAACCGCGCTGTAGGTCAGCACGTCATTGCCACCTTTGATCTGCGCATCCAGCACCTGAGCAACCTCAAGATAGGGCGTAATTTCCGTTTTGGCCGATGCCAAGGACGGAGCGAATACCGCAATCCCGAGGCCTGCATAAACGCTTGATTTCAAAATTTGCTTCATGCGGAGTGTCATGATTTTTCTCCAAACCCATAATAATAGCCGAATTTCCGGCTGCTTCCGATGTAGGTCACTCGGTTGAGGACCAGTTGAACCCGCGCGGGGCTTTCCAGCATGGCGAGGGCTTCTTGCACTTCGCTTTCTGTGGTTTGATCGGCGCGGACGATCATCGTGATTTGCCCGACATGCAGCGCGAGCGAAGATGCTGGCGACGCGGCCAAGGCAGGCGCTGAATCGATAACAATGATGCGGCGAGGATTGCCTGCAAGCAGCCGCTCAATCAGTGCCGGTGTCCGCTCTGACGCCAGCAATTCAGTGTCGTTATTGGTCTGACGCCCCGCAGGCAGCACTGACAAGTTCGGGATATTGGTTTCAATCACCAGCGTTTCAGGATCAATTCCCGGATCAGCTAGCGCATCCATCAGCCCTGCTCCGCCGGGAAGGCCGAGCGTCGAGAGAACTTCCGGCTTCGCGACGTCCGCATCAATCAGCAGCACGTCCACATCCGTTTCCGCCGCAAGCGACAGGGCGAGGTTGACTGAGCAGAATGTCTTGCCTTCATTGGGCTGCGCTGAACACATCAGGATCAGACGGCCCTTTTCCAGTGGCGCGCTGTTGCGGCCGCCGAACGCCTGAATGAGCAAATGGCGCTTTGCGATCCGAAATTCTTCGGACAGTGGGCTTGGCGGTGCACCTGGAACAATGAAGCCAGCCTCAGCAAGCGCCACAAGGTCCACATCAGCATGTTTGCTCGCCCGCTTGCGTATAAACGGCGCAGCGGCTGGAGCCACCACCACAGGCGCTGGTGCAGTTGCCTCGACCAATGGAGCAGCGACAACCGGCGCATATACGGGATCCGGGGCAGCAACTGGAACCACTGCAGGCTCGACTGGAGCCACACGTCCGCGCAGGGCCTCACGAAGGCCGTAAACCTCTGACGCACGCTCAATCAGCGACGTCATGTCAGCAACAGGAGGAGATTGATTGATTGTCATAGTCTTATGCCACCATGCTGCGCTGAACGAATTCAATGACCAGCAGCACCGCCCACGCACCGACAAGTGCGGCAGAACTGCCCATGAAATACCGAAGTTTAAGGGATGCGTCGGCTTCCTGAGAGGCCGGTAGAAATTCACTAACCGAACCGATGACTGGCAAACCGCTAGCCCGCGCCAATCGACCCGGCGTCGAATAGCTCGCCTTGATCTGGCTAATCCCGAACGCGACCCCTGCCCCTGCAATCAGCGATGCCAGCAACACTAAGGTGAGCAGAAGCGGGCGATTGGGTGCCACGGGCGCGCGCGGCGCAAGTGGCGGTTCAATTACCTTGAACTGCATCGAATTGGTTTCGCTCTGCACAGAGCCGCGCAGCCGCACATTTTCGCGATCAGCCAAGATCTTGTCATAGGCGGCCTTCATGACTTCATAGTCGCGCTTCAGCCGTGCTTGTTCTGCTGCAATGCCAGGTTCTTCGACTTGTTTGCTGGCATATTGTGCAAATTCAGCTTGAAGCTGGGCTTTGCGCGCACTGAGGGCCGCTGCCGTTGCTTGCTTTTCCGCCTGCATAGACCGCAGCGTGACATACATGGGGTTGGGTGCGCTGTTGCCTGCCGACATGCGGACCCCCCCTTCGGCCCTTGCCGCTGCCCGCGCCGCACCAATCTGGCTGCGAAGCGCGATCATATCAGGATGACGGTCAGTCAGGCCACGTGACTGCATCTCAGCCATTTGGTTTTCAAGACCCGCCGCGCGCGCCGATGCCCCACCTGAACTGCCCGGAATGGCCGAACCAGGTGTGCTGATCGATGCCTGTGTGGACGAAAGCTGCCCGTTTAGTGCCGCAAGTGCACTTTGAGCAGAAATCAGGTTGGATTCGATCTGATTAAGCTCAACTCGCGATGCTTCCATCCGCTGGCCAATCGAACCGCCCGATCCAGGAAGTATACCCATATATTTCTGTTCAAAGGCAACTTGCTTACCCTCAGCATCCCGCAATTGCTGTTCGCGAACCAAAAGCTGCTGATCAAGGAACCGAAGCGTTTGCGACGTTTCCGTGCGACCGCCCTTCAAGTTGCCGTCAACGAATAAGTCGAGCAGCTTTTGCACGATATCCTTGGAGAGCTTCGCATTTTGCGAATTGGAGAAACTGCCTGACCCCGAAGAGGCGGAGATTTCGATCAGATTATCCTGCGCCGCTGTGACTTCGATGTGGCTGCGCAAAGCTTCAACTCGGTCAGCGAGTTGGCGCGGCGATGTGACATCACGGCCTAGCTCGGTCGCTTTCACTACTTTTTCAAGATTTTCAGCGGCGAGCAATGTGCGTTGTACGGTATCAATAGCAGTCTTGCGCTCGTTTGCAGTAATACCGACTTGATCGGGTAGGAGCGACTGAGTTTGCACATAAACGCTTGCCTGCGACTCATAACGATTAGGCACTGTGCTGATCGCCAGCCATCCAAGAAGCGCAAGCGCCCATGCAACAGCAAGCGCCAGCCAACGGCGCAGCCAGATGTTATGAAGGGCGATTTTTACTTCTTCGTAAATGGCGTTCATGAGACTGATCAGACCTTAACGAGTTGGATGCGTGTGGATTAAAACGCGCTTTCGGGAATGATGATCACATCACCGGGTTCAAGCCGCACATTGGCGCGCGTGTCGCCGCGCTTCAGCAAATCGCTCAGCTTCACGCCAAATTCCTGCTGACGGCCCGTCGCTTTGTTATTGCGAACCAACCGAGCCTTATTGCCCGCCGCATATTCAGACAGACCACCGACAGCAATCATCGCATCAAGCAGTGTCATATTCGCGCGGTAGGGAATCGTCGCAGGCTTTTCCGTCGCGCCAACCACACGGATTTGCTGGGAAAATGTACCAACGAAGTTATCGACGATCACTGATACCAATGGCTCACGAATGAATTCGCCAAGCTGCACCTTAATATCCTGCGCCAACATCGTCGGCGTTTTGCCGACGGCGGGCATATCAGCGATCAGCGGCGTCGAAATGCGGCCATCCGGGCGAACTTGAACCTTTGCGCCCAATTCTGGGTTGCGCCAGACAAAGATGGTGAGCGTATCAAGCGGGCCAATGATATATTCTTCGCCCGGCCCCTCTTGATTCGTGACGAAAGAGGCACTGGGCAATTGCCCCGTACTGCGTGAACTAGAGCAGCCTGCGAGGGCCAATGCGATAACACTTACACTCAGCAATAGCTTTGCAGATTGAACGACTTGCATGGCCTTACCCTCAACTGTTTTTGGGACTGGTCCGGTTCCTGCCTCGTCGATGACGAGGGCAAAATGGACACAGCTTCAGCCTGGGGTATGGCGGCAATAGGTGAACATATTGTTAGGATTGACGGAATTCCGTCACTTATTAACTATCATTTCACCGGCGGTGGGGTGACCAAGGAAGCGAGAAGGGCTTGCAGACGCCCCATAAGCCCCTGCCATGAAGATGGCGACTAAGTCTCCCACCTCTGCTTTGGGCAGGCTAATTTGATCGCCCAACCGGTCAAGCGGAGTGCAGAGACAACCAACCACAGAGGCTGTTTCGTCAGACTCAGTTCCAAATTTCGTTGCAATGGCAACAGGATAGTTGCGTCGGACCACAGTTCCAAAATTGCCGGATGCTGCCAATTGGTGATGCAATCCGCCGTCTGTGACAAGAAAGATTTCACCGTGGCTGATCTTGCGGTCCACGATTCGGCATAGGTAAACGCCGCATTCGCCAACGAGGTAGCGGCCCAATTCAATCGCAAAGGCTGTTTCGGCCAAAATTGCAGGCCGGGCATCAAGTGTTAGTGCCAGTTCGCGTCCGACATGGGCCAGATCGACTGGCACTTCGTTTGGAAAGTAGGGAATACCAAATCCGCCACCCAGGTTCACCAGCGGCGGAGCGACACCAATGGCGTTGGCTAAGTCCGCCACCAATGCGACAGTCAATCGCTGCGTTTCCGCCAGTGCCTCTGCACTCAGGGCCTGTGATCCGGCATAGATGTGAAACCCACGCCAATCGGCACCGCTCGCAATAACATGCTGGACAAGGGCAGGAACCCGGTCTGCATCGACACCGAAGGGCTTTGCCCCGCCGCCCATGCGCATGCCAGAACCTTTAAGATCAAAGCTGGGGTTAACCCGAACCGCCAATTTAGCGCGAATGCCGAGTCGCTCAGAAATTGCCAGCGCACGATCTGCCTCCCCCTCTGACTCCAGATTGAGGGTCGCGCCATTTGTAATGGCCAGTTCCAGTTCCCGGTCACGCTTACCGGGGCCGGCGAAGGAAATATGCTGACTATAGGGAAGGGCAACGGCCAGTTCCCCGCCCGACGCCACATCAAGCCCATCGACCAACGGCGCCATCGCTTCGACTATTTCGGGCAAAGGATTCGCTTTCATGGCATAGTGAAGTCTAACAGACGCCGGCAGATGCTTCCGCAATTCAGCAACTCGGTTGCGCACCAGCCCGAAATCATAAACGAACAGCGGCGTATCCCCTGCCCGTTCGACCAATTCAGTGCAGTCATGACCGCCAATCATCAAATGACCCGCCGTGTTGGCCACGAAGCCCGGCGGAATACTGCCCATTGCCTTCATGCTAATGCCTCTGCTTTAAGTGTCGCTCGGTCGAGTTTGCCATTGGCATTGCGTGGCATCTCAGGTCGCCAAATGATCGATTTAGGAACCATGAAGGCAGGCAATTCCTGCTTCAAATAAGGCAGCAACGCGTCAGAATCGGCCCCCTGCAATGCCCGCGCGATCAAAGTGATGCTTTGCCCCAGCCGTTCATCGGGAATGCCCACCGCCACACATTCAGCGATAAGGCCGCTTTTCGCCGCCGCTTCCTCGACTTCTGTCGGGCTAACGCGGTTGCCAGAAACTTTGATCATTTCGTCATAGCGCCCAACGAAATACAGCAAACCATTGGCATCACGTTTCACTGTGTCGCCAGACCACACTGCCGTGCCACCAAAGGTTGAAATTGCAGGCGCGGGCTTAAACCGCGACGCTGTTCGCTCCGCGTCTTGCCAATATCCCTGTGCGACCAATGGCCCAGCGTGAACCAATTCGCCGGGTTCATCCACATCAGTCTCACTCCCGTCGGGCCGAATAACCATAATTTCTGCATGGGGAATGGCTTTGCCCATCGACGTTGGATGTTCCGCGACAAGCGCAGAATCTAAGTAAGTGGACCGAAATGCCTCCGTCAGGCCGTACATGGGAACAACATCAGCCTTTGGAAAGGTAACACGCATCCGGTCAATCAGGCCCGGCGTTAATGCGCCGCCGGTATTGGTCAGGCGTTTCACTTTTTTGCCCACGCCCGCTGGCCAGTCCGCCTCCACCAGTTGAACCCACAGGGGTGGCACACCGGGAAGCGTTGTGACGTCATGGCGGTCAATGGCCTTGATCACATCACGCGGCGTTAAAAAGTCGAGCGGAACGACAGCAGCGCCAGCGGCCCAACTATTCAACAATTGATTCTGACCGTAATCGAAACTGAGCGGAAGCAAAGCCAGCGTCACATCATCTGGCGCAATACCCAAATAGCCGGACACGCTGATTGCGCCGAGCCAAAGGTTGGTGTGGCTCAACATTACGCCCTTAGGACGCCCCGTTGAACCAGACGTATAGAGGATTGCCGCCAGATCATCCGGGCTAGCCGACGAAGCTGGCAAGGCCACACCCCTTGCGAGCGCCGCCATTGCATCACCTTCATTCAGGATGGCAATTTCTGTTATGGGTAAAAGCGCTGCTCTTGCAGGGGCAGTCACAATCAGCTGAGCTCCGCTATCGTTTAGGATGTGACTGACTTGAGCGGCCTTCAGCGCCGGGTTGATCGGAACATGAATCAGCCCCGCCCGCGCGGCCGCCAGTGGCATAATGCAGGCAGTCACCGTTTTGGGCAGCCACGTGGCCACGCGGTCGCCCGGCTCTAGGCCCTGTTCCAACAGCACCCCCGCCAATTGACCAACAAAATCATTCAATTCGGCAAAGCCAAACGTGCGATCACGGGTTATTAAGGCCCGCGCGCTATCAACTCCGCGCAGCAGAAGGTGATCAATTGGCAAAGACTGCGGAACATATGGCGGCAAGGGGCACCTAAATGGAAACGGATATCATCGATGAACAGGCCCTTAGCATCAAGTGGGTTAAGGGAGAATTGCATTCCAGCCTTGAAGCTGACGCCGTTGATCCACGCGGCCTGATTGATGGGGATCAATCGGTTGGTGCGTTCGAAAATTTTCCTTGGTTCCAACGCGTGGCAAAACATTGGCAGGGGGATTGGGCCCCGATTGTCGCGCATAGCTGGCACGAGGGCGCGCATTGCTGGCTGTTCTTAGCCAAAACCAGCGAGCGTGAAACACAGTCGCTATCCAATTGGTATAGCTTTGCTTTTAGGCCCCTCTTTCGCGGAGAAACATCTCCACTTTTACTCAAAGCACTGACCAAGCGCCTGTGCGCAACGGCATCGGTCAGCCCAATTTTGACGCTTTACCCGGTGCCACGCACCGACGGCAGTTCCGACATGATCCTAAAGGCTTTTCGCCAGAGCGGCTGGTTCGCGCTACGCCACCAAAGTTCCACCAGCTGGACTTGCGATGTATCGGGCAAGAGTTTTGATGACTATTGGGCAGAACGGCCCAGCCAGATGCGAAGCACATACAGCCGCAAATTGAAAAAGTCGGGAATCACGACAGAAGTTCACACTGTTTTTGATGCGAATCACTGGGCTGAATATGAGGCTGTTTACGAAAGCAGCTGGAAAACCGCAGAAGGCAGCCCCGCATTCTTGCGTGACATGGCGGAATATGAATCAGCCCAGGGTGGATACCGCTTGGGCCTCGCTCGGTTAGATGGAGACGTCATTGCAGCGCAATTCTGGGTCGTTCACGGCGGCACTGCTTATATTCACAAATTGGCATACCGCGAAGAGCAGCGCGAACTCTCCCCCGGAACAATCCTAAGTGTCGCCCTTTCACGCCATGTGATTGACACTGACCGCGTGAACTCCATCGACTTCGGAACGGGGAATGATCGGTACAAGGCAGACTGGATGGACCGTTCAGACCCTCTCGACACGATCCGCCTTTACAAAAAGTCATCGCCAACTGCCTTATTCGCCGTAGTACGGGCCAAGATTTCGGCACTTGTTCATCGCCAATCGCTAGACTAATCGGCGGTCGCACAAGGGATTTATCGCATTATGACATCGCAAGTCCAGACTATAGACACCACTGTTCGTGCCATAATGCGCGATGTGTTGGGCCTGAGTGTTGAACGGGCGGATGCGTTGACCGCCGACTCTGGCCTATTTGGCACGTTGCCAGAACTCGATTCGATGGCTGTTGCCGGTCTGCTCACTGAACTTGAAGACCGTCTTGGGATCATCGTTGATGATGATGAAGTGGACGGGGATTTGCTGGAGACGTTTGGCGGCCTACTTCGCTTTGTCGAGCGCAAGGTTGCCGGGTGAGTGACCGTTATCGCGCAGGGAACAGTGAAGAGCTGATCCAGCGCGTTGGCGCGGATCATGCGATACAAATTCTGATTTTAGAGCCTCTGTTTGAGGAAAAGAACCGCACGCGGCGCTTGATTGCACAGATGATGCGCCTGCTGGATGGTAAAGCTATTGGCACGGCACTTCCCGACTTGCCGGGGACTGGCGAGAGCATGATCAACGTCGATGCTCTTGAATTTGCCGATTGGCTTGATGCGGTTCAGTCAGTGATCGAAGCAGTCCAACCGTCTGTTATCGCGTCTTTGCGTGGCGGGTGTTTGCTTGATGCTTCTGTCAGCCCCGCCCCGCGCTGGCGATTTGCGCCGGAAACAGGCGTGCGTGTGGTGCGTGATCTGGAACGGATGCGCCTGACTAGCGGTACGGATGAGAGCGTTTACGGCGGGCACCGGCTCCGGCAGTCATTTGTTGAGCATATCCGCAGCGCACCCCTTCAGCCTAACCCTAGGTGCCGCATGGTCCGCCTTGATACAGACGTCCTTGAGGCTGACCTAAAAGTGTCGGGGACGCCGCTCTGGCGTCGCGCAGAGCCGGGGGAGGATGCCGCATTGGCAAAGCATCTTGCCGATGATCTAGCCCTGTGGAGCCGCACATGCGCCGCATCCTGAGCTTTGATTGCCAAGGCGACTGGCTTGCAGCGACGCTTGACGAAGGCACTGCGGCCAAAGGCCTGCTTATCATATCTGGCGGCAACGAAATCCGCATCGGCGCGCACCGGGGCATGGCGAAATTAGCGCAAGATGTTGCAGCAGCGGACTATCCGGTATTCCGTTTTGATCGGCGAGGCGTTGGAGACAGCGAGGGCAAAAATTCGGGGTTCACGGGCAGCGGAGCCGATATTGCGGCGGCGGTAGAGGCTTTCCAATCGGCCTGCCCTGCCCTCAAACAAATCATTGCGTTTGGGAATTGTGACGCGGCGTCTGCGCTGATGATCCACCGGCCACGCGGGATCGACGCTGCTATACTTGCCAATCCTTGGGTTATTGAGCCGACAAGTGATTTACCCCCGCCTGCCGCGATCAAGGCGCGCTATGTGGAAAAGCTCCGCGACCCTCGGGCGCTTTTACGGCTGTTTACGGGTGGAGTGAACTTGCGCAAACTCATCTCTGGATTGCGCAGTGTTGCCAAACCCGCAGCGCCTTCGCCTCTCGCGGATCAGGTCGCCATGGGGATGGCTGCTTTTGCCGGCGCGCTTCACATACTTCTGGCAGAACGAGACGGAACGGCAATTGCTTTTGCCGATCAGTGGAAACAATCCACATTTGCAGAGGTTCGGAGCCGAGCAGATGTGACAGTTCAAACGCTCGACAGTGCCTCGCACAGTTTTGCGAGTGACGCAGACTATGCGGTATTGAGGCAAATCATCCTGTCAGCGCTCAAAGTCGTCTATATCCGCTCAGGCTGAGCTTGACGAAGCCTTAGCTG
>JANMDQ010000028.1:0-129087 GCA_031376385.1 Sphingomonadales bacterium
CAAGGTTGGCAGCGACATTGAGGCATGGATGCTGAAACAGCGACCCGCCGGGAGCCAGCATGACTGTGGTGCAGGTTTTTCGCAATCCGCTCTCATAGCCATAAAAAAAGCCGAGAACTTTGAAGTTCCCGGCTTTCTAAACATTCAGTCTGCCCAGCAGGCGCTTTGCGCTGCGATCAGCCTTCGACGCTAACCTTCGCCTTGCTGCCGCGCTTGCCCTTCTTAGGCGGTGCTGGAGTTGTCTCAAACGCCAGCGCACCGTCCTTCAAATGCACACTCACTTCGCCGCCGTTCACGAGTTTACCGAACAGCAACTCCTCAGCCAGTGGCTGTTTGATCTTCTCCTGAATGAGCCGACCCATTGGCCGCGCGCCATAAAGCTTGTCATACCCGCGTTCCGTGAGCCACGCCTTCGATGCTTCGTCAAATTTGATGTGCACATTGCGGTCAGCCAATTGCATTTCGAGTTGCAGCAGGAATTTCTCCACAACGCGCGCCACAACCGCTGGCGGCAAATAGCTGAACGGCACAATTGCATCCAGACGGTTGCGGAACTCAGGCGTGAACATTTTCTTCACGGCTTCGTCGCCGGCATCTTCCTTTGACACATTGCCAAAACCAATGCCTTCGCTGGCCATATCAGCCGCACCAGCATTGGTCGTCATCACGAGAATGACATTGCGGAAATCGACAGTCTTGCCGTGATGATCGGTCAGGCGACCATTATCCATCACTTGTAGCAGGATGTTGAACAGATCCGGATGGGCCTTTTCAATTTCATCCAGCAGCAACACGCAGTGCGGATTCTTATCGACTGAGTCCGTCAGCAGCCCGCCCTGATCAAAACCGACATAGCCCGGAGGCGCGCCGATCAGCCGCGAAATGCTGTGCCGTTCCATATATTCCGACATGTCAAACCGTTCGAGTGGAATGCCGAGCAGTTCGGCAAGTTGCCGTGCCGCTTCGGTTTTCCCGACGCCCGTTGGACCCGTGAACAGATAGTTGCCGATAGGCTTATCGGGATCACGCAGCCCCGCACGGCTCAGCTTGATGGCACTGGCCAGCACCTCAAGCGCAGTATCCTGCCCAAACACAACCCGCTTCAGATCGCGCTCAATATGTTCGAGCACCTTCTTGTCATCGGTCGAAACGGACTTGGCGGGAATACGCGCCATCGTCGCAATCACGGCCTCAATTTCCTTGGTGCCGATGATTTTTTTGCGCTTATTTTCAGGCACCAGCATTTGCATCGCGCCCACTTCGTCAATCACGTCGATGGCCTTGTCGGGCAATTTGCGGTCATTGATATAGCGCGCAGAAAGCTCGACTGCGCTTTTGATCGCGTCAGCGGTATATTTGACTTTGTGATGATCTTCAAAGGCAGAGCGCAGGCCGTTGAGGATTTTGATCGTGTCCTCAATCGTGGGCTCATTCACATCAATCTTTTGGAACCGGCGGAGGAGCGCGCGGTCCTTTTCAAAATGATTGCGGAATTCCTTGTAAGTCGTCGATCCGATGCAGCGAATTGTGCCACCGGACAGTGCAGGCTTGAGCAAGTTGGACGCATCCATCGCCCCGCCGCTCGTCGCGCCAGCGCCGATCACAGTGTGGATTTCGTCAATGAACAGCACTGCATCAGGGAGCTTCTCCAGCTCATTGACAACAGCTTTCAACCGCTCTTCAAAATCGCCCCGATACCGGGTTCCTGCGAGCAGCGCGCCCATGTCGAGCGAATAGATCACAGCAGGTAACAGAACATCAGGCACATTGCCTTCGATAATCTTCCGCGCCAGCCCCTCAGCTATGGCAGTTTTGCCAACGCCGGGTTCCCCCACATAAAGCGGGTTATTCTTTGATCGGCGGCAGAGGATCTGAACCGTCCGGTCAACTTCGGGGCCGCGACCAATCAGCGGATCGACTTTGCCCTTCTTGGCCTTTTCATTCAGGTTGACGCAGAATTGCTTCAGCGCGGATTCGGGCTTGCCCTTGCCTTCGGGCTGCTTTTTCTCTTCGCGTTCTTCATTGCCTTCAACGGGCTTGGCCTCTGCTGGCCCTTCGATAGATTTGGCGAGGCCGTGTGAGATGAAGCTCACTGCATCCAGCCGCGTCATATCCTGTTGTTGAAGGAAATAGACGGCATAGCTTTCGCGTTCGGAAAAGAGCGCGACCAGAACATTGGCGCCCGTCACTTCATCCTTACCGCTGCTTTGCACATGTAGGATCGCGCGCTGGATCACGCGCTGAAACCCGCTGGTGGGCGATGGATCCGTGTTCACTTGCGTCTTCAATGACTCAAGCTCAGTATCAAGATAATGCGTCACAGTGCCGCGCAGATCGTCGAGGCTGACGCCGCAGGATAGCATTACTGCTTGCGCGTGCGTATCGTCAATCAGCGCGAAGAGCAGATGTTCAAGCGTCGCATATTCGTGGCGACGCGTCGCGGCAGACCCCAGCGCATTGTGGAGGGTTGCTTCCAGTTCACGGGCAAATGATGGCATGGGGTAAGCTCCTTGAACGCCCTATGTTGGAGGCGTAACCTAAATTTACAAGCTGGGCAGAAAGGCCCATCATTTTTTGAACAATGTGTCGGCGGTCGCGCGGAAACTGACTGAGCCGTCAATCTTGGCCCTAACCCGCCCAATTTCGGCCTGTAATAGTTCGACCCGTTCTTCCAATTCAGCCACAGACAAGGGGTCCAAATCCTGCCGCATCAGCAAGATCAAAGGATCGCCCGGTCGCTTGGCGAAAAGATCGTCCAAATCCATGCCTTGAAATGTTGACCGGGTGGGCGCGGAAGTCAATAAGGGCTTGGGCCGAACCGGGGTATTTATGACGATCATTCCAGAACATATGACGGCGATCGATCCGCCTGAGCCCGGTGGGCCTGAAGTGCTGGTGCCTGTGACGCGGGCTGTGCCATTGGCCGCGCGCGGAGAAGTGCTGATCAAAGTGGCAGCAGCAGGCGTCAATCGCCCTGATGTCATCCAGCGCAAAGGCCTTTATCCGCCCCCTCCCGGTGCGCCGTCCATCCCCGGATTGGAAGTTTCAGGGGAGGTTGTCGCGCTTGGTGAAGGCGTGGACGCGGCGCATTTGGGGCAATTGGTCTGCGCGCTCGTCGCAGGCGGTGGCTATGCTGAATATTGCACTGCCCCAATTGGTCAGTGCCTGCCGGTGCCACAGGGCCTCAGCATGGTTGAGGCGGCGGCCCTGCCGGAAACGCTTTTCACGGTGTGGACCAATCTGTTCGAGCGCGCTTACGCTGTTGAGGGCGACACTGTGCTGGTCCACGGCGGCACATCGGGCATTGGCACCATGGCCATTTCACTGGGGAAATTGTTTGGGCTGACGGTCATCGTCACCTGCGGCAGCGATGATAAATGCGCGCGTGCCGTTGAGCTTGGTGCGGCCCATGCGATCAATTACAACAGTCAAGATTTCGTCACCGAAGTGCAGCGCATTACGGACGGCAAGGGCGTGCAGGCAGTGCTGGATATGGTCGCGGGCGATTATGTGCCGCGTAACTTGGCTTGCCTTGCCGAGGATGGCCGCCATGTGACAATCGCGGTGCAAGGCGGCGTTCGGGCGGAAATCAACATGGCCGCGATCATGGTCCGCCGCTTGACCCTCACCGGATCAACGCTGCGCCCCCGCCCGGTCAGTTTCAAAACACTTGTTGCCGATGAACTGCACCGCACCGTCTGGCCGTTCGTTGTGGATGGCCGCTTGCGCCCCGCGATGGACCGGACTTTTCCGCTGGCCGAGGCCGCCGCTGCCCACACACGAATGGAGGCTGGCGATCATGTCGGGAAGATTGTGCTGACGGTCGGCTAGGCCGCCGCGCGAGTAAGGCGGTCGTTGATCGCCAAACCGAGTCCCTCATTCGGGACAGGCGCAACGGCAATGCACTTGGCCTCGTTTTCATCCGCCTGATGCAAAAGATCGAACAGCCGCGCTGCGGCCTCCACCAAATCGCCGGAGGCTGACAGAGTGGCGTCGCCCGATACCGCGCGAAATCCAATCAACCATTCGCCATCATCCGCACTCACTGCATTCAGCCGCAGAGGCTTTGACGGAGCATAATGGCTCGCGAGTTGCCCGGGGGCTTCAATTGCCTCTGCGTTCGTCAAGGCCAGTCCCAGATCAATCGGGCCGGGACGAAGGAGCCGAAGCACCCCGTCCTCTGCCACAGCGACGATGGTCGATTCCAGCCCCACCGCCGTCGCACCGCCGTCAAGGATCAACGGAATACGCCCACCCAAACTCCGCGCCACATGGCTACTGCGCGTTGGGCTGATTGTGCCGCTGGCATTGGCAGAGGGTGCTGCAAGCGGTTTTCCGGTGGCTGCGAGCAGCGCCTGCATCGCGGGGTGAGCGGGAACGCGGATGGCAATGGTCGAAAGCCCCGCTGTAACAAGGCTCGCAACGCCGCAGCCCACTCGCACCGGCAGAACCAGTGTCAGTGGCCCCGGCCAATGGGCCTTGGCCAGCGCGCGTGCGGCATCGTTAAATTCCGCAATCATCTCCGCCGCCGCCAGATCAGCCACATGGACAATCAGCGGATTGAAACTCGGCCGCCCCTTTGCGGCATAAATTCCTGCCACAGCTGCGCCATTGGTGGCGTCCGCGGCAAGGCCGTAAACCGTTTCCGTTGGCACCGCGACGCATTGACCATTTGCGATCAGCGCCGCTGCTTTGGCAATGGCACTGTCCGAAACAGGCAGCGTCTGCGTGGCAAAAGGAGGGGTTGAGGGCATGGGGCCGTGCGCTATAGGCGTGGTGTAACTTAAGCAAGACATCAGCCCCCGTTCGGGCTGAGCCTGTCGAAGCCCTCCCTTTCTTTTCAGCAAGCAAAAGGGGCCCCTTCGACAAGCTCAGGGTGAGCGGTGGGATAGTTCGGAGCCGACCCTTATGACCTACGCCACACCCATTGCCGAACAGCGGTTCGTCCTCACCCATATCGCAGGCATTGAAGAGCTTGCCGAACACCCGCGTTACGAAGACGCGACGCCGGACATGGTGGATGCGATACTCGAAGGTGCAGCCCAACTGGCAATGGGCGAATGGGCCCCCCTTAACCGTGTGGGTGACACGCAGAATCCCAAATGGGCGGACGGGGCCGTTACCATGCCGCCGGGGTTTAAGGCCGCATACAAGGCCTATGTCGATGGCGGCTGGGGATCGGTGGATTGTGCCGTGGCCCACGGCGGTCAGGGGCTTCCCTTCACCCTTGCCACCGTCGTGCTGGAGGATATGGGAACCGCCAATATGGGCTTCACTCTGTGCCCGATGCTGACCGTCGGCGCGATTGAGGCGCTCCACACGCACGGATCGCCTGAACAGCAGGCGATGTATCTGCCCAAGCTGGTGAGCGGCGAATGGAGCGGCACGATGAACCTGACGGAGCCTCAGGCCGGGTCAGATGTTGGCGCGCTCCGCTCCACCGCGACGCCGATGGCCGATGGCAGCTTCGCGGTTAAAGGCACGAAGATTTACATCACGTTCGGCGAACATGATCTGACGGATAATATCATCCACTTGGTCCTTGCTCGTACGCCCGGCGCGCCTCCCGGAACCAAGGGCATTTCGCTGTTCCTTGTGCCAAAGGTCTTGCCCGATGGCAGCCGCAACGATCTGCGCTGCGTGTCCATCGAACATAAGCTGGGCATCCATGCCTCCCCCACCTGCGTCATGTCTTACGGCGATAATGACGCGTGCAAGGGCTGGCTGATTGGCCCGGAAATGGGCGGGATGCGCGCGATGTTTACGATGATGAACAACGCGCGGTTGAATGTCGGCCTGCAAGGCACGCAAATTGCCGAACGGGCCACCCAAGGCGCGCTCTATTATGCCAAGGACCGCATCCAATCCGCCCGCGCAGGCGGCGGGGCAGAACCCGTGGCGATCATCGAACATCCTGATGTGCGGCGCATGCTGATCCGAATGAAAGCGCTGACCGAGGCGTCGCGCGCTCTGGTTTACTATGCGGCGGGCCAAGTGGACCGGACCCGGCTGGGGCTGGACGGCGCGCGAGTGCGCGTTGATTTGATGACGCCGCTCGCCAAGGCCTACGGCACAGACATCGGCTGCGAAGTCGCAAGCATTGGCATCCAGATTCACGGCGGCATGGGCTTTGTTGAGGAAACCGGCGCCGCCCAGCATTACCGCGACGCGCGGATCGCCCCGATCTACGAAGGCACCAACGGCATTCAGGCCGCAGACCTTGTGGGTCGCAAGCTGAGCGGAGACGGCGGTGCAGGCCTCGCCTCTCTCATCACTGACATTCGCGCCGAAGCCAGCCATGACGGCCTGCTGAAACTGGTCGATCTGGTGGAGGAGTGCGCGGCATTTCTGCTCACCGCAGACCCGGATGATCGACTCGCTGGCAGCTATGCCTTCCTCACTATGACCTCCATCATGACCTGCGGTTGGCTGATGGAACGGCAATTGCACGCTGCAACAGCGGCACTGGCGGCGGGCGAAGGCGATCCTGCATTCCTGAAGGCTAAGACGGTGACGACCCGCTATTATTTGAGCACGATTGTGGCCGAAGCCTTCGGGCAAGCGGCATCGGTGAGGGCCGGGGCGGCGTTGCTTTATGAGTTGAGCGCGGCGGAATTGGCGGCTTGAGGGTTTAGCTCGCTGCCCCCTTCCGCTCAGGCTGAGCATGACGAAGGCGTGGTGGGCGCTCTCAACCAAGGCTTCGTCAAGCTCAGCCTGAGCGTAATTTGAATAGGCGTAGCCTTTAAACACGGTATCTCATTTCGTGATTGCGATGGTTGAGATGCTTACTCGGGACCCCCCTCCTTCGCCGCACCTCGCCGCCAAGGCCAGCGCCAGCCGGTCATCCAGCCGCGCCGCCGGATCAGCCAGATGAGCCCAGCCAATCCCAAGAGCCACGGCAGCACACCGACAACGAAGCGCAGCATGAAGCTGATGCTTTCGCCCAATATTTGCCCGGCCTCCCCGAATGCGTCTCGAATCGGGCGCCAGAGGCCTGATCCAGATGGCGATGTGCTGTTATAGGTGATGGTCATATCTGACATGGCGACGCGCGCTTGCATTTCGGCCATCCAGCTTCTTGCAGCTTCCAACTCTTCCTGTGCTTCGGCAAAGGCGCGTTCGGCCTCAACCAATTCGCCCACTTTGCCAGACCGGTTTTGAAGCAAGGTCATCAATCGATCCGCCAGCGCCTGCTTAGCCTTAATCCGCGCGGCTGTATCGACCATCTGTTTGGACAGGTCTTCAGCGTTGATGGCGCGGGATGAGGATTCGCCGCCAGCGGCTTCGACCGCTTTGTCGAGATCGGTCTGAAAAGCGCGGGCAATTTTGCTGTCGACGACGATGACGAGATTTGCCGTTACAAATTCGCCGTCACTGCTCTCGCGCTGCATGGATTTGATCCGGCATTTCGCCGCGCCCATTTTGTCGCAGAGCGCGATATGCTTTGCCTGCACGCCGCCAATCTCTCCCGTGCCCAGCCGGTATCCAAGGGTGTAGCTATAAGCAATACGGGGTTGGGCGGTCGGGACGGACGTGGCTGGCGCGGAATCTCCTTTTGCCGCCGGTTCTTCTGCATCTGCGGGCATTTCCATTTTGGCCTCAGACACGTCCATTGTCTGCAAGGCCTCTGAGGAGCCCCGCTCGCCGCATCCGCTCAATAGTATCAAGCACAAGCCAGCCGCATGAATGAAACGCATATCGCTCTCCCTTGATGCCACCGTGCCAGCCTGTGCCGGATATGCAAGCCTTACTCGGTTGGGGCCTTGCGCTTCGCAAAGCGTCGCCAGCCCCAAAAGCCTGCTCCTGCCAGCAGCAACCACGGCCCGAATGCGCCAAGGAGGAAGGCTACAGCAGTGGTGATCACTTCCATTGATCTTGCGCCTGCGGACAGGCCAGTTTGCACAGCAGAGCCGCGTTCAAAGCCCATTACGGCCTCACCTGCTTCATAGGTGAACACCATGGGCGTAGTGGCGAGGCTTTCGACCTGGACGTCGCGCTGGCTGCTTTGCGCCCGCAATTGTGCGCGCAAGTCGGCAGCCTGATCGACAAGGCGGGACCGGACGTCTTTCGACAGGCCGGGGATTTTCAGCTGGGCGTCAATTTTGGCGAGTTCAGCTTTGATACTCACTGCGCTCTTATCACCGTCGACAATCTGGCTGCCAACATCTTCGCCCGCCACGGCACTGGTTTCTAGCTTGCCTTCAGCCCGCGCCACAAGATCCGTGGCGTCGCGGCCGAACCGCAGAGCCAGCGCGGGGTTCAGTTTGAACTGCATATTCGCATCGATCTGGCCGTTACGCTCCTTAGTGAAGGTCAGCCCAGTCACGCGGCAATTGCCCGCGCCCAATTTGGCGCAAAGGGCGGCATGTTCCTCCTGAACGCGCGCAATCTGCACTTCGGGTAGGGAGAAAGCATAGCGATAATCAAAGGCCACACCCGGCGCGACATTGGCACCAATGCCGGGCGGTTGTTCGGCCAAGTCTTTGGCAGCCTCACTCGACGGCGCGCTGGCATCCGTGGCAGGGCCTTGAGCATCATTTGATGCAGCCGCTTCGGTTGCCGCCGTGCGGTCCTCGGCCTTTTGCCCGCAGGCCGAAAGTGCCAATACCGCTGCGCCCGCGAAAAGAAATTTCTTCATGATCATCTCCTCATCCATCCGCCCGTCATCTGCAGGCGTGGGAGGATTCATATCCCACTAGATTGATAGTGTATAATGCGGATTCAGTGGAGAAGCTGTGCAGAGCCTTCTCCTTTGCACTCCCCCCATCCCCCTGCTAACGCCCCGCCATGTCTGACCTGATCGATCCGCCAGCCCCTTCTGATGACGAACCCTTTAATGCTATTGTCGATGCGCCTTTTGATAGTGCGCTGTCGGATCGCTATCTGGTTTACGCCCTGTCGACGATCACTGCGCGGTCGCTTCCGGATTTGCGGGACGGCTTGAAGCCGGTCCACCGCCGCCTCCTGTGGGCGATGCGGTTGCTCAAGCTTGATCCGGCCAGTGCCTATAAAAAGTCGGCGCGCGTGGTGGGCGACACCATTGGCAAATATCATCCGCACGGGGATCAGTCCGTGTATGACGCGATGGTCCGCCTCGCCCAGAATTTTTCGCTGCGCTATCCGCTTGTTGATGGCCAAGGAAATTTTGGCAATATCGACGGGGATAATGCGGCCGCCTACCGCTATACCGAGGCGCGGCTCGCTTCGCCTGCCATTGATCTTATGGCCGGGCTCGATGACGGCACGGTCGATTACCGCCCAACCTATAACGGCGAAGAGGAAGAGCCGGAGATTTTCCCTGGCTTGTTTCCCAATCTGCTGGCGAACGGATCAAGCGGCATTGCAGTTGGCATGGCGACCAACATTCCGCCGCATAATGTGGCAGAAATTATCGACGCGACAGTCCATCTGATCGACAATCCCAGATGTGATCCGGCGGAATTGATGCAATTTGTGCAGGGGCCGGATTTCCCGACCGGCGGCCTCGTGGTTGATAGTGCCGCCAGCATCGCGCAGTCTTACGCTACGGGGCGCGGTTCCTTCCGCATCCGGTCGCGCTGGGCGCTTGAGGATCAAGGGCGCGGTACGTGGATGATCGTGATCAGCGAAATCCCCTTTCAGGTGCAAAAGAGCAAGTTGATCGAAGCCATTGCCGCCCTGATCAATGATAAGAAGCTGCCGATCCTTGAGGATGTGCGCGACGAAAGCGACGAACAAATCCGCATCGTCATCGAACCCAAAAGCCGCAATGTCGATCCTGAGATCCTGATGGAAAGCCTGTTCAAACTTTCTGATCTGGAAGTGAAGTTTGGGCTGAACCTCAACGTGCTTGGGGCCGACCGTACGCCGCGCGTGATGAGTTTGCACGATGTACTGACCCAGTGGACCGCGCACCAGATCGAAGTGCTCATCCGCCGTGCGCAGCACCGATTGGGCAAGATTGATGACCGGGTTGAACTGCTCGAAGGCTATTTAATCACTTATCTCAATCTGGACCGGATCATTGAAATCATCCGCACAGAAGATGAGCCCAAAGCGGTCATGATGGCAGAGTTTAACCTGACTGACCGGCAGGCCGAAGCGGTCCTCAACATGCGGTTGCGGTCTTTGCGGCGGCTGGAAGAAATGGAAATCAAGAATGAACGTGAAAAGCTGCTCGCCGAGCGGGCAGACCTGACCGCGCTTATCGAAAGCCCCGCGCGGCAGCGGACTCGGCTGAAGAAGGACCTGACAGCGATGAGGGTCCGTTATGGCCCCGACACTGCACTCGGCAAACGCCGCACCACGATTGAGGAAGCAGCGCCTGCGCGTGACATCCCACTTGAGGCGATGATCGAACGGGAACCCATCACTGTCATCATGTCGCAGCGCGGATGGGTGCGGGCAATGAAAGGCCATGTTGCGCTCGATGCCGCGGATGCCGCCAAGTTCAAGGAGGGGGACGGCCCAGCCTTTGCCTTCCACGCGCAGACGACGGACAAAATCATCCTTGCGGCTGAAGATGGCCGCTTCTTCACATTGGGTGCGGATAAGCTGCCGGGCGGGCGCGGCTTTGGCGAGCCTGTGCGCCTGATGATTGATTTGCCCGATGGCACAGGAATCGTGAACCTGTTCCCGGCCAAGGCCGATCAGCGGCTGTTGCTCGCGGCGTCGGACGGCAAGGGCTTTGTCGCGCTGACATCTGATATTGTCGCTGAGACCCGCAAAGGCCGCCAAGTCGTCAACGTCCGCACCGGCGCAAAGCTGGCCGTCGTGCGGATCGTCGCGGCGGGGCATGACTATGCGGCTGTCGTTGGCGACAATCGCAAACTGGTGGTCTTCCCGCTAGAGGAACTGCCTGAAATGACACGCGGGCAGGGCGTAACGCTTCAGAAATACCGGGATGGCGGATTGTCTGATGCGGTGAGCTTTATATTCGCCGAGGGACTGAGTTGGGCGATGGGCGGCGAAAGCGGCCGGACCCGTACGGAAGCAGACCTCACCCTCTGGCGCGTCGCGCGGGGCGCGGCAGGCCGGATGCCGCCGACAGGGTTTCCTCGGGACAATCGCTTTGGGTGAGGGGACGCTTACGGGTTCAGCTGAGTGCTGACATCCATACGCTCATGTAAAATACGCACGACAACTACACCGGCGCTCTCACGTTGAAAGAAGATCAGGTGAGACCCGGATCGTATTCGCCAATATCCTGCCCGAATATGATGACATTTTTGACCTCGTGCAGGGTCGTCAGCGATAGCTTCAATTGCTGATTGAATGGAGCGTGTGTAAGTTTCGGCTTGATCAATGCCCCACTCTTTTTCAGTATAATCCCAGATCAAATTGAGATCGATCCGCGCCTTGGGGTGGAGCCGCCAATTGGTCACGTAGCGGCGCTAGCCTTGCTTCGCTTTGCAGCAATGAACTGGTCAAAATCAAAAGCTTCGGGCGGGCCGCTTGCCTCGCCTTCGATCAGGGCCTGCCTTAGCGTTTCGAGTTTTGTCTCCTCGGTTTCCAGCAACCGCAACCCCGCGCGCACGACTTCACTGGCTGAGGCATAGCGGCCATTGCTCACTTGCCCATCGACAAAGTCTTGGAAGCGATTGCCGAGTGATATTGATGTGTTGCGCATTGCCATAACGGAAATAATACCAAAGATTGGTATCAACGCAACCCCCCAGTTGCACGCACGCCCAAACCCGCTAATCTCCCAACACAGAGTAACAGGAGAGTGATCATGTATCTATCCCGCCGGACGCTGTTGGCCGCCACAGCCACCGTTCCCATCCTTGTGCTGCCGGGTTGTGCAGGGGGATTGGGGTTTAGCCTTGTCGATGCGATCCGGCGGCTGCTTTCGCTTTCGGCGCAGCGCGCCTTTGCAGGGCTCATGCAGGAAAATGGGTTTTTCGACGATGCCGTTGCCAAGATAAGCTTGCCCGATCAATTGGGCGGCGTGCGCGCGGCTAGCATTGCGGGCTTGGTGCTCGGCAGCAGTGCCTTTCGCGGACGATTGACGAAGCAAGTCAACCGAGCGGCGGAAAAAGGCGCTGAACTTGCAGCACCTGTCGTTGCGGATGCAATCCTGAGTCTTGGTGTGGATGATGCCGCGCGGATTGTGTCTGGCGGCGGATCAGGCGCAACGGATCTGCTCAAGGCCGCGATGGGCAATGCCCTGTTCGGAAAGATGCTTCCCGGCATCGACAATGGCCTGAAACTGTTCGATTCGCCTGTTGTGACAGCGGCGCTTCAGCAAGTGACCAATTTTGACTTTGCGGGTCTGCGCGATGATATCAGCCAGAAAGCATCGGACGGCATTTATAAAGCGATAGGCCGGGAAGAAATTGCAATCCGGGCCAATCCAGCCGCGACCAACGATCCGCTGATCATGGGCGTGTTCGGGGTGGCCGGCCGGTTCTAAAGCGCGAAGCTCGCCTTCACCCCGTCTACGACAAACTGCGCGGCGAGGGCAGCGAGGACCACGCCCAAAATCCGCGTGATCATCGCTTCCACGCGGTAACCCAGCACCTTCATCAGCGGACCCGCCGCGATCAGGCCGAGCATATTGACGACAAGCACCACGGCCAGCGCGCCGAACACCATCAGGCTTTCTGTCATTCCGGTTGACCGCGATGTCATCAGCATGATTGACGCGATGGAGCCCGGCCCGGCGATCATCGGGATGGCCATGGGGAAGATGGAAATATCCTCATGATCGGGCTGAGCCTTCACATCTTCAGCGCGGGTTTCGCGGCGCTCGGTCCGTTTTTCAAACACCATATCGAGCGCGATGAGGAATAGCATGATGCCGCCAGCGATGCGGAATGCGTCGAGACTGATGCCCAGCGCACCGAGGAAGGCTTCTCCGAAAATCCCGAACATCAAAAGGATGAATGCGGCGACCAGAGTCGCACGGATGGCCATCGTCCGCCGGTGCGCAGGCGGCGCGCCGCCGGTCAGGCTGGCAAAGATCGGCGCGCAGCCGGGCGGGTCAATAACCACGAAAAAGGTGACGAGCGCGGAGATGAAAAGTTCGGACATGGGAGGGCCTTAGGGCAACTCTCATCACGACACAAAGCTTGCCTGTGGCGCTTCAAAGGGAGAGCCGCGCAACCGCAATAGAAAAAGGGCGGCACCTTGCGGCACCGCCCTTTTTCTTGCAAATCCGGTGAAGGATTTACTTGAGTTCGACAGTTGCGCCTGCAGCGACGAGCTGAGCCATAACTTTGTTGGCTTCGTCCTTGGACACGCCTTCTTTGATGGCCTTTGGTGCGGCTTCCACAGCAGCCTTGGCTTCTGTGAGGCCGAGACCTGTGATGGCGCGGACTTCCTTGATCACGGCGATCTTGTTGCCGCCGTCGCCGGTCAGGATCACGTCAAATTCGGTCTGTTCTTCAACGGCAGGGCCAGCAGCGGCAGCTGGGCCAGCAACGGCAACAGCAGCAGCGGCAGAAACGCCCCACTTTTCTTCAAGCATTTTCGACAGTTCAGCCGCTTCAATCACGGTCAGCGCCGACAGGTCATCAACAATTTTGTTCAAATCAGCCATGTTATATCTCCACTTGGGCCGTGATACGGCCCCTTAAAAGGTGTTAAAAAAGGGTCGCGAATTTAAGCAGCTTCTTTATCGGCATAAGCCGCAAAGACGCGCGCCAGCTGCCCAGCCGGTGCTTGAATGATCTGGACGACCTTAGTTGCGGGTGCCTGCACGAGGCCCACAATCTTGGCGCGCAGTTCGTCAAGCGACGGAAGCGAAGCAAGCGATTTCACGCCGTCTACATCAAGGACCATGCTTCCCATTGATCCGCCAACGATTTCGAGTTTATCGTTCGTTTTGGCGAAATCGACGACCACCTTAGCGGCGGCCACCGGATCAACAGAAGAAGCCAGCGCAATCGGACCTGTGAGCAAATCGCTCAGGCCTTCATACGCCGTTCCCTTGGCTGCGATTTTGGCGAGGCTGTTTTTCGTGACCTTGTAAGTCGCATTTGCTTCACGCATTTTGGTCCGCAGCGCCGTTGACTGTGCAACGGTCAGCCCCAAGTTGCGGGTGACAACCACCACACCAACTTCACCAAAAGCAGCGTTCAGCTCGGCAACCACGACAGGTTTTTGAGCACGATCCATGCCATTCTCCAATGTAAACGCCCACGGCCCATCCGCAGGCGTAAAGTATCATCCGAGGGGAATGGTCAAAAGGGCCGCGCCGTTCATCGGAACAGGACACCGCCAGAAATCTTTTCCCCGTCTAGGCTGGAGATTAAGAGGGCCAAATCACCCCCACCAACTGTCTCGGACGGATCGCTGGGCGGCAGAACCGCTCAACGAAGACCGACGCACTAGCAGAAACGCCGTTCTGGTCAAGCGTCTGCCGCGTTAGGCCTACGTTAACCACAACTTGCCATGCTGCCCCGATGCGCTTGATTATTGCTCTGATGCTGTCTGCTCTCGCCCTGTCTGCTTGCGTCGGGCCGCCGCGTGATCGGCGTCCCTCTGAATCGGGGCCTCAGATCGTGCAGCCTGCGGACAAAGAAACGCGGCAATGTGTCGCGGAGCTCAGCCGGTTGAAGGCGCGCTACACGCTGCTGCCCGAACAGGAAATGGGCGGCGGTTGTTCGATCAAAGGCTCAGTTCAGCTTTTTGCGGCTGATGTGCCTATCACAGCCATTAAAGCGATCCGCTGCCCGATGGCCCGTACGTTGGCGCTGTGGGTGCGTGATGATGTGCAGACGGCCGCGCGCGATCATCTGGGTAGCCGGATCGTCCGCATCGAATCGATGGGTGCCTATTCCTGCCGCACCGTCATCGGTAATAACTCTGGCAAACTCTCCCAACATGCCACTGGCAATGCCGTTGATATTGGCGCGTTCGTGCTGGCCGACGGTCGACGCGTGTCGGTGAAGGAGGGCTGGAACAGCAGCGAAGGGGATCAGCGCCGCTTTCTGCGCGCTGTTCGCCAGTCGGGCTGCACCCGGTTCACCACAGTGCTCAGCCCCGATTACAACGCGGCGCATCATGATCATTTGCATTTCGATATGGGCGGCAAGGCTTTTTGCCGTTAAAGCCGCGCGCATGACCAAAGAAAAAATCCCGCAGCGCGTCTTTGCCGACGCCCGCCACGCCGCCACTTTTGCCAAACTTGATAAAGAAACGCCGCAAACGCGCAGCAGTTCATACAAGCTGGCGTTTCAGGATACTGACTTCCTGTTGCGCGAAGACCTCCGCCCTGTGCGGTTTCAGCTGGAATTGCTGAAGCCCGAACTGTTGATGGATGAGGCCAACATCGGGTCTACGTTCGTTATGTATGGCTCCGCTCGCATTCCGGAGCCAGGCCAGAAAGCGCAAAGTGACGATCCTAAAGTTGCCGCGCGGCTGGAGGCCAATTCGCATTATTACGACGAAGCCCGAAAACTGGCCCAGATCGCCAGCAAAAGCGGATTTGATCCCGATGGACGGCGGCATTTTGTTGTCTGTTCGGGTGGCGGTCCATCGATCATGGAGGCAGCCAATCGAGGCGCGCAGGATGTGGGGCAGGAATCAATTGGCCTCAACATTGTGTTGCCGCATGAACAAGCGCCAAACCTTTACGTCACGCCGTCGCTTAGTTTTCAGTTTCACTATTTCGCACTGCGTAAAATGCACTTCCTCCTGCGCGCCCGAGCTGTCGCGGTTTTTCCCGGCGGGTTTGGCACTTTTGATGAAACATTTGAACTACTGACGCTCATCCAGACCGGTAAGATCAAGCCCATTCCCATCGTGCTGTTCGGCAAGGCTTTCTGGGACCGGGTGGTGAGTTTTGACGCGTTGGTGGAAGAAGGCGTAATCTCGGCCAAGGATCTGGGCCTGTTCCGCTATGTTGAGACTGCGGAAGAAGCCTGGGCCGTCGTGCAGGATTGGTATTCGGGGGTTTAGGCGCGCAGCGGCAACGCGGTCTGTCGTGCTCCGGGCCTGACCCGGAGCCCAGAGGTCCCGAACACCGAAGTGTCCTCCTAGGCTCCGGGTCAAGCCCGGAGCACGCCTTCACCTCTTCCCGGCAAAAAATGCCTTCAACATTGCAGCTGACTCGCTTTCGCCCAACCCCCCGTAAACCTCTGGCTTATGGTGGCACGTCGGCTGCGTGAAGGAACGAGGCCCGTGATCCACCGCACCTCCCTTGGGGTCCGGCGCGCCGTAATAGAGCCGGGCAATCCGTGCATGGGCAATGGCACCAGCGCACATCGCACAAGGCTCCAGCGTCACCCAAAGGTCGCAACCCTCCAGCCGTTCCTGCCCGAGTGAAGCACAAGCTGCGCGAATGGCCTCCATCTCCGCATGTGCCGTCGGGTCATACCGTCCCCGCATCGCGTTGACCGCCTCGGCCACCACTTCATCCCCGCGCATGATGATGGCCGCGACCGGCACCTCTCCAGCGCGCGCGGCTCGCCGAGCCAAATCAAGTGCACGGCGCATGGGGGGCGGGAGGAGGTTCATGTCTATTCCGCAATTGTCACTTCGCACCGGGTGGTCAAGTCACCCTGTTGATTTCGTCCAATTCACTTGACGCAGCGGCGCTATAGGCGTGTATCAGAATGAAACGGGTTGTGCTGTGTTGAATAGCCAGGGGGCATAAGAAAAATGATAGAGTATCGTGACGCGCGCCGAGGCGCAGCAGGCATCAGCGCGGCTGTTTTGGGTGCAGTGGTGGGGGTTTCAGCACCATTGGCTGTACACGCGCAGGAAAATGAAGCGGCGGCGCTGGACGCGCTGATTGACGCAGCGGCGACACCGGATCAAGCGATGGCACAGGCCCGGCAGCAGGCGCAGGGCGGCGATTTGACGGGGGCGGCTTCGACGCTGGAGCGCGCGTTGCTTGTCAACCAGAACGCTCATGATCTGCGGCTTTTTTATGCCGGGCTGCTCTGCCAATTGGATGACGGCCAAGGCGCGCGGGTGGAAGTCTCCAAGCTGGATAAGCAAGCCATTGACGATGCGGCATGGGACGCAGCCAACACGGCGTGCGGCGGCGCGCTGGTGCGTCCTGCCGCGCCCAAGGCGGGATCAGGGTCTGGCTTTGTTGGAGAGGCTTATGTGGGCATGGCTTATGACGGGGATGCGTTGGGGCCGCTGATCATCCAGATTGATTTGCCCAATTTGGCAACGCCCAGCAAATCAGGCCTAGGTATCATCGCCGGTGTGCGCGGGGCTTACAGGTCGCCATCTTATACCGATGGCGGCGGGCTGTATGCAGGCGGCGGTATCCGCTTGAAACACAGCGTCGATGGGCCGGATCAGAAATATCTGCTCACCGATATGCGGGTTGGTTTTGGGCGACAGTCAGAGAGCACGGATTATGCGTTCGGCGCCGTCATTCGCCACACCAACTTGCTCGGCAATGCCTATGGCACGGACTATGGCGGTCAGGCTGAGCTGGGTGTCAAGGCAGGCAATGGCGGCCGGATCGTGCTGCGCGGCGAAGCCGTTTATCAGGATTATGCGACAGTCGGACTGGGACCGCTTGCCAAGGGATGGCGGTTTGACTTGTCGGCGACTTACGTAAAGCAGATTTCCGTAAACAGCCTGTTTATCGCGAGCGCGGCGCTGGAACTGAAAGACGCAAAATCACGTGAACTGGGCTATACCGGCGCGCGGGTGTTTGCGGCTTATCAGGCAAATATTGGCGACAGCGGCCATTATTTCAATCTCTCTTCCACGGTGCGCTTCATCAATTTCAAAGATAAGCCACCGGTGCAGGACCGCATAGATACGCGCCTATTCGCACGCGGTGCTTACGGCCTTCCGCTCGGCGACAGTGGTTTCAAGCTGGAAGGGGCTGTGAGTTACACTTCGCGGTCGATCAGCGGCAAAGCAACCGTTTCGCCGCCGCCGCTTTTTGCCACCAAGCTTGCCAATTATGACAGTGTCGGCGCGGAACTCCGCCTGATTTTCAAATTTTGATGCGCGTGGGGAGAATGACCATGACACGAACAGCCAAATTCGCCCTTGCCGTCCTGATCGCCGGAACAGCAACCAGCGCTTTCGCACAATCAAAAGTGGTGGGCGTCAACGCCGCCATCCGCAACAGCGTGCAGATTAAGTCCGGCGCTGCGGCTTACCGGAAAGCGGTGTTGAAAGAACGCGTCTCCCTTGGCGATGATATCCAGACCGCAGGTGCCAGCGTGCTTCAAGTCCTGCTGCTGGACCGCACGACCTTCACCGTAGGGGCCAATGCGCGGGTGCGGATTGATCGTTTCGTCTATGATCCCGCGCGCAGTGCCAGCGCTGTTGGCGCGTCTGTTGCCAAAGGCGCGTTCCGCTTCATGTCCGGCAAGCCCACACGCGGGATGCCGGGGCAAAGTGCGGTGAACACGCCGGTGGGCTCCATCGGTATTCGCGGGACCATCTTTGAAGGCGCAGTGGGCGCAGACGCCGTCCGCATTGCGCGCGGGGAACAAGCGGTTGGCGCTGTGAGTGCCGACGCAGAGAAAGCTACGCTGATCGTGCTCCGCGGGCCAGGAGCAGCCACGCAGGGCGATGAGAAGGCGGGAGCCATTGATGTGAGCGTCGATGGCCGCGTGGTTGCAGTGGCGTCTCCGGGTATGGCGCTCTTTGTTCCGGGGCGGGGGCAGGCGCCGGTGGGGCCGTTCATGATCTCTGACGCGGGTCTATCTGCGCTTCATGATTTGTTGCGGTCCACGCCCAATCGTCGGGGTCGATCAGCAGGCTTATCGTTGGAGGGCAACCCAGTCGTGGATCAGATTATCGAATGCAGCGGCGGCGCAGATCCGATCCAAAGCCCTGGCGGGCCCGTGATTGGCGTCGCTAGTGCAGCGTGCGGCGCGCGATAACGCGCTGCTATGACTTGACGGAAAGGCTGGCTGTGGCTAACGCGCCAGTCTTTCCGAACAACCATTTACGAATCAGGATCAACACCATGTCGCGCATCTGCGAACTGACCGGCAAAGGTCGCCAAGTGGGCCACAATGTCTCCCACGCGAATAACAAGACCAAGCGCACCTTTCTGCCCAACTTGCAGAATGTGACTTTGTTATCGGATTCGCTGAACAAGGGTGTGCGTCTGCGCGTGTCGGCCAATGGCCTGCGCTCAGTTGAACATGTTGGCGGCCTCGACAATTGGCTGACCAAGACATCTGAAGACAAGCTGTCGCTTAAGGCTGCTCGTTTGAAGCGCGAAATTGCAAAGAAGATTGCGGCTTAAGCCTCACACATCGCAGCGATTACTCAGCCGGGGTTGCTTCTAGCACTCCGGCTTTGCTGTGTCTGGCGTTTGGCCAGTTCTTCGGCGTCAGGTGGCGTGTGATCGGCCCATAATCGGCCATCCACGCGGCATAGTCGCGATATTCCACATTGGCGGAAAGATGACGCTCCTCGGTCTTCGCGCGCCAATAATAAACACCAGAGACCATTGCGAGGATTGCAGTGTTGCGCACCATATCAGTCATGCTGCCTGTGGTCGCAAGGAAAGGCATGGCGGAGAGCCACCAGAAGGCGTTCTTTGACATGTATGCTGGATGCTTCGTGAAGGCATAGGGGCCGTTGGTCAGGATGCCGCGATCAGTCAGGTTGGAAAAACGCAGACCAAACACAATTGTCGCCCAGGCGTAAATCCCAGTCAGTATGACCAAAATCGACCCGATGCCGTAAATGAGTACAGGATGGTCCGCGAGCCAATAGCTCCACTCCGCTGTGCCGGGATGATAATTGAGTGGGCCGTTATCGCCCATCATGATGAAGGGCGGGTAGCAGATCAGCGCTGCTGCCCAGCCAGCGGCATAGGGGGTGGCAGACCGGATATGCGCGTCCAGCGGTTTCATCGTGAGCAGATATCCGACTGTGGCGAACGCGACATCCAGCACGAACATCAGGTTTACCAGCCAGATGATCCACGCGACCGGATTTTGAGCCATGTTGGAAAAGTCAGCGCCGACGACGCTTTCGAAATTCGGCGGCACGATGGAAATCATGAAGGCTAGGAAAAAGCCCTTCACTGCCCAGCTGCGGAAATGAGCATAAATCTGCTCTTTGTCCCAGCCGTCTGTTCCCATCAGCAGCGCGCCGAGGTGCCATGCGCCGTCCTTTGGCTCTTTCAACCGCGTGTCGATCCAGAGGACATAGACGATGGACAGCACGAACAAAGGCGCTGCCATCATCTTGTAAAAATCCATCGCGATCACATAATTGCCACGCCAGTAGAAGCGGAAGATGCAGTAAAGTCCCGCGATAATCGCCCATGTCGCCCAGAGGCCTGCAAGCTTTGTGACGGAAGTGTCGAGCGTTTCGCGCCACGGTTTGGCGGGTGAGTCCCAGTCTAGCCCAGTTGTCGGGTTGCGGTGAACTTTATCCACCAACAGCGACCACAGCACCATCGGAACGCCGCAAAATATGACATTCATCGCCGAAGACCAAGGGCCATCGAGCTTGCCCGCGTTGGCAATTTCGGGATCGTTCAAAACCTCTGCCACCCAGAAGCGTATGGGATTGATGTCAAAGGTCAGCGCAAAGACCATCCACAGCGCGACACCCACCAATCCGGCCATGCCCACGCCCGTTGATACCGCCGAGGGAGGGCGTGGCGGGCGGGCCGTGGCGGCACTCTTTTGTTTTAGTTCGCTCATGCCTTGGGCCTAACCGAATTTGGTAAGCATAATGTGAATAGGAGGATCAATCGCCCGGTTTGAACGTCTGGTGGTGACGAATGACCTCGTCAATGATGAAGCGCAGGAATTTTTCACTAAATTCCGGGTCCAGCCCCGCGTCCGCCGCCAATTGCCGCAACCGCTCAATCTGGGCCTCCTCACGCCCCGGATCAGACGGCGGTAGACCAGTTGTTGCCTTATACCGTCCTACAGCTTGAGTGACTTTGAACCGCTCGGCCAACATGTGGATGAGGGCCGCATCGATATTATCAATGCTCGAACGAAATTGGGCGAGGGTCGGATCAGCCATATCGTTGTTCTTGCGGAACCAAACTGACAATTGCAAGCCTGTCCGCATCATCATATTAACGCGGTAGATATGACTGGAGAACTGACCTTATGCGCACTGCGCCTCTTTTTGCTGCTGCCCTTTTGATGACGACATCTGCATCGGCCGCCCCGCTCGCTAACCAGCCCAAGCCAACGCGCGCAACTGACGTGGTTGATGTGCAGTTTGGCGAAAAGGTTGCTGACCCCTACCGCTGGCTGGAAAATGACGTCCGCAACGATCCCGAGGTCAAAGGCTGGGTCGATGACCAGAATGGCGCAACCAACGCCTATTTGAAGACACTTCCTGGGCGGGATATTTTCGCAGGCCGCATGAAAAAGCTGCTTGATTTCGAACGCTACGGTGTGCCGCGTAAGGCAGGATCGCGCTATTTCTACACCAAAAATGATGGCCTTCAGAACCAGTCGGTATTGTGGGTGCGTGACGGGATGGACGGCACCCCCAAAATCCTGATCGATCCCAATAGCTGGGCAAAGGATGGCGCAACTGCGCTCGCGGAATGGACCCCATCCGATGATGGCCGCTTCCTCCTTTATGCTATTCAGGATGGCGGTACTGATTGGCGGACGCTCAAGGTGATCGATGTCGCATCCGGAGCAGTCCTCCCCGATGATATTAAATGGGTGAAATTTTCTGGTCTGGCTTGGACAGCGGATGGCAGCGGGTTCTATCACTCGCGCTTTCCAGAACCCAGCAAAGAAGGCGAATTTCAGTCGCTAAATGTCAATCAAGCGATCTGGTTCCACAAGGTTGGCACCAAGCAATCCGAAGATGTGAAAATCTACGCCACGCCTGACCGACCCAAGCTTGGCCACGCGGCACAAGTGACTGACGATGGGCGCTACCTGCTTGTTACATCCTCCGCAGGCACCGATGATCGCTATGAACTCCATGTCGGGCGGTTGGATAGCCAAAGCCCGATCAAGCTGAAGCCTTTGGTTGAGGGCTTGGACTATGATTGGCAATTGGCAGGCTCAGTCGGGTCCAAATTCTTCTTCATGACCAACAAGGATGCGCCGCGTAGCCGGCTGGTAACGCTGGACGTCGCCAAGCCGAAGGCGAAGCTGCAACAGATTGTGGCTGAGACCAAAGACACAATGGTCGGCGCGTCACTCGTCGGCGACAGACTGATCGTGGCCTATCTGGGTGACGCGAAGTCAGAGGCCGAACTCCGCGATCTGAACGGCAAACTGATTGCGCCGATTAGCCTGCCCGCAATTGGGACCGCCGCGGGCTTTGGCGGTAAAGGGGGCGACGCGGAAACATTCTATGTGTTTTCCAGCTTTGCGACGGCCCCGACGGTCTACCGGTTCAACACCGCAACAGGCAAAGCAGACATCTTCGCTAAGCCCAAAGTCGCGTTCAACCCCGATGATTTTGTCACGGATCAGCAATTCTTCACATCAAAAGACGGCACCCGCGTGCCGATGTTCATCGTCCGCCGCAAAGACTTGACTGGCCCCGCTCCAACACTGCTTTACGGTTACGGCGGCTTCAACATTTCCATGACGCCCAGTTTCAGCGCAACGCGCCTTGCCTGGGTGGAACAAGGCGGCGTTTTGGCCATCGCCAACCTGCGCGGTGGTGGCGAATATGGGAAAGCGTGGCATGACGCCGGGCGATTGGGGCAGAAACAGAATGTTTTCGATGATTTTATAGCGGGCGGCGAATTTCTGATCGCACAGGGGATTACGGCGAAGGGTAAGCTCGCTGTGCAGGGTGGCTCCAATGGTGGATTGCTCGTGGGCGCAGTGATCAATCAGCGGCCTGATCTTTTTGCAGCAGCACTCCCGGCTGTGGGCGTCATGGATATGCTCCGCTTCAACCGATTCACGGCTGGGCGGTATTGGGTCGATGACTATGGTGATCCGGCGAAGGAAGCTGATTTCAAAGTGCTGCGCAGCTATTCACCTTACCATAATATTGTCAGCGGAAAGGACTACCCCGCGATCCTTGTGACGACAGCGGACACGGATGACCGTGTTGTGCCGGGACATAGCTTCAAATATGCAGCCGCCCTGCAAGCCGCGCAAATTGGCGACAAGCCTCACCTGATCCGCATCGAAGCCCGCGCAGGCCATGGTAGCGGCAAACCGACCGACAAGGTGATTGCCGAGGGCGCCGATACATTTGCCTTCATCGCGAAATGGACTGGGTTGGAGGTTAAGGCACGCTAAATCCATTCACCCCTAAGACAGGTGGAGGCGCTTAAGCGGCGAACTGAGCCGTCCAATCGGGGGCAGCCGCACTGACGAATGAGGTCTGTGATATGAGTATTTCACGTAAAATCGGTCTTGGCGCTGCAACGGTTGCGCTGCTGGCGACATCGGTCAGTCCTGCACTCGCGCGTGGCGGTTATGGCAATGGCTGGAATGGCTGGGGTGGCAATGACTATGGCCGTCACCACCGGCGTCGCGGCGGTGATGATACAGGCGAAATTTTGGGCGGTGTTCTGATCGGCGCGATTTTGGTGGGCGTGCTTGCCTCTGCCTCGAAGAAAAAGCAGCAGCGCCAATCAGGCGGATTGGATTATCCTGCGCAAGATAATCGAAATGATCGCAACCGCGGTGACATTGCCAGCGAAGATCAGGCCGTCGACGCTTGCGCGTCTGCCGCTGAAAGTCGCGCGGGTCGCACGGCGAGTGTGCGCGACGTAGACCAGGTCCGCCGCAATTCTGACGGGTGGGATGTTGAGGGCGTGGTTGAAAGCCGCGACACATGGCGGGACCGGTCAGCGGATCGGCGTCGTTTCACCTGTTCCGTCCGGTTTGGCGCTGTCGATTCGGTCTACGTCGAAGATGCCAAGGTCGCGTTTGCGGACTAAGTTTTTTCGCGCGCGCAGGCGGCTTTGAACCCGTCTCGCGCTTTTAACCGCTCATACCAGTCGAGTGTCTTTGGCCCCAAGTCCGTGGTCAGGCCAAAGCCGCTCGACAAGTGCACAGCATAGCCAACGGTGATGTCGGCGATGGTGAATCTGTCCGCGACCAGCCAAGCCCGCCCGTCGGCCAGCGCCGTCTCAATTGTCTTTGCCCGCCCCAGGAAAAATCCCTTATAATCTTCGACAGCTTGCGGAAGCTTGCGGTTTTCCGGCTCCAGCCGTGTATAGCGCAGGACAATGGTCAGCGGAAAAGTCAGTGTCGCGTCGCTGCGGTGAAGCCAGTTGAGATAGGGCCAGTAATCGGCCTCATCCGGCAACAGTTCAAGCGGCGTGCCGACCGCGATCCGCTGGCATATCGCAGCCGACTCAGTCAGCAAATGCCCGCCCTCTTCCCAAGCCGGAATGGTTCCCAGCGGGTTGATATCCTTAAACGCCTTTGCATAAACGCGCGGCGGAAAGGGCCAGAGCTTGAGGTCAAGATCAAAACCCACTTCCTCGGCAGCCCACAGGCAACGCAGCGACCGCGCGCCTGCACAGTGATGGAGGATGGGCTTGGTCATACCGGAAAATCCTTGGCACGGTTGAGGTTCAGCCGATGTTCCCGCCACGCGATGTAAAGGCCACTGGCAACAATGATGGGGGCACCAACCCATGTGGCGGCACTTGGCAGATGATGCCAGACGAACCACCCAGCGGCGGTCGACCACAGCAACGCGATATAGTCCATCCCGACCACGACCGAGACCGGAGCCCATTTGAGCGAGGCTGTAAGCGCGATTTGTCCCGCGCCGCCGATCACGCCAATCGCTGCCATCAAAAGCCAGCCAGTGGCATCATGGCTTTGTTTGAACATGATCAACAGCGGCAGAAGCAGGATGACAGAAATCACCGAAAAATAAAAAACCGTTGTCGCCGCACCTTCGGTCTTGCCCATTTCGCGGATTAGCAGACTGTTGCATCCAATCATGAAGGCAGAGGTAAGGCCAACGGCGACGCCCAAAGCCGGAATATGGCCACTGCCCGGCTGGATCACGATCAGCACGCCCACGAACCCGGCGGTGACAGCGCCCCAGCGGTGCCACCCCGTCGCTTCACGCAGAACGAACGCCGATAGCAGCGTTGCAAAAATGGGGACAGTGAAGCCCAGCGTTGTCGCCTCTGCCAGTGGCAGCAAGATGTAGCTGGAAAAGGTGAAAGCCATTGCCGTCAGCCCCATCACGCTGCGGGTGAAATGCAGTCGCGGTTTGCGCGTTTTGAGCGAACTGAGACCAGTGGTCATGATGACGAATGACAGGACAACCGGAACTGCAAAGGCCTGACGCCAGAACATGATTTCCGGCGTTGCAATGCCCCGATCCGCCGCAAGTTTGATAAACACGGTCATGATCGACAGGCAGGATATCGCGAATAGCCGTAGACCAAGCGCATAGAGGCGGCGCTCGACGCGGTTTTCAGTTTTGAGGGGGCTTGCGTCATTCACACGGCAAGCCATAGGGGGATCATGTCGTGGATCAACCCACGCCTTGTCATAGCCAAAATCCTGTCAGAGAAAGCGCGCCTGTGAATTTCCGAACTGCACTATTGATCACCGCCTTGTGCTGCGTTCCTGCCTCTGGCTGTGCCAAATCACCCAAGGCCAAGCAGCCCGCCGCCAAAGGCCCGGCCGGATGCGACGTGAAAACTGCTTCAGGCCTTGGCACGCGCATGCTGACCGAAGGCAAAGGCGATATGCCAACCGCGAAGGATCAGGTCACTGTCAGCTACAAAGGCACTCTTGCGACAACCGGCGCGGTGTTTGACCAATCCGACAGCGCGGAATTTGGCGTCGACGGCGTCATCCCGGGCTTTGCCGAAGGGTTGCAGTTGATGAAACCGGGCGGGCGGATGCGCCTTTGCATCCCCGCTGCCCTTGGCTACGGCCCGCGCGCAACAGGCTCCATCCCCGCAAACAGCGACTTGGTGTTTGAGGTTGGGTTGATCTCCATCAAACGCGTTGCCCCGCCAACGCCACTGGCTGCGGCGGACCGCACGTGCGCGGTCAAAACCAAATCAGGCCTTGGCTATTCCGTGCTGACGATGGGCACTGGCACGAAACCCGATGATGAAAGTGTTACATTGGTGAACTATGCCGGATATCTGGCGAGTAACGGCACGCAGTTTGACGCGGCGGACCGCGTTCCCATTCCCGTTGGTAATGTTGTTCCGGGCTTTTCCGAAGGCCTCAAACTCATGCAACGCGGCGGATCATACCGGCTCTGCATTCCTGCGGCCCTAGGGTACGGAGCAGAAGCAACCGGGCCTATCCCAGCCAATAGCGACCTGGTGTTCCGCGTGGACCTAGTCGATTTCAAATCCATGGCGGAACTGCGCGCGCGTCAGGGCGGGCCTGCGCCTGCGGGGGCACCAAAGCCTTAGGCTCTGGCGCGTGAGAACTTGTCCAGCCGTCATGCTGAACTTGTTTCAGGGTCCATGCCTCGGCAGTCGTGCGGCTCTCGATTGATCAGGTCTTGCGCAAATGTTGAGGCATGGATGCTGAAACAAGTTCAGCATGACAATTTTGCAAACATTGAACTCCACGCTTTACCAGCCATCAGGGAGTTGCTCCCCCTCCGCTCCGTCGCTATCGCACGGGCATGAAACACGCCCTTTCCGTCACGCGCGCCCAAAATTTCTCCGCCTGGTATCAGGAGGTTATTGCTGAAGCTGACTTGGCCGAGGAATCCGGCGTGCGTGGCTGCATGGTGATCAAGCCCTGGGGCTACGGCATGTGGGAGCGGATCCAGACTCTGATGGACCGTGAGATCAAGCTGGCTGGCGTGGACAATTGCTATTTCCCGCTCTTCATTCCGCTCTCTTATTTTGAAAAAGAGGCGGATCATGTGGACGGCTTTGCCAAGGAAATGGCCGTCGTCACCCATCACCGCCTCATTGCGGATGGGCGCGGCAAGCTGGTGCCAGACCCGGCGGCAAAGCTGGAAGAGCCTCTAGTCGTCCGCCCAACATCAGAAACAGTGATTGGTGCGGCGATGAGCCGATGGGTGCAAAGCTGGCGTGACTTGCCGCTGATGGTCAACCAATGGGCCAATGTCGTCCGCTGGGAAATGCGCACGCGGATGTTTTTGCGGACCAGCGAGTTTTTGTGGCAGGAGGGGCATACGGCCCACGCCAATAAGGCGGACGCGATGGCCGAAACGCTGCGCGCGCTAGAAATGTATCGCGACTTTGCAGAAGGGCCACTCGCCATGCCTGTTGTCGCAGGAGAAAAGCCCGAAAATGAACGCTTCCCCGGTGCAGACGCAACGTTCAGCATTGAAGCGATGATGCAGGACGGCAAAGCGCTGCAAGCAGGCACATCGCACTATCTGGGCACGACCTTTGCCGAAGCGGCAGGCATTAAATATCAGGATAAGGATGGCAATATTGCGCTCGCCCATACGACGAGTTGGGGTGTTTCAACCCGGCTGATCGGTGGGGTGATCATGACCCACGGCGATGATGACGGCCTGCGCTGCCCGCCCCAGATCGCGCCTCAGCAAATCGTCATCGTGCCGATGCTGCGTGATGATGAAGCAGATAAAGCAGTTCTTGATTATTGCCGAGCGCTGGCCACTGATTTGCGCAAACAATCGGCGTTTGGAGAGGCGGTTCGCGTGCTTGTGGATACCAAAGCCACCAAAGCACAAACCAAGCGGTGGGCGTGGGTCAAAAAAGGTGCACCGTTAATTCTTGAGATTGGTATGCGTGATGTCTCAGGCAGTAACGTAGCGGCAATCAGACGCGACAGATTGTACAAAGCTGATGGTAAAATTGACTACGGCATTCAACCAAAAACCGATTTTGTGAATCGAGCCGCAGGGCTGTTGCAGAATATTCAGGACGACCTTTACGGCGAGGCCAAAGCGCGCATGGATGCCAACATTGCCCGCGACGTGACGGACCTTTCCAAACATTTCAAAGGCAGCGAAGACAAAGTCGTTGGCTGGGCAGAAGTGCAATGGTCCCGCCCCACTGGCTCAGCGCTGGACAAAATTGTCGAGCGGCTAAAGGGCCTGAAACTGACAATGCGCAACGTACCGCTGGACAGTGCGCCAGCAGACGGCGTGTGTTTCTTTACCGGCGAGACAGCAGTGGAACGGATATTGATCGGCCGGACTTATTAGGAGAGTGACATGCGCTTTGGATTTTTAAGCTTCCTCGCTTTCGTCGCCACTCCCGCGTTAGCTGCCGAACCGGCGGTGGAGAAGCGCTATACCAAGGACTATTCCATCTGCATGGAAGTTGGACCGGCGTCTGAAGGCGTGCAAGGTGTAATGAACGGATGCGCCTATGATGAATATACCCGTCAAGACGCGCGACTCAATCAGGCCTATGTCATGATTATGCGCAGGCAATCTGTCGCTGGAAAAGCCAAGCTACGCACGTCACAGCGCAACTGGATCAAGCAGCGGGACGACAAATGTCGGGCAGAGCGCAACGAGTATGAAGGTGGGTCTATCGCACCGCTCATCTTTCACAGCTGTATGACTGACGACACCATCCGCCGCACGCTTTGGCTGGAGCGGTATCGCTAACGACGCTTCAGATAGTCCGCCACGGCCTTCCCGGCCTCTGGCCCCACGGCAAGCCCAATTTTCGTGCGCCGCATCAAGACATCCTCAGCTGTGATTGCCCATTCATGGGCGATGAGCCAATCCAGCTCGACTTGGGTCAGGCCACCGCCGAATGCCTTGCCCATCCCGGCTTCGCTCGTCACGCCTTCCAGCATCATATCAAGCAAAGTGCCATAAGCGCGTGCCATGCGTTCGGATCTCTCCTGCCCGAGGAATGGCCATGTGCCGCGCACGCGGTCCAGAAACGCCGCAAAGGCGCAAGGCAAGTCACCGCCGGGAAGCGGTGCCGTCCCTGTGACCGACGCCACTTCACGGCCCAGTGTAGGGGCAAGTTTCTTCATCGCCTCTTCTGCCAGATGCCGGGACGTGGTGATTTTGCCGCCAAAGACCGAGAGCAGTGGCGGGCCGTTGGCATCGAGTTCCAGCACATAGTCACGGGTGACGGCCTTGGCTTCGCTCGCGCCGTCATCATAGAGCGGCCGCACCCCTGAATAGGTTGCGCGAACATCCGCTGGGCCAATCTGCTGTTTGAAGTACAGGTTGGTCGCCGCGCAAAGATAATCGATTTCCGCCGGGCTGATCACCGCATCCTCGGGCTTATCCACTTGTTCGTCGGTGGTTCCGATCAGGGTCAGGCCGTCTTCATAGGCAATTGCGAATACGATCCGCTTGTCAGGCTGTTGCAGCATATAGGCGTGGCTGCCCGCAAACAGTTTATCGACAACGATATGGCTGCCTTTGATCAGCCGCACCTTGGACGCAGCGTTGATGCCGGCCTTGGCGAGCAGTTCGGCCACCCATGGCCCCGCTGCATTGACAATGGCCCGCGCTTCGACAGTCGATCCATCGGTTAAATCGGCTTCCCAATGGTCATTCACACGCCGGGCCGACACCAGACCCGTCCGTGTGCGGATTTCAGCGCCGTGATTGGCCGCATCAACGGCGTTCAGCACCACCAGCCGCGCATCATCGACCCATGCGTCGGAATAGACAAAGCCTTTGCTGGCCTCTTTCAAAGGCGCGCGAAACAGAGTGTCTTTCTGCGAAAGCCCGCGTGACCGGGGCAGGCTGATCCGCCCGCCAATGGTGTCATAAAGCCACAGCCCCAAACGCACCAGCCACCAAGGGCGCACGGCATTTTGATGGGGCAGGACGAACAACATTGGATAGATGAGGTGCGGCGCGGTGCGCAGCAGACGTTCGCGCTCCTTCAGCGCTTCTCGCACCAGCTTGAATTCATAATATTCGAGGTAGCGCAGGCCGCCGTGGATCAGCTTGGTTGAGGCGGACGACGTGTGGCTGGCCAGATCATCCTTTTCCACCAAAAGCACGGACAAGCCGTTCATGGAGGCATCGCGTGCAATGGCGGTTCCGTTGATCCCGCCGCCGATGATAAGGATGTCGTGCATAGCCAACGCGATAGGCAAAGAACGACCATTCGACAAGCACGGGCAACAGGCGAGGGGTGACGCGGTGAGTATAACCCCGTAACAGACTCGTCATGTCCAAAAACTTCACGCTTGGCCTGCCCTCTCGCCAGCAAATTCTTGATTTTATCACCACTTCGGATGCCTCAGCAGGGAAGCGGGAAATTGCCCGCGCGTTCGGGCTGCAGGGCGCAGAGAAAATCGCGCTGAAAGCCTTGCTGAAAGACATGGCGGACGAAGGTCTGATCGATAGCGCACCGGGCCGCGCCTTTCATAAAATGGGCGGTGTGCCAAAGGTTACGGTGCTGCGTATCGCGGACATTGACGGGGAGAATGTCATCGCCGTCCCGGAAAACTGGGAAGCCGAAGGCAAGCCGCCGCCACGGATACGGGTGATCGAAAAGGGGCGTCAGTCAGCACTGGGCGTCGGCGACCGCATTCTGGCTAGGACGGAAGAACGCGGGGCTGGTTATGTCGCCCATCCCATGAAAAAACTCGCCCGGGGGGAGGAGTTGATCCTCGGCGTGGTCGAGAAAGACGGTGACCGCTTCATCCTGAAACCTGTCGACAAGAAAGAGCGGCGTGAGACGCTCATCTCTGATCTGGGCCAGGCCAAGGCGGGCGACCTTGTGCTTGCCGAAAAGGCCGGACGTCCGCCGCGCATCACAGCCCGCGTGACGGAGATATTGGGCGATCCCTTTGCGCCGCGATCCTTCAGTCTGATTGCAATCCACAAATACGGCATTCCCAATGGTTTCTCAAAAGAGCTTGAGGACGAAGCGGGGCGAATGGCCCGATTGCCGCTTGGTAATCGCGAAGACCTGCGGCATCTTCCAATTGTCGCCATTGACCCCGTTGACGCGCGCGATTTTGACGATGCCGTCTGGGCACAGCCACGCGAAGGCGGCGGGTTTGAAGCCATTGTCGCCATCGCTGACGTCAGCTTCTATGTCCGCCCCGGATCAGACCTTGACGCGCAAGCCCGCAAGCGTGGCAACAGCGTCTATTTCCCGGACCGCGTTGTCCCGATGCTGCCAGAGCAGCTCTCCGCCGATGTTTGCTCGCTGCGTGCAGGCGAAGACCGGGCGGCTCTCGCCTGCCATCTGGTCATCGACGCGAACGGCCAAGTGAAATCTTGGCGCTTTTCTCGGAGCGTCATCCGCGTGGCGGCTAACATTCCCTATGAGGATGCCCAGGCCGCCATTGATGCAGGAAACGCCACAGCAACAGAAGCCGCTCACCCTGAGCTTGACGAAGGGTCGTTGAGCACTTCCGGCCAAGGCTTCGTCAAGCTCAGCCTGAGCGGGAACAGCGTGCCGCCATCGCTTGTCGACCAAGCCCTTCGCCCCCTCTGGGCCTGCTGGGCCCTCCTTGCCAAAGCGCGCGCCAAGCGGGAACCGCTCGACCTTGATTTGCCCGAACGCCGCGTTGTTCTGGATGAGGCCGGGCGCATCATGTCAGTTGCTGCGCGTGAGCGGCTGGATGCGCACCGGCTGATCGAAGATTTCATGATCGCCGCCAATGTCGCGGCTGCCAAGGCGCTGGAGGCCAAGAAAGCGCCGTGCATGTACCGCGTCCACGAACCGCCCGCTCGAGAAAAGCTGATCGCGCTGAAGGACTATCTTGCGACATTCGACATCGCCTTTGCGCTCGGCCAAGTCATCAAACCCGCCACATTCAACCGGATTATCAATCTGCTAGGCACCGCCGATCACCGGCAAGTTGTGATGGAACAAATCCTCCGTTCGCAGACACAGGCTTACTATTCGCCAGTGAACGCTGGGCATTTCGGGCTTTCGCTAGGAAGCTACGGTCACTTCACATCGCCGATCCGGCGCTATGCTGATTTGCTTGTCCATCGGTCTCTAGTCGCGGCTTATGATCTGGAACCAGCACGCGCAGAAACTGCCATCAGCAAAGATGATTTTGAACGGATGGACATCATCGGCACCGCTATTTCTCAAGCCGAGCGCCGCGCGATGGAGGCTGAGCGGGAAACGGTGGACCGCTATGTCGCGGCCTTCCTATCGATGCGCGTCGGCGAAGTCCTTGAAACGCGGATATCAGGCGTGGCTAACTTTGGCTTTTTTGCCACGGTTGAGGGGCTGGGTGGCGACGGCCTCGTCCCTGTGTCAACGCTGGGCGCCGAATATTTCACCTATGATGAGACGCTCAAGACCTTGAAAGGGGCCGACAGCGGGGACATTTATCATGTCGGCCAGACTCTGCCGCTCCGTCTGGTAGAGGCCAACCCAATCAGCGGGGCGTTGCGTTTTGAACTGCCTGATGCAGTTAACCACTTACCGGTGCGGGGGCGGCGGGACGCAAGAGGACCCATGGGCAGGCGCGGGCGTCCGGCGAATATCCGGCACAAAGGGAAGCGACGTTAAGCGATGGCGATCAATTTGGGGGATTTGGCACGCGGGACACTCAGCTACGGCGTGCGCGAACCAGCGCTAGACGACATCAGGTTTGATCGCATCCGCAGCGGTTTTGCTACCCACTATATCGTCCACCCCGGAACCTCATCGCGCTTTAGCTTTGAACGCGGCGAGGGCTATCCCCGGGTCGGGAAGTTTGATGCCTTCACGCTGGTTGATAGTGGCAGCGTGGAACGCGTTCGCGACGGGGAGCCTGTGGTAGAGGTAGAGGAGAATGGCAATGTTATCCCCTTTGGCCCGCGCTTCGGCTGGTTGCGCTTTTCCTTGAACATCCGTTCCATCCTGTTCGTCTGGGCGCTGCTCGTGTTTTTCACGGCACTGGCGATTGGCGGCGATTGGCTGTTCTGGTTGGTCGCCCTGATTGCGCTATGGACCGGAACGATTGTCGCTGTGCAGCGAAGTTTAAAGGCCAAAGTGCGGGCGTGGCTGGAACGGGGCAGCTGGAACTAACCCCCTGCCATCGCCTTCACCAGCCCGTGCCAATGATCAAGATTGCCGTAAAAGCTCTTCACCGGCGTCCGTTCATCGCGGCCGTGCGCGCGTTCATCATCCGGCGTTACAATCCAGCTGCCGTCAACGCCGTAAGTGGGAATGCCAACGCTGCGGATGAACAGGCCGTCCGTGGCGCCAGCTGACATTTGTGGCACAATCTCAAGACCAAGAAACCGCTTCTGCACCTCCGCTGTATAGGCTTTGACCACGTCTGGGCGCAGCGGGGAGGCAGGCGACGGCGTGGACGGCCCTTTATAGGCCACTGTCACACCCACACCGGCAACCGATTGAAGCTCGGCAAGGATTTTCTTTGCCTCAACGCCGGGGAAAATGCGGCAATTGACTGTCGCGCTGGCCATTTGCGGCAGCGCATTGTCGGCATGGCCGCCTTCCAATCGCGTCGCCACGCAGCGGGTCCGCGTGCCGCCGACCTCAGTCAGATCAGCTTCGATCAGGTCCGCTGCCGCGCCGTCTTTGGGATTGGCCAGCCATTTGCGCATCGCATCACCCAGCGGGCCTTTTTCGGCCTTTTGCCGAAATTGAAAATAGGCCCGCGTGGTATCGTTGAGCATCGGTTCAAACCGGTATTGCGATAGCTTCGTGAGCGAGCTGCTCAAATCATAAATCGCATTATCAGGCCGCGGGCGCGAACTGTGCCCGCCAGGGTTGCGCGCTGTAAAGGTGAAGCTCTGGAACATTTTTTCAGATGTTTGCAGGCCAAAGCCGATCATCGGACCGCCTTTCAACTGCGCGCCGCCGCCCGCATCAGCGTTGAGGGCAAATTCCGCATCAATCAGGCTGCGCCACTCCGTTGATGCGCGTAGAGCCCCATTGCCGTCGGTTTCTTCGTCACCAGTGAACAAGATGATGATATCGCGCTTCGGCTCAAACCCTTCGGCCTTAAGCTGAAGCACAGCATTGGTAATAGCGGTCACGCCGTTTTTCATATCAATCGTGCCGCGTCCGTAAAGATATCCATCTTCTTCAATCAATTTGAATGGATCGCGCGACCAATCACTGGGCAGGGCTTCGACCACATCGAGATGGCCGAGTAGCAGGATGGGTTTCTTCGTCGGCTTCCCAGCCGCTTTCCAGCGGACGATCATGGATTGAGTGCCGTCATGATCTTTGACAATCACATCGGTGATATCACCTTTTTCAAACTTGTCTTTCAAGTAAGCTACGACCCGTTTCACTTCGGCAGGACGATCGCTGACTGAGGGGATGGCGATCAAGTCTGCCAAGATCGCCCGGCCATTTGCGTGCCACGGGTTGGTGGCGTCCTGAGCCAGCGCAGGCGTTGCAAAGGCGATACTGGCAAGGGCGAGAATGGATTGAGGTTTCACGGCGAGTCTCCCTGATGCGGGCCAACCTTAACTAACCCCGTGCCCCTGCGCCAGATACTCCTGACTTTGCATTTCCATCAGGCGGCTGATCGTGCGGTCGAACTCAAAGCGGCCGTCACCTGCTGCATAAAGCTCTAGCGGGGTGGCATTGGCCGTGGCGATCAGTTTGACCTTATTTTCGTAAAGCGCATCGATCAGCGTCACAAAGCGCGCCGCTTCATTGCGGTTTTCGGGCCCAAGCTGCGGAATGCCGACGATGAAGACCGTGTGGTATCGCCGCGCGATGGCCAGATAGTCGGATGCACCGCGCGCCTCAGCACACAGCCGTTTGAACGAAAAGACAGCCACACCTTTCAGGCTCTTGGGCACATGCAGCGTCCGCCCGCCGCCAAGGTCTAGCGACGCCACGGGCACATTCGCGCTATCTTCCGGCGGGTAATCCGTCATCTTGAAAAAAGCGTCCCGCACAGCTGCGGTGGCAGCATCGCCCACTGGCGTATGCCATGTTTTCACGCCTGCCAGCCGCTCCATCCTGTAATCATTGGGGCCATTGAGCGGCAACACATCCATCCGCTGACCAATCAGCGCAATGAAGGGCAGGAAATGTTCGCGGTTCAGCCCGTCCTTATACAAGTCCGTCGGCGCGCGGTTAGAGGTGGTGACGATCACCACGCCGCCTTCAATTAATGCTGTGAATAGCCGTGACATGATCATGGCGTCAGCGGAATTATTCACCACCATTTCGTCAAAATTCAGCACTTTGACTTCCGCTGCAATGGTGGCCGCAACTGGCGCAATCGGATCCCCGACTTCCTTGGCACGCTCGGTCCGGATCCGGGCGTGGACCTCAATCATGAATTCGTGGAAGTGAACGCGTCGTTTTGCATCCAACCGCAAACAGTCATGGAAGAGGTCCATCAGCATCGATTTGCCGCGCCCAACACCGCCCCACATATACACGCCGCGTGGGACATCAGGTTTCTTGCACGCCAGTCGCCAGAGCAAGCTGCCGCGTTTGGGGGCAGTTTCCAGTTCAGCTTGCAACTGGCTAAGGCGTGCGGCGGCGGCGGCTTGTTCGGCGTCAGGCCGCAATTCACCTGCCTCAACCAGCCGCGCATAGCGATTGGCGACGCTGGTCATGGCCTTGGTTTGGATGGCTTGCGGATGGTGCCAGAAAAAGCGCACACCAAATGCGCGTCATCATCCTGCAGCAAGCGCCCGCGCAGGAAGAGCAAGCGGCCAGTTTCTTTCAACAACTCTATTTCGCAATCAAGCGGCTGATTGATTTTGCCACCGCCAATGAACTGGACAGAAAGGTCCAATGTCACAGCCGGGCCGGGGTCTAGCAGCCCAAAAACGCGGACCCCTGCGAATAGGGATATGTCAAGGAACCCCATTGCCGTGCCGCCGTGTAGAGCATCAGACAAATTGCTATGCTGCAAACCCGGAAACATGCGCGTCCGCGCACGGCCATCATCTTGGGCACGCACCAGCATCTTGCCAAGAAACGCATTGTAGCGCGTTGTGTCGCGCAATTCCCAACTGTCCCACCCCGGATTACCGGGATCAGGCGCGCTGATAAAGGAGGGGAGGGCGTCCATTGAAACAGGCAATCCAACCAGCCGGTTAGATATGCCGCTCAACCACCATCTTCTTCACTTCCGCAATGGCCTTGCCCGGCGACAGCCCCTTGGGGCAGACGTTGGAGCAATTCATGATCGTGTGGCAGCGGTAAAGGCGGAACGGGTCTTCCAGTTCGTCCAGACGTTCGCCTGTCATTTCATCGCGGCTGTCAGCCAACCAGCGATAAGCCTGAAGCAAAATCGCTGGACCGAGGAACTTATCGCTGTTCCACCAGTAGCTGGGGCAACTGGTTGAGCAGCAGGCACAAAGAATGCACTCATACAGGCCGTCGATCTTGGACCGATCTTCGGGCGATTGCAGCCGTTCCTTGCCTGATGGCGGTGGTGTCACGGTTTGCAGCCACGGTTTGATTGATGCATATTGCGCATAAAAATGGGTAAAATCTGGGACCAGATCCTTGATCACATCCATGTGCGGCAACGGCGTAATTTGGACATCACCTTTGCAATCTTCAATCGCGGTGGTGCAGGCCAGACCATTTTTGCCGTCGATATTCATCGAACAGGATCCGCAAATCCCTTCGCGGCAGGACCGGCGGAATGTGAGAGAGCTATCCTGTTCGCCTTTGATTTTGATCAGCGCGTCGAGCACCATGGGTCCGCATTTGTCGAGATCGACTTCAAACGTATCATAATGCGGGTTTTCCCCGCTATCAGGGTCATAGCGGTAAACTTTGAACGCCTTGACGTGATTCGTGCCAGCTTCGGCTTTATGTACCGTACCCTTTTTCACTGTGCTATTTTTGGGCAGCATGAATTCGGCCATGTCACATCCTTTTATCTTGTTAGATAGGTCTTAGCGCGCTGCGACGAACGGCTCAACCTATCATATAGCATATAGTGTTGGGAAATTCCTGCGCGCTTGCCTATGACGCGTTAGGGGTGGCGACAGCAAGTTTAGGGATGCACGCAGAAACACAGCCAGACGACGCGTCGGAAGGGGGAGGCGTCAGCAACAGGGATGTTGCCAAAGGTGCGGGCACAACGTTGCTTGCGCGCCTTGGTGGTGTGCTCGATCTCCTTACCCAACCGCTTTATGTATGGCTGTTCGGCCTGGCCAGCTACGGATTCTACGGCGCGCTGTGGGCGGCGATTAACTTGGTTGAAAATGTCGCTGATCTGGGGATGACGTCCGCAATGCAGCGGGTGATACCTCAGGCAGGCAGTGCGCAAGGGGAGGCCTCTGCCCTGCGCGCCTCTTTTTTGTTGGCGTTGATTCCGTGTACGGTCGTCGCGGCTGTCGTGTCGTTCCTCGCTGTGCCTGTGGCAACATTTTTCAACGCATCAGACGGCGATGCAGCGAAAGTGGTCGATGCTGTGCGTTATTTCGTTTGGGCACTGCCGTTGTGGTGTTTCATTGAAATCGCCACGTCGGCGCTGCGATCCAAGCGGCTATTTGGTGCTGAGATTCGCTTGCGCTTGCTCTGGGAACAACTCGTGCGGCTTGGTTTCGTGCTCATCTTCTACGCGGCGGGTGCGGGCGTCATGTCCCTCATTTACGGCCATCTGTTGTCGCTGAGCATCATTTGTTTCCTCTGTGTGCGCTTGCTTAATCAGCATTTTGAACTTCGTCTGATGCTGGTTGGTCCAGTGCGGGACCGGATGTTTACTGAATCGCTCAAGGCAGGCCTTGCCGTGTTGCCAGTCAATATCGTGACACGCCTGTTCGGCGATGGGCCTGCAATAGCCCTGAACGCGATATTGCCTGGGTCGGCAGGGGCTATTGCGGGCGGACTGTTCATCATCGCGCGCAAGGTGTCGAGTGTGGTGCAACTGGTTCGCACAGCCTTTGCTTACGTGCTTGCGCCGCTCGCTGCTTCGGCTTCAAGCGCTGGGAAAGGACAAGTCACAAGAATCTATGGATTTGCGACACGATTGTCACTGGCGCTGGCGCTTCCTTTGGGCGCGATGCTGGCGGCGTCCGGGCCGACTTTGCTGCCACTGTTCGGCCCCGGCGCTGATGCTGCGCTATTTGCGCTCATCCTGCTCACTCTGGCTCGGGTTGCGGAGGCTGTTTTCGGGGCGGCGACTCCCATTCAACAAGTCACCTCTGCCCATTTGGATCAGCAATTGGGCAGCATCGTTGGGCTTGGTGTTGCGGTGCTGGTCGCATGGTGGCTGATCCCAGATTATGGCCTCAATGCAATGGCGATCGCGGTGGCGATTGGTCTCGTTATTGCAGCGCTGCTGCCCCTGTTTCAATTGCATATCATAGATAAGCTACATCCCTTTGCCGCTCCCTTTGGCCGCGTTATGGTGCGGTCAATCGGCGTAGCGGCAGCAGGCGCTCTATTGGCTCTGACTGTTCAGGCTTTGCCGCTGAACGGACAGCGCATTTGCCTTGCGATCATTGTGCTGGTGGCGTGGCGTGTATCTTGGAAATTGGCGCTCGGGTTGCTTTTGTTCGGGCTGGCTGAATATGCAGCAGTGCTGATGGTGCCTGCGCTAGACGCGGTTCTGCCTTATTTGATTTCGCTCTCTATCCTTATCCCGATGCTTCTTTTCACCCTCTGGGCATCGCTGCGGTTGGCCTTACCGTTAGAGGACAGGGCAGAGATGGGAAATAAGACAGCAAAGCGGCTGAAGCTCATTTAGATTGACTCTAAAATAGTTTGCGGAAGCTAATTTCAAATGAGCGCCCGAGCGGATCGACATAGCCGGGCTGATAGCGCAGCGGCTCAGCCCCGGTTTCATCGCGGACATTCTGGATAGCGTTGGTCACGTTATTGATCCGAAACGCGATGCGGCTTCCTTTTAGGAAAGGCACGTCTTTGATCAAGTTCTTGCGCTGATCAAAGTTGATGAAGAAGCGCAAGTTGACGGTCATAAGTTCTGAAAAGAAAAGGTCTGGTGCTGCTGTGCCGCCCTCCACGCGGGTGCCGCCGCGCCAGTTGCCGATAAGGCGGAAGCCGGTGCCTTTGTGAAACCACCCGCCTTCTAAATCGACAACATGACGCGCCGTGCCGCCACTAAAGCCTGTCGCCCCGCCGTTCAGACGGTCAAGCAGCGGCAGTCCAGTCGCAACCGATATGTCATCACTCAGGCGGATGCTGTGATAGGCCGAGACGGACCAGCGCCCTCCAGACCCGCCGCCAAACATGCCAAAGCCACCGCCACCGCGACCTCCTCCGCCTGCGCCACCGCCCCCCCTTCCATCGGGGCGAGGCCCACGTGGAATGCCTGCCGAAGCACCGGCCCCACCGGGAGCAGGCTGGCCAAATTCCTTTGAGAATTGCACGCCGTAACGGATCACATCATCGCGGCTTGCCAGGAAATTGATGGGGCGTTGATCAATGGAGAGCAGGTTCCCTGCACCATCCCTTACTACCCGGTCCGGAAAAGCGCGTTCAATATCGAAGGTGAGTGAGGGGAAACTGGTCAGCAAATCATCGCTGCGTTTGCGAGTGTAAGTGCCGCTGAATGAGAGGTTCTTGATCGACGGCGGAGTGTAGGAAAGGGTCAGCGAGCGGTCGCGCTGCTCCTCTGCCCGCAGTGCTGCATTGCCGCCGGAAATGAGCGTCGCTGTCACACTGGCCGCGCGGGCATAGTCATAAATGGTTACATTGGGCGTCACCACGCGCGGATCGCCAAGCTGCTGGGGCGTCGGGGCAGCTTGCGCGCTGGTGATCGTCGCGACGAGAGACAGCCCGGCCAGTGGAGACCAGACCAAGCCGTAACCGTGGCTTTCCAGCACCCCGAAATCAGAGAAGTCAGACCGCGCATAATTGCCATTGATTGATAGATCGCCGATCACCCGGCCAATGCCTTCGTCGCGGCGGGTGACCGGAATTTCTAGGCTGACGCGCCCGTTCAGATCGCTGCGATTGACTGAACCCGCAATACTGCCATTCGCGCCAACTGACGTGCTGCGAAAGCGCAGATCATCATAGCCTGCCTTCACACCTAGGATTGCAGGGCCAGCCGGAACGCGAAAAAGCGGGCCGTTGACAGTTGCGACCACGCCCGCAGTTTTCAAACGGGACCGGGCGCTGTCTGTCGGGATGGCGCTTAACTGTGCGGGAAGAGTGACGTTTCGATCCGTCAACGTCCGCGTGCGGCTGTCATCCAGATTGCCTGTGACGGTCCAGCGCCACTGACCGAAATTACCGTCAAACGTGGTGCCGATCCGAACCGCCCGATTGCGCGTGTCGCGGCCCAGCACTGAAAAGGGCGTCGACATTGGACTGGTGATCAGCACGGAGGGAATACCCAGTATTGAGTCCGTCTGGGTATCGTCATAGCGAAGATTGAGCGACGCATTGACGTTGTTTGACAGGGCTTGGCTGACCGTACCGTTCAACTGAAGCGCGTCTGTTGCAGGCAACAAAGTGCGCAAGCCACTTTGGTCAACACCAGCGGGGATCAGGCGGCGTTCCCGCTCTTCTAATTTGGTATCGCGGTCATATTGGGCGGAAAGGTTGATGCGGCCCTTCTTCGTGATTTTCAGGTAAGTCGCCTGCAGCTCTGTTTCGCTGCGCCCGCCAGCGGTTGGCCCGCCATATTCCACCTCGCCTGAAATGGCGGCGAAATCCTCTTTCAAAATAAAATTGACGACGCGCTGCCCCGGCGAAAATCCGTAACGGATCGCGACATCCTCTGTCAGCACTTCAACGCGGCGGATGGCTTCGGGGGGTAAATCGCGGACCTCGGCAAAGCCTGATATGCGGCGGCCGTTGAGCAAAACGACTGGGAAACCGCCTGAACCACGTGACCGCGTCGACTGCGTTTGATTGCCAAGGGCTGCCAGCAAATCCGTAACACTTGACGCGCCGTAGCTTTCGATCGCGGCTTGATCGAGGATCAGTTCAGGCGGGAATTCACTTTCTACAGAGCCTTTGATGCGTTCAGCGGTGACGACAATTTCTGATTGGCCATCGCTTTCAGGTGCGTCGGTCTGGGTTGACTGGGCAAAGGCAGGCAAAGATGTGCTCGACAGGAGCATGACGGCTAACGCGCATTTCAAGATCACAAGGCTGGTCCATTCCGAAAACTTCCCGTCCTCCCCCAAACTAGGCGCGGCCCGTTTTGTTGCAACCTCGCCCTTCGCCGATATCCGCTGCTTGATCAGATCATAGTGGCGGTTCGACTAACGGTCATAAGCTTTCGGCAAAGCGCCTTCTGGGGCGCTTCGATAGCGATCCCGCAGGCGTAATTGCCGATTGCCAAGCGGTTGATCCACCCCGTCGATAAAGACTTGAGTAGCGGCACTGCTGAGTTCTAGGGGGTCTCCGTCCCAAATCACCACATCGGCGCGGCGTCCGGCCTTCAGACTGCCAAAATCGCCGCCCATGCCGATCATTTCGGCTGGGCGTGACGTGATGCTGGCCAGCGCCTCTGCCCAACTGAGGCCAGTGGCCCCCGGAACGCGGGTCAGCGCGACCATATTGCCAGCGTCCTGCGTGAGGGTGCGGGCTTGGAGGGATTCAAACCGGTTGAGCGACCCAAGCGATACCATCACGCCCGCCTTGCGCAGCCGCCCAGCATTGGACTGCGTGGCGGAGAGCGTTTCAAAGGAATCCGGCAAATCTGCAAGCGCGTCCAGCACGACTGGAATCTTGGCCGACGCAATCTGGCTCGCCACTTCCCAGCCTTCGCCTGCCCCTGCGATGATGAGCTTTATCGCGGGGATATCCTGCTTCAATTTCAGCACCTTCAATATGTCAGACGCACTTTCGACATGGACCATCAGCGGCATAAGACCGTCAATGACTGGCAGCAAAGCCGCTGCATCGGAACGCTTCAAAAAACGGTCATCGCCGCTGCGGCCCAAACGGAAATCCCGGGCCTCTTGCACGGCATTGCGGAAATAGGCCCAAGCGGCGGACCGGCTACCGCCTGCTTCGCCTGCTGCACCTTCGCCAAATTCCATGAACTGGAAGGCGCGTGATTTGGTAATGGCTTCAAAATCTGCGCCGGTATCAATGATTGCGCCTTGACCTGCGAAAATGGACTGGGCTGTCGATGGCGCAATGATCGCACGAGTAATGCCGCCTGTTCGGCTGACAGCAATCGCAACAGCGCGCGGATTAACGGCATCGGCTGCGTCAATCGCGATTGAGAATGGAGATCGCTGAGCCACACTATCATTGGTCGGGTCTACGCCTTCGACTTCGGACATGCCGAGCCGCGAAAAGCCAGCAACAATGCCAGGCGTGACCCACTTGCCGCTGGCGTCAATCCGCCGCGCGCCGGGGGGAATGGTGACGCCCGCACCTGCCGCTGTGATCCGCCCCGCTGTGATGATCACAGTGCCATTATCGATGGTCGCACTACCATCACCAATGGCGACTTTCCCGCCCGTAATCGCGATGGTCTGGGCGAGAGCAGGGGTGGAAAGAAAAGCCGCCGTAGCCAGCAAGAGCGCCTTCACTTCACATCTCCTTCACCGGGTTGGCCCAGCTCAAAATCACTCACCGGTCGCCGCTTCGGATCGCTCGCGTCAAACATCAATGCCCCGTCCACCCACACCTTGTCTGGCCGGGTGTAAACCGACAGCGGATTGCCGTTCCACAGCACAATGTCAGCCATTTTACCCGGTTTTAGGCTGCCAGTTTTATCAGCAATCCCCAGCGCTTTGGCGGGGTTGATGGCCAGCCAGGTCCAGGCGACTTCATCGCTGATGTTGATGCCCATCCGCCTGCCATCGCCCAGCGCTTTGGCGGCCTCTTGATAAAGGCGCTGGATGCCGCCGGCATCGTCGCTATGCACAATGGCGCAGGCCCCGGCATTATGAACGAGGGGGATATTCTCATTGATCGCGTCGTAGGATTCCATTTTGAACCCCCACCAATCGGCCCACATCGCCGAACAAATGCCTTCTTTGGCGAGCAAGTCGGCGATCTTATAGCTTTCAACAGCATGGTGGAATGTCGAGACTTTATAACCAAATTCCTTCGCCATATCGATCACCAACGCCATTTCATCCGCGCGGTAGCAGTGGTTGTGGATCAGGATATCACCCGCCAGAACGCCAGCGAGCGTTTCCATCGCCAAGTCGCGCGGCGGATTTTCGCCTTTGTCCAGCTTGCGTTTATATTCAACGGCGCGTGCCCAGGTTTGGCGGTTGACTGCCATATTGCCCATCCGCGTCTGCGGCATCTGGTTGCGGCTGCCATACACACGCTTGGGATTTTCGCCGCACGCCATTTTCAGTCCGTAAGGCGCGCCGGGGAATTTCATGCCCTGCGATGTGCGGGCGTAGACATTTTTGACGGTGACTGAGCGGCCACCGAACAAATTCGCAGAGCCGGGCAGAATTTGCAGCGTCGTCACGCCGCCGTTGGCCAGCGCACGCGAGAAACCGGGATCCTGCGGCCAAACGCTATGTTCAGCCCAAACCTCAGGACGGACGGGGCCAGTGGCTTCGTTGCCATCAGAGTTGGCCTCAACGCCCGGTGAGGGGTAATCGCCGAGGTGAGAGTGGATGTCGATCACCCCCGGCGTCACCCATTTGCCGCGCCCGTCGATCACTTGGTAATTTTCGGGCACAGAGACGTCTGCGCCTAACTTTTCGACCTTCCCGTCGCGGAACAGCAACGTGCCCTTTTCAATTCGCCCGCCTTCACCGTCATAGATGGTGACATTCGTCACCGCCGTCGCGATGCCCGCATAGGCGCGGTATGTGGAGGGGTAGGGGTCTTTGTTTACTGGCCCCGGTTTGGAAGAAGCAGGTTTGGCTTCTGGTTCTTTATCTTTATCTTTGTCCTTCGCGACGACGGGAGAGGCCAGCAGCGAAAGCCCGATGCTGGCAGAGAGGATCGACCTAAATGTCATGAAGTTCAGCCTTCTGCGTCTTGAAGAGTGTTGAGGTGCATGAGTTTTTTGATCAGCGGAGAAATCAAAATAACCGCTGCTCCCGCACCAATCGCGATCCAGCCAATGGTTGAATAGACGTCAAGCACCGTCTGCTGCCCCGCCCCTTCTCCGCTTGCGCTTTCTGATCCCGTTGCAGCTGCGATCAAGCCAGCCGCAAAATTGCCCGTTGCCGAAGCAAAGAACCATGTTCCCATGATCAGGCTGGCCATATGCGCGGGGGCAAGGCGATTCATGGCGGAAAGGCCAACGGGAGACAGGCAAAGCTCACCTGTGGTGTGGAACAGATAGATGAGGAAAATGAAAAGTACCGGCGTCATTACCCCGTTTGCGGCGCCTGCCACAAGGATCAGAAAACCTGCGCCCAGTTGCAACATCGCCAATCCGAATTTGGCCGGGGCAGAGGGCTCAATGCCTTTCTTCCCCATCCACATCCAGAGCGCTGCAAAGATTGGCCCCAAAGTGACGATGTAAATCGAATTGATTGATTGGAACACCGAAGCCGGAACACCGCCGCGATCAACATAACGGTCTGTATAGAGGTTGAGCGATGAGCCTGCTTGTTCAAACAAGGCCCAGAACAGGATCGATCCCAGGATCAGGAACAAGGCTGCAAAAATCCGATCCCGGTCTTCGGGGGCCAGTTTGACAACGGCGGTGAAGAGCACATAGCCGACGAGTATGGCCCCAGCCACACCCAGCAGCGTACCGACAATCGTTTGATTTTGAACCATCCACCAACAGGCCAACACCGCAATAAGCCCAGAGAGATAAAGCAGCCATTCAAACCTGATGCCTGCCACTTTCTGCATCAGCCGCGCCGGGTCTGGCGCTTCCCCGTTCCCCATCAGCAGCGGCTTGCCAATGACAAACACGATCAGCCCAAGCACCATGCCTATGCCCGCTGCGCCAAATCCGTAGGACCAGCCAATGGTTTCACCCAGATAGCCGCACAAGATCGCACCCAGTGCCGCGCCCAAGTTTATGCCCATATAAAAAATCGTATAGGCCGCATCCCGGCGCGTATCAGTCCGCGGGTAAAGCTGGCCAACGATCACTGAAATATTGGCTTTCAAAAAGCCCGAACCCACAATAATGAACGCCAGCGCTAGCCAGAAAAAATTGAGCGAGCTGCTATCCTGACCGCCTGTACCCTCAACACCCATCAAAAGATGCCCAAAGGAAAGCAAAACAGCGCCGTAAGTCACAGCTTTACGCTGGCCGAGATATTTGTCCGCCAGATAGCCGCCGATCACAGGCGTGATGTAAACCAGAGCGGTATACGCCCCGTAGATTACTGAAGCCTTTTCATCAGAGAAGAGCCAATGTTTGGTCAAATAGAATATGAGCAACGCGCGCATGCCGTAATAGGAAAAGCGTTCCCACATTTCGGCAAAGAAGAGGAGATACAGCCCCTTGGGATGCCCCGCAAATTCGGGCCGCTTGCTAAACAGGATCAACCCGGCTGCCATGAAAACGGCGACCAGAACTGTGATCGCGATGATCTGAATAAGTCCCATAACTGCCTCTCTGAACGCGTTACAACATGCAACTCGATTGGCCGGTGATCCGGCTCGGTTGCCGCGACACTAGCGCGCTTTGCGCGGCTCTCAAGACATTTTATGGAGTCGCAGGTTGAGCCGTGATCCGGGCAATCTCATCTCGCAGCATTTGCACCCGCGCTTTGGTGCGCAAATGGGTGCCGTCAGAGAAAATGCCAAAGCCTGTAAGCTTGCCAAAACGCGCCCAAAACGCTGGCGCTGCATAGACATCATAGCGCGCGCTGCTCATCAGATGGATCGCCATTTTGTCCGCCTCGATTTCCGTTGCAAGGATATGGCCCCGTTTCCGGCCGATTTTGTCGAGTTTTTCCGGGTGCGCAAGGATGTTATGCGCCATTTCATGGGCGATGACGAAGGCCAGTTCATCATTGGACTGGACATAGTCCACAAGGGCGCTGGTGATCTGAACAATGTCACCGTCGGCCTCTGCACTCAAGCTGTTGGACGGGATCATTTCAGCGGTTGACGCACAGCCGACTGCGTTGGTGAAGCTTACTTGCCACTCGGCACCGTTTCTTTTTATCATGAGCCGAACGGAAGCGGCGCTGAGCGCTGCCCGCGCCTTCACCACTGTCTCCATTGTTGCCTTCGTCGACGGCACCTCCGTCATCGGCTCGCCGTCGATTGACAGGATGCGGTCATCAGCACGAATGCCTGCTTTCTCGGCCGGGCTGTCCCTCGCCACAGCCAGCACGGCGGCTTCACCGCCCAGACCAAATGTTGCCACCGCTGCCGCGCGCGAACTCGCCGAATATTGCCCCAGGCTGTGCACGGCGATTCCAGAAAGCAGAGCTTTACGGTCGCACGAGGCCACATTGCGCGTCGCGATATGATAGGCAATTGTCGCAACGCGCGCATCAAGGGCCTGCAAAGCCCGCAGGCTTGGGTCAGGCACTGCAGCCGCCACGGCCAAGGAGAGGAGAATTGTCATGTCGCCCGCGTTTAACCGGACAAGGGCCGAATTGCCAAGGCCGATGCTCGCTGATAGGCCCTAGTGATGTTCAACACCCTCTCCTCCCTTCCCGAATTTCTCCTCACTCGCCGGTCCGGCAAACCGCGCGATATGGTCGCGCCGGGGCCAACGCCGGATCAAATGCGTGCGATTTTGGGCGCAGCGCAACGCGTTCCCGATCACGGCAAGCTGGCCCCGTGGCGCTTTGTGGTGGTTGGTGCGGATCAACGGGAGGCTTTGGCTGCGCTCCTCACCTCTGCCTACTGCGCGGAAAAGCCTGACGCGGGTCGGCTGGAAATCGAAGCGATGGAACAATTTGCGCACCAGGCACCGTCGCTGGTGGTAGTGCTGTCGACGCCCATCGCGGGCAGCAAAATTCCGCTCTGGGAACAACAGCTGTCATCAGGCGCGGCTTGCATGCAATTGCTCAATGCCGTCCATGCTCAAGGGTTTGTTGGCGGCTGGTTGACGGGTTGGGCCTGTTACAATGGCCAAGTGAAGGCGGCTTTTGGTGGACGCGAAGGTGACGCAATTGCTGGGTTCATTTTCATCGGCACACCATCACGCGATCTGGATGAGCGGCCTCGGCCTGAGTATGATACTATTGTCTCACATTGGAACGCCCCGCAATAAAGCGCGTGACTCTCCGTTCGATTTGCTGTAGTAATACAGCATGACAGTGACAGAATTTGATGAACTACCGGTTTATTTGCGGCTACGCTCCATGATTGCGATTGCGATCATTGAGGGGCGCTACGATGAAGGGGCGCAGCTTCCGTCTGTCCGGGCGTTTGCCACGGATACTGGAACGAATCCCTTGACGGTGGCTAAGGCCTATCAATGCCTGCAAGATGAAGGCCATGTGACAGTGAAGCGTGGCGTCGGCATGTTTGTTGCCGATGGTGCTGTGGAGCGGCTAAAAGCCCATGAGCGCCATATTGTGATGACGAAAATCTGGCCTCGATTCCGCACAGTGCTTGAACGGCTAGATTTGACGGTTGAAGATTTGTTAGAGCGGGAGCGGGTTTAAATCCGCCTCAATGATCCGACCGGCCGAAATCGGGTCGCGCATCATCCTGCCCTTCCTCAATAATGCTCCGCCGGATCGCGCGTGTCTTTGTGAACATGTCAAACAGCGCGTCGCCGTCTCCCCAGCGGATGGCGCGTTGCAGCACGCTCAAATCCTCAGAAAAACGCTGTAGCATTTCAAGGACCGCGTCTTTGTTGGTTAAAAACACATCGCGCCACATCGTCGGGTCAGAGGCGGCGATGCGCGTGAAATCGCGGAAGCCCCCCGCAGAATATTTGATGACTTCTGAGCGGGTGACGGATTCCAGATCCGAGGCCGTCCCGACAATGGTATAAGCAATCAGATGCGGCAAATGGCTGGTAATCGCCAAGACCAGATCATGATGGGCCGCATCCATCACTTCGATATTTGCACCGAGACGCTCCCAAAAGGCAATCAACTGGTTGATCTTGGCCGGGTCTGTGCCTTCCGACGGGGTGAGAATACACCAGCGGTTGTGGAACAGGCTCGCAAAGCCTGCCTCTGGCCCGCTCCTCTCTGTGCCAGCCACCGGATGGGCGGGGATGATAACGTGATTGGGAAGCGCGGACTTAAGCGCAGCCATGACGCCTGCTTTGGATGACCCGACATCGCTGATGATCGCTTCGGCAGGCAGATCATCTGCAATTGCCGTTGCTACTTCTCCCATCGCGCCGACAGGAACGCAGAGTATGACGAGGTCTGCATCTATCACCGATGCGCCAACCGTATCCGTCACATCATCGCATAGCTTCATTGCGCGGGCAGTGGCGTTATGGTCTGGGTTGCTGTCATGTCCAGTCAGGCGGACGGTGGGCATTTCAGCGCGCACGGCCTTGGCAATGGAAGAGCCGAGCAAGCCCAAACCAATGATGGTCACGCGGGCAAAAGGCAGCATCAGACAGCGCCCTCAACAATCGACCGAAGTGCAGCGGTGAGGCCTTTGATCTCAGCCTCTGTTCCAATAGTGATGCGCAGGCCGTGGCCAAGCCCCTGGCCGGGCAGCCAGCGGACGATATAGCCTGCATCCATCAGGCCTTTGTAGGCGATCTCTGCCGACACCGTGCCTTCGAACAGCACCAGAATGAAATTGGCCTGGCTTGGCACAGCGCGCAGTCCCGCATTGCCCATCTTGGCGATTTCACCCGCGAACCAGGCCCGCCATTTTTCGTTATGATCGCGGCTGGCATCAACGAAATCCTGATCGCCCACGGCTGCAATCGCAGCACTTTGCCCGGCAATGGTAGTACTGAACGGCAGGCGAATACGGTGCATTGCGTCAATGATCGCAGGCGAAGCATAGCCCCAGCCGATGCGTTCTGCGGCAAGCCCGTAAATCTTCGAAAATGTGCGCGTTACGATGACATTGGAAGCTGTTTGCGCCAGCGCCATGCCGCCATCATTATCGTCGCCCAGATATTCGGCATAAGCATGATCAAGCACAAGCAATATGTCTGACCGCAGCCCTGCATGCAGCCGCGCAATATCCGCGCGCGACGTGTAAGTGCCGGTCGGGTTGTTGGGGTTGGCGACAAACAAAACGCGCGTCTGATCTGTCACACAGGCAAGGATCGCGTCAACATCCGTCGCATAATCCTTGTCAGGCGCAACGACTGGCGTTGCGCCCACGCGCCGGGTTGCGATTTCATAAACGGCAAAACCGTAATTGACGTAAATCACTTCATCGCCCGGCCCGGCAAAGGCCCCAGTAACGAGATGCAAGACTTCATCCGACCCATTGCCGTAAATGATCCGCGCGGGATCAACACCGTGTTTGGCCGCCAGAACGTGGCGCAAATCCATCGCGCCTGCATCGGGATAGCGTTCCAGATTGCCACTGTGGCTGGCAAAGGCCGCGCGCGCAGCGTCGCTTGTGCCAAGCGGGTTTTCGTTGGCGGAAAGCTTGATGACTTTGCGGCCATCGTCTGCGGTCGATTTGCCGGGGATATAGGGGTGGATGTCCATGATCCACGCTTTGGGTTGCGGAGCGTTCATAGCTTTGCGCTCTAAGGTCCACGGCCTTCATTGACAAGGCAGGGGCAACCGCCCTAGCCGCAATGCCGATGAGTGAAGACCTGCGTTTCGGCCTTGGCCGCCACATCGTCCTGCCCGGGCCGCTAATGCTTGACGGCGGCGAAACGCTTTCGCCTGTCGAACTTGCGTATGAAACCTATGGCGCGCTGAATGCAGACGCATCCAACGCAATTCTCGTTTGCCATGCGCTGACAATGGATCAACATGTTGCTTCGCCTCATCCGATCACAGGAAAGCCTGGCTGGTGGGCCAATATGGTCGGCCCGGGCAAGATAATTGATACAGACCGGTTTTGCATCATTTGCCCCAATGTCATTGGCGGCTGCATGGGGTCATCAGGGCCGGAAACCGACGCGCCGGATGGCAAGCCCTGGGCCATGCGTTTTCCCGTGATCACCATTCGCGACATGGTGCGCGCGCAGGCGTTGCTGCTCGATCATCTTGGCATTGGTCCGCTCTACGCTGTGATTGGTGGATCTATGGGCGGGATGCTAACGCTCAGCTGGGCAGCGACTTATCCAGACCGCGTTGCTTCTGCCCTGATCGTGGCATCGACGGCGCGGCATTCGGCCCAGAACATCGCCTTCCACGAGGTGGGGCGGCAAGCGATCATGGCGGATCCCAATTGGCGCGGCGGCGATTACTATGCTGATCGAAAACCCCCCGATGCAGGCTTGGCCGTCGCCCGCATGGCGGCGCATATCACTTACATGTCCGAACAGGGCCTGACCGAGAAATTCGGGCGGCAACTGCAAAGCCGCCCCGATGGATCAAAAGGGGCCAAGACCTTCGGGTTCGATGCGGACTTTCAGATTGAAAGCTATCTGCGCTACCAAGGCTTTAGCTTTACGGACCGGTTTGACGCCAACAGCTATCTCTACATCACCCGCGCGATGGATTATTGGGACTTGGCTGAGGATCATGCCAAAGGCGGGGAAGCTGTCTTGGCCCATGCGTTCCACGGCACCCGGACGCGCTTTTGCCTGGTCAGTTTTGATACCGACTGGCTTTACCCGACAGCGGAGTCGCGGGCCATTGTCCATGCGCTTAATGCCGCCGGTGCCCCGGTCAGCTTTGTTGAGCTGGCCAGCCCGTTTGGTCATGATGCGTTCCTGCTCGATACGCCGGGGCTTGAAGGAATCATCGAAGGCTTCGTAAAGGCAGGTGGATTATGACAACAGGCCTTCGCGCCTTCGCGCCTTCGCGTGAAATCAGCACTGTTCGAGCGCGCCCGGGCTTCAGCATAATTGTTCACGCGAAGACGCGAAGGCGCGAAGACAAGGATGTTTTTTGAGCATGACTGCCCTTCGTCCGGACCTGTCGATCATCTCGGCGAATATCACCGCTGGCGCGCGGCTGCTGGATATTGGGTGCGGTAATGGCGATTTGATGGCGGCTCTCCGTGACGGGAAGGGCTGCGATGCGCGGGGGATGGAGCTTGACGCGGGCAATGTTTCGACTGCCATGGCGCGCGGGCTATCCGTTATTCAGGGCAATGCCGATACTGATCTGGCGACTTATCCTGACGGTGCGTTTGACTATGCCATCCTCAGCCAGACGCTCCAGACCACAGTCCGTCCTGATCAAGTGATTGATCAGCTTCTGCGGATTGGCAAACGCGCGTTCGTATCCTTCCCTAATTTTGCCCAGTGGCGGATCAGGCTCGCGTTGGCGTTTGGCGGGCGGATGCCTGTAACCAAGGAACTCCCGGACCGTTGGTTTGATACGCCCAACATTCACCACGTCACAATTGACGATTTTCGCACGTTACTCGCGGAGCGCGGCATCAAAGTCGAAGGAGAATGGTTTCTCTCGGGTAATAAACTCACCACCTCGGCAGGAGCTAACCTATTTGCCGAACATGCCGTTTTCCTTTTGTCGCGTTAGCTGGAGCGCCGTCCAAACGGCCACTCAATCACAGTTCCAACCCATAGCGCCAACCACACAAAGACTGGCTGAAACAGCAGGCGCGGGCCGTGATAGGCCCAGCTCATTTCTGTGCCGCCCACTGCAATGTTGTTGAGCGCATGATTGATATTCGCGGGGAAGACACACACAGCGTATAGGGCAAGGCCAATTCCCGCCGCTTTACGAACTTGGGGAATGAGCAGCCCAATCGCGCCGAAGATCTCTGCGATGCCCGTAAACGCCACTATCTGGGCCGGATAAGGCACCCAATCAGGCGTGATCGTTAAAAATCCAGCGGGGGAACGCAAATGCGCAACCCCTGCCAGAAAATAGAATGCCGCCAGCACCCACCGAAGCCCTGTGCGAACGCGCTCGCCGGTCTTTGTCATGTCATTAACCCCTCGTTTCGACGAACCGTAGACGATATTGGACCTAAAGCCAGACAGGAGTTGCCAAGTTCGCCTCGCGTTGTCAGGTGAGGGGCGGATATTAAAGGGGGAAATGACGATGCGGGTTTTGGCAATGATGGGTGCACTGGCAGCTTGCATTCCTAGCGTAGCGGTCGGCGCGACCTGCGAAGAAACATTTGTGAAGAAGGGCGCTGTCATCGGAGGGCTAAAATTCACCGCCACGGTCACAGTGCCAGACCTGACGCCAACGAGTGCCATTTATCAGTTGCGCGGCATTGCACTAGGCCGCGGCCTTGATGTGCTAAGCGAAGAGGCTGAAGACGGCAGTATGCTTATGGAGCAAGCCCAGACCGGCAAGGCCCGCTCCTTTCCCATCATTGCCACGGCGATCAGTGCGGGACGGGCAGGGATAGTGACTCTTCAAGCCAATTTGCGCGGCGGCATGATGACCAAAGATGAAGCAGCCAAAGGCGAACTCTGCGGGATGCTCAACTTGATCAAAGGTGGAAAGCTGGGTCTTGCAGCAGCGGCAAAGGGGCGCGGTGCAATCGTCACAGCAGGCGCACCTGTGAGGATCAGCGCCCTCGGCCTATCGCAGCAATTGTCGAAAGAGAAAGAGCGCAATGTCTCTGCCATTCCGCTGCGCTACAAGGGCAAAAGCTTCACCATCGATGGTTCGGTTGATTATGTCCGCAAGGATGGGGACGGTTACCGCGTCGCCTATAAGATCATGGAGCCTTATGAGCAGGCCATTCGCCTGCCTGGTCAAGCGAGTTTCAAAACCGATATCAGCTGCATCATGGCCAAGGGGCAGGCGGCCTATGCTCTAACGTTGAAGCCCAATAAATCGATCAAGCTGACCGGGATCTTCGCGCAGTACCGGGATTATCCGCCGATCATCTGGTTCGAGAATTGTCGCCCTGCTGGGTGATTGAGCAAAGGTCTAATCCCCGTCAAACACCATCAGCGATTGAGGATTCACGCCTACTACATGCAATTTTGCGGCTCCGCCCAAGTCTGGCAAATCGATTAAGAAGCGCGCCTCCGTCACAGTGGCTCCTTGACTGCGCAACAGCGAAATTCCGGCGAGCGCGGTGCCGCCCGTTGCGATCAGGTCATCAACCAATAACACTCGTGTACCTGGCTTCACCGCGCCGACATGCATTTCAATCCTATCTGTCCCATATTCCAGAGCATAGTCGATACCAACTGTTTCACCGGGCAATTTGCTGGGCTTTCGCAACATCACATTGCCTTTGACGAGTGCGTAGGATATCGCTGACGCGATAACAAAGCCACGCGCTTCGATGCCAGCGATCAGGTCAAAAGCTTCAGGATCAAATGTCTCGATCAGCTGGTCAATCGCGGCGCGAAACCCCTTCCCATCGAGCAACAGTGTAGAGACATCGCGGAACATGATGCCGGGTTTGGGATAGTCAGGAATGGTGCGCACAAGTGCGGCAAGTTCGGATTTCGTGATCATCTGCGCTTCATCGCGGGGTGCTGTAGTGAGGTCAAGCGATCAACCCAATTTATTTCTTGAGGCATAGAAATTGCCATTTTGGAGGTAAAATGCCTCTCGCTGGGCATCAAATGTCAGCTTATTCCTTCAACTCCCTCCGCTTTGGACGGAGTCAATTTTTTGTTAAGATTTTGTTCTGAATTGGACCGCATGAAGGTCCTATCGGCAGTCACACAGCCGGTTGAACAGGAGGCCATTTTCGGCAAACTGACACCATTTATCGTTCGGGGCTTTGGCGTCAGCTTGTCCCCACATTGGCCTAGGCCTTGGCCCTGAATGATAAGTGTTTCACGTCTCACTTTCCCTATACTGGCCCCGGCGCGTATTGCCGGGGCCGTTTTTTCAGGTGAGCGTCAGCTGTTCCTTTAGCGGCTTCGTTGCGTCCGCCAAAACAGCGGAATCAACGACCATCCGCTCCTCAACCAGCTTGCGGCCTTGCACATAATCCTTGACCATATTCACACAGTCCAGCGCGATGACGCGACCTTCTTTTGTGTAAACCACTGAGAAACTGCGCGTTGCTGGGTCGCCGCGCAAGATAGCCGCGTCATGGCCAGTGGATAGCCCCACAGTCTGCAATTTCAGATCATATTGGTTGGACCAGAACCACGGCGTTGCAGCATAGGCCACGTCCACACCGCAAATCGTCTTGGCCGCAACTGTTGCCTGATCATTGGCATTCTGCACCGACTCCAGCCGGATGACGGCCCCATCGGCAAAACCATTCGCATGGGCAGCGCAGTCTCCGATCGCGAAGATATGAGGCAGCGATGTGCGGCACTGTGCGTCGATGTCGATTCCGTTGTTTGCCCGTGCCCCTGCCGCGACCAAGGGCGCAATCGCCGGGATGATGCCAATGCCGACAATCACCATATCCGCCGCAACGACGCTATCATCGCTGAGCCGCACGCCGCTCACATGGCCGCCCGTGCCTTCTATCGCGACCACGCCGATACCTGTGCGCAAATCGACGCCGTGGGCGCGGTGTTCGCCTTCGTAAAAAGTCGAAAGTTCTTCACCGGCAACACGCGCCAGCACCCGGGGCAGAGTTTCAAAGAGCGTCACAGGCTTGCCCAACTTCGTGAGCACAGCGGCGGCCTCCAGCCCGATATAGCCGCCGCCGACCACGGCAATACGAGAGACGCCGTCTAACGCGGCCATAATCGCGTCAACATCTTCGCGCGTGCGAACGGCATGAATGCCTGCCAGGTCAGACCCCGGACAAGTCAATGGACGCGGATCGCCGCCCGTCGCCCAGATCAAGTCGCCATAGCCAATCATGCTGCCGTCACTCAGCGTCACCGTCCGCGCCTCGGCATCAACCGCTACCACTTCTGTGCTCAACCGCAGTTCGATGCCTTTGTCCGCCCAGAAGTGAAGGGGTCGGATATACAGACGGTCGAACGTCTTATCCTTGGCCAGATATTCCTTTGACAATGGCGGGCGCTCGTAAGGCGGCTCGTCTTCGCGCCCGATCATCATCACGCTGCCCGTAAAGCCGTTCTGGCGCAGCGCAATGGCTGCCTGAGCGCCGCCGTGGCCAGCGCCGACAATGATGACGTCCCGGTGTTCCAAACTATCTTCCTTTTAGGTTTTGCCGCCCCAGAAGCGCTCCCGGAACCATTTTGTCACGATATATTTGGTGCCTGCACTCACCGGGCAGCCCTCATGGATGCTGAGATCCTGCGGCGATCCAATCTCGGTCATATTGTTCCACAGCACCAGCATAGCGGTGCGAGGCTGCACACAGAGGCCCGCCTTGGGAAAATTCGTCTCCCCTCCGCCTTCTGGTTCGTTCAGGTAAATCATGCCCGTCCACGTCCGCTGGCCGCCCGCTTTGCGCTCCGCCTCCCAATAAGACTCCCCGATGTGGAAATAATCGTGATGCGGTTTGAACTGCTGGCCGGGCCTGTAGCGTTGCCCTTGCAATGTTTCCCCGTGGCGCTGATCAATCCCGGTTAGTTCACAGACCCGCCGTTCAATCCGCATCACCAGCGGGTGATAGGGATCAAGGTTGCAGCTAAAACTGGTGCGGAAACCGTCCTGCTCGGTCCCTGCATAAAGGCTCGATGGATGATTATCCGCCTCGATCAGCGCGATCAGCCCGTCGCATTCGTCCTGCGTCATGAACCCTTGCACGCAGTAAAGATCTAGTCCGGCCTGCCCAACAATTTCGACTCGCTCGTGCTTCTTCAGCTTCCGCCGAACATTCTTGCTGAACTCGGCGATTTTTTTGGACCCAAGGTCTTTCGACTTCACTGCGCTCACTGGATTACGCGGCCCCTGACCATCACAAAATAAATCTTTTCCAGGACCCGCACGTTGGTGAGCGGATCACCGGAAACGGCTATGATGTCGGCAGAATATCCCGGCGCGATGCGGCCTACTTCATTTTCAAGTCCAAGCAGCGCAGCAGCGCCTGTGGTCGCGGTGGCGATGGCTTCGGCAGGGGTGAAGCCGCCCAGATCAACCATCTGCGCAAACTCCTCCCCGTTGCGGCCATGTTCAAACACGCCGGAGTCAGTGCCAAAGGCCACTTTCACGCCGCTATCGCGCGCGGCTTTCAAAGCCTTTCCAACATTGCGCACAGTTTCACGCACCTTCACTTCAACGGTGGGCGTGTAGATATTTTTACCAAGCCGTTCGCGAATGCCGGTGAAGGCCATCAGAGTGGGCACGAAATAAGCGCCGCTGGCCTTCATGGCTTTCAACCCTTCGGCATCAGCAAAAGTGCCATGTTCGATGGAATCTACGCCTGCCTTGACCGCTCCCAATATGCCGCCCGCACCGTGGGCATGGGCAGCAATTTTGAGGCCAAGGCCGTGAGCCGTATCAACAATCGCTTTCATTTCCACATCAGAAAAATGCTGGCCAAGGCCGCGCCCTTGCTGCGACAGCACGCCGCCAGTAGCCGTGATTTTGATGACATCCGCGCCGCGCTTTGAGGCCTCCCGCACGCGAGCGGCGCATTGTTCGGCGCCAGTGCAGGTGTTTTGACCATCGAGCACTGCGACCACTTCCGGCCGAAAGCCAGAGACGTCACCGTGCCCGCCAATGATGGAAATAGCCGGGCCAGATGACAAGATGCGTGGTCCGGGAACAAGACCCTTTGCCGTCGCATCGCGAAGGGCAAAGCCAGTAACCTGAGCCGACCCTAAATCACGGACGGTCGTGAAGCCAGCCAACGCAGTAACCCGCGCATTTTTTGCGCCGACCAATGTCGCAAATTCATCCGTATCGACAGCTTCCTGCCGGTAATCGCCGCCGGGGTCTCCCGTCAGGTGAACATGGGAATCGATCAGGCCGGGGAGAACCGTCTTGTCTTTCAGGTCAATCAGACGCGCTCCAGCGGGAAGTGCGGCATAGCCATTTTCGAGCCCGCTGATTTTTCCGTCCACCACGGTAATGGTGCTGGGGCCAGAGGCTGGCTTTGCCGCATCGGTGATCACGCGCCCGGCATGGATGATCAGCGTCTCTGCTTGGACGACGCTTGCCGTGCTGATCGATGCGATGAACGCCAGAATGAGAGTTTTCATGCGGCTTCTCCTTAGCCGCCCTATTGGATGGAGGAGCAAAACCACGCAAGCAAGAAAAATGCCCCGGCGAGCCTATCACCGGGGCATTTTCAGTCTACGTCTGGCGGCTACCAGAAGAAGTTGTTGATCACATCCACAACATAGCCCGTGCGAGTGTCGATCAGCAGGACGTCATCATAATAACGCACCCAGCGGTAAGACCCGTAAGCCTGTGGCAAACGATATTGCCACGGGTCATTGATCCAGTAGCGGTTCGAATAAAAGAGCGAGTCGAGATAAATCCCGATGCTGAACCGGTTATAGCCATAGCCGCGCCCATAGGGATTGTAATAGTTTGGCGCACGGTAAAGCTGACGATATTGGTTCCGGTGCCCGCGCCAATCGTAGCGGCGGTCATTATGCCATCCGCGATCCCAACGCTGGTTGCTATTTCCATAGCCATAGCCACGGTTATCGTTGCGGTTCCGGTCATAACGCCCGTCACCATTGCGATCATAGCGGCGGTCTAACGTTCCGTTTCCGTCGCGGTCCCACCGGCGATCCAAGTTACCGTCGCGGTTGCGGTCCCACGGTCGATCGACTTGGCCGTTGCGATTGCGATCCCAATCCCGGTCTATCCGGCCATTGCCGTTACGGTCCCAAGTGGAACCGTTGTTGGGCTGCGGGCGGACATCGCCTCTGCCTTCGCTGCGACCGCGATCACCCCGTCCATCCCCATTCCGGCCATCCCAATTCCGGCTATCAGCGCGATTGGCATCACGATTGCGACCTTCCCAATTGCGGGACGACACAGGCGGCGCTTGCGGAGTTGTCGGCTGAACAGGGGCGGTGTTCATCCCGCCGTTCCGGCGTCCCCAGTTTTGGCCCGAAGTCTGACCCCCGTTCTCATTGCCCCAATTGCCGCGCTGGCGTGCTGGCTGCTGGATGTGCGGAGCCTCTCGTTGCGCGCTCTGTTCTTGTGACTGGCCTTGTTCTTGTGCCTGTTCGGTGCGCTCACGACTGGTCTCGCGGCGATCACCGCGGTTTTCCATCCGTGCGGCTCGGTCCTGACGCTCGCCCATGTCCTGGGCCTGCGCTGGCAATATACTCACTGTCGCCAAGAGGAGGGCAAGAGGAAAAATACGCATCAAAAGATACTCCTAACCGCCGCGACTCACAAAGCCGCGTCTTGAGAGCAGAAATGGCCTTTCCTCCCTGACCCGTTGCTTAACAGCGGTGAAAGGATATTGACAGGTTTGGACCTTAGTCGTCGGTGTGCTGCGTGCGCTCCGCCCGCTGCGGGATGATCAAGATCAGCGCCAGTATTGCCACGGCCAGAACCGCCGACGCCACAGGGCGGCTGAAATCCAGCCCGCCTTTCTCAATCGGCTTATCAAGGAAATCCCCCACCGCTGCCCCAAGTGGCCGCGTCAGAATGAAGGCCACCCAGAACAGCATCACGCGGCTGATGCTGGTCGCATAATAAAACACCACTAACAGCGCGAGCAGCCCCGCAAAGATGAGCGCAGCGCCCAGATAGCCCAGCCCTCCCGTATCCGCTGCCCAATCGCCAAGGGCAGTGCCAAGCGTTTGTGAAAAGGTGATTGTGATCCAGTAGAACAGCTCTGCCTTGCGCTCATGCACGGTCTCGACCGCAATCGACCCCAGCACGGCGCGCCACAGTGCCAGCGATCCAACAACGCAGAGTAACAGCAAAGCTGACCCGCCAGTATAGCCAATCCCCATTGACCGCGTTGCGAAATCCGCCATCGTCGTGCCAGCGGTCGTTGAGGCAATGATCGTCGCCCAATAGAGCATCGGGTGGAACCGGGCAGCCGATATCTGCCACCACACCAACACGACCAGCAGAGACAGAAAAATGGCAGTGCCCACCAGATACCCAAGGTCCATCGTCATGCTGACTGTATCGCCAGCCGTTTCCCCAAGCGTCGTCGCCAGAATTTTGATGATCCAAAATCCCAGAGTGACTGCTGGAACCTTCGCCAAGGTCTCACGCTCAGCACTTGTCATACTCAAACTCCCTATAGGCCTCATTTTGATCAGCTTGCGCTTGTGCCGGGCCTTCTGCAATAGCGTGTGCTATGCAAGGCTTTGCCATCCATGATTTTGACCCACCCGGCGACATCGCAGCGTTGCGCAGTCAGGTTCGGGCGTTTCTGAGCGCACATCAGCCCAAAACCAGTGCCGCCAAGCGCGCGAACTGCTGGCAAGTCTCTGACCCCGCGTTCAGCCGTGCGCTTGGTGCTGCTGGCTATCTCGGCTTCACATGGCCCAAAGCCTACGGCGGCCATGAACGGCATTTGCTCGAACGCTATGTGGTGGTTGAGGAATTGCTGGCCGCTGGTGCCCCCGTCGGCGCGCATTGGATTGCGGACCGGCAAACGGGCCCGCTGATCCTGCGCTACGGCACGGAGGAACAGCGCGAGAAATATCTGCCCGGCATGACGCGTGGAGATATGTTTGCGTGCATCGGCTTGTCCGAGCCCGGTGCCGGATCAGATTTGGCCAGCGTGCGCACATCGGCACGGCGCACGAATGAAGGTTGGCGTGTGAATGGGCAAAAAATCTGGACGTCAGGTGCGCATGTGGCCCATGCGATGCTCGCGTTGGTTCGCACGACGGAAGGCAGTGAGCGCAATGCCGGGCTGAGCCAGTTGCTCATAGATCTGGACACCCCGGGCATCACGATCCGCCCAATCATCGATCTGGCAGGCGACCATCATTTCAATGAGGTCTTTTTCGATGATGTGCTGGTGCCAGAAGGCGCGCTGGTTGGCGCGGAGGGTAACGGTTGGAGCCAAGTGGTCGCTGAACTCGCCATCGAACGCTCCGGCCCGGAACGCTATCTATCAAGCCATGCGCTGCTCGTCGCGCTCATTGATTTTGTGGGGCCTGAGCCCGTGCCGGCGATGAAAGCGCTGATTGGCCGTGCGACGGCAGACCTCTGGACGCTGCGGCAAATGTCGATGTCAGTGACGGCAAAACTGGCGCACGGCGAAGACCCAGTGGTGGAAGCCGCCATCGTCAAGGATTTGGGCAATGCCTTTGAACAAGACTTGCCCCGCGCGGTGCAAGACGCCGTGACGCTAGACCTGCTGGGTGACAGCGAGCTGGCCCAAGTGCTGCACCTCCTTCTGCTGACCTCCCCAAGCTTCTCCCTGCGCGGCGGGACAAAAGAGATTTTGCGCGGCATTGCAGCGCGCGGGCTTGGACTTCGATGAGGGCCGTGCGATGAGCGAAATGCGCACTCAGTTGGTGGAGACTGCAACAGCGCTGCTGTCGAGCCAGACCGATGCAGCGGCGTTTGATGCCGCTGGTTTTGGGCAGTTGCTCACCCCTGAAAGCGAAGGCGGCTTTGGCGGGGACTGGGGCGATGCAGAGGCCGTGCTTAGGTTGGTTGGCTATCGTCAGCCGGAACTTGAAGTTGTCGCACTGATAGTCGGCAATGCCGAACTGGACCGCGCACTTGCGACTGTTGCGCTGATTGGTGGCGCGCTGCAACGGGCAATGGAAATGGCGATTGATCATGCCAACACGCGCGTTCAGTTTGGCAAGCCGCTGGGTAAGCAGCAGGCTGTGCAGCAATCACTGGCGCTGCTCGCTGAAGAAGTGGCGGCCGTTGCCGTCGCCGCCCAAGCGGCGGCCCGCGCACGCAATACAGGTGACGGTGCGTTTGAAATAAGCTGTGCTAAACTCCGCGCCAACCGCGCCGCAGGCACAGGCGCGGCTATTGCTCATCAGGTCCACGGCGCGATTGGTTTCACCATCGAATATCCGTTGCACCGCTACACCCGCAAGCTCACTGAGTGGCGCTCAGCCTTTGGCAATGATGCGGCTTGGGCCGAGCGAGTCGGCACTTTTGCAGCCACTAAAGGCGGCGTCGGGCTGTGGACGGAAATCACGCAGCGCGGGGATATGCAATAACGTCGTTATTCGATAAACCGCCGCACTGTTGCAAAAGTGAGACAGGGCTGCGCAGATTTGAGCAAACCTCAAAATTTGTCTGGACAACTTATCCTCAAAGTGGGAGCCTAACTCCAATAAAAGCAGTTGATCCACAGGGGGGATATCATGAAATCAATCGTCAAACTCACAGCACTGGCTCTTACAGCGCTTTCGCCTATCTCGGTTTATGCGCAGGAAGCGCCTGCCGCAGAAGCAAGCGATGACGCAGAAATCATTGTGACAGCGCGGAAATTTGAAGAGCCCCTGCAACAGGCACCAACAACTGTTTCCGTCGTCACCGCCGCTTCGATTGAACGACTGAACCTGAGTTCAGTGGCTGATCTGTCAAAGACCACAGCGGGCCTGACGTTTGATGATAGCTTTGGTCGCGATTCCAATCGCCCCGTCATTCGCGGGCAAGCCAATATCCTTGGCCAATCCGGCGTCGCGTTTTTCATCGATGGGATTTATTTCAGCGGATCCATCGCGGACTATGACGTCGATGGGATTGAGCGGATCGAAGTCGTCAAAGGCCCGCAAAGCGCGCTTTATGGCCGCAACACCTATTCCGGCGCGATCAACATCATTTCAAAATCGGCAACTGACCGCCTGCGCGCACGGGTGAGTGCTGATATCTCGGAACATAACCGTTATGTCCTGACCGCTAACCTGAGCGGACCGATTACGGATTCGCTTTCCGCCACCGTTGGTGGCCGCTATTATGATTATGGCGGCGAATATACCAATGCATTTGACGGGAAGAAGGTTGGCAAGGAACAGTCCTATTCCTTTTCCGGCGCGTTCAAATTTGACAATGGCGGCATGTTCAAGGCGGCCTTGCGCACCTATTACAACAAGACCGAAGATGGCCAGCCTGCCATCTTTGCGACGGATGCCAATGCGAACAATTGTTACTTTGACAATGGCGCGCTCTACCGCGGCAATGGCCGCTATTTCTGCGGAACGATCCGGCCGCAGGGCATCAACACCGATTATACCCGCGCTTTCCCTGCGGGCACCAAAGTCGGCTTGGAGTCAGAAACCTTCAACGGCAGCTTGCGGATGGATTTTGAGCTGAGCGATAAAGTCACTTTCACTTCGCTGACGGGGTATAACCGACGAGATTCGACGACACGGACCGATGGGGATTATGGCCCCAACAGCTTTCAGAGTGTGATCTTCGCCAACTTCCCGGCAGGGCCTGGCACGCGCGCGCTTTTGAATAGCCCAACCGATTTCACGTTTGAGAACGCAAATATCACGGAGGATTGGTCGCAAGAAATGCGGCTGACTTATGACAGTGACCGGACGCATGTGATTCTGGGAGCCTATTATTTTGACCAAACAGACAAAAGCCGCGACATTCGTGTGCTCCCGTCCAACGCGCTCGCGCTCGGCACAGCCAATGGATTACTCGCAGGCGCAGCCGTTTGTGCCCGCACGCCGGGTTGTGTGCGCACCGTTAATTCAAATCCAATCGCTTTTGCCCAATCCCGCAACACTAATGATCTGGATATTCGCAACGTCGCACTGTTTGGCTCCTTTGGTTTTGATCTGACGGACACATTTTCGATCAGTGCCGAGGGCCGCTATTCGAAGGAAACGATTGAACAGTCTGTGGTGACGCGGAACTCCGGCGCGGCGCTTCCGTCGCCTCTGCTGGCGTCGCGCTCATTTAGCAAATTTACACCGCGAGTCACTCTGGATTGGCAAGTTGCGCCCAACCATCTGGTCTACGCCAACTATGCCGAAGGGCAAAAGCCCGGCGGTTTTAACGGGGCCAATGCCATTCGCGGCGGTGTGCCAGCCTATGATCAGGAAAATGTGAAGGGCTTTGAATATGGTCTTAAAAACACATTCCTGAACAACAGGCTGACCGCCAATTTTGCTGCGTTCCGAAACAAGATTACGGGCTATCAGCTGACACAGAACGTATTTGTCGCTGGCCCGCCGATTAGTCAGACCAGTGCAGTTGTGAATGCAGGCAATGCGACTGTGAAGGGCTTTGAGATTGAATTGCAAGCCCGCCCATCACGCAACCTCACCGTGACAGCGAATTATGCTCTGGCAAATTCACGTTTCACAAAGGGTTTTGACGAAAATCAGGGCGTATTGAATGACGTTCTGGATGATCGCCTGAACAACTGTTCCACTGGCGACCAGTTTCCGTTGCTGGCTGGTTGTCAGGCAAAATTCGGGTCCATCGCAGGCAAGCGCATTCCCCGCGCGCCCGTGCACCAGATTTTCGCTGACATAGACTATAGCCGCGCAATAGGCTCTGGCGATTGGCGCGTCTCTACCGGTGCCAACGTCACCATGATTTCCACCAGCTATGCCCAAGTGCATAATCTGGCGGAAACAGGTGGGTCTGTGGTGGTTGATGCGCGGCTTGGATTTGAAAATGAGATGTTCAAAATCCAAGGCTATGTGAAGAACCTGTTCGACGAAGACTCAGTCGCCCAGATCATCCGCTATGCCTCTGCAGACGCTGACCTCCGCCGTAACTTCATTGCTGGCCTTCGTCCCGGTCGTCGGTTCGGGGTGGTTTTCTCGGTTAAATATTGAGGACGTCTGCCGGCGCCTTGCCAGGATATGCTACTCTGATGCGGGGAGCGTCCGATTGCTGGGCACCGGCAGTAGATCGGGCCAGCCATATTTGTCCCACGCCGCCGCCATGCCGATGCGTTGGGCAAAGGGGATGAATTCGGGGTGCTGCCAGATTTGGCGGATGGGATCGGTATCGGCCCAGAGCGACATCAGGCACGCGAGGTTCTGGAGCGTGATGCGCGCGCCAATGGTTTTGAACACCAGTTCGGCATAACCCATGAACACGGCGGGCAAAGTGATCGCCAGATGTTCCTTTTCCACCATCGTCGCGTGAAGATAATCGAGTGTGCGGCAATAGGTTTCGCGGTCCTCAGGCACACCACTGCACACGCCCTTTGCAGCGACAAGCCAATAAGCATCCATGACTTCGGGGGACATAGGCGTGATCCCCTTTGGCGGTGGGATGCTGTTGTTAATCATCAAGCGGGTTTGCTGATAATGGTCGACCGCCGCGTCGTGATTGCCTGCGGCTGCATTAGCGACGCCCAACCACATGGACGGAAAGCCAAGGTCCACACAGCGCTGGGCGTCTGCAATGGCCGCACCCACATTGCCCAGATTAAGCTGTCCGGCCGAGCGGCACATATAATGTCTGCCATCAACTGGGTCTTGATCAATGGCTTCATCGATGTAGCGCATGCCTTTGCGGGTGAGACCGCAGAACAGCAATAATGTGCCCAGCCTGACCGCCACTCCCGGATTGTTTGGTTCAACTTCATACCCCTTAAACGCCAGATCAAGGGCACCAACAATATTGTTCTGGGTGAATTGGTTCAGGCTGAGCAAGCCGTAAGCCATCCCTAAATTGGGTTTGATCGCTATCGCCTTACGCACGCAATCCGCCATAACGGCAGAGGCTTCGGTCTGGCCGGTGTCGACGAGATAAATCCCCATGCGCTGATGCACATCGCCCAATAAAACCCAGGCTTCGGCAAAGTTCGGATCGAGCGCAACCGCCTCTTCGAGCAAAGCTGCTGCGCGCGTGAGAACACTGTCTCCGAATAGGCGTGCATTGAGCGACCGTCCCTGCAGGAAAAGATCATAGGCCTGTTTGCTGTGCGTCATTCCCAGAATTTTCGGGGGCTTCATCGTGACACCCAGCGCGCTGCTAATTGCCGCCGTAACCGCTTGCGCCACTGTTTCCTGAAGCGCGAAAACATCGTCAAATGTCCCATCGAACCGCTGTGCCCATAGTTCAAACCCGGTATCGCCTGCGATCAAGTGCGCATGGATGCGGACGCGATCCCCCTGACGCTGCACTGACCCTTCGATTAGATGAGACACGCCAAGCGCCCCCGCAATCTGTGCCGGAGGCAGATCGCTGCCCCGGAAATGGAAGGATGACGTTCGCCCCGCAACCAGCAATTGCGGCACCTGACCCAGCGTTGTGATCAGTTCATCAACCATGCCGTCCGCAAAATAGTCCGCCGCGTCAAGACTGCCCAATGCCTGAAAGGGCAGCACAGCAATGCGCGTTTTCTGCTCTATTTTTTCCGCCACCACAATCTGCCGCGCGGACGGCGCTCTGGCGGCCCAAGCACCCTGCAGCCGTTCGGCTAAATCTTGCTCACCGCACTCCCGAAGCTTGGTCAAGGCAAGTTCCAACGATGCCCGAATGCGGTGCGTGACTTGTTGTCGCCGGCCACCAAGCCAATTGCCGAACGCGTCACCAAAATTCAGCTGGTCAAGTAAGGGCTTGTTTCCAATTTCCAGCAGCAGCTGGACAGCAGCTTCGCCATTGCCATCCGCCAATGCTCTTTCCAGATCGGCAAGATCAGTGCGCAGCGCCGGAGGGATCAGGCCTATCCGCTCTCGCGTTATGGTGAGAACAGGAACCCCAAGGGGTTCAACCGTTTTGCCCAGTTCCAAAAGACATTGCCGCAGGCTTGCCCGGGCCTGTGCCTCGAAACGCCCCGGCCACAGCAATTTGGTGACGTCTTCTCGCGTCATTGGGCTGTCTGGCTCAAGCGATAATATCGCCAACAACGCCCGCGCGCGGCGATTGGTAACTGCGATGGGAAGGCCACCCGGTCCGATCAGCGCGAATTCACCAAATAGCGAAACGCGTACAACGACGGGAGCCTCCGCAACCGCCAGTTCGTCTCTCGTTTGAGTCCCCCGATCGGCTGACATCAACACCCCTTTGCACGCATGCTAAAGCCAGCTGCATTGAGAATCCACAATAATCTGCTGCGGCTAGATGCGAAAACATGCGATTGAAATGACGCTCATTGATAAAGATCATCCGTCAAAGACCTTCTTTATTTTGACTGGCGCGCTAACAATTATGGCGATTGCGGCAGTGGGCGCAACTGCTATGAGATGCGCCAAGCCATGTTATTGTCGCTCTCTGGCTCAAGCTAACCGATAAGGCGCAGAATGAAATACCCAAAACTGCTGGAACCGCTCGATCTGGGCTTCACGACCATTAAGAACCGTTCGATCATGGGTTCGATGCATACCGGCTTGGAAGAGATGGATGGCGGCTTTGAACGGATGGCGGCTTATTTCGCTGAGCGTGCCGCCAACGGTATCGGTATGATCATTACCGGGGGCATTTCCCCCAATACGGAATCATCGCGCGGTGGCGCGACAATGTCCAATGATGAAGAGGCGCAAAAGCATCGTCTGGTCACAGATGCAGTGCATGCGGCCGATCCTGACGTGAAGATTTGTATGCAGATTCTCCATCCAGGGCCGCTCGCGCATACGCTTGATTTGGTTGCGCCGTCCGCCGTGAAATCGCGCATTGGCCGCTATGTCCCCAACGCGCTAGATGCTGACGGTGTTCAAAAGCAAATTGACGATCATGTGCGCAGCGCGGTGATGGCCCAAAAGGCCGGTTATGACGGCGTGGAAATCATTGGGTCGGCGGGATATCTTATTTCCTCATTCCTTGTCGAAAAAACCAATTTGCGTGATGATGATTATGGTGGCTCTTACGAAAACCGGATGCGCTTTGCGCTGGAAATCGTCGAACAAACGCGTGCGGCAGTGGGTAAGAATTTCATCGTCATTTTCCGCATCGCCGCCATGGATATGCTCGAAGGTGGGATGAGCTGGGACGAAATTGTCACCTTGGCAAAGCGGCTTGAACTGGCAGGCGTCAGCATCATCTCCACCCATTTTACTTGGCACGAAAGCGCAGTTCCGACCATTGCAACGATGGTGCCGAGGGCCGCATTCACAGGCGTAACCGGGCGGCTGCGCAAACATGTCAACGTGCCGATGATCACGTCGAACCGCATCAACATGCCAGATGTGGCAGAGGCGGTGCTGGCGCGCGGCGATGCTGATCTGGTGTCAATGGCCCGACCTCTGCTGGCCGATAGCGAATTCATGCGCAAAACCATCGAGGGCCGCGAAGATGAAATTAACACCTGTATCGCGTGCAATCAGGCCTGCCTTGATCATACCTTCACTGGTATTTTGACATCATGTCTCGTCAACCCGCGCGCCTGCCATGAAACGCAGCTTCACTATTTGCCCACCACTGCTGCCAAGAAAATAGCAGTCGTCGGCGCGGGGCCTGCGGGCTTGGCCTATGCCACAACCGCTGCACAGCGCGGCCATCATGTGACTTTGTTTGAGGCATCCGCCGAAATTGGCGGGCAGTTCAACTTGGCAAAGCGCATTCCGGGTAAAGAGGAATTTTACGAAACATTGCGCTATTTCAACCGCATGATTGAAGTGAATAAGATTGACCTCAAACTTGGGGTAAGGGCCGACGCGGAAAGCCTGAAACAAGGTGGGTTTGACGAAGTGATCATATCCACTGGCATCACGCCGCGCGTGCCCGATATTGCCGGGATCAATCACCCTAAAGTGGTCAGCTATATTGACGTCATCCTCGGCAAAAAGGCAGTTGGCAGCCGGGTCGCGGTCATTGGCGCGGGCGGCATTGGTTTTGATGTCTGCGAACTGATCACGCACAGCGGGCCTTCGGGCGCGCTTGACCGGGATGTCTTTGCCGCTGAATGGGGCGTCGATTTCGAAAACCATCCGCGCGGCGGCGTGACAGGCGTTGAGCCGCGCGTTGCTAAGTCTGAACGCGAAGTGTTCCTGCTGCAACGCAAGGATAGTAAAGTCGGCGGCGGTCTTGGCAAGACCACAGGCTGGACGCACCGCATCACGCTCGCGCGGCGCGGGGTTAAAATGATGAACGGCGTTGAATATCTCAAGATCGACGATTCTGGCCTGCATATCCTGCAAGGCGGCTTGCCCGAATTGCTGGAAGTGGACACGATCATCATTTGCGCCGGGCAAGATCCTGCGCGTGGCCTATTTGATGAACTGGCCGAAATGGGAGTGCAAGCTGAACTGATTGGCGGCGCTTTCGAGGCCGCAGAGCTTGACGCAAAAGCCGCCATCAAACAAGCCAGCTATCTCGCCGCGGCGGCCTAGTTGGTCCTAAAAATCGGCCTCTGCCGTCATTAGGATGCGGCCGGCTTCGCTTATGGCAGACAGGGTCATCGCGTGCGCGCTGATTTTGCCGACCAGATGCAGAAGCTCCCCGACGAAAGCAGGGGCCTGCGCACGCATTGAAAATCTGTTCAGACGATAAGAACCCAATTCCCGTGCGGCGAGGTCCATCAGCAATGTCGCAATCAAGGGCCCGTGGACGACGAGCCCGCGATAGCCTTCTTCGCCCGTCGCATAAGGATGATCATAATGGATGCGGTGGCTGTTGAAGGTGAGGGCGGAGTAGCGGAACAACAGGGCTTCTGACGGGGTGAGTGAACGGCGGATTGGCCAGCCAGACAGGTCTGCTAAATCCTTGGACTGCCCCGTTGGCGACGTCGCGGTTGGTGCGTCGCGGTAAACGATCGATTGCCGCTCAGTTACCGCCAGCACGCCGTCTGCCACCGTTTCATGATCCACCGTCACGAAGACCAATGGTCCAGTTGCGCCCGTCTTCTCGCTAATCTCGGCTATGGTTGACCGGCGGTTGATCTCTGCTCCTGCTGTCATCGGCGCATGAAAATTGACTTGGCTCGCCGCCCACATCCGGCGGGGCAGCGGCACTGGCGGCATGAACCCACCGCGTTTGGGATGGCCGTCAGGGCCAAGTTCCGCCGTTGCGGCTTCCGGCGGACACAGGCACCAGTGAATGCCGTGCGGCGCACTATCGCCCCTCTCGTCGCTATCGAAGGTCGCACGGAACCGATCAAGCAGACTGCGCGGCAGCATATCGCTTTGCTCTTGCGTCTGGCCGATCCAGGTATTCCAGTCTTCCATGAATTCGGCCCTTTGCATTCCCGCCCCAGCCTTTACCCTCACTTATAGCAGTTAACACCATCGCCAAAATCAATAGGGTTAGCGTCCGTTAGGGAGAGCCACGATGAGCCAAGAAACGCACCGCACATTTTGCCGATTTTGCCACGCCAGCTGCGCAATGCTTGTCGATGTCGAAAATAACAAAGTGAAGGCAGTTCGCGGCGATCCGGAAAATGAGCTTTTCGGCGGCTACACCTGCGTTAAGGGTCGCCAGATGACGGACATGCACAATTTGCCCGAACGGCTGCTGAAGCCGCTCATCCGGCGGGACGGAGAATTTGTTGAGATCTCAACTGCTGATGCCTTGGTTGAAATTGCCGCGCGGATGAAGCAGATGATACAGGAGCATGGTCCGCACAGCATCGCGCTTTATTGCGGCACCAATGCCTTTCAAAACAGCGCTGTGCTCGGCACATCCTATGCGCTGGCGCAGGCCATTGGATCGCGAAACTATTATACCAGCGTGACTGTTGATCAACCTGCCAAGGTGTTCACCAGCGCGCGCTACGGCCAGTGGATGGGCGGATCGAATAATTTTGCAGACTCTGATGTAGTGATGTTTGTTGGCAACAACCCGCTCGTTTCGCATTACTCCCCGTCCGGCGGCCTGCCGCCCTTTTCCCCGTCCAAGCGGCTGCGCGATGCCAAAGCGCGGGGCTTGAAGGTGATTGTCGTTGATCCGCGCGAAAGCGATATTGGGGCGCACGCGGATATCCATTTGCAGGTGAAACCAGGCGAAGACCCAGCCTTGCTAGGCGGCATTCTTCACGTGATCATTGCCGAAGGGCTTTATGATCAGAACTTTGTCGCAGCGCATGTCGATGGCTTTGATGCCTTGGCCGAAGCTGTGAAGGATTTCACCCCGGATATCGCGGCCAAACGGGCAGGCGTTGATGCCGGTGAATTGATTAAGGCCGCGCGGCTTTTTGCAAAGGCGACCAAAGGAAAGGTCGTGACGGGCACCGGCCCGGAAATGGCAGGCCACGGGGTGTTGACCGAATATCTCGTTTCAGCCCTCAACATCATCTGTGCGCGGTTCAATCAGGAAGGGGATAAGGTCGCCAACCCGATGGTGTTCATGCCCTTTGCTGCAGGGGCGAAAAAGGCGCAGGTCGCGCCGCCTGTCCCTATGTTTGGCGAAGGCTTTGCCCCGTCGCGGATCAGGGGCATCGGAACGCTCGGCCAGGAAATGCCGTGCCCTGTGCTGGCCGATGAAATCCTGACCCCCGGTGAAGGGCAGATTAAAATGCTCATCTCAATTGGCGGCAATCCTGAAATCGCCTTCCCTAACCAGCGCAAAGTGCGCAAGGCGCTCGATACTGTTGATCTCTTCGTTCAGATTGACCCTTGGATGTCAGCGAGCGCGAAGCGTGCGGACATCATCCTTGCCCCCAGCATGTGCTTGGAACGCGAAGACATTAACAATGTGTCGCAGCCTTTTTGTGAAGAGCCCTATGCCCATTATACCGAAGCCATGGTTCCGCCCCCCGGTGATACGATGGATGAATATGAAATGCTCTGGTGGCTTGCCAAGCATCTTGGGCTCCAGCTGTCTTTGCCCGGCGGCGATTGCTCAATGGAGGTCTGCCCTGACAAGATGACCATGCTGGATCTGATATCGCACGGCTGCCTCGTCGCGCCCAGCAGGGCGCGGGCCGATGCGAAAACACATGACCGGCCCGGCAGCGCGATCTTCTATCCTGATCAGCACTTGACCATAGCGCCCGCTGATCCTGATGCGTCAGAGAAATTCCATCTGGATGCTGGTGCCATGCCTGATGCGTTCAAAGCCTTTGCGGCAAACCCGCCTGAGGCCGATGGATTTGATTTCCGCTTGATCTCGCGCCGGTCAAAGCACCGCTATAATAGCAATGGCCACACATTCCCGCATTTGAAGAAAAAAATGCCAACCAATCCGGCCTTCCTCCACCCAGATGATCTTGCCGCGTTGTCGATATCAGACGGCGACGTGATCGAAATTAGCTCAAAAGTCGCATCCATTTTTGCCGTCACCCAAGCCAGCGACAAGATCCGCCGTGGCGTCATTTCCATGTCGCACGCTTGGGGCGATGATGATGCTGGCAAAGATGAAGTGCGTGAAAAAGGCGGATCAACCAACCGCTTGATTGATGATATTGACGGCATGGATCCGATTACAGGCATGGTGAAACAAAGCGCCATTCCAGTGCGGATCGCTGCTGCGGCGTAAGAGCGAAGCGCGATGTGGCTGTGTGCGGGCTGACATGCGAGGTCCGGCGGACGAGCGACATCGACTTGTCTTGGGCAAACGACCGGCGATCATGAATGGCGGGTGTGTTGGGGGGAGCGGACAGGCAGGTTTTAGGTCGTAAGGGTTGATAGCAGACGGACTTTAGTCAGGGATCGCAATAAGGTGCCATTCGCGCTGCGCTGCGTTGCCTATTCTATACGATGCTCATAGAGCCTAGGCGCCTTGATCGTGCTTATATTTGTCCACTGGCGATAGAATAATGCAGACGTTGATTTACGAAGGCAAAATAGAGCCTGAAGCGGCTCCGCTTACTCTGGACTACCGGCCAATGTTGATGCGGCAGGCGACAGAAACTACGCCTGAGGCCGAGTTTGAAGTGTCCGTTTTCGTGGGCCGGGTTCGCGTCCACGTTGTCACATCGGTTGCCGACGAGAAGGTCGCAGAAGATCTTTATTTTGCGGCTTGGGACGTCGCCCGAACATTCGTTGAGGCGGCCGGATTCATAAAAGCCATTCCGTACTCAGTTAGCCTCGATAGGGTCATCCTCCCTAACGGTGAGGTTCGGAGTTACGTCTTTGGAGACCGATCGCTCGCGGCGATGCACGACTTTACCGACGATGATCTGGAGGCCATTTCCGATCTCACTCTCGTCGATCTCAAGCACGGACTTGTCCTTTCCGACATATTGATGACGCTCGGAAAGGCCCACTATTCGCCGACGGCTTGTGGTAGGGTAGCGGATAGCGTTGCGCGGCTAATTTCGCCAAATGCTGGCAGAGCGGCACAATGGAACAATTTGAGGCAAAAGTTGCGTGTTGATGAGGCTTACGTCAGGTCACTTTCAGACGTATCAAAGGCATCGCGGCATGGCGACAGAATTGAGGTTGATGCCGGAACCAACCAAAAGACGGCGCATCGGGCGTGGGCGCTCGTAGGACGCTATTTGAGGTACCGATTGAAGGGTGAGCTCGATCCTGAGCGCTATCCTTTGCTAGAAGGCTAATCGGGGTGAAAGCTGTTCGTCAGCTGACGGCGAAAAGTTAAAATTGAACGAGCGGCGGCTTTCGAGAGAAGCGACCAAGCGTGCAGACGTCCAAAAACTTGTCGCAAACTGCCATAGCCCCATCCGCCGTCTCCCCGCACTTGATGCGGGGCTTGGCTTTGGGGCGAGCTGTGATTGAGGCAGACAGCTTTGGACCGGTGCGATCTTTGGAGTGACTTGTTTCTGGAAACGGAGCGAGCAAAAGCCAAGCCCCCCTTCGGCGTAGCTCAGGATAAACTAAGTCAAGCACGGCGAGACGGTAGGGGTGAGGCGCGCACCAAAACTGCGACATAACAGCTTGCTGCCCGCTGCCCCTCCGCCCTGCGGGCAACTCCCCGTTCCGGGGAGGAATTCTCCTGCTTTGAAAGGGCAAAGTCTCCTGTTCAGACGACGGAAAAGTGAGTGAAAACCCAAGTTCGTCAGATTTAAGAGTAGTATTTTCACTTGCAATGTAGGATTTTTCCTGTCACCTTTTGCACCATGATGTCGGTAATCGCCTCTTTGCCGTCGGGGCCTGCAATCAGCGCGTGTAGACTGACGGCGCACACAGCTTCAAAGTTCCGGTTCAGGTGTCAACCTAGTGTCAACTTTGACGATATTCTGGCGTTTCAGGGGGTGCCGAAAGCGATTGCGGCGCTTTAGTCAGGATAAACTGGGATCATCATGGATGGCACTCGGCGAGCGGCCGGATCTAGCGCAACGGCGGAAACTCCAAACTCAACTTTGGCTTGACGAAATAGAATATGTTCTTTATGTGTTCCACTGTTCTTTGACACGCGAATGTCGCGACTAAATCCTTCCCCCCGGATGCTGGCCAGCGATCCGCGCGTCATGATTTTGCGCGCTGACACCAGTGGCACGGCTGCGCAACCAAAGGTGCGACTGGCACAACTTTACACAACTTTGGGAAAAGCACGCGGCAAACAGACTGCCGATTAACCCTCGTAAAGGTGACATAAGGTGACAGAAAATCCTGTTTTGCCGGGGACTTTGTCACCTTAAGAGCCGAATCAGTCAAAACGGGCAGAATATTCCGCGCGTTAGCTCGTTCCTAAAATAACAGCGATGATGATCAGCGCAAAAAAGATCGCAGCGCCGATAGCAGCAAAGATCGATGGGCTGAGATCGAAAGTCGCCTTCGCCTGTTCTGTCACTCGCGATAGCAGCTGCGGCCATGTGTAGCTGACAAAATCGCCTTGGCTCATAATACCGATCAATACGCCGTCATCCCCCACCACTGGTAAGTGACGAAACCGATCATTTGACATTTGCTGGAGCCATTCGAGTAGATTATCCTCTGCCTTGGCCAGTTTCAGGTCAGTCGTCATGATATCGCGCAGGAGCGTCTTTTTCGGGTCCAGCGCATTGTTGAGCAACCGCCGCATGAAATCGCGTTCCGTGACAATGCCGACTGGCTTTTGCGCAGGATCAACAACCACGACAGCGCCGAAGTTTTTCTCGCTCATTGCTTGAATGGCGGAAAAAACGGTATCGTCGGGCTTGAATGTGAGAACGATGGATTTCCGTTGAAACTCTGGCCTGTCTTTGATTTTCATGAGTCGTGCCTTAGCAGGGAAAAATATCCTGAACTTAGTCTAGCGGCTCTGGCCGTTGCGGCAAGGGCGTCATTCCTTGTCAAACAGTCCGGCCAACTGCTCCACCATAGTGCCGCCGAGCTGTTCTGCGTCCATGATGGTGACTGCACGAGCGTAGTAGCGCGTGACATCGTGGCCGATCCCGATTGCGCAAAGTTCAACTGGGGATTTGCCTTCGATCCAGCCAATGACTTGGCGCAAGTGACGTTCGAGATAGGCGCCGTGATTGACGGACAAAGTGCTGTCATCCACCGGCGCACCGTCGGATATCACCATCAGGATTTTGCGATCCTCTGGCCGGGCAATCAGGCGGCTATGTGCCCATAGCAGCGCCTCACCATCGATATTTTCTTTCAGCAAACCTTCGCGCATCATCAGGCCCAGCGATTTTTTCGCCCGCCGCCACGGCTCATCTGCCGCTTTGTAAAGGATGTGGCGCAGATCATTAAGACGGCCAGGGTGCGGCGGTCGCCCCGCCTGCAACCAGCTGTCACGTGATTGGCCGCCTTTCCAAGCGCGGGTGGTAAAGCCCAAAATCTCCGTCTTCACCCCGCAGCGTTCGAGGGTGCGGGCCATGATGTCGGCGCTGATCGCTGCAATGCTGATTGGCCGCCCGCGCATCGATCCGCTATTATCAATCAGCAGCGTGACCACCGTGTCGCGAAATTCAGTATCGCGTTCGACCTTGTACGACAGGGAGACGCCGGGCGACACGACAATCCGCGCCAGCCGCGCGGCGTCCAATATGCCTTCCTCCTGATCGAAATCCCAGCTGCGGTTTTGTTGCGCCATCAGTTTGCGCTGCAGCCGATTGGCGAGTTTGGTCACTGCCCCTTGCAGATGGAGCAGCTGCTGATCGAGATAGGCGCGCAGGCGAGTGAGCTCCTCATCGTCGCACAGTTCATTTGCGGCGATCACTTCGTCATAGGCGGTGGACCACATCTTATAGTCAAAGCCCGGCGGCATATCCCCCATCGGGCGGTTGGGGCGCACAGGCATCATGCCTTCATCGCCTTCATCGCCCGGCTCTGCGTCGCCTTCCATATCCGATTCAGCTTCTATTTGCTGGTCATCGCCTTCTTGGGCTTCGCCGTCGGATTGTTCGGCGCGAGCGTCCATTTCAGCGTCGCCTTGCCCGTCTTCGGACTCGTCGGTTTCGCCTTCCCCTTCGCCTTCATCCTCATCATCAGTTTCGTCCGATGTCTCTGTGGGGTCTAGCTCAGGCGAGGCATCGGTGAGTTCAAGGTCAGACAAAAGCTTTTGAACCAGTGCCGCAAAGGCCGCCTGATCATCCAGCGCGAGGCCAAGCGCATCCAGGTCATCGCCGCCCTTTGCCTCCACCCATTGACGCACCATATCCACGCCAGCCGCCGCGGCGGCAGGCGGCGCGTCTCCGGTCAGCCGCTCACGCACAAGCAAGCCAATGGCGGTGGACAAAGGCACTTCGTCAGCGGCCTGAGCGCGCGAAATTGGGTCAGACCGCATCCGCATATCCAGCGCGTGGGACAGATTGGCCCGCACGCCCGCCATGGACCGTGCGCCCAGTGCCTCCACCCGGGCTGTTTCGACCGCATCGAATACGGATCCAGCGATGGGATCAGCAGGGCGACGCGCGGCGTGGGCGCCCGCATCATGGTGCCGCAATCGCAGTGCCATGGCATCGGCAAATCCGCGCGCTTCGGCCACTTGTTCCAGCGGAAGGCCCCGGCCCGGCATCGGCACGCGGAAATTCTTGCCGCTCTGCGTTGGCACATCGGCCGTGAAGGCCAGCTCCACTTCAGGCTCATGCGCCATCGCCCGCGCTGTGCCGGTTAGGACGGATTTGAAAGCCTCTAAGGGGGATTGGTCAGCCATGACTGTTTCCTAACCGCAAACTCCGCTATGTCTAGCCAAGGCATAGCGCCTTTAAGGACAATAACGTGGCCAAATCACAAAAGAAATCCAACAAGGAAACGCGCAAGCCCAAGGCGGAAAAGGCCCCCAAGCAAAATGCATCCAACCCCAGCAGCAAGGCCGCACCGATGAATGTGGTGACGATTAAAAGCTGAAAAGACGCGGCGCACCCTATCAACACAGGTAGGGCAGCGAACTTGCCTAACGCCCGGTAACCATTTGTTCGTTTCTTGCCGTTAACGATGCAAGCCTACGAAAAGAAAAGAAATTTTCTGTTTCTTGGATCGGGCGTATTGAGTGCAATCGGATGCGGAGAAAGTGGCGGCTTTAGCGGCAAAATGCGTAAGGGCTGCGGCCCCTTCGCCGCGCCCGCTTAACGGTGCATCACTATGATGTTCCGCAAGCGATTCTTGGGCAAAGCGAAAGCAACGTCCAACCGGGACCCCCGCATCAAAATCTTTGCATGGGCCTTCTTCATCTCCGTGATCTGCGGTGCCATCGAATTCGGCCAGCCGCTCGAAGACGTGATACATGCGGTGCGGGATGAAGTGCGCCAGCGCCCAGCCAGTCAGGATATTGTTGTTGTTGGGATTGACGATCGTACAGTTGGAGAGCTTGGCGGATACTCATTTTCCCGCACTTTTGATGCACAGGTGTTGGACGAATTATTTGCGTTGGGCGCTAAACGAGTTTTCTTTGATCGAGTGTATGCGGACAAAACGACACCAACTGAGGACAGCACGTTTGCCGCTTCACTCAGTCGTCACAAAGGCAAAGTTTTTCTCGGCACTATGCGCTCAAAAGATGTCCGAACGGGGGAGTATTTTGAGATTCTCCCGCTACCCGAATTCAGGAAGTTGACAGAAATCACCTCGCTAAGCGGTAAAACATCTCCATTTGGTTTAACCTCAAAGCTTGTATTCCAAAGCCCGATGGGCGCCGACAACGTTCCATCGGTATCCTCAGCATTGTCGGGAAAGACAGGGCCGGTGGGTGAGTTTTATCGGCCTGACTGGGCAATCAGAATTAACACCATTCCGACGGTTAGCTTCATAGACATTGCAAAGAAAAACATCAAACGTGAGCAGATTGTAGGTCGCGATATCATTGTTGGACAGGTATCATATTTGAGTAATGATTTTCGCCGGATACTCCTTCAGGGCTGGCAAAGCGGTGTCTATTTTCATGTTGTAGGGGCTGAAACTCTCAGGAAGGGAACGCCTGTCAATTGGGGATGGATTCCTGCCTTCTTTGTGAGCCTTGTTCTTTCGATTGTACATCTTTTGGCTCATCGTCGAACGTTGATCGTTGCAACGGTTCTGGCCGCTTTTGTAATCCTCACTTGTGTGCCTTTCTACCTAGACTCGAAGCTGATCTCCGTTGAAGTGGTTCCAGCAGCGCTGTTTTTCTTGATCGTGGCATATCGCGCCATGACTTTCCGCCGAGTTTTGAAGAGCAGTCGTACAAATCTTGCGTCGGGATTGCCAAACTTGGCTGCGCTGCGGGAGATCGCTGAAAAGCAACCCGGAATTCTAGTTGCCCTCAAAATTAGAAATTATGCAGAAATCATTGCTAGTTTTGATGAGAGCGTAGAAAACGCAATCGTTGCCGAAGCAAAACGCAGAATTAAAGTTAGTGACGGCACTGATCAGATTTATCACAGTGAAGATACTCTGCTATGGTTCGCTAACACGCCGATGGGTGAAGAACTTGCGCATCACCTCGAAGGGTTGAAAGCAGTCGTAGGAGCCACACATTCCATCAACGGCAGGGCTGTTGACGTATCAGTTGCCTTCGGCGTTGACGGCGACATTGATAGACCGATCTCAAGCCGCATCGGCAGCGCTATGCTCTGCGCCGAGGAGGCCGCGCGCGGCAACGACATTTGGAAATTCTACGACCCTCAGCGCCAGCATGAAGCGGCTTGGCAACTGTCTCTTCTCAGTCGGCTTGACCAGGCGATTGATGGAGGCGAGGTTTGGGTGGCCTATCAGCCGAAGCTATCGCTTACGACGGGACGGATCGAAGGAGCAGAAGCCTTGGTGCGCTGGGATCACCCTGAACGTGGGCGCATTGATCCAGTGGAATTTATTGCCGTCGCAGAGAAGCATAACCGCATCGAAAAACTGACGGCCTTTGTCCTAGATCAAGCCATTTCCTCCGCCGCAGAGATTATGGAGAGTGGCGTCGATTTCAATATTGCCGTCAATCTCTCGGTGCTTTTGCTCGAAAAGCCTGACCTTTTAGACTCCGTTGATAAGGCCCTCAAAAAATATTCCGTTTCACCACATTGTCTGACTCTAGAAATTACTGAGACGGGTAAACTTGATCGGCATGGTCCATCAATTGCGATGATGGAGCGGTTGGTTGAGCATGGCATTCATGTGTCCATTGATGATTATGGCACGGGCAACGCGACGCTCGACTATCTCAAAATCCTGCCGTCTGACGAGGTTAAGATTGATCGGCAATTTATCGCCAATGTCGAAACCAATCCCAAGGATCGGATCTTGGTTAAATCAACTATTGAAATGGTCCATTCGCTTGGCCGCAAAGTGGTGGCGGAGGGAGTCGAGACGCAATCTGTTCTGGATACGCTAACCGCGCTTGGCTGCGACACCGCCCAAGGATATCTGATTGGTATGCCTGTTCCATTCGGAGACTTTGCGGATTCATTGATCAATCCCTTACAATCAAGGAAAAGTATTCATTAATCATTTGTCAAAAGGTTAAAAAGGAATTAAGTCCCCACTTGAGCGAGGCAAGTTGCGTTCGTCTCTTTGACTCAAGGGGATTTGACATGTCGAAACAGGCAAAAGTTCGGAAGCCAACCCGCGGTGTTTGGGAATGGCTTGAAGAAAATTTTGGTGGTCGCTGAGCGATCCAAAAAATCAGAATAATAGAAGGGCCTCGGCTAATCCCGGGGCCTTTTTTATGGAACGAGCGTCCGGTTAAACAATCACCTTGAGCAGTTGGTAAGCCTCGACGACCTCCTGCAACTTCTTCTCAAATGACCGATCTCCGCCATTTTTATCCGGATGATATTTTCGAACGAGTTCAGAATAGCGCGCGCGCAGCGTCTTGCGATCAGCATTAATGTCTAATCCCAACACCCCAAGCGCTTGTCGATCCTCAGCTGTCAAATGCCGCCCATCATTACGTTGTGCCGGCGTCGCCTCGGCCATGCGCGACTTAAATCGTGCCGAGATAGCATCCAAAGGATCGGCGAAATTGGCCCAACTTGGAGGCATATCAACGCCTGCTTGAGCGAAGGCCCGAGTCGCGCGATCCCATCCAGCTGCTGGCATTTGCGCTGCCTCAATCTCTTCCTGGCTCATCCCCTTGAAATAATCATAGCGCGTGTTGAATTCTCTCACATGATCAAGGCACAACCATTGATAGTCACCGGGACCGTTGGGACTCGCGACGCGACCATATGGATTGGGCGCTCGAAATTCTCCAGCTTCCGCACATCCTGGCCACGCGCAAATCCGGGCGTTTCCGCGGACGCGGCCGTGAAACCGATCATGGGTCTGCCTGTCGCTCATCAAATTCCTCTTGGCGCGAAAGAGCGAATATGGGAAGACAGACCATGACCAAAGGCCCAATCGCAAAGGAAATTGAAGCGCTGCTAACCGCAGCCTTCGCTCCAGCTCATCTCGCTGTCATTAATGATAGCGCAAGCCACGGTGGACATAGTGGTGATGACGGATCAGGTGAAAGCCACTTCACAGTCGAAATCACCGCAAATATGTTCACCGGCCAGAGCCGAGTTAATCGGCAAAGAATGGTCAATAAGGCTTTGGGAGATTTGCCGGGCCAGCGGGTTCATGCACTTGCCATTAAGGCCAAAGCGCCCGGCGAATGACAGTACGCAAAGCCCGCCCCGCAGCGCGATTATTGATGATTGATCCCGATGGCAACATCCTCCTGTTCTGCTTTGATGCAGGCAAGGGGAGCCCTTTCTGGGCAACGCCAGGAGGTGCCTGTGATCCTGGCGAACCTTATGAAGAAGCGGCACGACGAGAGATGATGGAGGAAACCGGTTGGTCGCTGGACCCCGGCCCCGAGGTCGCCCAGCGGTCGGTTGAGTTCACCACGTTGGAACGGGAAGAGGTTTGGGCTGATGAACGTTACTTCTTGGTGCGTGTGCCCAATCAAATGCTTTCAACGGATGGACATACTGAGCTTGAGCGCCGCGTGATGCAATCGCATCGATGGTGGTCACTGGCCGAACTTAAAGTGACCGAGGATGTCATTTTTCCAGCGGACATTTTGGAAATGTTAAATGTGTCTGTGACGAACACTCCCAAATGATCCAGCGCCGTATTCTGGTTTCTACAGGCGTTGAACTTGATGTGTGGACAGCGGGTGACCCGGCCAGCCCGCCGATCCTGTTCCTCCACGGCTTTCCAGAATCTCACCGAACGTGGCGGCATCAGATGGCGGCGCTTTCGGCGACGCATTATTGTATTGCACCGGATCAGCGCGGCTATGCCGGGTCTTCGAAACCCGTCGAAGTGAGCGCCTATTCCGTGCCGACCCTAATTGCGGATGTCTTTGCTTTGGCTGATGCAATGGGCATTGGGCGCTTCACTTTGGTCGGGCATGATTGGGGCGGCGCCATAGCGTGGGCCGTGGCGCTAAAAGATCAAGTTCGCGTCAAACGACTGATCATTTGCAATGCCGCCCACCCCTATGTGTTTCAACGCAGCCTGATCTTTGATCTGCCGCAGCGGGCCAATTCCCAATATATCCGTGAGTTTCGCGAGCGAGATATCGAAGGCGAAGTGGCGGCAAAGGGCGTAGACTGGTTCTTTGCAGACCGGTTTCAAAACAAGCTATCCGCTGGTCCTATTAGCGACGAGGATCGCGCGGTCTATATTGCTGAATGGTCTCAGCCCGGCGCCTTGACGGGGATGCTCAACTGGTACCGTGCTTCACCGATGCAAGTTCCAGCGATGGATGCGCCGCTGATCACTACCGCGTTTCTGGACCGTCCCTTTCCCAAACTGACCATGCCAGTGCTGGTCATCTGGGGGATGAAGGATGAGGCTTTATTGCCCTGCCAATTGGAGGGGCTGGGCGGTCATATTGATAACCTGAAAGTCGCGCAGATAGAGGATGCAGGGCATTTTGTGACATGGGAGAACCCCGGAGCCGTGAACGCGGCGATGCAGGATTGGCTGGCTATTTAATTCGGTATCTCATCCGAAAGGTGAAGGCAGAACTGGCCACCATTGTTCCTTGAGGCCTCAAACGGACCGTCGTAATTGCATTGTCCGCGCCATTGGCATCGGCGACCGGCACATAAGTCCACGTCGCGCCACCGTCATTTGAAAAGTCGATCTGATCCGTTGTGCTGCCAAGGCCACCAAAGGCATAAGTCAGCCCACTTGATCCTGCGACAAAGGCCGCTGGGCCGCTACCGCCGCCTGCAATATCAGCAACCACCACGGCAAGGCCAGCGGGCGTCGTATCCGTCACGGCAATGCTGTTATTTGTTACGGTATAACTGGATGGGCTGGTCGTGACGAAACTATATTCCGCAACGGCACCGGGGATATATTTTGGGTTCGACGCGCCGTTAATAGGGTCAGACACGATGACGCTCGTTTTGCTGAAGGTCAGCGCGGGCTTGAAGACCAGACTGGCGATATCGAAATTGGCGTAGTTGGGAATTTCCACTTCGAATGTATGCGTTCCCGCATCCACAGGAATGTTGAGCGCAGTCGCCTGTTTCCAAAGACCAATGGGGTCTGACGCCGCAAAGCTGCTGTTGGTTGTTGCAACAACGGTGCCGGATGAGTTGCGGACATTGATGATCAGGCCTGTGAGCACCTGAGAGAAATCTCGCACTGAAAACCAGCCGCTGATATCAACCATCCCTGCGGACGGGAACGTCACTGTCTGTACAATCCGTCCAGAGGCCCCGTTGATATCGAGATATTGAATGCCGCCGCCTGTCGGTGTGGTGGTCGGGTTATTGGCATAGCCTGACCAAGGTCGAATGATATTCCACGGGATGGGGTTTGCAGGGGTCACATTAACCACCGTCCAATCCGCGATAGACGTATAAAAGTTATTCCCGTCCGTGGGGACAACAGGCGTTTCGAAACTGCGATTAAGCAGCAATTCCTGTGCTGGCACAGGAACCGGTGAAAAGAGCGCAAGTGCCAGCAGTAAGCGCACAAGCGCAGATATGGCTGGGCAAATGAGCGCGTTCATTGGGGCTTTATGAAGAAGAACCCTTAATAAGTAGCTTCGTATCGCATCAGAATTGACCTTACTTTACAATGGCCCCTGTCGTGATGCAGACTGAACCCATGAACAAGAGCATGCCTCACCAGGTGATTACAGCATTTGCGGAACAAGCTAATCTCTGCGAAGCGGTGGGTTCGCCCTTCACGGCGGCAGTCCTGCGTTCCGTTGCCGCCACACTTAACCGCAACACGCAAACGGGGCGAGCGATCCTTGATTGGCCAGGCGATCCGATGACGGATGCGTTGAAGCTGAGGATTGCTGGCGGCCTTCATGCTCTGGCTCGCACGGGGCAGGATTTAGAACTTTCCGCGCTCTATAAAGATCACACCAGTGACATGGACGCAGTGTTGACGCGCGTTCTGGCGCAGTGGGATGCGTGGCTACTGCCATGGTTGGATGGCCCACCGCAAACAAACGAGGTCGGGCGTTCGGGGATGCTCTGGCCCGGCATTATGGCGATTGCGGCACGCTATGGACCGCAGATTGAGCTGCTAGAATTGGGGGCAAGCGCCGGACTGAACCTCAATATGGACCGGTTTGGCTATGAACTTTACGGCGTAAAAGCTGGCGACCCAGCGTCCTCTGTTCAGCTCAAACCAGACTGGATTGGCCCCGCCCCCACCTTTGCGTCTGTTACCATCACTGGGCGGCGCGGCGTCGACATCAATCCACTGGATGCATCGCGGGATGATGTCGCGGCGCGGCTGATTGCTTATGTCTGGCCTGATCAGATTGCGCGCCTCGCCAGAATTGAGGCCGCCATTGCGCTCTCCCGTCGCCACCCGCCAGTTGTTGACAAGGCAGATGCTGCGGACTGGATTGAATACCAATTAGCAAAGCCGCAACAGGACGGCGTCACTCGCTTGATCTTCCATAGCATAGTCCTCCAATATCTGCCGCCGGAGTCACGCCACCGCGTGGTGGATGCCATCCTTCGGGCCGGTGCCGCCGCAACCGCACAGCGTCCGCTGGCTTGGCTGTCCATGGAATTTACTGGTCCCGTTAAGTCTGAGGCTGAGCTGCGTTTGCGATCTTGGCCCGGGAATGGGGAAAGCGAAGCACTCGCGACTGTCCACCCCCACGGCGCGTCGATCACTTGGCTGGGGGCGGCGGCACGGGCGGCTTAGGCGGCTTTTTCTCGGATGCCTCATCATCCTTATTCAATTCAGCCATCAACGCTTTCATGTCGACTTTTTCGCCGGGTTTTGCTGCAGCAATGCGCAACCGGGTCATCAAAAACCGCGCCGACTTTGCAAATCCATCATGGGGGGAATTGGCGATGGGCTGAAGGATCATCGCGGCCCCGGAATAATCGCCCGCATTGGCAAGCTCTATGGCATAAGGAACGCGAAAGGCGCTTTCTTGGGGGATTAAGGAAACTGCCTTACCCAGCCCCGCAACTGCCGATTTCGTGGGGTCACGCCCTTCGGCCTGAAAGGATTGGTAATATTCATAGAGCGGAAACGGGTCCTCCGGATTGGCTCGGTTGGCCCTGACAATCCAATTGCGCGCAGCTTTCCATTTCGCTGCATCTTTATCGTTTGCTTTGGAAAGGGCTCTTCCAAGCGACATCCCTTTCCAAAGCAACGCGCGAACATTTGCTGGTTCAACCGCTATTGCAGCATCAGCGGCCACGACAGCGGCGTCATAATTACCCAAGTCATGCTCAGCCTCCGCAAGCAAAGTGAGCACGCTAGCATTCCCAGGATATTTTCCGCTCAATTTACGCAACCGGTTGGCAATGGGCTGCCGCTCGGCAACGGCTGTCCCTCTTGTGAGCAACAATCGATCCATCAGCGCCTCGCCACTGGCGCGGTCTAATTCAGTCACGGTGATGCTGGTTGCGGCAGGCGGCGTGTTGGCGACGTTCAGATAGGCAATTCTGGGCGCTTTCATATAACGGTTCAGATCTTTATTCAGCACGGCCAAATCACCAAAGGCTTTGCGCGCCGCCTCCAGCGGGGCCATCCCATTGTTAATCAACGTCAGGCATTCAGATTGCTCTCCCTTGCGAGCCTTTTCAAAGCTGAGAAAGTGAGTGAGCAACCAAGCCCGACCATAAAAATTTCCAACCTGATCCCGCTTCAAATCCCCCACTCCAGCGGACAGCAATGTTTCGATGGGGACCGGTTCCTCAATAAGAAGCTGATAGGCGCGGTGATTGGCGGGCAGACCAATTTTGGCGGCGATATCGGTAAACTGCGCTGTTGAGAGATATTCGGCAAAGCCTTCCGAATACCATGCTGGGTAAGCCGTCGGGAAATATTGCAGCATGAGATGATGGGCGTATTCGTGAAAGAGAATGACATCATCATAGTCCTTCTCGCCAACACCGCGAGGAACCACAGCAATAACGCCAGACGGGTTTGTGGTGTAAAAGCCCGCGACGTCGCTCGTTCTGTCGCCATAGGCGCGTTTCACCGCTTCAACATCTGACAGCACATAGACTGTCAGTTTCATCGTGGTGCTGCCTTTCGGAATCTTGGTCAAGTCACGCAGCAGCGCGTCATAGCGTTCGAGGCGGATCGCATCCTCACGAACATCCTTTGCGGATGTGCCATAGAAAATGAAATGGTCGGTCTCCGCACGGTGCCATGCGGCGGCTGCAGCGGACGGCATTACAAGCATAACTGCGATGCCGATCAGCCAAGCCGGCATTAAAATTTTTAGGAGACGCACCTGTTTTACCCCTGTAGTCAAGCAGAGAACTTATCAGTAGCTTGTCACAAATCCAGCCCTCCGGCGGAAAAAACCGACAGGCGCCAACGTAAAGGAAATGACCATGCCCCTCCCCTTTCCTGCAGGCGTTCCGACCAGCCTTGGTGCGGCCTTTGGTTACCTCTACTCGGTCGAAAATCCAGGCATTGAGGATTTGAAACTGATGGTCCTCCTCGAGTCCGCTGGCAAGACGCTTTATGAACATAGCGCGACTGGTACTGATCATCCGGGCGTTATCGATCTGCTGCACCAAAATGGTCGCGAAGAATTGGCCCATGCGCACCGCGTGTCAAAGGCGATCAAAGCCATTTCCGGCGAAGATTATTTACCGCCGGAACCGGCCAACAATCCTTATTTGACAGCGAACATGCCCCCGCCAGCACCACTGACGCCAGAGGGACTGACAAAGCTGGCGGAAACTGAATTTGGCGGCGATGCTCTGTATGAAAAATGGGCGGTTACCACTGATTGCGCGGAGGCTGCCGCGCTATTTCGTCTGAATGGCAAAGAGGAAAGTGCTCATGGCAACCGGCTATTAGAAGCAGCTGCCTTGTTGGCGGCTTAGGTCCGAAGGCGGTTTAGACGAAGCTGTAGGGGTCAATATCCACGTTAACCCGGACGGAGCGGGGCCAGTCCAGCGCGCCGAGCCATTCGCGGATAACATCCTGCACATCAACAGCGCGGCGGGCGTGGACGAGCAGGCGCAGGCGGTGCCTGCCGCGGAGCATGGCGAGGGGGGCAGGCGCGGGGCCGTAGACTTGCATGCCCTCCACCGTAGGCGCTGACTTGCCGATCGCGCTCGCGGCATTGGTGGCGGCGCGCTGATCTTCCGAAGATATGATGATGGCCGCAAAACGACCAAAGGGCGGTACGCCAGCGTCATGCCGCGCTTCCGTTTCAGCGGCGTAAAAGCGTTCAGCGTCACCAGAAACCAGCGCGCGGATGACGGCGCTGTCGGGGGCGTGGGTTTGCACAAAAACCCGACCAGGTTTGGAACCACGCCCAGCCCGCCCCGCGACTTGCATGATCTGCTGAAACGTCCGCTCCGCCGCGCGCAAATCGCCTCCCTGTAGCCCCAAGTCGGCATCGATGACGCCTACCGTCGTCAGGTTGGGGAAATGATAGCCCTTGGTGACCAGCTGCGTGCCCACCACTATGTCAATCTCACCGGCCTCCATCCGCCCGACAAATTCTGCGGCTTTTGCTGGCGACGTTAGCGTATCCGAAGTCACAATCGCACGCCGCGCCTCGGGGAAAAGGGCTGCCACTTCATCGGCAATGCGTTCCACACCGGGGCCGCACGCGACCAGTGCATCTTCCTCATGGCATTCCGGGCATGCGCGTGGGGGCGGCTCGGTATGGCCGCAGTGGTGGCATTGCAAACGGCTGAGCAATCGGTGCTCGACCATCCACGCCGTGCAATTGGGGCACTGGAACCTGTGCCCACAGTGGCGGCAGAGCGTCAGTGGGGCAAAGCCGCGCCGGTTGAGGAACAGCAGCGATTGCTCCCCCTTTTCCAATCCCTCTTCGAGGGCGGCGAGCAGGGCAGGGGCCAGCCAGCGCCCGCGCGGCGGCGGATCGGCCAACAGGTCCAGCGCCCCCATCTTTGGCATTTGTGCGGCACCATAGCGACCGGGAAGCTTGATTTCTTGATAGCGACCGCTCGCCACTTGTTGCCGTGTTTCAATGGCCGGGGTGGCTGTGGCGAGGATGATGGGAATGCTCTCAAATCGCGCGCGCATGACGGCGGCATCGCGGGCATGATATTGAACGCCTTCTTCCTGTTTGAAACTGCTCTCATGCGCCTCATCCACAATGATCAGGCCAAGGTTCCGGTAGGGAAGGTAAAGTGATGACCGTGCGCCGACAGTCACGAGCGCCTCGCCCTCCGCAATCGCCCGCCAAGCCCGGCGGCGCTGCGACTGGCGCAGGTCACTATGCCAGGCAATCGGCGCATGGCCGAACCTTGCTGTGAAGCGGCGCAGGAACGGCTCGGTTAGTGCAATTTCCGGAAGCAGCACCAAAGTCTGCCGACCCATGCGGATCGCCTCTGCCACAGCCTCAAAATAGACCTCGGTCTTGCCGGAGCCTGTTACGCCGTCGAGCAGAACAGGCGCGAACGCCTGCGCCTTGACCATCGCCACCAGCGCCGCCGCCGCTTTGGTTTGATCCGGGTTCAGCGCGGGCGGCGCGAAGGCCGGGTCTGGGGGAGTGAACGGCGTATCGAGCATCACGACGTGCGGCTCCAGCACGCCCAGCTTGATCAGCCCGCGAATGACGGCATCGGACACGTCGGCGATAGTCGCCAGCTCTTTGATCAGGCCCTGCCGTTCGCCAATTCGTTCAATTGCTTGCGCGCGCTGGGGGGTGAGCTTGTCAGGAATCACAGACCCTAAACGATACTCAACAACGGTCCGCCCACCTTCCAAGGCGGCTGCTGTGGACAGCGCCATCCGCAATACAGAGGCAAGAGGAGCCAGATAATAGTTGGCGGTCCACTCAATCAACCGGCGCAATGGCGCGCCAATCGGAGGAGTGTCATAGACTTCCAGCAGGTTGCGCAGGCGATTGTCGCCCACTTCGCCAGCCGACGGTAGGGCTTCCTCTTCCCATACCACACCAACCATTTGGCGTGGGCCGAGAGGAACCAGCACAATATTGCCAGGCTCCACACTCATCCCCTGTGGAACGCGGTAATCCAGCGGACCAAGGGCAGGATTGAGGAGGAGAACGCGGGCGCGGGACATGCCCCAGCGCTTAGCGCGTAATTTCTCCTGCTGCCAACACTGCTAGCGTCACCAATTCCGAAGCATTGGATGCCATCGTTGCAATTTGCACCGATTTTTCCATGCCAACCAGCATAGGCCCAATCACAGTATCCCCGCCTAATTCGCGCAACAGCTTGGCCGAAAGATTGGCTGATTGCAGCCCCGGCATGACAAGCACATTGGCGGGGCCGGACAAGCGGCTGAACGGGTAAGATGCAGCAAGACGCGGATTGAGCGCAACATCCGGGGCCATTTCGCCTTCATATTCAAAGCTGACGCCGCGCGCGTCGAGGATTTCAACGGCTTCGCGGATGGGGCCCAGCCAATTGCCCGGAGGATTGCCGAAGGTAGAGTATGACAGGAATGCCACGCGCGGCTCATGGCCCATGCGGCGTGCGACTGCTGCAGTTTGTTCGGCAATATCAGCCAGCTCCAGTGCAGATGGGCGTTCATGCAAAGTTGTATCGGCCATAAACACGGTATGATGCTGACCAACCAAAACGTGAATGCCGAAGGCCGTGCGCCCTTCGGCGGGATCGAGAACGCGGCGGATTTCGCGCATCGTCTGGGCAAAGCCGCGCGTCACGCCTGTGATCATCGCGTCGGCCTCTCCCATTTTCAGCAGGAGCGAGCCAAAGACGTTGCGGTCCTGATTGACCAGCCGTTCACATTCGCGCCGCAAATAGCCACGCCGTTGCAACCGCTCATACAGAAGGTCTGCCATGGCAGGGACCAGCGGTGAATTGCGACTGTTGTGGATTTCAAAGGATTCAGGATCATCCACACCCAGCTCGATCAGTTGATCACGAACACTATCGCGGCCAATCAATACAGGCGTACCGCAGCCGCCATCGCGGAATGCAATTGCTGCCCGCAGCACAGTTTCTTCTTCGGCCTCTGCAAAGATCACTCGCTTGGGGTGCGCACGGGCTGTGTCATAAGCCAGTGTCAGCACTGATGTCGTGGGGTTCAGGCGAGCGCGCAACGTCTGGCGATACTCCTCCATATCAAGTATGGGTCGCGTCGCGACGCCGGTGTCCATCGCTGCCTTGGCAACGGCCATCGGCACCACTTCCATCAGGCGTGGGTCAAACGGCGCAGGAATGATATAATCATTGCCGTAGCGGGCCTGCATCCCGCCATAAGCCGCTGCGACTTCCTCTGGCACAGCCTCACGCGCCAGCTGGGCTATTGCGTGGGCGGCGGCAATTTTCATTTCCTCATTGATCGCTGTTGCGCGTACATCCAGCGCGCCACGAAAAATGAAAGGGAAGCCGAGCACATTATTGACTTGGTTGGGATAATCGGAACGACCCGTGGCAATGATGCAATCCGGGCGCACGCGCTTTGCCTCTGGCGGGGTGATTTCTGGATCGGGATTGGCCATCGCAAAGATGATCGGCGCCGGGGCCATTTTTTCCAGCATATGGGGTTGAAGAGCATCCTTGGCGGATAGCCCCAGGAAAATGTCAGCGCCAACCAGCGCTTCCTCGAGCGTGCGAGTTTCCGTTACTGCGGCATGGGCCGATTTCCACTGATCCATTCCTTCCAGACGGCCCTGATAAATCACACCTTTGCGATCGCACATAATCACGTTGGACGGCGTAACGCCCATCGCTTTCATTAGGGCGGTGCAGGCAATGGCAGCAGCCCCCGCGCCGTTCACGACGACTTTGACTTCAGAAAGTTTGCGGCCTGTCAGCTGGCAGGCATTGATCAAGCCAGCGGCAGAAATGATCGCTGTGCCGTGCTGATCATCATGCATCACTGGAATTTTCATTCGCTCCTTGAGCGCCTGTTCAATGATGAAACATTCAGGGGCTTTGATGTCTTCCAGATTGATCCCGCCAAAGCTGGGTTCAAGGAGAGCGACGGCGTTGATGAAGGCTTCTGTATCTTCCGTCGCAACTTCCAGATCGATGGAATCGACATCAGCAAAGCGTTTAAACAAGACGGCCTTGCCCTCCATCACGGGCTTGGACGCGAGCGCACCCAAATTGCCCAGGCCAAGGATCGCTGTGCCGTTTGATATGACTGCGACCAGATTGCCTTTTGCGGTATAGTCATAAGCAAGCGCCGGGTCCGCCGCGATGGCCAGCACTGGGACTGCCACACCGGGTGAATAGGCCAGACTTAAATCCCGCTGCGTCGCCATCGGCTTTGACGCGATAATTTCGATTTTGCCGGGGCGGCCAGTGGAGTGATAAAAAAGCGCCTCGCGCTCAGAAAATTGCACTTTGGTATCGCCGCTCATCGGAAGCCCCTCTTATATCGTGATGTGTCAGGTGCGACCTGTTCGATGGCACCTTAGGGGCAGTTGGGCCGTTCGGGAAGATGGCTTTGTCTCTCCGCGCAAAATCGCTATCGCAGCGTCGTGGCTGATCACGATTCCCCGCCAGCGACCCCCATGATGGTCCAATATTTTGCGCTAAAGGCGCAGGCACAGGATTGCCTGTTGTTCTACCGAATGGGTGATTTTTTTGAACTGTTCTTTGAGGATGCTCGGCTTGCCGCTGGAGTGTTGGACATTGCGCTCACCGCGCGCGGCGAACATGCTGGTCAGCCAATTCCAATGTGCGGCGTGCCGGTGCATGCGGCGGACGCCTATTTGGCGCGCTTGATCCGGGCTGGACACAGAGTGGCCATTGCCGAACAGACTGAGTCCCCCGCAGTGGCCAAAGCACGCGGCGGCAAGTCCATTGTCGCACGCGGGATTGTGCGGGTGGTGACGGCGGGTACTCTGACGGAGGAGTCGTTGCTCGAATCACGGGCATCGAATTGGCTTGTTGCACTGGCCCCCGTTGGAGATGTGATTGGATATGGTGCAGCGGACATTTCAACCGGACGGTTTGAACTGGGCGAAGTGGATAGAGCGGGACTGGACGCGGAGTTAGCGCGGCTGGGACCTTCAGAGATCGTGGTTCCCAGTGCTCCTGCGAAGGCAGGAGCCCAGATTGGGGAGCGTGAAAGCTGGTCTCTTGCCTTCGCAGGAGCACAAGAACGTCCCCGCGCGGAGTATGACTCGCTCACTGGCGAGCGCCGCTTAAAATCACTGTTTGGCGTCGCGACGCTTGATGGGTTTGGCGGATTTTCGCGTGCTGAACTTGCTGCCTGCGCGGGGTTGCTCGCCTACCTCGGCCATGCGGGGAAGGGGAAGCTTCCATTTCTGGAGCCTCCGCAAAAAAGATCTGCCACCGATCATATGGCAATCGATGCGGCCACGCGAGAGAGTTTGGAATTGGTCCGCGCTGCGGGTGGCAGTCGCAGCGGATCTTTGCTCGACGCCGTGGACCGGACGGTCACGGGCGCAGGTGCACGAATGCTGAGCGGGGATATGTCCGCGCCATTGATGGACGTGCAAGCGATTTCACAGAGGCTTGATCTCGTGAGTTGGTTTGCCGACACTCAGGTTGAGCGGGAACGGATGCGCGCGTCCTTGAAAGCCCTGCCTGATGTCGCGCGTGCGCTTGGACGGATTGCAGCAGGGCGAGGAAGCCCCCGTGATTTGGGGCAGATGCGCGACGGCCTGAATGAAGCGTGGAATCTGCGGGAGCGGCTGTCGCGTCTGGATGAGCTTCCAGCACTGCTCACGGCGCTGCTCCCTAAGCTTGATGGTCATGCCGCTTTGGTCGATCAGTTGCACCGCGCGCTGGTTCTGTCTCCGCCAATTGATGCGGGCAGCGGGGGCTATATCGCAGAAGGCTATGACGCGGCGCTGGATGACCTGCGCAATTTGGGCGGTGACGGGAGGCGCGCGATGGCCGTGCTGGAAAGCGCCTATCGGGATCGGACGGGTGTTGCGGCGCTCAAGATCAAGCATAACAATGTGCTGGGCTATCATATCGAAGTCTCCGCCAAAAATGCCGACGCGTTGATGGCGGCGGATTCCGGTTTCACGCACCGGCAGACGCTGGCTGGAGCAGTGCGGTTCAATGCGCCGGATTTGCATGAATTGGCAGTCAAAGTGACGCAAGCCAGCGGCCATGCGCTGGCCGCTGAAGCGGCACATCTGGAGGAGCTGACGGCGCTTGCGCTAGACCGTGCGCGGGAAATTGCCGCAACGGCGGATGCACTGGCGCGTCTTGATGTGGCATCTGCCCTAGCCGAGCGGGCGATTGAAGGCGGCTGGTGCCGTCCCCGCTTTGTGCCCGACGCGCGCTTTGAGATAGAGGGCGGGCGGCATCCGGTGGTGGAAGCGGCGCTGAATAAATCTGGAGGCCGGTTTGTGGCCAATGACTGCGCGCTGTCCCCGGATTCGCGATTGTGGCTGGTCACTGGCCCCAACATGGGGGGCAAATCGACTTTCTTACGCCAGAATGCACTGATTGCTGTGCTTGCTCAAGCGGGGAGCTATGTTCCTGCGAGTAGCGCGACATTGGGGCTGGTTGACCGCTTGTTCAGCCGCGTGGGTGCGTCAGATAATCTGGCGCGGGGGCGGTCTACCTTCATGGTCGAAATGGTCGAGACGGCGGCGATCCTTGCCCAGGCAACGCGGCAAAGTTTCATCATCCTTGATGAGGTGGGGCGGGGTACGTCAACTTATGATGGGCTGGCAATCGCATGGGCGGTGGTTGAGGCCGTGCATGAAGTGAACCAGTGCCGATGCTTGTTCGCAACCCATTACCATGAACTGACGCGGTTGGCGGAAAAACTGCCCGCCCTTTCCCTCCACCATGTCCGTGCGCGGGAATATAAGGGCGATTTGGTGCTGCTCCACGAACTGGCGGTTGGGCCTGCGGATCGCAGTTACGGGATTGCGGTTGGGCGGCTTGCGGGCCTGCCGCCCGCAGTGCTAGCCCGGGCAAAGGCTGTGCTGTCGAAGCTGGAGGCTGGCCGCGACGCTACTGGAGGACTGGCAGCAGGGCTCGATGATTTGCCGCTCTTCGCCGCGATTGTGCCGGAGGAAGCGCGCGATCCCTTACGTGATGCACTGGCCGTTTTGGACGTAGATGCGCTCAGCCCGCGAGAGGCGTTGGAGCAGCTCTATGAGATGAAGCGCTTGGCGACCGACTAAATCCCGCCATACCATTCATAACCAGATCTGTCCTCCCAATATCCCCCTTTACCGCCGTAAACGCCTTCGAGCGACGCCACAGCCTCAATCCGTTCGACATATTTGGCTTGCTTATAGCCCAACTGCCGCTCCACCCGTAGCCGCACGGGGGCGCCATTGCCGACGGGCAGCACAGCATCGTTCAGCGCCCAAGCCATGATCGTTTGCGGATGATAAGCGTCGATCAGGTCGATGCTTTCATAATAGGCCGTTTCGCCTTTCATCATGTCAGCACAGTGAAACACCAGATAGCGGGCTGTGGGTTGCAGCCCCGCCGCGTCGAGCAGGAGCTTTAGCGGAACGCCTGTCCATTTCCCAATCGCGCTCCAGCCCTCAACACAGTCATGCCGCGTGATTTGGCTGCGCTGCGGCATGGCGCGCAGGGCGGCGATCGAAAAGCTCTGCGGGCGGGCAACGAGGCCGTCGACCTTGACTTGCCAGTTTGCAAACTTCTCCGCCACATGCGCCGAGTAAGCGTCTCCCGGCGGCGTGCGCGTGCCATTGGCGCGGAAAATGGGTGATCGCTGGTCAGGACGATATTCGCGGGCCAGCGCCATTCTGTCACTCAGCGCACGCTGAATGACGAAATTCCCCGTTTCGCCGAGCCGCAATAGCGATTGGAATGATGGGTTTGACCCCAAAGCATCGCAGCCACTGACGAGGCTTGCGGCCCCGCCGGCCAGCAGCATCCTCCGCGTCACGCTCATGCCGCTTTCTCCTCTATCCGCGTCCAGCCTGTAATCATGGACCGCATCCCGTTGATGGGCCCTGCCAGCAGAACGAGGCCAACATGAAGAGCAATGAACCCGGCAATTCCGCTTGCGAAAATGAAATGGAGCGACCGCGCGCTTTGCCGCCCGCCAAACAAATCGAGCAGCCACGGCCATGCGGCATTCATTCCCGGTGACATGGTAAGGCCGGTCAAAACCATCCCCGGCAGGATGATGAAGAGCACTAGACTATAAGTGATTTTCTGGAGCGGATTGTAGCGCGTATCATCCTCATGAAAATCCAGCCGCGCGTGCTTTTTGACATCTTCCCACAGATGGGCAGGGGCAACCTCGGCTTTGGATAAGGCAACATCGCGCTTCAAATGCCCATTCCAAAGGCTGCGCCCGAGATAGAAGAGTAGCCCGAACGCAAACACCCAGGCAAAGGCTAAGTGCCAATGCCGGGCTAGCGCGAGATTATACATCGAAGGAATAGTCGCCCAGCCAGGAAAACGGGGGAGTTCCAGCCAAGCCGGATCAAAATTGGCGCCATATTCCCCCCAATAGAGGCGCGGGTGCGCGTTGAAGATCATCAGGCCGGACATAAGCATGATGAAAACCGTGATGACGTTCACCCAATGCCACAGCCGGGTGGAGAGGCGGTGTTTGAAGATAAAGCCCCTGCGAACGGACGCGATTGGCTGAGTTTCAATGACGTCTGGCATGTCGATAACTGGCCTCAAAAAAGACTTCTGATGCAGATACGCTGGAACGAATGGGAAAGTTACACTAGGCGCGTTTAATGTCTACGCTTCAGCAAGATTATGACGTTATCATCCTCGGGGCAGGGGGCGCGGGGCTGATGTGTGCGGCCACCGCTGCCCAGCGTGATCGGCGGGTGCTGGTCATCGATCATGCGGATGAGCCGGGCAAGAAAATACTCATTTCTGGCGGCGGTCGGTGCAATTTTACAAATGTGAATGCTGCGCCAGACCGTTATATTTCCGCCAACCCGCATTTCGCCAAGTCCGCAATGGGGCGCTATACTCCGGCAGATTTTATCGCGCTGGTCGAGGCGCACGGCATTGCCTATCATGAAAAGACGCTGGGCCAGCTATTTTGTGATGGCTCGGCGAAGCAGATTGTCGCGATGCTGATGGAGGAATGCGCGCGGGGCGGCGCGCGGTTTGCCTTTGGTGCGCCGGTGGGCGGCGTGGCGCACCGCGACGACCAGTTCCATGTTGGCGCTGCCTCTGCTCCGGCATTGGTGATTGCCACTGGCGGTCCGAGTATCCCCAAAATGGGGGCGACAGGCTTTGCCTATGATCTCGCTCGGCAGTTCGGGTTGAAGATTGTCGAGCCGCGCCCTGCATTGGTGCCACTGACACTGGGCGGCGATGACGTGTTGTTTCGTGAGCTCTCAGGCGTTGCAGCCCCTGTGATTGCGCGTGCGGGAAAGGTTGAATTTGCCGAAGCTGCGCTCTTCACGCACAAAGGCCTCTCTGGCCCGTCTATCCTACAAATATCCTCTTACTGGCGACACGGGGAGGCGGTGGGGATCGACTTTCTGCCCGGCACCGCGAGTGGCTGGCTGCGGGCTACCAAGCGGGAAAAGCCCCGCACCACTATCCGTGCGATCCTTGCGGCGAACTTGCCGGCTCGGTTGGCTGAAACTTTGGCAGAGCGGATCGGGCATGGTGGTGAACTCAACACATTGACCGACCGAGAGCTGGATATAATCGAAGCGACCCTCTCAAATTGGGAATTCCGCCCCAACGGCACCGAAGGCTATGCCAAGGCTGAAGTGACCGCAGGCGGGATCAGCACCGCTGAACTGTCATCACGGACTATGGAGGCCAAGAAAGTTCCGGGCCTGTATGTGATTGGAGAGGCCGTCGACGTGACCGGCTGGCTTGGCGGGTATAATTTCCAATGGGCCTGGGCGAGTGCCGTCGCTGCGGCGGAAGCCGTGTAGCGACAACGAAGACAGCTGCGGCGGAAGCTGTGTAGCGACAACTGAAGACAGCTGCGGCGGAAGCCGCTTAGCTCATGGCAAAGCCCGCTCCCGTGATCGTTGCCATGCCCAGACCCGCAGGCTGAGCGCGGCGATACAGAGCGGAAAGAGCACAGCACCTTGCGTCCAGCGCGCTGGATCAAACAGCCGCCCGAAATAGCTGAATGTGAAAATGAACCAAATCCAATGAATGCCAACGGTATGGACGCGTTTCCACCATATCCCCATCACCTTCATGCTGGCTTTGTTTGACGTCAGCACCATCACAAACATCAGGCCGTAAGCGATGCCCCCACCGAGTAGCGCCTGAAGGCCAGGCATATTGAGGATGAAGATATTATAGATGGCCAGCGCCGCAAGATGGATCGTGTGGGCAAGCGCAAAGCCAAGGCCCCACTGGCGGCGGTGGCGCACCAGCAGCTTCGTTCCTTCGCTGGGCCATAGCCGCAAAAGGGATGACGCCGAATAGGCAATAATGAACACCGCAAAGCTGACACGCGCCGTGTAACGCGCCGCAAGGAGAAGCTGATCACCCATCCCATCGCCGAACAAGGCCGCGATCATCAGAGCCTTCACGGACAGCACAAAAGCCAAGATGAGGGGCGCGGCGGCAGATTTGAAAGGCGACGGAATGTCCGCAGCAGAAGATTGTGCCGGGCGCGTTAAAGCATCAGATCGGTTGTTCTGCATTCCCAACCCTCCCCTATCGCCCGACAATCTGTGATATGAATTTCTCGCGTATAGCGCTCCCATTGTCAAATGCGGTTGGGCGGAGCCCCGCGATTAGGGGCCAATCGGTTGACCCCGTTCCCTTCGTCGCCGCCCCAAAGTTGTGTAAAGTTGTGCCAGTCGCACGTTTGAAACAGGGGTGGATTTGGGAGCATATCTCAGTCTTATACGGCATCTCCAGTGCACCATGCCTCAGCCACTTTCCCCAAAGTTGACACATGGTTGACACCTGAAACGCTTTGGAAGGAGTTCGCTTCTCGAACCCGAGCAAAGTCGCAGCGCGGCACGCATTTCACGCGTCCCCCGCGATGGTGAGGCGCAAAACTCCCTCGTTCGCGGTGGCGCGGATCAATCATTCACAATCTGCTGCGCGCGACGGCAGGGTTTCAAAGAGCAACGGGAACATTAGATGAACAAAAACGTGTTGTCAATAGCGCCAAAGCGCTTTCGACGATGCCATTGGGCAGCGGGCCCCAGACAATGGGAGATGAGCGTCGACGCCATCATTACCGCGCAGGTGGAAATCCTGCCAGAGGCCGAGCAGAGCAGTCGGACGTTGATTGCAACGTCACCATAACTGCTGGTCAGTAAGTTTATTGAACTGGCAAAATAATTGCCACCGTAATTCCAGGATGCATCATTATGGGATTCTAACCGGCAAGACAGAAAGAATCTGCTTGATTGCGCGTTAACGTTCTTTAATTTTTTACCATCGAATTAAACGAATCGATTAATTCTGATCAGCGGGTCGCAACGCTAAAAATGTTTTTGGAATAAAACTAAGGAATCTTGCGATGAATAAACTCACAAACTTGGCACTATGTTTAGCGTCCGTTGGCTTGGCTTTGCCTGCTAACGCAGCAGTAAGTATTTCAGCAACTGATGGTAATGCGGTTTATGCTGGGCCTACGCCAACTTATGATTTTGAAACACCGGCACCATTCACGGCGACAAATATCTTTAATACGTCTTCTTCCGGTATTCGCGCCGCTCCGCTTGGCAGTACCGGTTTTTTCGGCTCCGTTGGGCCATCTGATGGAACGCCCGGTTTCTTGAACCTTGCATCATTTGTCGGGATTCGGTCAATATCACTGCTCTGGGGGTCAGTAGACGCGTATAACACGTTGTTCGTCATCAGACGGGATGGCAGTGTTATGAGTTCATTCACGGGCAGTGCTGTGTCCAGTGCGGCAAACGGAAACCAAACATTGCAATCCACCAATCCGATTGCAACGCTGTCCTTTACAGATGCAGATCGATTTGATGTCGGCGGCCTTCGTTTTGCATCAAGCCAAAACGCATTCGAATTTGATAATGTGTCAATTGCGGCTGTGCCAGAACCAGCAACATGGCTGATGATGATTGCAGGTTTCGGCTTAATCGGTGGCCTGATGCGCCGTCGCAACGGCCTTGCTGGTCTAGCCAACGCCTAATTGATTGCCAAACATGCGAATGAGGAAGGGGCGGCGTGAGCGGCCCCTTTTTTGTTTGATCCGGGAACGGAATGACGGTGATGTTGCGGAGTTGATGCCGCGCTCGCTTTCGGAACCCGCGAAAAGCAATCGCAACGGTGCACTGTCACTGTTACTTGGTTCGTCACCCTGATCTGCTTGCTTGGGGGTAGGGCAGGATGAGTTCTGGCTGTTTAGTGAGTAATATCGTGTCCCTAAAATTCTCGCGTATCGTTCCCAGAGGTTTTCATGTGGTGCCATTAAATTCCTTTGCCGACATTCAACAGCAAGTCCTTTGTCATCCCTGCGTAAGATGAGAACGAGTATCGAACGCCAACAGTCTTTAACACCTCACCATGCTTTGATTTACAAATGATATGACTGCCACCGCAAAAGGCGGCGACTGTCATGCCTGCCGCAATCCCCGCCGTTGCTCCGACTGGAGAGTCTTCAAGCACCAAACAACTGGCCGGATCAACTCCCAAGCCTTTGGCAGATGCAAGATAGATATCGGGAAAGGGCTTACCTCTGGTCCAGCCGTCAGCACTATAGACATGATCGCCAAAATGATGCTCAATCCCATATCGGCTCAGCGCCGAACAGATGAAGTCTTTGGGGCTTGAGGAGGCAATGGCAAGCGGGATGCCACTCAAGTCGTCGAGCAGCTGTTCGATACCCACGATGGCTGGCGGACCCTCACCAACTAATTCATGCTTACGGTCACGACACATTTGCCTGAAGCCTGGGGGCAATTTGCCATCCAGCTTTGTTTCGATTCGTTGTCGGCTGTTCTCCCAATTATATCCGTAATAATCCCGCATGCATTCATCAAACGTGGTGGGAAGCCCAATTAACGTCAGGCATTCTGCGAGCGCCAAATTGGCATGGACTTCACTGTCAGCGATGACTCCATCAAAGTCGAATACAATGGCGGCAAAGCTCACTCCACCGTCACACTCTTTGCCAGATTGCGCGGCTGATCCACGTCTGTACCCTTTGCGCATGCCACATGATAAGCGAGCAGTTGCACAGGCACTGCGTAAACCAACGGCGCAATCAGCGGGTGGACGGACGGCATTTCGATGGTTGCCATGCAGCCTTCACCGGCCTCGGCAATCCCTTCGGCGTCGCTGATCAGCACGACCTTGCCGCCGCGAGCGCGGACTTCCTGCATGTTGCTGACGGTTTTTTCGAACAAGGGGCCGGACGGGGCGAGGACGATGACGGGCACGGCTTCGTCGATCAGCGCGATGGGGCCGTGCTTCATCTCTCCAGACGCATAGCCCTCGGCGTGGATGTAGCTGATTTCCTTCAATTTGAGCGCGCCTTCGAGTGCGAGCGGATAATCTGGCCCGCGCCCCAGATAGAGCACGTCACGGGCAGGCGCGATCAGGTGGGCCATCGCGGCGATATCATCATCATGGGCGAGGGCGGCGTTTATCGCGGCGGGGGCTTCGGTCAGATGCTTGACGACCTCCTGCTCCTCCGCACGGGTCATCTTGCCCTTCACAACCGCCAAATGCGCGGCGAGCGCGGCGAGGACGGCGAGCTGACAAGAGAAGGCCTTGGTCGAAGCCACGCCAATTTCGGGCCCGGCGTGGGTGGGGAGGAGGAGGTCCGCCTCCCGCGCCATGGAACTGGTCGGCACATTGACGACGACGGCGATTTTCTGCCCCGCCGCCTTGGCATGGCGCAGCGCGGCGAGTGTGTCGGCGGTTTCGCCCGACTGGCTGATGAAGAGCGCAAGCCCGCCCTCTTCCAGCACGGGATCACGATACCGAAACTCGGATGCAAAATCCAGGTCGACGGGCAGCCTCGCAAACTGTTCAAACCAGTATTTGGCGACCATTCCAGCATAATAGCTCGTCCCGCAGGCGACGATGGTCACGCGGTTGATGGCAGAGAGGTCAAAATCCATCTGCGGCAGCGCGACCTGCTGTTCAAGCGGGCGGATGTAGGAGGAGAGCGTCTGCGCAACCACGGTAGGCTGCTCAAAAATCTCCTTTTGCATATAATGGCGGTAATTGCCCTTTTCGATGGCCGCCGCCGACACGCCTGATGTGGTGATTTCGCGGGTGACGGGATTGTTATCCTTGTCGAAAATCTCCGACCCGGCGCGCGTGACGATCACCCAATCGCCCTCATCGAGATAAGCGATTTTCTGCGTCAGCGGCGCGAGGGCTAGCGCGTCTGACCCGAGATAGGTTTCGCCGTCACCATAGCCCACGACCAACGGCGAGCCGAGCCGCGCACCGATCAGCATATCAGGATGCGAGCGGAACGCGATGGCGAGCGCAAAAGCTCCGCGTAAGGTAGGGAGCACTGCCTTCACCGCGTCAGTTGGGGATAGGCCAGCTTCGACCTGCTCACTCACCAGATGCGCGACAACCTCAGTATCGGTCTCGCTCTCAAACGTCCGACCGCGCGCGATCAGGCCGTCACGCAGCGATTTGAAATTCTCGATGATCCCGTTGTGGACAAGCGCGACTTCCCCCGTTGCGTGCGGGTGTGCGTTGCTGGTGGTCGGCGCGCCGTGGGTGGCCCAGCGTGTGTGTGCAATGCCGATATTGCCCGGCGCGTCGTTGCTTTTCAGCTCAGTGACAAGGTTCGCCAGCTTCCCCTGCGCGCGGCGGCGGATCAACTGGCCGCCGTCGATGGTGCATACCCCCGCGCTGTCATAGCCGCGATATTCCATGCGCTTCAGCCCATCGACCAGACGGTCAGAGACTGCGTGATTGCCAACGATTCCGATAATGCCGCACATGGAGATACGCTTTCGTTCAGAGTGTATAGGGAACCCGGATCCCCGGCATCTCTGCCGGAAAATCCTTTGTATTTCGTGTAATAAGAACGCGGCCACGGGTGAGCGCGGTGGCGAGAATAATGGCGTCCATCGCTTTTAGTCGTTGTCGTTCGCGCCGAAGTGCGGCGGCACGCCTGCCAATTTCGGCGTCGACTTCATCGACAGCGAAGCCAGAGAGCAACATTTCGGCGCGCCGGAGTCCGTCACCTTCACCCTTCGACATCACTTCAACCCAAACGACGCGGCTGATCCACGCGCGTGAACCAAAGTCAGTCGCCCGGTCAATCTCGGCGCGCGCCTGATCATATCCCGCCAGAGCATCAATGATGATATTAGAATCGAAGCTGAATCCGCTCACCGAGGGTGGAGCTTCTTTGGCTCGGGATAGATCCCCTTCAACATATCGAGATGGATTTGCCGCTGACGATCATCTTCGTCATCGAACAGATCAGGAAATTCTGCTTTTACGTCTTCATAATCATCGTCCCAAGGGCGTGTCGATGATGCGCGTTCACGCCGTTGCCACTCGACCGAATCCCCGATATCAGTGCGATCTTTCCAAGCGCCAAACCCGATATCGAGCCAATCTTTATTGTCGGCGGGACGCGTCTCTGCCCGATACCCTGCCACAGCCTCACGCAGAACCGAGGCGCGGCTCTTACCCTGCTGAGCGGCTTGGCTGTCTAGCCATTTGATGTCTTCATCGGGGAGGTCAGCAAGGATGCGAGTCATAGTGATATACTGATATCATATCATGATATCATGTCAAGCTGCTTGTCCCGCATTTGATGGAGCAACCGCTGGTACATCGAGTCCAAGTTCTCGCTGATACGTTCGCAAGACCCACAGCGATCCCCAATAGGGCATCGTTAAACCCTCCGCCGCAAAACTGGCAATCGAACGCTTACCTCGAGTTATGAATTCAGAAACTTGGTCAGGTGTCGCCTGAATCTTCCAATCTTCGATCTGTTGAAGCGCGTAAGCCATGCCCGCAACCATATCCATCCCTGCGAGCTCAGGCACTTGCGAGTCAATAAGCTCCCTATCGTCATTCACTGCGAGAGAACGGCGAGTGGCTTCGCCGGATTGGTTTCTGGTTCGCAACCATTTCAACAGCCCCATGTTGCGTCCTCCATTTGCCTACTTCTCCCCCTTCTTCCGCCGCATTGCATCATGAAACCGGTCAGCCCAGCCGGGTTTTACCGACTGCTCAGCGCGCACGAGCCGCAGTTCGCCATCCATAACGTCGCGGGTGACGGTGCTGCCTGCGCCGACGATGGCGTCGCGACCAATCTTGACTGGCGCCACCAGGGCAGAATTTGATCCGATGAACGCCCCCGCCCCAATCACCGTCTGATATTTGAAATAGCCATCATAGTTGCAGGTGATCGTGCCAGCACCGATGTTCGCGCCTGCCCCTACGTCGGCGTCGCCGATGTAGGATAAATGATTGGCCTTGGCGCCTTTGCCCATCCGCGATTTTTTGACTTCGACGAAATTGCCGACCTTGGCTTTCTCCTCCAGCACCGCGCCGGGGCGGAGGCGGGCATAGGGGCCGACTTCACATCCGCTCGCGATGCTTGCCCCTTCGATATGGCTGAACGCCCGGATGGTGACGCCGTCTGCCACGCTCACGCCGGGACCGAAAAAGACGTTGGGCTCAATCAGCACATCGCGGCCAATTAGGGTATCATAGGCGAACCAGACGGTCTTGGGCGCGATCAAAGTAGCGCCGCCGTCCATCGCAGCGCGGCGGCGGCGTTGCTGCCACTTGCCCTCCATGTGCGCAAGTTCCGCGCGGCTGTTGATACCGGCCACATCAAACGGATCGGTCGTCACGACCGCGCAGTGGCGGCCATCGGCATTGGCGATGTTGACGATATCAACGAGATAAAACTCCCCCGCTGCATTATCATTGGTTACGCGGGCCAGAAGGCCGAACAGGTCACGCGCCTTCACCGCCATGAGGCCCGAATTGCAGAGGCGGCAGGCGCGTTCTGCTTCGGTCGCGTCCTTATGTTCGACCATTTTGGTGATGCGGTCGCCGTCCGTAATAACGCGGCCATAGCTTTGAGTGTCGTCGGGTTCGAACGCGAGAACGACGACTGCTGGAGCGTCCGCCGCGTTTAGGCGATCAACCATGCCCTGCATGGTCGCGGTGGGGACAAAGGGCACGTCTCCGTAAAGGATGAGGACATCACCTTCAAAGCCAGCCAGTGCCGCCTCTGCTTGTTGCACCGCGTGGCCCGTCCCATATTGCGGTTCTTGCACGGCGAGCGTTGCTGAGCCTCCTAGCGCCGCTTCCAGCTGATCCTTACCGCTGCCTACGACAACGACCTTCTTTGCAGGTGCGAGGGCATCCACAGCCTCCATCAAATGCATCAGCATCGGACGGCCTGCAATTTTATGCAGAACTTTATGGAGATCAGATTTCATGCGCGTGCCCTGGCCTGCGGCGAGGATAACGGCGGCAATTGGGGCGGCAGTATCGGGCTTATTCATGTATCCCCTTTGCCACCAAATTGTTGCGGTTTCCACAACAAGACGCCAAAGGATGCAGGATGGCCAAATTTAAACCTTTTCGCTGGGATGATCCCTTCAATCTTTCCGCCCAACTGACCGATGATGAGCGGATGATTTCCGACGCGGCGGAGGCCTATGCGCAGGATAAACTCCTTCCCCGTGTCGTTTCCGCAACGCTAGATGAGCGGTTTGACCGGGAAATTATGAATGAACTGGGCGAACTCGGCCTGCTCGGTTCGACGATTGAAGGTTACGGCTGTGCGGGCGTAAGCCATGTCGCTTACGGACTCGTCGCGCGGGCGGTGGAACGGGTGGACTCGGGCTATCGATCCGCCATGTCGGTGCAATCCTCGCTCGTGATGCATCCGATCCACGCTTACGGCACCGAGGAACAGCGGCAGAAATATCTGCCCAAACTCGCGACGGGTGAATGGGTCGGCTGCTTTGGTCTGACCGAACCAGACGCAGGCTCTGATCCGGCGGGCATGAAGACGAACGCAAAGGCGACGGCAGGCGGCTATATCCTCAACGGCGCGAAAATGTGGATCACCAATTCGCCCATCGCTGATATCGCCATTGTTTGGGCGAAGGATGAAGGGGGCATCATCCGCGGCTTCATTGTCGAACGCGGCATGAAAGGGTTTTCAACGCCGAAGATCGAAGGCAAAATGAGCCTGCGCGCCTCAATCACGGGAGAGATCGTGCTGGAAGATGTGTTCGTGCCAGAGGAAAATCTGCTGCCCAATGCACAGGGGCTCGGCGGACCGTTCGGGTGCCTCAACAAGGCGCGATACGGCATTGCCTGGGGCGTGATGGGCGCGGCGGAGGATTGCTTTGCCCGTGCGCGGCAATATCAGCTCGACCGTCAGCAGTTCGGGCGTCCGCTAGCCGCGAACCAGATCCCGCAGCTTAAAATGGCCAATATGGCCACAGAAATCGCGCTGGGCGTGCAAGCCGCGATCACCGTGGGCCGCGCGATGGATGAAGGCAGTTACTCACCGGAAATGATCAGCCTGATCAAGCGCAACAATTGCGGCAAAGCGCTCGACATCGCCCGCGTCGCCCGCGACATGCACGGCGGCAACGGCATCGCGGCGGAATATCACGTCATCCGCCACGCGATCAATCTGGAAACGGTGAACACATACGAAGGCACGCATGACGTCCACGCGCTGATCCTTGGCCGCGCGATTACCGGGATACAGGCCTTCTCCTGATGCGCGTATCACACGCGCACAAAAAAAGCCGCCGCCCTCTGACGTAAGGACGGCGGCTTTTTTGTGCGGTGAGTTGGTTAGAAGCCGATCCGCAATGTCGCCGAAACAGTGCGCGGGGCAGCCACAGCAAAGTTAGGGTTTGCGCCGCCGGGAATTGTAGCACCAGCGGCGACATTTGGCACGAGCACCAAGCCGTTGTTATTCGTCCCCGACACTTGAGTGCCAATGTTGCCAAAATAGAACTGGTTAAATAGATTATACACGTTCAGCTGAATCCAAGTCTTATCAAGACCAAATTGTTTGAAGCTGAAGCGCGCGTCAAAATCGGCCGTCGTGTAGCTGCCGGATTTGATGTCATTCAGGTCCGTTGCAAACCGATCAGACACATATTTGACTTGCAGGCCAGCTTCGATGGGGCCGAACTCAACCTGCGCGCGGTATCCGAGCGTCCACTTTGGCGTTTCGGTTACGCGCTTGCCCGAAGTTGGCACGAACAACGCTTGCGGTGTTGTTGAACCAACTGGTGTGAAGACGCCGACTTGGATATCATCTTGCAACTTAGAGTCATTGTAAGACAAATTGCCTTGAAACGTAAAGAAACTCAGTGGCTTGATCGCAACACCAATATCAAAGCCCTTACCCTCGACAGAACCGACGTTGCGATCAATTGAAATGCCAGCCGCCTGATCGAACGAAGTTACGATGCGATTTTTGAACTTGGTGTACCAAGCCGTCGCCTGAATCTGCGCCTTTGATGTTGAATAACGCAGGCCAGCGTCAAATGTGTTCGTTGTTTCCGGATCAACCTTCACAATCGGTGTACGATAAAGGTTGTCCGTGCGGGGAGCAGAAAAGCCCTTTGCATAGCTGGCGAAAAACGACAGATCATCAGTGATCTTGTAGTTTAATCCAACACTCGGCAGCACAGGCGAAAATTTATACTGCGCCTTGAACGGAGCGAACACTGGCGTGCCCAATGTTGTAGGGGTCACTACGAAGCTGTTCGGTACGAGATAGGTTGTGTTCGCCGCAGCGGTTGTACCCAACACTTGCGAGGTACAGGATGCAAAGCCGCCGCCGCCGGCTTGCGTGAAGCAGAACTGATCTAGATTGCGCTTGAAAAACGGCATACGCACGCCCACTTCGACGCGGAGTTTATCGTCAAAGAATTTTCCAATATATTGTCCGGAGATCTGGTTGAGTAAGGCAATCGAAAGCCGGTCGCGCTGGCGAAGGGCGGTTCCGTCGGAAGAAAGCACAGGACGACCATTACGACCGCCGAATACATTTTCAGGGCGGCCATCTGGCGTTAGAAAACCCCATTCGCCCGTTTGACGGTGACGCCCACGGTCAAATGTGTAGGCGAGGCGGAGACGGTGTTGGTCTGTGACGTCCCAAATAAGTGATGAAATGACGGTGACGCGCCGAGTGTTCGTTGTGTTGGGCGTGTAGAAACGAATGCTGTCCAGGAAATCACCATCGCCATTAAAATCGACGCCGAGCCCTGCCGCATTCAAACCTTTCACAACTGCACCGCTTTCGGACTGCACTGTTGTACCACCACCATTCGCGAGAACATATTGGTAAGACGCGTCAAAAGTGAACTTCAAATTGTCGGCCAACGTAAAGCGCGAGTTGAAGCGCCCATTGCCAGTGTTTGACGGGTTAATGCGGAGGCCTGCGAAATTGTTGCAGCTTGAAGTGTTGTCGATGTTGTTGTTCGTATTCGTGACGACAGCAGGTGCCACATTTGCCGCTGCCGTGCTGCCAGTCGGAAGGCGTCCGCCGCCGTCATTTTGTGCGCCAGCGCCGCCAACAGTCTTTGTGCATGTCGCAAAATTGTCAAAACCAAAGATAGCGGACTGTTGAACTTCGCTGAAGCCATCCACATCGACCATCGCTGAACGACCAGTCAGTGAGCGCAGTTCTGCAAGGGTGATGTTGCGGTAAAAATTGTTGCGGTTCTGATTATAGTGACCGGCCAGCGAAATGAAGTCGCCGCTGTCCCCAATCGGTTGATAAATCCGCGCGTTATACTGCTGCTTGTAGATTTCTCCGGGGCCTTTGAACTTGTCGTTACGTGCTGTTGAGGCTGCCACGAACATCTTCGTGCCAAAGCTCGTGAACACGCCAGTGTCAAGCATTCCGAACACACGGTGATAATCATCTTCACCGTAAGAAGCAGATATGGTGCCGCCAATGTCGTCGCCGGGCATCCGCGTCAGATAGTTGACCGTGCCGCCTGCAGCCGATGCCGTGGGACTATCCACATCGGTTGTGCCCAAGTTGACGTTGACTGAGCTAATCAGTTCCGGGTCCAACTGCTGGTTAGAGAAAATTGCATAGTTGCCGGTGTCGTTCAGCGGAAAACCATCGAACGTAAGGCTGATGCGGTTGCCGTCGAAGCCGCGAATACGCAAGTTGCCGCCGGACGAACCATAAGCGTCGGAGTTTGTGAAGTTGACGCCGGGCACTTGGTTGATTGTGTTGAGGATTGACTGGCCCGCACCTTGGCGACCAATCAGTTCCTGTGTCAGGATAGCTCGTGGCTTGGTTGCATCAGGAACTGTAACGCCACCGACACCGTCGCTGCTACGCTGCGCTGTGACAACAATTTCTTCTTCAACTTCGATCGAACCAGTGGATTGAGCAAAAGCCGCATTTGGACCGATCAGTGCTGCAAACGCAACGCCAGCAAAAAAACGCATCTTCATCGAAAATAACCCCTGACAAAAAATTGGGAACGGGAATCAGAGTGCGCCTTCGCACCACAGCCGTCTCTGTCATCTTGATATATGGCGTCTTTGTGACAGGCGAGTCTGAATTGTTGCAATTGCGAAGACTCTTGAGAAGCGTTGCAAATTGGCAACGGTTTATACCGCCGCGGAGCTGGAGCTGACATGAAATGCTCCGGGTCAAGCCCGGAGCACAGTTGCACGATGCCCTAATCTGGCATTTCAAACTTCACAGTCATCTCGCGCCAGCTTTCTTCTGCCTGTCCGTCGCGCGTGGCGGGGATGAAGCGCCATTTGCGCAGGGCTTGGCGTTTGGTGGCTTCGGCGAATTCATCGCTTGCGCTGCTCAGGACTTGGACTTCCTTCACCCGCCCATCGCTGCCAATCCTCACACGCACTGTAACGCTGCCTGATTGGCCCGCTCGCGCCATGCTTTGCGGATATTCTGGCTGCAGCGCGCTGGTGTAACGCGGATCGAGACGCGCGGTTTTAATGAGCGGAACCGGAATGACGATCGGTTCAACCTTTGGCTCCACGGGTTCAGTGGGAGTGCCTCCTCCTCCAGCTGTTCTTGCCACTGTGCCGCCAAGGTCATTTTCGCTGGTTTGCGGCTTTTTGTCGTCCCGGTGCGTGTCGCGTGGCAGCGTCTGCTCCGTCGTATCGCGGGGCTTCTCTGTCGTGGGGGTTTCAGCAGGCATGAACGGGGGATTGTCGAACCACTGCGTCTGAATTGGCTTGTCTTTGATTTTTTCAACAAGGGTGGAACCCGCAAACAAAATCGCCAAAACAGCGCCACCGTTGATGAGAACAGCAGCGGCGATGCTGCCGGGCTGCACTGTGGGACGGTCGATATCAGTATATGACATAAATCCTCCTCTACGTCGGAGGCCGGGTTGTAGGCTTGCCCCCGATGCACAAATGCTAGGCCGAATTATGCCGAATGCAACAGGATTTACGTTACGGAAAGCTTGGGTTTTACTTTGAAACTGATGCGGTGTTAAGTCGTTCAATCGCCTGACTTTTTCCAATGAGAGGAAGCAACGCTTTCATATCCGGCCCGTGATCCATACCCGTGAGCGCACGGCGCAGTGGAAGGAACAGCGTCTTACCAGTGCGAGTCGTGGAGGATTTGAGAGCGGCGGTCAGGGCGCTCCAAGGGTCAGTTGACCAGTCAATGCTGGCGGCGGCAACAGCGGCTTCGGACAGATAGTTTTGGTCTTCGGCCTCAATGATCGCGTGGATCGGCCCCGTCACAATTGCCCACCAATCTATGACGTCGCTCAATTTGCTCAGGTTGGGGCGAATGGCCGACCACGCCGCTTCATCCATCCCCATAGGCAAGCGGGCCGCCACATCGTCAAATGGGGTCTGATGCAAAATGCGGGCATTAAGGGCCACGACATCCTCTTCATCGAAGCGAGCAGGGGCCCGGCCAAAACGCGCGAAATCAATTGTCGCAATGAGAGGTGCGAGGCTCGTTACAGGCTCCACCGGATCGCTGGTGCCGAGCCGGGCGAGCAGAGCGTTGATCGCAATCGCCTCCACCCCAGCCTCGCGAAATGCATCCATGCCAAGTGAGCCGAGCCGTTTTGAAAGCTTGCCTTCTTTGCCTGTCAGCAAGGCCTCATGGGCAAAGGCGGGCGGCGCAGCTCCCATCGCTTCGAACATTTGAATTTGTGTCGCGGTGTTCGTCACATGATCCTCACCTCGTACAACATGCGTGATGCCCATATCGACATCATCAATCGCTGACGGCAGCATGTAGAGCCAAGATCCGTCGGCGCGACGGATTACGGGATCGCTCAGCAGTTTGGGATCAAATTTCTGGGGGCCACGCACCAGATCAACCCATTCGATGGGCGTGTCATGGTCGAGCTTGAACCGCCAGTGCGGCGTGCGGCCCTCTGGGACCGGCTCGCTCGCATCCTTGCGTTCATAAACCGGCGGAAGGCCGCGACCGAGCAGAATTTTGCGGCGCAGATCAAGTTCCTCGGGCGTTTCATAGCAAGAATAAACGCGGCCTGCGTCTTTCAGCCTCTCAAAGCGGGTTTCATAGAGAGCAAAGCGTTCTGACTGCCGCACTTCGCCGTCTGGCGTCAGCCCCAGCCACGCAAGGTCTGCGCGGATGCCCTCGACATATTCGTCTTTCGACCGCGCCAAATCAGTATCATCAATCCGCAATACGAACTGCCCTCCGTTCTTTTTTGCCCACAGATAGTTGTGAAGCGCCGCGCGGACATTGCCGACGTGCAAATGGCCCGTGGGGGAGGGCGCAAAACGGGTGGTGATTATGGTTGCCATATCAATTCTACTTTTTCGAGAGGCGCGTTGCGCAACAGGTTTTTGTCTTTGGTCAGAAGCGGAAGCTATTTATTTACCGCAACCGAGAAATAGGCGGCATCGAAGGGGCCGTTGTCTACCCCGTCCGAAACGCGTTGGTAATTGGGTAGCGCCGGTCCCGCCCGAAATTCCGTTTGCCCAGCTTCACTCCAGGAGGCGCTTGGCGGCGTTTATATTCTGCAATGCAGAGCAGCCGTTCGATCCGGGCGACGACGGCGGGGTCAAAACCGCGCGCGGCGACTTCCGGCACTGATAATTCTTCTTCAACAAGTCCCATTAAGATGGGGTCGAGCTCCGGATAATCGGGCAGGCTGTCGCTATCTTTCTGATCCGGTCTGAGTTCAGCACTCGGCGGCTTAGTGATAATGGACTCTGGCATGACCGGACCATCCGGACCAAGGCCAAGGCGCGGCTTGTTGGCGTTGCGCCAGCGCGAAATCGCAAAGACCGTCATTTTATAGGCATCTTTGATCGGGTTATATCCGCCCGCCATGTCGCCATAGATCGTGGCATAGCCGACGCTCATTTCGCTCTTGTTACCCGTCGTCATCAGCATGGAGCCGAATTTATTGCTGAGCGCCATCAGGGTAACGCCGCGAATGCGGGATTGGATATTTTCTTCGGTGATATCATAATCTTTATCGGCAAAACTGCCGGACAGCATGGTGTCAAACGCTTCGACAGCCGGAGAGATAGGGATTGTATCGAGCTTGCATCCAATCATCCGAGCACATTCGGCGGCATCATCAAGGCTTGCTTGGCTGGTGAAGCGGCTGGGCAGCATCACGCTCCACACCCGGTCCGGTCCCAGAGCATCGGCGGCGATAGCCGCGCAAATCGCACTGTCGATCCCGCCTGACAGGCCGAGCAGCACGCCGGGAAAGCGATTGGCATTCACATAATCGCGCAGGCCCATCATCATCGCATGATAGACGTCGGATGGATGAGGTTCTAGGGTCGCAATCTCACTTGGGGCGCAGGCCCATTCACCCCCTTCCCTTGTCCACTGCGTCAAACGGACATGCTCCTCCCAGTCTGGGAATTGCGCCGCCATTTTGCCGTCACCGTTCAAAATGAACGACGCACCGTCAAAAACCACCTCGTCCTGGCCACCCACCCGGTTGAGATAGGCCATGGGCAGTCTCGTCTCCCTGACGCGCGCCGCCACGATCATTGATGATCGCAAATCATCCTTATCAATTTCATAGGGGCTGCCATTGGGAGAAATAAGGATCTCCGCGCCCTTCGCTTTAAGATGTGCGCAGACGGTAGGGAACCAGACATCCTCGCAAATGGGTATACCAATTTGCATGCCGCGAAAAGGAATTGGCGTTGGCAAGGGCCCTGCGACAAACAAGCGCTTTTCATCGAACGTGCCGTAGTTGGGCAATTCATATTTGTATCGGATCGCTACCACCAGTCCGCCGTCGAGCAGCGCAACGGCGTTGTAAAGTGCATCTCCATCCCGGTGAATGGTTCCAACCAGCATCGCCGGCCCGCCGTTCAACGTTGCTTTAGCCATACGCCCCAGTTCTTCAGCCGCGCGCACTGCCAAGGCGGGCTTCAACACCAAATCCTCGGGTGGATATCCAATCAACTGCAATTCAGGAAAGACTATTAGATCGGCTGCCGAATGCGCTGATCGAACCGCCAGCATTGCGTCGGCGTTTCCCGTGAGATCGCCGACGCGCTGTGTCAGTTGGGCGAAAACTATAGAGAGATTGTCAGTCATCCTTCCTCTCTATGCGGGGGAGGGGAGAGCTGCAATGGGGGGATTTATTCTATGGTCCCGATCAGCGTGCCGACGGGGTACGGCTCACCTTCTGCTCCAATCACACGCAGAGTGCCGCTGTCTTGCGCCTCAATCTCCGTGGTCGTCTTATCAGTTTCAACCGTGTAAAGCACGTCACCCACCGCCACACTGTCCCCGTCCGCGAACATCCATTCGGCAATGCTCATTTCAGTGGCGGACATGCCGATTTTGGGGATGCGGATTTCGTTCGCCATTGTTATTTTTTCCAGTTCATTGTGGCGTGGACGGCTTGTTTGATTCCGCCTTTGGTCGGGATCCAAGCCTGCTCCAGAACGCTGGCCATTGGTACGGCAGAGAAAGCACCACCAAGGCGTTGTACTGGGGCTTTCAATTCGCCGAATAGCTTTTCATTCAATCGCGCGGCGATTTCTGCCCCAGTGCCATAGGCTTTCACTGCCTCATGCAGCACAACTGCGCGCCCGGTCTTGCGGACTGAAGCCGTCACCGTTTCCTCATCATACGGCGCGATGGTTCGCAGATCGATGACTTCGACGGAAATGCCTTCTTCGGCCAATTGTCCTGCCACTTCGAGCGCATCGAGAACCGTGCGGCCATAAGTGATGATTGAGCAATCCGTGCCCTCACGGGTTACAGCGGCTTTGCCCAACGGCACGAAATGGCCGGCCGGTGGGGCCTCTGCCGTGATGCCATAGCACATGATATTTTCGATGAAGATCACAGGATCATTGCAGGCAATCGCCGCGCGCATCAGGCCTTGCGCATCGGCGGGGTTGGACGGTGTCACAATGGTCAGGCCAGCGACATGGGCAAACCAAGCTTCCAGCATGTCACTATGCTGCCCGCCGAAGCCCACGCCAACGCCTGTCGTTGTCCGGATGACCAGCGGCACGTTGGTTTGCCCACCTGACATGAACCGCAATTTGGCGGCATGATTGACGATCTGATCCATCGCAACCGTCAGGAAATTCATCAGCATGATTTCGGCAATCGGTCGCATTCCGGCAAGGGCCGCGCCAACGCAGGCGCCCATGATCGCTTGTTCTGAGATTGGCGTCGCGCGGATGCGGTGTTCGCCGTATTTTTCGGTAAGGCCAGCTGAGATTTTGAATACGCCGCCGCCTTGCTTGGCCGCGACATCTTCGCCCAAAAGGATGACGCCTTCATCTTCGGCCATCGCTTCATCAATGGCGCGGTTGAGGGCCTGAGCCAGACTGATTTTGTTGCTCATGCCGCAATCTCCTTTTCATACACATCGATGCGGATTTCATTTGTGTCAGGGAACGGGCTGTCAAAGCCGAACTGCACGGCCGCGTCCACTTCACCATCAATCGCGGTCAACACGGCGTCCAGTTCGGTCTCGCTATATTGATATTCCAGCATCAGCTTGCGGATGCGGGGCAGGGGGTCTTCGCGCGCCATTTCCTCCAGATGCTCTTTGGGCATATAAGAGAAATCAGCACCAAAGAAATGACCCATCATGCGGTAACACATGGCCTCAATCAGGGTCGGCCCTTCGCCTGCGCGGGCGCGGTCTGCGGCTTCTTTGACCACAGTGTACATGGCCTCAGCATCGTTGCCGTCCACTTTGACGCCTTTCATGCCGTAGGCGTCGGCGCGCGTTACGATGCTGTCGACGCAGGTGTGATCGGCAAAGGCGGTATGTTCGCCGTAGCGGTTATTCTGACAGATGAAGATGACGGGCAGCTTATAAAGTTGCGCCATATTGAGCGCTTCGTGAAAGGCCCCGATGTTCGTCGCTCCGTCACCAAAGCATGTTACCGTGACACGTCTGTCCTTACGATTTTGCGACGAGAGGGCAAGGCCATTGGCAATGGGCAGGCCAGACCCAACCACGCCCGTCGTCACCATCACACCCGTTTCCGGGTGCGTGATGTGCATTGACCCGCCTTTGCCTTTGCAAGTGCCTGTGCCTTTGCCAATGACTTCGGCAAACAGCAGGTCAAGCGGCACGCCCTTGGCAATCTGATCATGCTGACCGCGATAGGTGGTAACGAGATAGTCGGTCTTCTCCAGCGCTGCCATGGCAGCAGCGGACACCAGTTCCTGCCCCCGCACGGTGTAATACATGGTGGCGATCTTCCCGGTCATCAGCAGGGAACGGAACTTCTCATCCATCCGCGCCACGCGCATCGTGCGCGTGTAAATATCGAGCAGTTTTTCGCGGTCGATCTTCATGACTTTCCTTTCATTCACATACGTGAAATATTCGTACATTATGATGAACAATATCGCATAGTGCAAGGGGGGGGTGGCTTGCGCTAGACAGAAATTAGACTTCGGCGTCAGAATTGCACCCGCTTGGTAAACCCGCCATCGATGATCAGATTAGCACCAGTAATGTAAGACGCTGCGGGGCTGGCAATGAAGGCCACAGCCTTGGCCACTTCATCAGGTGCACCCAAACGACCCATAGGCATTTGCGCGACAGTGCCATTGTAAAAGTCAGGCATCGCGCCTTTGATCATTTCCCAATTCCCACCGACATATTCGATTGGCCCGGGCGTGATAGTGTTCACGCGAATGCCCTTGGCTGCAAGCGCCTGGCTCAATTGAGAGGCATAGGTGATAAGCGCGGCTTTCAGTGCGTTGAAGGCCTGCGGCATCACAAAAGTTTCCACAGCAGCAGTTGACGACATGAAGATGATGGAGCCCGCGCCCGATGCGGCGAGAGCCGGAGTCAGTGTTTCAACGCCATTAACGCCGCCCATGATGTCCAGATCAAAGCTGCGCTGCCAATCCTGCGTCGCACCTTGGCCCGATGACGACGCTGTGTGAATGAACACGTCGCAGCCACCGAGTGCCTCAGCCGCGTTGGATAGCCATGCCTTATAACCTTCTGGATCGGCGGTCATGTCAAAGGCTTCGCCGTGAACTTTGCCGCCAAAGGCTGAAAGTGCGTCAACCGCAGCTTTCACTTTACCTGCGTCGCGGGAGAAAAAAGCAACATCTGCGCCTTCGCTTGCGAATATCTTGAGCGCGGCAAGGCCCAAGCCATGCGCGCCGCCATTCATGATGACTTTTTTGCCTTTGAGACCCAGATCCATAATCGCTCTCCTTATCCGTTTGATGTGTGGTCGCACCATGCCCCAATCTTCGCCTATTCCCTATTGGCAAAATAAGCAGGGGCAGGTTTACCGTCGCCACTGTAATCGCCACTGTAGATGCCTTTGTGACACGCTGATAAGGAGACAAGGATATGCGGATAGTTATTGCTGGAGAAGTCGATTTTCCGCCCGAAAACCGGGCTGCCGCTTTGGCGGGAGCCGAGGCGCTCATCGATATGGCGCTCGCCGAGGATGGGTGCCAGCATTATGCATGGTCAGCTGATCCGCATGATCCGGGCCGTGTCCATGTGTTTGAGGAATGGGACAGCGCAGAGGAACTGCAAATCCATTTGGAAGGACCAGCCTATCAGGGGATGTTGGCGCATTTGGGTGGTTACACGATCTTGAACGCCGTCACGCGCAAATATCGCTGCGATTTGGTGGAGCCCGTTTACGGTCCGGACGGCGTCGCGAGTGCGACTTTCGTGACGGCGACATCATGACCGAACGCGCCCATGCAATTGCCGCTAAAGTAGAGGCTTTCGTTCGTGACCAAATCATCCCCTACGAAGGCGATCCGCGCTGCGGGGGTCATGGGCCGTCTGATGAATTGGTGAAGGAAATGCGGGGTCTTGCCCGCGCAGCGGGCGTGCTAACGCCACATATATTTGCTGATGGCGGCCATATGACGCAGGTGGAAACGGCGATTGTTCTGCAACGCTCTGGCTTGTCGCCGCTTGGCCCGTTGGCCGTCAACACGATGGCGCCGGATGAGGGCAATATGTATCTGCTCGGCAAGGCAGGGACAGCGGAGCAAAAGGCGCGATTCCTCTCACCGTTGGTATCCGGCGAAGCCCGCTCGGCGTTCTTCATGACTGAACCGGCGTCGGAAGGCGGGGCCGGATCTGACCCTTCGATGATGCAGACGACGGCCAAGCTTGATGGCAATCACTGGGTCGTGAATGGCCGCAAAGCCTTCATTACCGGCGCGCAAGGGGCAAGCGTTGGCATTGTGATGGCAAAGGCTGCGGAGGGTGCATGCTTGTTCCTCGTCGATTTGCCCGACCCCGCGATTCGCATTGAGCGTGTGCTCGATACCATCGACAGCTCAATGCCCGGTGGCCACGCAGTCGTGGCGATTGAGAATTTGCGCGTTCCCGCTGATCAGATGCTTGGAAATCCCGGTGACGGGTTTAAGCTTGCCCAAATCCGTTTGTCTCCGGCCCGCCTGTCCCACTGTATGCGCTGGCATGGCTCCGCGACACGCGCACAGGAAATCGCAACGGCCTATGCCTGCAAGCGGGAGGCATTCGGCAAGAAGCTGGTCGATCACGAAGGTGTGGGTTTCATGCTCGCGGAAAATCTGATTGATCTCAAACAGGCCGAACTGATGATTGATTGGTGCGCCGCCGTGCTGGACACAGGGTCGCTTGGCACAGCGGAAAGCAGCATGGCCAAAGTCGCGGTGTCAGAAGCACTTTATCGCGTCGCCGACCGCTGCGTCCAAGTGATGGGAGGCACTGGCACCACCGGCGACACCATCGTCGCGCAAGTTTTTCAGGAAATCCGGGCCTTCCGCATTTATGATGGCCCGACCGAAGTGCATAAATGGTCGCTGGCGAAGAAGATCAAACGGGATTTTAGCGGGGTTTAGGCCAGAAATGAGGAGGGGCTGCCTGACGGATCAGACAGCCCCTCGGCATGGTCAACGGTCGGAGGTTTAAGATACGACCGGGAAGGACCATTCGCGAATTAGACCGCGCTTATCCCCCACGTCACCTTTTCCGAACACATTGCTGAACCATGAGACATCGGATCACCTCCTTTCGCTTGTTGCGTCAAAGCCGACCTATCGGTGCGACTGAAAGTAAGATGAATCATTTTGAGGTTGGGATCAAGGGAGAAATGCCTTTCTGCTGAAATTCTATCCCGCTCGGCAGTCCTCAACGACGCGCGCGATTTCGGGCCAGCTTGGCACAATCAAATCAGGAGTGCCTTTGATCTGCACGACGAACTTCCCGCGACTATAGGCCATCATGTCCAGCTGTGGATCATTGGCCACCAGTTCTGCGGCGACCAGTGGAGGTGTGCCGCCGGTGTTGGCCGCAGGGAAGGTTTTGAGGCCTGATGTGGCGCGGATTGTCATTTTCCCGGTCTCGCCTGCAGCAAACTGGCCGCTGTGGGTCAGATAGACGCGCTTTGCCGAAATATCGCAGCGAACCGCGAACAGCGCGTCTGCGTCTTTTGGGCCGAACAATGCAATCGAACCGCGCCTATCCTGTCGGTAAACCCAATCGCCCGGGCTTGCTGGATTATCCTCCCAACTGCTCGTCGGTGGTACATGAGGTGCTGGTTTTGGTGCAGACGGGGGAGCGGCCACGGGTTGCGGCGGAGGAGGCGACGGGGCCTCTCGCGTGGAACAAGCGCTTAGAATTGCGCAGAGGAGGGGCGTGACGCGTGACTTCATACACGCGTTATGGACGGTTGGGGTGGTGATCTCAACCCCATCCCCGTTCGAACCGAGCCCGAACGGGGATGGGGTGGTATCAAGAGGTTCTAAAACTTATACCCTGCCTCAACCCCGATGATCCGGCGCGCGCCGGGCGAGATGAAAGATCCGCCAAATTCGATAGCTGGAATCGCCTCGTTGATATATTTTTTGTCGAACAGGTTTTCGGCAAAGACTGATAGTTTCCAGCTTTCGCCTTCTACGCCAATGCGGCCATTGAAGACGCCGTAACTGTCACGCCGCGCAATGCCGTAGCGGGCGTTGCCGACCACGGCGGGAAGCGCCAGCGCAGAGATCGGCAGCAAGCCGCTAAACAAGGTTGGCCGCTCCTGATCCTGCACGGTGTGGAACCATGTTGGCCCCGTGATCCGGTAATCACCGCGTGCGATCAGTTTGATTCCGTCCGTAATACCCGTATCAAATTGCGCACCGACGTTGATCGTGTAATCTGCCGTATAGGGAGATTTATTGCCGACTGTGTAGGGGCGGCTGCTGTTCTTCTTGATCTTGCTGTCAGTCACATTGACCGAACCAAAGACGCTAAACCCATCAACGACCTTCGCGTTCACGTTCAATTCCGCGCCCAGCACAGACACCCGGTCAATGTTGGATACGGTGCGGAGAAGGCCAAAGCTGCCGACGAAAAATTCGAAGAACTGCATGTCCTTGATCCGAGTTGCATAGCCCGCAAGGTCAAAGGTGACGCGCTTGTCGAACAGAGAACTTTTCACGCCAACTTCAAAGGCGCTCGAGACTTCCTTGTCATATTGATCGGGGATCGAGACGCCTGCACCGATGAATAGGTTGAAGTTGTTGTTGATGATCGTTGACGAACCCTGATTGTTGAAGCCGCCCGATTTGAAGCCGATGCCCCAGTTGGCGTAGATGTTCGTTGCATCGTTCGGACGCCAGCTGAGGCTAACCTTGGGCTGGATTTGTTTGAAGCTTTTTGATTTGGGCGTGAACGCGCCAAAGGCCTGGCCAGGGTTGATCGGGCCGCCTGTGAACGGGTCTGTCGCGGTGGGCACCAGGCTGGATGTGCTGCGGTCTTCAATGTCATAGCGCAGCGCTAGACCAAGCTTGAGCTGATCTGACGCTTCATAATCCGCCGCACCGAACACCGCATAAACATTGGTGTTGAAATCGTCGGCGAGCAATAGCGAGGTCGGGTTCGCCGTGCCGGGCGCATTGTAGAGATTGCGGATCACGCCCGCACCGGTGTCTGCGCCAAGGCTGACGCCGACTTGCCGGTCAATATGCAGGAAATAGCCGCCAATCTGCCAGCTGAGCGCGCCATCACTGTCTGACGCTAGCCGAATTTCGGCGCTGAAATCCTTTTGATCGCGAGTCTGATACTGGGTGCCATCGCAAGTGGTTGGCGAATAGGGGCCGAAGGTTGAACCGTTTGCTGGCGCGAAAATGAACGGCACGGGGATCGCGCCAATGCCGCCGGGTTGGTTCACCGGAAAGCCTCTGAGTGCCGCAGTTGACGCAAAACAAGAATTGACCGCCGCCGCTCCAGACGGTTGAGCTGCTGAAATATAGCGCGCGAAATCGGCCGAGGTGCCGTCGGCAACAAGGCTCTGATTTACATTGGAATAAAGCATCCAGGCCGTCAGTTTCGTTGATCCGAAATCATGATCAATCTTGAACGATCCATCGAATGATTTTTGATCATTGGTCGGGCGGATATTGCCATAATAGCGGAATGGATGCTTGTTCACATCTTCGTTGAAGGCCGGGTTCACCCCAGCAAAATTGGGCAGGTGAAACGACGCGTTGAAATTGATCGATGCGCCGGACAGCTTGGCATAGCGCGCCTTGATATCAATTTCGGTATCATCGCCCAACTGGCCGATGAAGCGGCCATCGACGGCAAACACTTCCTGATCATCTACGACCTTCTTGTTGAGCAAGAGATTGCGGTAAAATCCGTCTGTCGTCCGGTAATAACCGGATAGCACAATACCTGCACTGTCGCTGATCGGCGTCGCGATATAGGCCGTCGCTTCGATTGTGTTTTCATTGGCGTAGCTGGCGCGGATGCCGCCTTCTAGCTCGTCTCCGGGCTTCAACGTTGAAACCACGATGGCACCGGCAGCGGCATTGCGGCCATAAATGGCACCTTGTGGGCCTTTCAGGATTTCAATCTGGCGCAGTGTGCCTTGAACCTGGTTTAACTGCGCCGTGTTGGTTTTGAGGATGCCGTCCACCACAAGGGCAACGCTGCTTTCGGCGTCACGCGCGCCGTTGATGCCGCGGATGTTGATCTGCGTGTCGCCTGCCTCTGCTGTGCCGGTCACAATCGTCACGCCGGGCGTCAGTTGGGCAAAGCCTTGCGCATCATCTGCGCCGGTTTTCGCGAGCATATCAGCCGTGAGCACGGAGACCGAGGCGGGAACATCGATCAGCCGCTCGCTCTGGCGGCGGGCGGTGACGATGATTTCGCCACTTTCGGCTTCTTCCTCGGCCGCTGCCTCTTGGGCGAAAGCGGGCATTGCGGTTACAGCAAACGCGGCGATGCTGCTCAGTAACAATGTTTTGGTCGTGCGCATGTTAAATCTCCCTGACTTTTGTATTGATTTCAAACTAGCGGGTTAGCCCCGCTCATATAAACAGTGACTTCCTGAAATTTTCCGTCCCGAACGCGCCAGAAATTGGTGTTGAACAGGCGCGTTACCTCTCCATCATGGCCGGTCAGCACGGCTTCGAACGACGCTGAGATGCGACCGTTTTTCTCATCAACGGTACAGGTAAAATCTTTGTGAACGATGGTGGCATAGCTGCTGAAGAAATCATCGAACATACGGCCGATCTCTGCCTTGCCGCTGTGGCGGGTAAAGGCGGTCTGCACGCAAAATAGAGCTTCATCGTGGAAGCAGGCGAGCGCGGCGTCTTTGTTTTTCGCGTCGACATTGGCAAAATACTGCTTGATCGCCAGATCAATTAGTTGAGTGCGGGTCAGAGTGGGCTCATATTGCATCAGGCGTCCCCTTCCTTCAGCAGATTATCGCCGCTCATATAAACAGTGACGCGATGAAACTTGTCGCCTTTCAAATAGAAGCGGTTGCAATTTTCATACCTCAGTTCATCCCCGCCGTTGGGCGTGATCAGCACTGTGAACTGCGAATTGACGGCATTGGTTTCGGGGTCTCCCGTGTGAACGAAATTGCCATGCCAAATTGAAGAGAAATCAGCGAAAAGCTTGGTGAACATCGCGCGGATCGCCGCCTTGCCGTTGTGCACTGTATTCGACGTGGCTTCTGTCAGCACCGCGTCTTCCGTGAAGCAATCGAGCACCTGATCGAGTGCCTTATTATCAACGCCGTCGAAATAGCGCTTGGTCACGATATCAATATAGTGAGGGTAGGGCAAAGCCACCTGTCCGGGGCAGCCTTCACTCCATTCAACCATCATGCAGATCCTTTGCGGATGCCCGGGTCATTGCCGACTTCGGGGGAGCGGAAGGCTTTCTTGCTATGGGTCATCCCCAGCGTCACGAGCAGTTCAGCCTGTTTATACGCGATCAAGCCGGGGTTGATCACTGGAATCGGCAAATTCGCGGCAAGCCACGTAGCGGATTGGTGCATTGTGGTGGAGCCAAGCACAATCACATCCGCGCCGTCATCCTTCATTGCTTTGGTTGCTTCGGCCTTCAATTTTTCAAAAATAACCTCTTCTTTACCCGCGAGCAATTCCGTCACATCGGGGCGGGTATTGATTGACCGGAGTGAGGCGCAGCGCTCCCACAGGCCATACTCAGTCAGCGTTTTTTCATAGAGCGGGAACCATTCATCCCACATGGTCAACACGGTGAATTTCTTGCCCAGCATCATCGCCATGTGAAATGCGCATTCGCCGGGCCCCACGACTGGGATAGAAAGGCGGGAGCGCAGCGGCCTCAGCCCTGAATCACTCACCGTATCTATCACAACGGCGGAATACCCTTCAGCTTCGGCATCAATCCCGGCCTGAAACACGGTCCAATCCATCAGCAATGTGTCATGATAACTGTCGCCAAGTGCCGCGCCCCAGCCAACAGCGGCAAATTCCGGCTTGAAACCGGGCGCTATAAGATGCGCTGGCAATTGTTCCGCGCGATTGGCGACGCCAGCGTCGTCCATAGGGATGGGCACGATCACTTTGATGCGATGCTCAGACGACATAACGCGGCTTGGCCTCCAGCAAGATTGCACTTTCGTCTCTATTGTATACAAAAGTGCAAAGTCAAGCCATTGGAAATGCTATGTCACGTGCGTCAGACCGGGCCTACGCCCAAATCAGAAGCATGATCCTGTCCGGGGTGCTGCCGCCGGGTGAACAGATCCGCGAAGAGGCACTTGCTGACACGTGCGGCGTGTCCCGTACCCCCGTTCGCGATGCGCTCCGCCGGTTGGAGGCGGACCTCTTCATAAGGCGCTCTGATACACAACGCAGCTTCGTTGCGGATTGGTCAATCGATGACATCGAAGATGCTTTTGTGTTACGGACTATGCTGGAGGGCCATGCTGCGCGGCGGGCCGCAACGCGTGTGACCTGGGATCAGATCGAGCGGCTAAAAATCCACAACAAGGCGATCCAATCGGCCGTTGCGCCCACAGTGCCAGACATCCCAACGTTCCTGGATCACAATCGCCAGTTCCATACCATCGTGATGGAAGCTGCGGCATCTCCGCGCCTTTCGAACATGCTAGGCCAGATCGTCGAACAGCCCGTCGTTTTGCGCACGGCCCTTCATTATGATCGGGATAATCTCATCCGGTCTCTGCACGAACATGAGGAACTGGTGTTTGCTTTTGAGCGGCTGGATGGCGATTGGGCAGAAGCGGTGATGACGGCGCATATCCGCCGCGCGTTTCACGCTTATTCGGAGGCCCACCGATCTGGGCGCAATGAGTTGGCGGCTTGATTTTGTATACAAATATGCGAGAACGCGAGTCGTGAACCAGAACCGCTCCATTGAATTTGTCGAAGTCGGCCCGCGCGACGGCCTGCAAAATGAGCAGGTGTTGATTGCGACGTCTGACAAGCTTGACCTGATCGATCATGCGATTGCGGCAGGCGCGCGGCGGATAGAGGTCGCAAGCTTCGTCAACCCCAAGCGCGTGCCGCAAATGGCGGATGCGGAGGCCGTCTGCGCGGGGCTTCCGACACGCGATGACGTAACCTTCATTGGCCTTGTGATGAACGCGCGCGGGGCCGAACGGGCAATAGCGACGGGCCGCATTGATCAGCTAGGCGCAGTCTGCGTTTCCACAGATCAGTTTGCGACGGCCAATCAGGGGCAGACCAGCGCTGAGTCCGTAGACGTCGCCAAAGGCATCGTTGCAATGGCGAAGGACGCTGGCCTGACCGCCCAAGTCACCATCGCGGCGTCATTTGGTTGCCCGTTCGAAGGCGAAGTTGCCGAGGATCATGTCGTCGCAATGGCAATCTCGCTTGCCGAGGTCGGCCCCGCCGAAATCGCGCTGGCGGATACAATTGGTGTTGCGAACCCCGCCCATGTTGGCCGACTGGTGGCCAGAGTGAGGGAAGCCATCGCGCCCATCCCGGTGCGTGTTCATTTTCACAATACGCGCGGCACTGGCCTCGCCAATGTCTGGGCGGCGATTGAGGCGGGGGCATCAACTGTCGACGCGTCGATTGGCGGTCTGGGCGGCTGTCCGTTTGCGCCGGGGGCGGCGGGCAATGTGTGTAGCGAAGATGTCATCTATATGCTTGACCGCGCGGGCGTTGAAACAGGTATGAATTTGGACCGGCTGATCGGGGCAAGCCTTTGGCTGGCGGGTGTGATGGATAAGCCTTTACCGGGAATGGTCGCGCGCGTGGCGCCCTTTCCAGGGGTGATCGCCGCTTAGTTTTAGGAGACGAAGAGCATGGGTTACCGTTTGGGTGTTGATGTCGGGGGTACGTTTACCGACTTGCTGCTGTTCAACGAAGCGACAGGCGCGTGCTGGCGGCATAAGACGCCGTCGACGCCGCATGACAGTTCCGAAGGCATATTGAACGGCGTCACGGCCATTTGTGATGCGGCAGGCGTGGCGGCGACGGAAATCGATTATTTGCTGCACGGGACAACTGTGGCGACCAACGCAGTGCTGGAAGGCAAAGGCGCGCGCGTTGGCCTGATCACGACCGAAGGCTATCGCCATATGATGCAAATCGCGCGCAGTTTCGTGCCCGGCGGTTTGGCCGCGTGGATCATTTGGCCAAAACCGCAGCCGCTCGCCGCACTTGAGGATACAGTCACTGTCAAAGGCCGCATGGATGCTGCTGGCAATGAAGTGCGTCCGCTGGATGAGGCCGATGTGCGCGCGGCGCTCACGCAGCTTAAATCCCAAGGGGTAGAAGCCATCACCGTTTCCCTGATCAATGCCTATGTCAACGGCGCGCACGAAACGCGGATTGGGGAGCTGGCGCGTGAGATTATGCAGGAAATCCCCGTATCGCTCAGCCATGAAGTCCTGCCCGAAATGCAGGAATATGAGAGAACTTTGACGACTGTCGCCAACGCGGCGGTGCGGCCTGTGGTTAGCAAATATGTGTCCAACCTGCGCAATAAGCTGGCGGTGGCTGGCATGGCGGGGAAGCTTTCTCTGCTCCGTTCTGACGGCGGGTTGATGTCAGCACAAAAAGCGGAGGAGCATCCAGTCAACATTTTGATGTCCGGTCCTGCAGGCGGCGTCACTGGCGCGCTTTGGGTGGCGAAAAATGCAGGTTTCAAGAATATCCTGACGCTGGATGTCGGCGGCACGTCCACTGATGTGGCGCTCATCGAGAATTTGGAGCCACGCCGGGCGCGCACAACTGAGGTCGGGCATTTGTCAGTGCGCGCGTCATCGCTGGATGTGAAGACGGTGGGCGCAGGCGGGGGGTCCATTGCCTATGTGCCAGAATTGACAGGCGCGCTGCGTGTGGGTCCACAATCGGCAGGCGCTGTTCCGGGGCCAGTGGCTTACGGCAAAGGCGGCGAATTGCCGACGGTGACGGATGCGAATGTTGTGTTGGGCTATTTGCCGGAAAATCTGCTTGGCGGCAGTTTCAAGCTCGACCGCGAAGGCGCGACGCGCGCGGTGCAGACGATTGCCGATGCGCTGAAGATTGATCTGATGGCCGCCGCGCGCGGGATCATCGATATTGTGAACGAGAATATGTTCGGCGCGCTCCGAATGATTTCGGTGCAGCAGGGCTATGACCCGCGCCATTTCGCGTTGATGGGATTTGGCGGGGCAGGGCCACTGCATGTGAATGCCGTTGCACGGTTGATGGGCAGTTGGCCCGCGATCTCCCCGGTTTCTCCGGGCGTATTATGCGCGCTGGGTGATGCAACCACGCGGATGCGGACGGAAACAGCGCGGTCCTTCTCAAAGCTCGCGACGCAAACGCAAGCGGATGATCTGATCGGCATTCTGACTGAGATGGAGGCACAGATTCGCGCTGACCTCCGTGCGGACGGTGTCGCAGAAAGCGCGATTGAAACTGAATTTGAAGTTGATGTGCGCTATGCGGGGCAGGCGTTTGAGGTGCCGCTGACCATCACGATGGACCAGCTGCGCGAAGGGGGCATTGCCGCGATACTCGCCCGCTTTGATGCAGAGCATCACCGACTTTTCACTTTCAACATGGAAACGCCGCACGAAATCGTGAACCTGCGCGCTGTGGCGCTGGGGCAATCGCTCAATCTGCCAGCGGCTGAATTGCCAAAGGGCAACGGCGATCCGATTGCCGCGAAAATGCGCGATCACGTCTTGTGGATGGATGGCCGCGAACAGGCAGCCGTCATCTATGACCGCGCACTGTTGAAACAAGGCGATATCATCGCTGGCCCGGCGATTGTTATCGAAATGGATTCCACAACACTCATTGAAACTGGCTGCACGGCAATTGTCGATGCGGTTGGCAATATATTGATTTCGCTGTCGTGATGGGTGCGCGCACAATCTTCTCCCCCCTTAAGGGGGAGAATAGAGTTGGCTTAGCGCACAAGCGCTTAGCAACTCTTAGAGAGGGGGAGCGAGCCCGCTACGCTGGGGGCATAGCTGCGCAGCGAGCGTTAGCTTTCCTCCATGCCCCACCGCTCACCCTCACCCAACTTCGCCTAGGCAATGAATTGCCAAGTCTTCGTATCCCTCTCCCGTCAAGGGAGAGGGGCAAGCATTGGAGCTAAGACCATGCCCGCAACTATCGTAGAAACCAACGCCGTCCCTTTTGCCAAAATTGATATCGATCCAGTCACCCTCGACATCATTGAAAATGCGCTGCGCAATGCCCGGATCGAAATGGATGCGACGCTTGTCCGCACCGCCATGTCGCCGGGCATTCGTGAACAGGGTGACGCGTTCCCCATGATCGCGGACCATAAGGGCCGCATGATTGTTGGCCAGTTCGGTAGCTTCATCGACGGCTTCCTTCGCCAATTCGATGGCACACTCGAAGACGGAGACATGATTTTCCTATCCGACCCCTATAGCTGCGAAGGTGCTGTTTCGCATTCCAATGACTGGCTGATCCTGTTGCCGGTGTTCAAGGATGGCCGTCTGATCGCTTACACGGCCATGTTCGGGCATATGTCGGACATTGGCGGCAAAGTCGTTGGTTCCATGCCCATCAACGCACGGTCAATCTTTGAAGAGGGCGTTCGCATTCCGCCCGTGAAAATTTGGCGCAAGGGCGAATATAACAGTGACGTGATAAAGCTCGTCATGCACCAAACGCGTAAACCCGATTGGTGTCAGGCGGATTTGAATGCGCTGATCGCGTCCTGCCGGGTTGCGTCTAACCGCGTCATCGAAATCTCCGAACGCTTCGGCGATGATGTGTTCGTTTCTGCCACTGAAGAGCTGCTCGCCCGCAATCACCGGGCGATGAAGGCGTTGATCGGGATGGCGGTGGCCGAAGAGCCTGTCAGTTTTGAAGATTATATCTGCGATGACGGCCTTGGTGCCGGGCCATTCAAGATCAAATGCACGATGTGGCGCGACGGTGAACGCGTGATCCTCGATTTCGCAGGCACGGACCCGCAGAGCGCAGCGTCGATCAATTTCTATTTGAACGAAAATATGTTCAAAATGTTCTTCGGCATTTACATGATCATGGTCTTTGATCCGCAGATCCTGTTCAACGACGGTTTCTATGATCTCATTGATGTGCGCATTCCCGAAGGATCATTGCTGAAGCCGAAATTCCCAGCTGCGCTGTCAGGTCGCACCCATGCACTGGGGCGTATTTTCGATATATTGGGCGGCCTTCTCGGCCAGAAAACGCCGGAGTTTTTGAATGCGGCAGGCTTCTCCTCATCGCCGCATCTTTTCTATTCGGGCAATGACACGCGGCCCGGCAAGGGCGGCGATTGGTTCCAACTGTTCCAGATTGGCTTTGGCGGCATTCCGGGGCGTCCACTGGGTGACGGGCCGGACGGCCATTCGCTTTGGCCGGGCTTTACCAATGTGCCCAATGAATTTCTGGAGCGTTACTTCCCGCTGATGATCGAACGCTATGATACGGAGCCTGACAGCGGCGGCGCTGGCCTGCACCGGGGCGGCAATGGTATTCACATGACTTACCGGTTTTTGGCGGATGGCACGATTTCCATTCATGATGACCGCTGGTTTGTGCCACCGTGGGGCGTCAATGGCGGAGACCCCGGTAAACGCGCGCGCAAGATCATTGAAAAGGCGGATGGCACAACGCGCATTGTCGGTAATAAAGTCGATGAGATTGCGGTGGAGGCTGGCGATCAGCTTCACTTCATCACATGGGGCGGCGGCGGATGGGGCGATCCGCTGGACCGTGACGCGGCCCTTGTCGGCACAGAAATCGTTCAGGGTCTGGTGACCGCAAACGGTGCCAAGGCGTACGGCGTTGTTGCGGATGAACACGGCGTGGTTGACGCAGCAGCCACTCACGCCTTGCGCGCGCAATTGCGGCGGGATCGGCCAGTATCGGATAGCGTGTTCAACTACGGCCCCACCATGGACGAACTGCGCGCCAATTGTGAGGCGGAAACGGGGCTGCCTGCGCCAGTTCAGCCGGTGTGGGCATTGGTTGAGGCGGCAGAATGACCCCGCAAAACAATGGCGCGCTCAAAGGCCTGCGCGTCGTTGAAATGGGGCAGCTGCTCGCTGGCCCGTTCTGCGGGCAGTTGCTCGGCGATATGGGGGCAGAGGTCATCAAGGTTGAGCCGCCGGGCGGCGGCGACCCCATGCGCGAATGGGGCTTGGGGCATGACAAGGTCAATTGGGAAGTCATTGCCCGCAATAAGAAATCCGTTTCGGCCAACCTGCGCGTGGCAGAGGGGCAGGCGCTGGTCCGCCGCTTGATCGAAACTGCCGACATATTGGTGGAAAATTTCAAACCCGGCACGTTGGAGAAATGGGGGCTGGGGCCAGAGGCTCTCCATGCCATCAACCCCGGCCTGATCATTGCCCGCATGTCTGGTTACGGACAGACGGGCCCCTATTCCAACCGCGCGGGCTTTGGCGGTATTGGCGAAGCGATGGGTGGCTGGCGCTATATCGTCGGGGAGCCGGACCGCCCGCCCAGTCGTATGGGCATTTCCATCGGTGATACACTCACCGCAACTTATGGCTGCATGGGCGTGCTTGCTGCGCTCCATTCGCGCGCGCAGACGGGTAAGGGCCAAGTGATTGATGCCGCGCTTTATGAATCCGTGCTGCAAGTGATGGAAAGCGTGGTGCCGGAATATGACCATATGGGCATCATCCGCGAACGCTCCGGATCGTTTTTGCCGGGCATCGCGCCGTCCAATGTATACGCGTGCAGCGATGGGGAGTTTATGATTGGGGCCAATAAGGACGCAATTTTTGCGCGGCTTTGCGAAGCCATGGGACGGCCTGAATTGGCGAGTGATGATCGCTATGCCACGCATATCGCGCGGGGGCGCAACCAGATTGAACTCGACGCTTTGATCAATGATTGGACCAAGACGCTGACCATCGAACAGGTCGATGCGCTCATGATCGAGCATTCGGTGCCTGCGGGCCGTGTGTACCGCGCGCCAGAGATGTTGGCTGACCCTCATTTCGCCGCGAGGGAAGCGATCATTGATGTTGAAACGGAGCGGTTTGGCACGCTCAAGATGCAAGGGGCTTTCCCCAAATTCTCTGCCACGCCGAGCAGCGTGCGGACGCCTGCACCGTCGGTGGTGGGGCAACATAATGCTGAGGTTTATGGGGCCGTGCTTGGTATGGCGGCGGACGAAATTGCGGCGCTCCAGGCAGGTGGGGTGGTTTAATGGCCAATAGCACGACTGATCTGACCAGCAATTACAGCGGCGCGTTCGATGGCCATTTGCCGTTCGGGAAACGCCCTGCGCTGATCATCATCGATGTGGTGATGGCCTATTTTGAAAAAGACTCGCCGCTTTATGCAGGGGTCGAGGATGCGCTGGCCAGCAATGAACGGGTGCTGGTCGCAGCGCGGGCGGCAGATATCCCGGTCATTTTCACCAATGTCGTGTTTCAGGCGGGCGGCCTTGATGGCGGGATGTTTTACCGCAAGGTGCCGGCGCTCAAATGCTTTGATGCAGGCTCACCGCTTGGCGCCTTCCCGCCGACGTTGCAGCCGGGCCTTGGCGATTTGGTCATTTCAAAGCAATATGCGTCGGCGTTTTTCGGCACGTCGCTGGCGTCCACACTAACGGCGCAAGGCATTGACACGCTGATGATTACCGGTCTTTCCACATCGGGTTGCGTGCGTGCGACGGCATTGGATGCGCTGCAGCACGGCTTTGCTCCGTTTGTGATCCGCGACGCCTGCGGGGATCGCCATGCTGCGCCGCACGAGGCCAACTTGTTCGATCTTCAGGCCAAATATGCTGAGGTGGTGAGCGAAGCGCGGGCGCTGGAGTTGATAGGGCGTTAAAGCCCCTCGACCGTCAGCACGCTCCCATTCGCACTCACGATCCGGGCGCGCGAACCAACCGACAAGTCCGGACCCTTGGCGCTCCAAACGCTGTCGCCAAATTTAACGCGGCCATTGCCGTCTCGAATGGCCTCTGCCACGATCACAATTTCACCAATCATGCGCCCGCCGCGATGATTGAGCAGGGGATCATCCGAAACAATCGGATTGTTCACCAGCCAGCGCCGCGCGCCGTAGACCGCGACAACCGAAAGCACAGCGAACAGCCCGACTTGCAAAGGAAAGGCGATGGGCAGGGCAAAGGCCAGCAGGCCAGTCGCAAAAGCTGCCAGCGCCAACCAGATGAGGAAGAAACCCGGCGCAACAACCTCCGCCGCGGCGAGGAGCACGCCGAGCGAGAGCCAGAACCATTGCGGCGAAAGCGAACCAAAAACCTCCATCAGCGATTGTCCTTCAAGGCTTCTTTGGCGATTTCACCAATGCCGCCCAGCGTGCCCATCAACTGCGTGGCTTCCACAGGGAAGAGGATGGTTTTCGCGTTGGGTGATGTTGCAAACTGGCTGATCGCTTCGACATATTTTTGCGCGATGAAATAATTGATCGCTTGGCTGCCGCTGCTCGCAATGGCGGAGGAGACCATTTCGGTCGCCTTGGCTTCAGCTTCGGCTTCGCGTTCGCGGGCTTCGGCATCGCGGAAAGCAGCTTCGCGGCGGCCTTCAGCTTGCAGGATCTGGCCCTGCTTTTCGCCTTCTGCGCGCAGAATTTCGGCGGCACGCAGGCCTTCAGCTTCCAAAATCTGCGCGCGCTTTTCGCGTTCGGCTTTCATTTGTCGGGCCATCGCATTCGAGATGTCAGCCGGCGGCCGAATGTCTTTCACTTCAACGCGAGTGAGCTTCACGCCCCAAGGGCTTGTCGCATGATCAACCACGGACAGCAGCCGCGCGTTGATTTCGTCGCGCTTGGAAAGGGTCTCATCCAAATCCATCGACCCCATCACCGTCCGCAGGTTGGTCGTGGTGATTTGCATGATCGCCACATAAAGGTCTGACACTTCATAAGCCGCTTTGGCCGCATCAAGCACTTGGAAAAACACAATAGCATCAACGCCCACCATGGCATTGTCTTTGGTGATGATTTCCTGGCCGGGAATATCAAGCACCTGTTCCATCACATTCACTTTGCGGCCAATCCGGTCAAAGAAAGGAATGATGAAGTTAAAGCCCGGTTGCGCTGCGTAGGTGAAGCGCCCGAAGCGTTCGATGGTGTAAACAAAGCCCTGACGCACCACAGTTACGCCCATGATCAGGAACAATATCGCCAACACGACCAGCACCAGCACAAAATATTCCATCAAACCCTCCTGATT
>JANMDQ010000033.1:0-16906 GCA_031376385.1 Sphingomonadales bacterium
CCAACCCTTCGTCAAGCTCAGGGTGAGAGGTTTGTCAAATCGCGGGTCAAGTCCAAACCGCCCCACGCTCAAACTTGGGTTAAGGGGTGACAGGCCCGGAATGACGCGTTAAACCCCGAGGATACGGGGAATCAAAAGCGTAACGCACGCCCCATGCCCTAGTCGCAGGCAACCAGTTTCACAGTTTGCTCTTTCGAGTGAACCCTTATGAAGGTGCAAATGCGATGGGTGCAAAGGCTTCTGATCTTTTCATTGAATGTCTCGAAGAAGAAGGCGTCGAATATATTTTCGGGGTTCCGGGTGAGGAAAATCTCGACTTTCTCGATTCACTCTCCCGTTCCAAAAAGATCAGGCTGATCCTGACGCGTCATGAACAAGGCGCCGGTTTCATGGCCGCGACTTATGGCCGCCACACCGGCAAGACCGGCGTCTGCCTTGCCACGCTGGGGCCGGGTGCCACGAACTTTGTCACGGCGGCGGCCTATGCTCAGCTAGGCGGGATGCCCATGATGATGATCACGGGGCAAAAACCGATCAAGAAATCAAAGCAAGGCCGCTTCCAGATCCTCGACGTCGTCGCGATGATGGGGCCGATCACCAAATACACCCATCAGATGGCCAGCAGCGATAATATCCCCAGTCGCGTGCGCGAAGCGTTTCGATTGGCGGAGGAGGAGAAACCCGGGGCGGTCCACATCGAACTGCCCGAGGATATTGCCGACGAACATACCGACAGCCGCCCCCTACCCCGCAGCAAGGCCCGCCGACCGAGTGCTGATCCCAAGGCTGTGGCCGAAGCGGTAGCAAAGATTGAAAAGGCAAAGTCGCCCATCCTCGTGATTGGAGCCGGGGCCAACCGGACGATGACGTCCAAAATGCTTAAGGAGTTTATCGCCAAAACAGGCATGCCTTTCCTCACCACGCAATTGGGCAAAGGCGTGATTGACGAACGGCATCCCAAATTCGTGGGCTGTGCCGCATTGTCAGCTGGCGATTTCGTGCACCGCGCGGTTGAAGCGTCGGACTGCATTATCAACCTTGGCCATGATGTGATCGAAAAGCCTCCCTTCTTCATGCGCGAAGGCGGAGCCGAAGTGATCCATATCTCGACCCGGTCTGCCGAGGTTGATCCGGTCTATTTCCCGCAAACAGAGGTTCTGGGGGATATTGCCAATGCTGTGTGGCAGATGAAAGAGACAATCACGCCCAATCCGGCGTGGAATTTCGACTTCATGTTGAAGGCGCGCCAAGCCGAGGTGGATCATACCGCCAGCATTTCCGGCGACGCGCGTTTCCCGATTTATCCGCCGCATCTGGTGCAGGCCGTGCGTGATTCGATGCCCGATGACGGGATTATCTGCCTTGATAATGGCGTGTATAAAATCTGGTTCGCACGCGGCTATACCGCCTATCATTCGAACACAGTGCTGCTTGATAATGCGCTGGCGACCATGGGCGCAGGGCTCCCTTCTGCCATGATGTCATCAATGATTTATCCCGATCGCAAAGTGATGGCGGTGTGCGGCGATGGCGGCTTCATGATGAACAGCCAGGAAATGGAAACCGCAGTTCGGTTGAAACTGAACATGACGGTGCTGATCCTGAACGACAACAGCTACGGCATGATCCGCTGGAAACAGGCCAATATGGGTTTTCAGGATTGGGGACTGACTTATGGTAACCCCGACTTCGTGAAATATGCGGAAGCCTACGGCGCAAACGGTTACCGGGTTGAAAGCGCTGATCATTTGAAAGAGCTGTTGGCCCATTGCAACAGCACGCCGGGGGTGCATCTGATCGAGTGCCCGGTCGATTACACGGACAATGATAAAATCTTGAACCGGGATATCAAGGATCTGGCAGCGAAGGTATGACCAAGCTCCAATCCACCTATCCGCTCTATCTGAACAACAAGGCGGAACAGCCTAATACTGACTTGGCGGTGACGGACAAGTTCACTGGCGAAGTCGCGTTCCGCGTTGCGCTTGCCGATGCCAAGACGATTGACGCAGGGATTGCGGGGGCCGTTCGCGCCGCCGAACCGATGGCCCGCATGGCGGCTTATGAGCGGCAGGATGTGCTGATGCACTGCGTTGCGCGCTTCAAAGAACGGTATGACGAACTGGCCTATGCGCTTTGCGTTGAGGCGGGAAAGCCAATCAAAGACGCTGAAGGTGAAGTTGGCCGCCTGATCGACACGTTCCGCATTGCCGCCGAAGAATCTGTGCGGATGACGGGTGAAGTGCAGCCGCTCGACATTTCTCCGCGCGCGAAGGGTTATATGGGCATCTGGAAACGGGTTCCGATTGGGCCGTGCTCGTTCATTTCTCCGTTCAACTTTCCGCTCAATCTCGCCGCGCACAAAATCGCCCCAGCCATCGCCGTGGGGTGCTCGTTCGTCATGAAACCGGCCAGCCGGACACCGCTTGGTGCCATTATCATGGGCGAAGTGCTGGCCGAAACCAACTTGCCAGCAGGTTCCTTCTCGATCCTGCCTGCCAGCCGCGACGGCGCGGACCTGTTTACTGAGGATGATCGGCTGAAGCTGTTGTCGTTCACCGGATCGCCAGACGTGGGTTGGGCGTTAAAGGCGAAGGCAGGCAAGAAAAAGGTCGTTCTGGAACTGGGAGGTAATGCCGCAGTCATCATCGACGCTGACGCCGATCTGGAAGACGCGGTTGACCGCGTGATCTTCGGCGCATTCTATCAATCCGGGCAAAGCTGCATCGGGGTGCAGCGGATCATCGTGCACGAAAGCGTCTATGATCAGTTCCGGGATGCGCTGGTTGCCAAGGCGGCAAAGCTCATCTGCGGCAATCCGCATGACCGCGATACGTTCATTGGCCCGATGATTGATGTGAAGGAAGCCACGCGGCTGGACGGCTGGATTCAGGAGGCCATTGCCAGCGGAGGCAAGCTGCTGTGCGGCGGCAAGCGCGATGGGGCCATGCTCGCCGCAACCCTCCTCGAAAATGTGCCGCACACGGCAAAGGCAGTGACAGAGGAGGCGTTCGGGCCACTGGCCATCCTGTCCAAATTCAGCCGGTTTGAAGACGCGATGGCCGAAGTGAATGACAGCAAATTCGGCTTGCAAGCGGGTATCTTCACGCGCGACATCTTCAAGACGCTGGATGCTTGGGATCATCTTGATGTGGGCGGGGTCGTGATCAATGACGTGCCGAGCTACCGAGTCGATAACATGCCGTATGGCGGTGTGAAGGATAGCGGGCTGGGCCGTGAAGGTGTGCGCTTTGCGATGGAGGATATGACAGAAATCCGAAACCTGGTCATTCGCCGCCGATAATCGCTGAAATGAACACCATTGTGCCGCAGAATCCTCATTTCTGTGCTTGCCAGCACAGCCAAATGCCATACAAGTTAAGCATAATAATGGCGGGTCGCATCGCAGATGAATTTTCCGGACTATGAGTTCGGCGCTTAAGGCGAGGAAAGCGGTGCTAGAGAGAATTTCGCGGGCCATTGGCCATCGGGGGCGCGGGGTTGCGGCGGCGGGATTATGTCTCAGCCTCGCGCTCTTTGCCGTCATGCTCGGGATTACGAGCGCTAATCAGCCTGTCAAAGCTGCGCTTCCGAACGATAATACTCACCTAGGCGTAGCATCGTGCAGCGGCTCTACCTGTCACGGTCGGTCAGAATCTGACGGCAAAGTCGTGCGCCAGGATGAAATCATGCGCTGGCAGGAAGCCTCCAGCCCCAGCGGAGCGCATAGCCGCGCTTATGCCATATTGTCCGAACCGCGCAGCCAGCAAATTGCCAAGCGGCTGGGCATTGGCAGCGCAACATCCGCGCCGATGTGCCTTGGCTGCCATAGCGATGCCGCGGCCTCCAAAGGCCCTCGCTTTCAGCAAAGCGACGGCGTCGGTTGCGAAGCCTGTCATGGCGGTTCTGCAAACTGGATTGAACCGCACAAGACGGGCAATCGCCGCGCCAGCCTTGCCGGAGGTCTGATCCCGCTGGATCAACCACGAGTGAAGGCCAGCGTTTGTCTCGATTGTCATTTCGGGTCTGCTGACGGCGGGCAATTCGTCAACCACCGGATCATGTCCGCTGGGCACCCGCGCATATCTTATGAGCTCGATCTGTTTTCTACGCTGCAACAGCATCATAACGAAGACGCGGATTATGTCGCGCGCAAGGGCCGCCCCAACGGGGTTCGCGCCTGGGCCGTGGGTCAGGCCATGGCCGTTGAACGCTCACTCTCGCTCTATTCAAACCCTGGCCTTGGCACGGAAGGAGCGTTCCCTGAATTCTACTTCTTTGATTGCCACAGCTGCCACCGTCGCATTTATGACAGCGGCAAGTTCAACCAGACCGCAGTCGATAATCCCGCTCGCCCCATTCCAGAGGGGATGCCGCCGTTCAACGATGAGAACATGATCATGCTGAGCGCAGCGGCGCGCGTTGGTGCCCCGGCGCTGGCCCAGAAGTTCGACGCTGATAGCCGCGCTTTCCACGCCGCCATCGCGAAAGACAGGGGCAGCGCGGTTGCTGCTGCCGGGCGACTGCGGGCCTCAGCCGGGGCCCTTGCCAATGCCTTTGGCACAGCCACTTTCAGTCGCGCCGAGACCTTTGCGATGATGGATAGCATAGCCAGCGAAGCGATCACGGCGCGCTTCACCGATTATGAAGGCTGCGTTCAGGCGGTCATGGCCGTGGACACGCTGTTGAACGCCCTAGTCAATAGCGGGCAAGTCGCAGGCGGATCCGCAACATCCCTGCGCGGAGATATCAACCGCGCCTATGCTGCGGTGCGTGACCCTAACGAGTTCAAACCCTATGAATTCCGCCGGTCCCTCGGCGGGGCTGTGCGCACAATCAGGACGCTCAGGTGATGAAGATGCGCCAATCAATATCACTGGTTTCAGCTTTGGCATTGGCACTGGCCGGATGTGGTGGCGGGGGCAGCAGCACAAGCCCTGTTGTCACGCCTCCTCCGCCGCCACCCCCGCCGACTGCATCCTTCACGGTGCCCGCGCAAGTCTCTCTCTCCGTTACTGATGTGGAGCGTGTTCTTGCCCAAGCCATTACCGAAGCACGCGCACAGAACCTGCCTTCCACCATCGCCGTCACAGACCGGGTCGGCAATGTGCTGGCGGTGTTCAATATGACTGGCGCGCGGCCTACGCTTGCCATTCCGTCACCCAAGAGCGGCACGAATTTCGATGTTCAGGGCTTGAACTTCATCCCGGCAGCCGCTGGGGCCATCGCAAAGGCCGTCACCGGGGCCTATCTGTCGAGCGGCGGCAATGCCTTTTCCACCCGGACAGCCAGCCAGATTGTACAGGAACATTTTCCGCCAGCGCCTACTACCGCAGGGCTGGAAAGCGGGCCACTGTTCGGGGTGCAATTCAGTTCGCTGCCCTGTTCTGATCTCAATACGCGCTTTGGCGCGGCAGGCGCAGCGGCGCTGATTGGCCCAAAACGCTCTCCCCTTGGTCTATCGGCTGATGCGGGAGGATTGCCGCTTTACAAGAACGGGGTTCTGGTTGGCGGGATCGGCATCATGGGTGACGGGGTTTACGGATTTGATCCCAACATCCTAGACGTTGATGCTGAGGCGGAGGAATTTATCGCGCTCGCCGCGACAACCGGTTTCGAAGCGCCCGTTGAAATTCGCGCTGACCGGATATCGGTGGATGGCACCTTGTTGCGTTATAGCGACGCGACACCTGCGGGCTTTCGCGGAGGCGCGGCCCCGGCCTTTTCCACGCTCAACGGCAGCGCAGGCAGCTTGCTGGCCGTCACGGGATATTCCACGGCCAGCATCATCGCTGGCACCGCTTACGGCAGCGAAGCCTCTGGCTACCGGGCATCCACTGCCGCTGAATTTTCTAACCGCGATGCCTTTGTACTGACCGATGGGTCCGGCAATTCCCGCTTCCCCTTGCGCGGAGGCACCGATGGAAATGCAGTATCCCAGCCGATCACAGCGGCGGAGTCAAAGGCGATCCTCGAAGACGCCTTCCAGATCATGACCCGCGCCCGCGCCCAGATCAGGCGACCGCTTGATAGCCGCGCCCAAGTAACGATCAGTCTGGTCGATACATTCGGGGCAGTGCTCGGCGTCGTCCGCTCCCCCGATGCGCCCGTGTTTGGAACGGACGTGTCCCTGCAAAAGGCGCGCACCGTTGGCTTCTTCTCAAACGCGCAAGCAGCAGCCCAACTGACCGCCAACCCCAGCACGGATGTGCAGGGCATGGTCGTGGCCGCGCGCGCATTTTTCAATGATCCGAACATCCTGACCGGCCAGACGGCGTGGGCGGACCGGGCCATCGGCAATGTGTCCCGCCCCTATTTCCCGGACGGCGAAGTGGGGCGGCCAAAGGGGCCATTTTCGCGCAACATCGCCGATTTCAATCCATTTTCCACAGGGCTACAATCGGCCCTCATCCTGCCCAATCTGGGCGAGCATCTGAATTTCGTGCTGGGCAACACCGGCACGGATACCAGCCGCCAGTGCACCAAGACGCCGGATGCTGCGCCAGGGCAGAGCCGCCTGCAAAACGGCTTGCAAATCTTCCCCGGCGGCGTTCCGATTTATCGCGGATCAACGCTCATCGGCGCGATTGGCGTATCGGGGGACGGCATTGATCAGGATGACATGATTTCCTTCCTCGGCGTCAGCAACGCGGCCACGCGGGTGGGCAGCATCAGCAACGCGCCCGTTGATAAAAGGTCCGACCAACTCGTTGTGCGACTTGCCGACGGCGCCAATGTCCGCCTGCGCTATGTCAGTTGCCCGTTCGCACCGTTCCTTGATACGGCGGAACAAAATGTTTGTCAGGGCCGGTAAGTGATTTTCGCTTCCTCCATTTTTCCGTTGATGGCTGCGCTTTCGGGCGAAGCGGCGGTGCTAGAACAAGCCAATGTTCAACCAGATGCAGTGGAGGCCCAGTTGGAGGATTATCTTCACGGCATTGGCGGGCCTGAAGAGGATGACGATCAAGCCAACAAGTCGGAGCCCACAAAGGTTGAGGAGCCCCCTCCCGCACTGCTAACTGAAGAACAAGTGATTACAGCCGACGAAGCGTTGATCGATGGCCGCCGCCGCCCGGGCGAGCAAGAGGCCCTGCCCGAGCCCATTCGCCAGGAAAATATCGGGGCCGTGCGCGCGCCGCCACCAGAGGCCTTTCCCGGCGACCCTGATTTTCCCGTGCCTGACCGCTGGCGGCTGGCCGAAGCGCTCAAACTTGTCCGCAAGCCCAAGTTCCTCGATCCCTATAACCAGAATACCTATAAAGGTGATCGCCCGATTTGCATTCCAACGGAGGAAGAGCAGGCGCGGCGTGCGCGGGACGGGCTGCCTAAATGCCGGACGCCAAAGTTCTTAGGGCTGAAAGGCGAAGACTGGTTTCTGGCGCTCAGCGCTGTGTCCGACACGGTGTTTGAACCGCGCACTTTCCCAATTCCCGTCGGCAACCAGACAACATCTCGCCCCGGCAGTCTTGATGTGTTCGGGCGCAGCCGGTCCATCGTGGCGGCGCAGACGTTCCTGTTTGGCGGATCGCTGATCAAGGGATCGACGGCCTTCAAACCTCCAGAAGTGGAATACCGGATATTGCTGGCGCTTAATGGCAGCTATGTTGATGTGCCGGAACGCCGCGTGCTATCTGTATTGCCATCGAAGAAAAGCCACCGCACCGATCATTTTCTGGGCGTGCAGGAACTCTTCATTGATTATCACATCCGCGATGTGTCTGATCGATATGATTTCGATTCGCTCCGCTTTGGCATTCAGCCGTTTCAGGCCGATTTCAGGGGTTTCCTGTTTAACGATCAGCAGCTTGGGCTGCGGTTCTTTGGCAACAGGGATAACAACCGGTTTCAGTATAATCTGGCGCTGTTCTGGCGGTTGGAGAAAGACACGAATAGCGGCCTCAACAGCGTGGTGCAGCGGCCGCGCGACGATTACACATTTTTCGCCAACCTTTACCGCCAGGATTTTCCTATTGTTGGCTTGACCAGCCAAATCTCTGCCACCGTCAATATCAACCGCGAAGGCAATGAAGTTCAAATTGATGACAATGGCTTCCCCGTGCGCCCGGCTCTGCTCGGCACCCTAAGAGGCCGGGATTATGACGTCGCTTATCTGGGATATTCGGTGGATGGGCGCATTGGTCGGATCAACCTGACCGCCTCTGCCTACGCAGCGCTGGGCGAAGATCGGAACAGTTTCTTTACAGGCAAAAAGGCAAAAATCCGCAGCTTTTTCTTTGCTGCTGAACCCAGCATCGATGTGAACTGGGCACGCTTTCGCGTCTCCATGCTTTATGCCTCAGGCGATAGTGATCCGTTTGATAATAAAGAAACGGGTTTCGACGCGATCTTTGAAAACCCGGTTTTTGCTGGCGCTGATACCAGTTACTGGATCCGCCAGACCATCCCGTTTGCAGGCGGCGGGCGGGCGATTGGGGTGAATACGCGCAACGGCATCCTCAATAATTTGCGGTCTTCGAAAGAGGAAGGGCAAAGCAATTTCAACAATCCTGGAACCATGTTGCTGGGCGTCGGCGGGGATTTTGACATCACGCCCAAACTGCGTGTTTCGATGAGCCTCAACCATCTATGGTTCGAAAATACCTCTTCGGTGCAGGCACTGCGTGTGGAAGGTAGCATTCCCAAATCGATCGGTACGGACGCCTCGGTCTCCGTCATTTACCGCCCGAAAGCGATCCAGAATGTCGTGCTACGCGCCTCTGCCGCTGTGTTTGACCCCGGCAAAGGCTTTAGCGATCTGTTCGCCAGCGCTGGCCGCGACAAACGCTTCGTCTCCCTCCTCTTCAACGCGGTTCTGACATACTGACATGGCACAGCGCACCCTCTCCTTCTTCACTCTGCGTTTCCCGCTCGTGGGTCTCATGATCGGGCTATGCCTGCTGCTTGCCAGTGCAGGCCTGATGGCGTCAGGCGGTGAGAAGCCAGTCTACCGCGATTATAGCGCTGTGTTCGCCCCGCCTGCACCAGAAGAGCAGACCAAGGAAGAGGCTGCCACAAAATCGGCAGGCTGCATCACGTGCCACAGCGCGTCTGATGCGCTCACCATGCACAGAAGCCCTGCCGTGCTGCTCGGCTGCACGGATTGCCACGGCGGCAATGCCAAAGCGGGCCTTGAAAATGCGTCGATCAAAATGGACTCAGCGCCTTATATGGAGGTTCTCAAGAAGGCGCATGTTCTGCCGCGCTATCCCGAAAGCTGGCACTGGCCGTCGTCCGCCAATCCTGAACGCAGCTATACGCTCTTCAACAAGGAATCGCCGGAGTTTATCCGGTTTACTAACCCATCCGATTACCGCGTCGCACGCGAAAGCTGCGGGTCTTGTCACCTGAGTGTGATTGAAGCGGCAGAACGGTCGTTGATGGCCACTGGTGCAATGCTGTGGGGCGGCGCTGGGTATAACAACGGGATTGTGAAGCTTAAAAACTACGCACTTGGTGAGGCTTATACGCGGCTTGGGGAACCGGCGAAAATTGTGTCGCCGGGCGAACCGCACGGCACCGTGACGCCAGAGCAAAAGGCAAGGGGCGCGCTTCCAGTTCTTTATCCTCTGCCCGCATGGCAAGTTATGCCGCCGGGTGATATTTTCCGCGTGTTTGAACGCGGCGGGCGCAACGTACAGACGCAATTTGCCGAGGTTGGTTTGCCGAACCCCACGGGTGCCATCCAGCGTTTGGAGGAGCCGGGCCGTCCTGATCTTAAACAATCCAGCCGTGGCCCTGCAACGGGAATACGTGTGGCGATCCCTGTGCTGAATATTCACAAAACGCGCCTGAATGATCCCTTCACCTGGTTTCAAGGGACCAATGATCAACCCGGCGATTACCGCAATTCTGGCTGTGCCGCCTGCCACGTCGTCTATGCAAACGACCGCGAGCCGCGCCACAGCCTCATCTGGGCACAATATGGCCGTGATGGGCAGACAGCGACAGTTGATCCCACGATCAAAGACCGCTTACAGGGTGCGCGCAAAGGACATGGCGATGGCCACAGTGGTGGTGAAGGCGAAAAGCACGGTGCTCCAGCAGCACATGCTCCCGCTATGGCTTACGGTGCCGATTCCGAAGAACATAGCGCTGTAAAGTCTCACGGCACAGGGCATAACGACCCTGCCGTCATGAAAGAAAAAGGCCATCCGGTCGAACATGCCTTCACCCGCGCGATCCCCACTGCGCAGTGCATGAACTGCCACATGCATCAGCCCAATATCTTCCTGAACAGCTACCTTGGCTATACAATGTGGGATTATGAATCCGACGCCGCCTTCATGTGGCCGGGGCCTGAGAATAAAACGCCGCGTCCGACGGGGATGAACGACGCGGACTATCAGCGTATCTTTAAGCAGCAACGCTATCCCACTGCGAAAGAAGTGCGCGCAACCAATGAACGCAATCCAGAGGCGGCCGCGGCGCGTGGGCTTTGGGGCGATCTTGATTTCTTGCGCAATGTTTATGATCTCAATTCCGAACTCAAAGACACGCAATTCGCCGACTATCACGGCCACGGCTGGAATTTCCGCGCGATCCTGAAACGTGACCGCGAAGGCAATCTGCTAGACGCCAACGGCGATCAAGCGAAAGCTGCGCCCGATAATGCCGGCAATATCGTGGACCCCAGCGATCCTGAGAAATTCCGTAAGGCGGATGAAGGCAAATTCGTGCCGCCCGGCATAAACCCCGGGAAATCGGTTCACCTCATGGATATTCATGCTGAAAAAGGCCTGCAATGCGTTGATTGTCACTTCGCACAGGATGGTCATGGCAACGGTCTGATCCAGGGCGAAGTCGCGAACGCGGTCGAAATTGGCTGCAAGGATTGCCACGGCACAGCGGATCAATTGCCGACTTTGCTGACGTCGGGCCCTGCGGCTCCCCCGCAAGGGACGAACCTCGCCCTGCTCCGCAATCCAGACGGCCAGCGCCGCTTCGAATGGTTTGAGGATGAGGAGGGACGCCGCGTTCTCATCCAGCGTTCTGTTCTTGATCCCAAGATCGAATGGAAAGTCAGCCTTGTTAAAGACACTGTCGACCGCACTCACCCCCGCTTCAACATGAAAGCCGCACGCGCCAAATTGATGGGGTCAAATGGCACGGACTATGGCTGGGGGCCGGGCGTAGCAAAGGATAGTCGCGCTCACGGCGATGATAAAATGGCCTGCTTCACCTGTCACTTGTCATGGACCACAAGTTGCGGCGGCTGCCATTTGCCCATCGAAGCCAATTGGAAAACCAAAGGCCATAAATATGAAGGCGAAGAAACCCGCAACTTCGCCACGTACAACCCCCAAGTGGCGCGTGATGATATGTTCCAGCTCGGGCGGCATCAAACAACCAAAGGCAATATCATTGCGCCGGTCCGGTCAACATCCGCGCTGATCCTGTCCTCCACCAACGTCAACCGTGAACGCATTTATGTGCAGCAACCCCCCATTTCCGCCGCTGGCTTTTCCAGCCAGGCCTTTGCGCCGCATTTCCCGCATACCGTTCGCACGAAGGAGACCAAAACGTGCAGTGATTGCCATATTTCAGAAGCCGAGGATAATAATGCGACAGTTACGCAGACGCTGCTGCTCGGCACCAATTTCGTGAACTTCGTCGGCCTTCATGCGTGGACGGGACTTGAAGGCGGGTTTGAAGCCGTGCGCGTGACGGAATGGGAAGAGCCTCAGGCTGTGATCGGGTCTTACCTTCACCGCTATGCCTATCCCGATTGGTATAAAATGCACGTTGATCAGAATGGCCGGGAACTGAAGGAATGGACGCGCGGCCAAATCTTCGACAAGAAATTCAGCGGCGAAACCAACCATACCGAACAATTTGCCAACATAGTCCAAGGCACCAAAGGCCGGGTTGGCTGCCTGCAACTGCGCGGCGAATATATGTTCGTGGCAGAAGGCAAAGGCGGTTTCCGGGCCTATGACGTGGCGTCGATTGGCAACAAGGGCTTTTCGGAACGGATCATTTCCGCGCCATTCTCTCCGCTTGGTCAGGACACGCGGGTTGACACCACCAATGCGACCTGCGTCGCGATTGCCACCACGCAACCGATCAGCGTGTCGCGCAATGACGATATCACGACCAATTTCCCTGAAAATCAGGAACAGAAATTTCACCCGATTTACAAATATGCGGTGGTAACTGACAGCGTCGAAGGGCTGGTGCTGGTCGATATCGATACGTTGGCCGATGGCGAATTCCGCAATAACTTCTTCAAACGGGCTGTCACGTGGAACCCGGACGGCATTCTAACGGGCGCGCGCCATGTAACGCTGGCGGGCCATATTGCCTATATCACAACCAAGGCTGGGCTGGCCGTGGTGGATCTTGATGATCCGCTCAATCCAAAATTGCTCTCGACCACGCCGATGATCGATGCGCGGGCCAGCGCCATCCAGTTCCGCTATCTTTGGGTGACGGACGCCGAAGGGCTAAAGCTGTTTGACGTCACCAACCTCGGCCAACCTGTCGCGATCCCCTCTGGCACTGTGCCAATGGTCAATGCGCAGCGCATCTACCTTGCCCGCACCTATGCCTATGTCGCGGCGAAGGCCGAGGGGCTCGTGATCGTCAACATCAAGAAGCCGCGCGAACCCAATATCTACGAACGCGTAACGCTCGGCGGCGCGCTGAATGACGCTGAAGATGTCGTCGTTGGAACGACCAATGCCTCGCTGTTTGCCTATGTCGCGGACGGAAAGAACGGGATGAAAGTGCTGCAACTGACCAGCCCGGAAAGCCAGCCCAATTTCTACGGCTTCTCCCCTGCGCCGAAGCCGCAAATGATCAGCTGGGTTCGCACGCCTTCACCTGCGCTTTCCATTTCCAAAGGCATCGACCGTGATCGCGCTGTCGATGAAACCGGCGGGCAAATGGCGGTCTTCGGGCGGCTGGGGTCACGCCCCTTCACGCGCAAGGAAATGGAACGCCTGTTTCTCACGCCTACGGGGCAACCCTATAAGGTGAATGATACTCCGACGTTGACGGATTATGTGCCCGTGCAGAGTGCAGCGCGGTGAGGAACGGAACGGAACGGTGACGGCGAACTGGTGAGATGAAGCCGCTATTAACGCCGTCATGCTGAACTTGTTTCAGCATCCATGCCTCAAAGACAGTGCAATGCTGGATGGATCAAGTCTTGCGCGAACAGCGAGGCATGGATGCTGAAACAAGTTCAGCATGACAGAAGGGGCGCATGTGACGCACCATAGCCTTCAACCAGCCTCAACGATTGCCGCGATTTCCTCTATGCTTCCGGCTACCAGCAACGCATCACCGCCGACCATGCCGACCTTCGTCTGGCCATTCTCATCAGTGCGCAAATAGGCAATGTTGGCAACGACGACCATATAGTCGCCCCCGCGCGACTTGAGTAACACGAATTTCATGAAAGCGTCTCCTGACGCACCACGCTCTAAAGCGCGGGTGTTCGTTTTCTATTAACAATGGAGTGGGTCCAAAGCGTGGTGGGCGCGGCAGGGATTGAACCTGCGACCCCACCCGTGTGAAGGGTGTGCTCTACCACTGAGCTACGCGCCCACGCTATGGGAGCAGTGCCGTTAGACAAGGCTCGCCGGAAAAGCAAGCAGCCCAGAAAGCAAAACGGGCGGAACATCGCTGCCCCGCCCGCTTGTTAACATGCCTCGGCGCGAACGCCTTAGCAAAGGATCAGTTGACTGAATCCTTCAGGCCCTTGCCAGCCTTAAACTTAGGCTGCGAGGATGCCTTAATTTCCATGGGCTCACCCGTACGTGGGTTGCGGCCTGTGGAGGCCTTACGCTTCGACACAGAAAATGTGCCAAAGCCAACCAAGCGCACTTCGTCGCCCTTTTTCAATGTCGCGGTGATGCTGTCGAAAACAGCTTCCACTGCCTTAGATGCGTCGGCCTTGGTAAGGCCAGAACCGTCAGCGACGGAGGAAATCAAATCTTGTTTGTTCATGTGAGCAAACCCCCTCTCTTAAATGTTGTTGTTCAGTATTGAGTCGGTGCAAACCGAAGCGCACTAAGCGCCAACGCCTGCCCTCTGTCAAAAGAAATTTCGCGGCTAACCCGCTAAAAAGCTGATTATTTTGGTCAATTCGTCCCGTTTCAGTGCGGCAGACCGTCGGGCTGCCCAGAAATCAGGCTGGATGATTGCGCGGCCAATTCGTCTGCATCGCTCCAGTCAATGGGGTCCAAAGACTCGGTCAAGGCAATGGCCAGCACTTCATCGACATGTTTGACGGGAATGATCTTCAATCCAGCCTTCACATTGGCGGGAATCTCAACCAAATCCTTCTCATTTTCCGCTGGAATAATGACAGTTGTAATGCCGCCACGGAGCGCGGCCAGCAGCTTTTCCTTCAGACCGCCGATAGGAAGCACATGGCCGCGCAACGTCACTTCGCCCGTCATCGCGACATCGCGGCGTACGGCAATTCCAGTGAGCGTAGACACAATTGCCGTCACCATACCGACGCCAGCCGACGGCCCATCCTTGGGAACCGCGCCTTCTGGCAAATGGATGTGGATTTCCTTGCGCTGGAACAGGCTGGGCTTGATCCCAAGTGCAGGGCTGCGGGCCTTTACGAACGACAGTGCTGCTTGCACTGATTCCTGCATCACTTCGCCCAATTTACCTGTTGTCTTAATCGTACCTTTGCCCGGCACCGTCACCGCTTCAATGGTCAGCAATTCGCCGCCCACTTCGGTCCAAGCGAGACCAGTAACGGCTCCAATCTGATTTTCTTCCTCACTCAACCCGTGGCGATATTTCAGCACGCCGGCAAAGTCAGAGAGGTTCTCGGCCGTAACTGTGATCGACTTATCCTTGCCTTCAAGAATGCGACGTAAGCTTTTGCGGCACAATTTGGCCAGTTCGCGCTCCAGCGTCCGTACCCCGGCTTCACGGGTGTAGTGACGGATCAGCGCGCGCAGGCCCTCGTCGGTGAGCGTGAACTCACCCTTTTTCAGGCCGTGCGCTTCGATCTGCTTTTCTACCAGATGGCGCTTGGCGATCTCAACCTTCTCATCCTCAGTATAGCCTTCCAGCCGAATGATCTCCATCCGGTCCAGCAGCGCCTGAGGCAGGTTCAGCGTATTGGCCGTCGTCACAAACATGACGTCGGAGAGATCAATATCCATTTCCAGATAATGGTCCTGGAACTTACCATTCTGTTCCGGATCAAGAACCTCCAGCAACGCTGAGGCTGGATCGCCCCGGAAATCCTGGCCAAGTTTGTCAATTTCATCGAGCAGGAACAGCGGATTCATCGTTCCCGCCTTCTTCAAATTCGTAACAACTTTGCCGGGAAGGGAACCGATGTATGTCCGTCGATGCCCGCGGATTTCAGCTTCATCGCGCACGCCGCCAAGCGACTGACGAATAAACTCGCGCCCCGTCGCCTTGGCGATGCTGCGGCCGAGCGATGTCTTGCCGACGCCCGGTGGGCCGACAAGGCATAGGATAGGCCCTTTCAGCTTATTCGTACGCGCTTGCACGGCCAGATATTCAACAATCCGGTCTTTCACCTTTTCCAAAGCATAATGATCGTTGTCGAGCACAGCTTGCGCAGCCGCAATATCCTTTTTCAGCTTGGATTTCTTACCCCACGGCAGGCCGAGCAATATGTCGAGGTAATTGCGCACGACCGTCGCCTCGGCAGACATAGGTGCCATCGTCTTCAATTTTTTAATTTCGGCCGTCGCCTTCGCATGGGCTTCTTTGGAGAGTTTAAGAGTGTCGATTTTCTTCTGCAGCTCAGCGACTTCATTGCCCTCGCCTTCTTCGCCCTCGTTACCGAGTTCACGTTGAATGGCTTTCATCTGCTCATTCAAATAATATTCGCGCTGCGTCTTTTCCATTTGCCGTTTCACGCGACCGCGAATCTTCTTTTCAACTTGAAGAACCCCAAGTTCACCTTCCATGAAGGCAAAGGTCATTTCGAGCCGCTTGCCAGGGTCCAACTCCACCAAAAGCGTTTGCTTGTCTGCGACCTTGAGCATCAGATTCGACGCAACCGAGTCCGCCAGTTGCGAAGGCTGTTCAATTTCGCTGAGCTGCATCGCCGTTTCCGAAGGCAGCTTTTTGTTCAGCTTTGTATAATTTTCAAACTGATCAACAACTGAGCGCATTAGCGCCTTCACTTCAGTGCCACTCGCCGCGATCTCATCGACTGGATTCACGACTGCTGTGAGTTTGTCACCGATGTTGGAGAGGTCCACCAGCTTCGCACGGTGCAGCCCTTCAACAAGCACACGCACTGTGCCGTCCGGCAGTTTGAGCATCTGCATCACCTGAGCGACCACGCCCATATCATAAAGATCATCCGCTCCGGGATCATCCTGAGCCGGGTCCAATTGTGCGACGAGGAAAATTTCTTTACCCGCAGCCATCGCCTGTTCAAGTGCTGCCACAGATTTATCGCGGCCCACAAACAAAGGCACGACCATATGTGGGAACACGACAATATCGCGCAAGGGCAGAACGGGGTAAGACTGACTCATATGATCTCCGACTGGCGCATAACGCGGCCATTCCTGCCTATATGGGCGCGCAGTTGGGTGGGATCAATGGTTGTGCGGTGAAAATGGCTTAACCGCGCTCAATCACCAGCCGCTCCAACCCAGCGACATCAAGAGGCGGGGCGCAAAGGAAGCCCTGATAGAGCGTGCAACCTTCATGGGCGAGTAAAGCCAACTGCCCTTCTGTCTCCACCCCTTCAGCAATTACTGTAAGGCCCAGCGAGCGCGCCATGCCAATCACGCCGCGCAACACAACCGAGTCCCGCTCCTCGCCCAGAATGTCTCCGGAAAGACCCTGATCGAGCTTCAAATAGTCAGCTGGCAATGACTTGAGCCAAGCAAGACTGGAATAGCCCGTTCCGAAATCATCAATAGCGACGCGGCAGCCA
>JANMDQ010000036.1:0-27951 GCA_031376385.1 Sphingomonadales bacterium
ACTTCGCCGTTCAAGTCAATCTCAAAACCCTTAGCATCTTGAGCCCCGAGTGGAACTGGAGCCGCGCCGGGTGTTAGCGTGATGTTGTAATTGCGCCGCTTGATTTTGAAGGCTGCGACGTTGAGATTGAGCTTGCTGGGAATCACATCCCATTTCAGCCCGGCTTCGATCTGGTTCGACTTTTCAGGTTCCCCGGTCAGGGCCGTCGATTCGGTCTGGATGTTCACAAACGCGCCCGTCGCATAGCCGCCATAAAGCGAGAGTGTCTCCGTTGGCTGGAACACCGCGCCAATCTGGCCAGACCCAAGCCGCTTTTTGAATTGCCGGTTGAGCGGCCCTGCGTTGCCAGCAACTGGCGTGGCAGTTGAGATACCGACATCGGAATATTTGGCCCAATCGATGCGGTAACCGCCGCGGACCTTAATCATGTCCCCAATCGCAGCTTCATGTTGAAAATAGAGTGAATCGGTGTCGGCTTTTAACTGACGGTCGTAGATCAGGCGCGCCGCCAGACCCGCAGCATTGGCACGGGGGCTGGGGGCGAGTGGGTTCTGAATATTCGTGAACGTAAATTCGCGCCGCACCGTATCAAACCGGTCGCGCTGATGTTCAAAACCGACTAGCGTCTTGCCTTTGATGCCACCAATGCTGCTTTCATACACGGCTTCAACTTGGCCAATCTGGAAGCTGGTATCGTCGCTTTGATAGCGTTGGCTGGTTGAGGAGATTTGTCCTGCGGTATTTAAGGTGAGGCCCGCATTGCGCCTGAAATCAAGATCGCGGCTGTCATATCGGTAAGTCGCACGAAGGCTGAGGCTATCGGTCAGTTCCCCGCTATACCCAAGGGTGAAGCGCCTGATATTTTGAACCACCTGATTGTCGGGCGTGTAATAGCGCGTCTTGGCGCTGACGGGGAAGGGGTTGCCGTCAAAGCCTGCGGGTATGCCGAAATTATCCACGACAAAATCCTGATTGTAAATTTCACCTTTGGCAGTCAGGCGGTGACTGTCAGACAGGTTCCAGAGCAAGGCAACTGCGCCTGTCGCGATTTCCTTGCTCAGCCCGCGAATACCGTCGGTCGTGGAATATTCACCTGTCGCGCGGACAGCGATGGTCTTGCTCAACGGAATGCCCACATCGCCTTGTACATTATAAGTGTCACGTGATCCGACGCTGAGTGAGACAGTGGCGAGCGGATCAAATTGGGGCTGTTTGGTGATGATGTTGATGATGCCGCCGGGTTCTGACCGCCCGTAAATGGCAGAACCGGGGCCTTTCAAAATCTCCACTCGGTCCACATCAGAAAAGGATCGCGCATATCCCACGAAGGTCGGGCCATCGGCCACGCCGTCCCGCAGGAATTTCATGCGCAGGCCACGGATGACATAGCTATCGGCATAACCGTAGCCACCGCCATAAACAGGTTGCACGCCTGAAACATTGCGGACGACTTCATTGAGAACAAGTGCTCCCTGCTCCTGCACAGTCTCAGCGCTCACAGTTTGAATGCTGGCCGGAATATCGCGCGATGCTGTGCCCGTTTTTGATGCAGTGGAGGCCGGTTCGCGGGCACCAGTGACGATGATTGTGGAGCTTGCTTGCGCATCACTTTCATCATTCGCGCACGCTGGGGTTGCCGACGCGGAGACGACAAGCGCGGCCAGAACCAATGCCAATGCACTATGCACTGGATGCTTATACAAATTTAACCGTGCCTGCATTGCTGAACCCCTTGGATGATGATCCTCCGCTAATGAGAGTCATTCGCATCGTCAATACTAATGAGAATGATTTGCAATTATTTGTAGCGGTCAAGGTGACCGAGTTGTTTTCGGGTTGCGCAGTGCTGGCATAAGCCACCCCCTATGATTTCTCAGCCGACTGTGAGAAATAAAGCGGCATGACCGTGACTGCGCCTCTTGCCCCTGCTGCTCGTCTTTCGATTGGCGTCACGGGGCATCGCACCAGCAACTTGGCTTACGGCGAACAGGCGGCGCGACTCAATTCAGGCGGGCACTCGCTTGGGTTTGACAGTCAAATTCATATCAAGTGCACTCATGAGCGATAGCAAGGTTCCCAGCGTCGGATTCGCGCCTTCGCCTATCGCCTTGTAGAGTGAGCCGCGCGCCACACCCGAACGGCGCGATAGGTCTGTCATGCCGCGCGCTCTCGCGATGGTTGCCAGTGCGTGCGTCACATCATCGGCGTCATTGGTTTCAAATGCCGCCGCAAGATATTCTGCAATGTCGCTATCGCTTTTGAGATAGGCCGCTGCGTCAAACGGTGTGAGTGTTTCGGTCATCTATCTTGCTCCAGTTCATTTGCCAGCTTTTGCGCCAATGCGATATCGCGCGATTGACTGCCCTTGTCCCCGCCGCACAATAAGAGAATAACCTCCTGCCTGCGCCGCGCAAAATAGAGCCGATATCCCGGCCCGTGGTCGATACGCAGTTCGGATATCCCGCCACCAAGTGATTTGGCATCCCCGAAATTGCCGCGCTCCAGCCGCCCTATGCGGATCAAAATGCGCTTTTGCGCCATCCCATCACGCAATCCGCCAAACCAGTTTTGAAAAGTCTGCGTAGACTGGACTGCTATCATATGTTCCATATATGGGACATATTAAGTAATGTCAACATCATGCTAGCTTCGCACTCGCGTGTCAGAGTTCCGCGTACGCTATGCTAATGAGACTGTGGATTCATGATGGCGCTGAAACTGCTCACCATCGTATAAAAGCAGGGGCTGCACATGCTGGCGTAAGCCACCCCTATGATTTCTCAGCCGACTGTGAGAGATAAAGCGGCATGACCGTGACTGCGCCTCTTGCCCCTGCTGCTCGTCTTTCGATTGGCGTCACGGGGCATCGCACCAGCAACTTGGCTTACGGCGAACAGGCGGCGTGGATAGAGGCGGTTTTGGTCGCCCTTTTTGACGCGATTGATGCGGTGACGGCAGCAGAGCCTGTGCCTCCGTTGCCCACGCGGCTGCACGGGTTGCTTGCCGATGGGACCGATCAGGCGGCGGCGGCTTTGTCGCGGGGGTGGGATGTGGTGGCTCCACTTCCTTTTGGACAGGCGCTGAACCGGGCCATCAATGCCGCCCCTCACACGGTTGCCGACGCGCAGGCGTTGATTGCGGGCGGCAACGCAGAAGATGCCGCCGTTCAGGCGCGCGCGGATGCGATTCAGCACTTCACGGGTCAGGCGCAGCTGTTTGAACTGGCGGACCGGGATGAACCGATCGGGGCCCTGTTCCTGGCAAAGCTGGCCGCCCCCAATGACCTAAGCAAGGCTCAGGCTTATGCGGCGCGCGCGTCAGAGCGTGTGGCGCTGGCGGGCCGAGTGATGATCGAACATTCAGACATCATCATTGGCGTGTGGGACGGGGTCACGCACAGCTTCATCGGTGGCACTGGCCATACGATATCGGTGGCGCTTGAAATGGGGGCCGCTGTCATCTGGATCGATGCGCGCGCGCCAGAGGACTGGACGATCCTGCGCGCGCCGGAATCGCTTGCGGCGCTGACCGGCAGTGGTGCGGAGGGGCGTATGGAGATGCTGGCCGCGTTGGTGCGGGCGGCACTTCGTCCCCCAACGGGCGGCCTGCGTGCGGGCACTGCGACGCTCGGCCGAGAGGCATGGCATCCGCGCAGCAGCCGCTGGCAGACCGCTTACCGCCGGATTGAAACTTTGTTCGGTGGGGGCGGGCGGCCGTTCCGCTCGCTTGTGCAGCGCTATGAAACGCCGGACGCGATTGCAGGCGGCAGTGGTGCCGCTGTGCTTCACACAGCGCGCGCCATGCCGGGGGCAGACCCGAGTTTTGCAGGCAAGATCGAAGGCGAAATCCTGCGCCGCTTTGCGTGGAGCGACGGCATATCGGCTCATCTGTCCGATGCCTATCGCGGCGGGATGATCGCGAATTTCTTCCTTTCGGTTTGCGCCATTCTGGTTGGTATGGCGTATCAGCCCTTTGCAACGTCCAACGCCAAATGGATGTTTGCCAGTGTGGAGCTCCTGTTGCTCTGCGCGATCCTGGTCATCACTTGGCTGGGCGGCAAACGGCGCTGGCACGGGCGCTGGTTTGAAACGCGTCGCGTGGCCGAATATTTCCGCCATGCGCCCATCCTGTTGCTGCTCGGCGTTGCGCGCGCGCCGGGGCGGTGGCCCAAAGGATCGGAGACATCTTGGCCAGAATATTATGCGCGCGCCGGGCTTCGCGGGCCGGGCCTGCCGCAGGTTGCGGTCACCATCCCCTATTTGCGCGCGGCCCTTACTGGCCTGCTTGATCCTCATGTGATTGCGCAGCGGGACTATCATATCGAAAAGGCCAAACGCCTATCGAAGGTGCACCACGGCCTTGATACGTTATCGACGCGCTTGTTCGTTTTGGCGGTGGTATCCGTCTCGCTCTATCTGGCGCTGAAGGGTGCGGCCACCGCGCACATGGTGCCGCATGACTGGCCGAACAAAGCGTCATACGCTTTCACATTCATGGGGGTCGCCTTGCCGACGCTGGGCGGGGCGATTTCGGGCATTCGCTATTTCGGGGATTTCGAACGCTTTGCGGCGATTTCCGAAGTGACTGCGGAAAAGCTGGACGCGGTTCATGCGCGCCTCTCTCTTTTGCTTGCCGCGCCGGACACTGCCCTTGATTACGCCCGCGTGTCTGAATTGGCCCATGCAGCTGATGATATTGTGGTGAGCGAGATTGAGAATTGGCAGGCGGTGTTTGGGGGCAAGCATATCACTGTCCCGGTTTAGGCCCTGTCCCGGTTTAGGGGGCCTCAGTTCTGCCTGTGGTAATAGCAAGGACATCGCTATAGACGCGGCGGCACAAGTTCAGGCAATTCAGGCAGATATATGGCCCGCAAATATTCAAAACATGATCCCTACGGCGATTTGGACCGTGATGAGGAGGCTCCGGCAGAGGTTGTCGTCTGCTGGCTCTGCGCGCGACCGACGGGCAAGACCATCGTCTGGCATCATCCCGTGCCCAAAAGCCGCGGCGGGCGTGATGTTGTGCCGATGCACCCGATCTGTCAGCAGACGATCATCACCCATTTCACCAATTCAGAACTGCAGCGCAACGGGATGGATGTGGAAGGCCTGCTGATGAACCCCACCGTGCGCAAATTCGTCGACTGGGTGGCAAAAAAAGACCCTGATTTCAACGCGACCATCGCCAAGAAGCAACGCTGATTAAAGCTGCGCCGCTGCCCGTCCGGCAAGCTTGCCAAAACTGGTCGCTGTCAACAAACCATTGCCTGCCAGATATCCGTCCGCGCCTTCGCCCGATATTCCGCGCGCGGCACCGCCACCGGCAAACAGATTGGGCAAAGCCGTGCCATCTTCGCGCATCACCCGCGCGTCTCCGTCAACCACCAGACCGCCTTGGGTGTGGAACAAGGCCCCTGTGACTTTCGCGGCGTAGAAGGGCGCAGACAGCGGGGGCTTGCCACCGAAATCCCGCCCGACAGGATCGGGCGCTGTCCCTGCCTTTACAGCGTCAACTTCGGCAAACGTCGCTTGGAGTGCTATTTCGGGCAAGCTGATCCGCTGAGCAAGGTCTGCAATATCATCGCCTCTCACCACTGCCCCTGCGGCGACTGCCTGTTGAAAATCGTCAAATTTCATCATCAGATCATAAAGCCGCTGATCAAGGATGCTCCACGCGACATGGCCGGGCTGGGCCAGAACCTTAACGGCTTGTTCGGAATAGCCCTGAGATTCGTCGGAGAAGCGGGTACCAAGCCTGTTGACCTGAAACCCGCCCTCCATGATCAGCGGCCAGAGGATGGGGATCGCGTGGCCCGCCGCAAGGCCGCCGTGCCCCTGATAGGCGTGCATATCGGCCAGGCCCGCGCCCAGTTCACGGCCCCAGGCCATAGCGTCGCCCTTGTTGCCGGGGTGGCCGTGGAACACCGCGTCTTTTAATTCAGGGATATAGTCGATCACCATATCCCAATTGCCGCCAAAGCCGCAGCAGGCGAGGATCAGCGCATTGCAGCCGACCTGTTCGCGCGTGCCATCGGGCCGGATATAGTCCACCCCCAACACCCGGTCATCGGGGTCCACTATTAAAGCCTCGACGCGCGCATTGGTGAGGATATCGACGCCAGCCACTCCGCATGCGGCCTCCAGCGCGGCCATCAGCTCCGACCCCGTGCGGTTGGGCGTGCCATACATGCGCATCGCGCTGTGTCCGGGGTAAAGGAAGTCGTTAATCAGTGTGAGCGGAATGTCGTGACTGTCGCGGAGCCAAGCAATGGTTTCCGGTGAGTCCTGCGCCAGTTTAAGGGCAATCGCAGCGTCGGTTTGGCCCTTCGTTTTTTTCAGGATATCGGCCTGAAACCGCTCTGGGCTGTCGTCGATCTCCAGTGCGGCTTGTTCCGGCGTTCCGCTCGCCGGGATCAGCCCCGTTGACATTGACGTGGTTCCCCAAATCTTGGGGTCACGCTCCAGCACCAGCACGTCAACGGCCGCATCGCACGCTGCAAGTGCTGCGCAAAGCCCGCACCCGCCGCCGCCTACAATCACAACAGGCACAGAGAATGGGAAAGACGCCGCGCTGCTGGTTGACCGGATTATCTGCGGCATGATGCTTCCATCAAAGGCCGTGGAGCTTCGCGCGCTCGATACACTCCACGATGATCCGCTTGGCCTCTGCCGCATCGCCCCAGCCCTTTAGTTTCGCCCATTTGCCGGGTTCAAGATCCTTATAATGGGCGAAAAAATGTTCGATCTGCTGCGTTACAATGGGCGGCAAATCGTCGTGCGACATGACATCGCTATAATAAGGAAAGGTGGTGTCGAGCGGCACTGTGATCAGTTTTTCGTCCCCGCCCTTGTCATCATCCATAAGCAACACACCAACAGGCCGCACCTTAATGACGGCACCCGGCACGATGGGGGATCGCGCAATGACCAGCGCGTCGAGCGGATCACCATCTTCACCCAGTGTATGGGGAATGAAGCCATAATTGGCCGGATAACGCATGGACGTATGGAGAATGCGGTCGACAAACAAAGCGCCGGACGCTTTATCAATCTCATATTTGACCGGTTCTCCCCCAATCGGCACTTCGATCAGGACATTCAGGGTTTCTGGCGGATTATCCCCCGCTGGGATCAGGTCTATTCTCATATTTGCGACGCTAACTGGTCAAACGCCATTTGTCACCGGGGATGATGAAAGCGATCATTGTGGCGCGCACACCGCCTTTAGGCCTGTCACTAATTTGCAACATTAGAAAAAAATCGTCCCCATTATTGAAATAATCATTCGGCAAGGGAACAATTTTGGATTAGCGGCGCGGCACTCATAAAAAGGATAGGGGTCGTCATGCGTCAAATTTTCCGTTTTTCATTACTCGCGACAGCTGGGGCTGCCGCTCTGCTCTCCACACCAGCCTTCGCTCAGGATGCCGCAGCTGAAGATGCCGCCGCACCAGCCGAAGAAATCGTTGTCGTTGGCACGCGCCGCACCGACCGTACGATCACTGATTCTGCGTCGCCTGTTGATGTGATCAGCTCAACCGAATTGCAGTCACAGCCGACCGCGAACTTGCTTGATACGCTCAAGAACATTGTTCCCTCCTTCTTTTCCAGCCAGAACACGATCTCAGACGCGTCGACTTTCGTCCGCTCGCCATCGTTGCGCGGCCTGCCCGCTGATAACATCCTCGTTCAATTGAACGGCAAGCGCTATAACCGTTCCGCTCTTGTGCAAGTGTATGTCGGTGGCGACACGGCGCTTGGTTACGGGTCACAAGGTGCTGACATTTCGGCCATTCCTGCAATTGCGATCAAGAGCCTGCAAATCCTTCGTGAAGGTGCAACGGCACAATATGGCTCGGATGCCATTGGCGGCGTGATCAATTACGGCCTGCGCGATGATGCCGGTTTTGAATTGCAGGCCCGCTACGGCCAAACTTACGAAGGTGATGGCAAGGCGCGCCAGATTGCTGGCTTTGCTGGTTTCAAACTTGGCGATGGTGGTTTCATCAACTTGTCCGGCGAATATAATAAGGACGGTGGCACCAGCCGAGGCACAACGCGCCCAATCGCTCTGCAATTTGCGGCGGCCAATCCTTCGCTTGCAGCACAGCTTCCAAACTTCCCTGGCCCCGTGCAGATTTGGGGATCGTCGCCAACTGAAGGTTATAAGTTGATTTTCAACTCGGCCTATGAAGTGTCGGACAGCAGCAAGATTTACCTCACGGGCAATTTGGCGCATAGCAAAGGTAACCAGAGCTTCAACTATCGCTCGCCAATTGCACAGACGGCACCTCTGGTACGCGATACTGGGACAGGGCCACAAACACTTGTACCCGGCCAAACAAACGCGGCGGGCGATGTTATTTCGATTGGCAGCAATTCTGCATTCCGGCGCACAGCTTACCTGACAAAGTGCCCAGTGGGTGCCGTCGGTTGTCCAGTTGGCGGCTTCGTCAAAGACGCCAACATTTTTAGGTTCTCGCAACTCTATCCAGCGGGCTTCACGCCTCGCTTTATTGGTGTGAATGACCAAATCTTCGGAACTATTGGCTACAAGGGCGAAACCGATAGCGGCTTCCGTTATGATCTGTCAGGAACAATGGGACGCAACCGCCTTCGCTTGTCGATGACTAACTCACTCAACCAGTCCTTCGGCCCACAGACCCAAACAGCCTTTGAGTTTGGCGATCTGATCCAGAAAGAACTGACTCTCAACCTTGACCTCAGCTATCCCCTGGAAGCAGGCTTTGCTAGCCCAATCACGCTTTCGGCGGGTGCGGAATATCGTCGTGAAACTTACAAGGCCACTGAAGGCGATTTACAGTCTTACGGTGCAGGACCTTTTGCTTCGCAAGACCTCTATGTTCTGACGGGCCCAAATACTTACGCTCGCGATACGGTTACCCCAACTGTAACATCCAGCCCAGCAGCTAGTGGCTACGGCGGCACCAGCCCGCAGTCGGCAGGCAGCTTCAGCCAGAAGAACATTGCAATCTATGTCGGCGCAGAGACAGACATCACTGACGCGCTCAGCGTCGGTTTTGCCGGACGGTATGAGGATTACAATACGTTCGGCGGCGCGTTCGTGGGCAAGTTCAATGCTCGCTATGAATTCTCCGATGCGTTTGCAATTCGTGGCACTGTGGGCACAGGTTTCCACGCACCATCGCCTGGCCAAAGCAATGTTGAAATCCTGACGACCGGATTTTTCCAGGGCAACCAGGTGCAGACCGGAACTTATCAGGTCAGCAATCCAATTTCGCAGCGCTTTGGCGCTGTGGCGCTTAAGCCTGAAAAGTCGACCAACTTCGGCCTTGGCTTCGTTGTGGAGCCATCGAGCAACTTGACGCTGACTGTTGATGCTTATTCAATCAGAGTGCGTGATCGGATCGGCATCACCAAGCCGTTCAAGGTGACTCAGGCAGACGTAAACGCAGTGCCAGCCCTCGCATCAGTTGGTGTTGGTGGTGATGTGAATTATTTCACCAACGGCTTCAACACCACCACCAAGGGCGTTGACGTGATCGGAAGCTTCCGCACGGATGCTGCGGGCGGAAAATTGAACCTCACACTCGCTTACAATTATAACAAGAGCAAAGTGACCAAGTTCAATCCGGCTGCAATCAGTGCCGAGCAGATTTTTGACATCTCAAACGTCGCTCCAAAGCACCGCATTGTGCTTTCCAGCGGCTGGCAGTTGAACAGCTTTGCGCTCAACGCGCGGGCCAACTACTACAGCTCATGGGCCACCAACATCGATTATCCCGGCCAGCGCTTTGGCGCGAAGGTCACAGCCGATCTTGACGTCAGCTATAAATTTGCTGAACATTTCACGTTCACTGTCGGTGCCACAAACCTGTTTGACACCAAGCCAGACCGGATTGCGCCAACAACGTTCAACCCGATCTATGCATCAACAAACAGCACAGCAGACGGCCAGATCTATCCACGCAGCGGCGGTCCTTTCGGGGTCAACGGTGGGTTGGTGTATGCCCGCATCGGCATCAAATATTAAGCGTTGCGCATGACGCGTTTTTGGGGGGAGGGCTTTGGCTCTCCCCCTTTTTTTGTCTGCAATCCGTCAGGCCGCGACGGTCAGGCCCACATCCACATTGCCGCGCGTCGCGTTGGAATAAGGGCAAACGGCATGCGCCGCCTCCACCAGCCGCTGCGCATCGGCCTGCTCCACGCCGGGCATGGATATGGTCAGATTGGCGGTAATCCCATATCCGCCCTCTGAACGCGGGCCAAAGCCAATCTCCGCAGTTACCGTCGCGTCGGCAGGAACTTTGACGTCGACTGTGCCAGACACCGCTTTCATCGCGCCAAGGAAGCACGCTGAATAGCCCGCCGCGAACAATTTTTCCGGGTTGGCCCCGACGCCGCCCGGCCCGCCCATTTCCTTTGGCACCACCAATTTGACATCAACCGAGCCATCATCCGACTTGGCCGATCCATCGCGTCCGCCAGTGGCAGTGGCGTTGGTCTTATAAATCACGGTAACGGGCATGGTCTGTCTCCTTGTTCAGCTGCAAAACTAATCAACTTTCATTTTGATCCCTGCCTGCCGCAGCACAGCGTTGGCCAAATGGCGCGATGGGATTTTAGCATCAACAACGAAGCGCGTATTTGAAATTGGGCTTTGCCAAATGTCATGATCACCTTTGCCATGCCGAACGAACTCACACCCGTGTGACACCAAAATGTCTTTCACACGTTTGGCGTAGCCAGTGGCCATCAGGCGGCAATCGCGTGAAAAGCCTCATGATGCGCGACCAAGCGAAAGCGGTGCGGGCCGGTGAGGCGCGATTTATCATCAAATAAATGTTCGTTAAGTTCGAGAAGTTCGACAATCATATCAGGCAATTTGGATTCCAGGGCTTCGAGAGTCGCGGCCCCTGTCGAAAGACCAGGCACGTCACTATCAAAAACATACCAGTTTTTTGCATCGGGATCATAATCCGCACGTACTGTCCATTCCGCCATGATCACCTCCGAAAGAGTTAAAGAATAGGGAACCTATTGTCCACTGTCGAGGCTGAACCAAGCCCTGAGCATCGCGGTCAATACATATGCTGCCCGCCGTTGATCGACAATGTTGATCCCGTCACAAAGGCCGCGTCGTCCGAACAGAGGAACGCCACACCGCGTGCGATTTCTTCGGCTTGGCCCAACCTGCCAACGGGGATTTTCGCGACGATTTTGGCCAGCACATCATCGGGGACGGCCGCGACCATATCCGTATCAATATAGCCGGGTGCAAGCGCGTTCACCGTGACGCCGAATTTCGCGCCTTCCTGCGCCAGTGCCTTGGTAAAGCCGTGGATGCCGGATTTAGCAGCGGCATAATTGACTTGGCCATACTGCCCGCCTTGGCCGTTGATTGATCCGATGTTGACAATCCGCCCCCAGCGCCGTTCCCGCATCCCTTCAAACACGGCCTTGGCCATATTGAAACAGCCCCCTAGATTGACGCGCATCACATCGTCCCACATCTCATAAGTCATTTTCATGAGTGTGCCATCGCGCGTGATGCCGGCATTGTTAACAAGGATATCGATGGGGCCAAGGTCACGGGCCACTTGCGCGCAGCCGTCAAGGCAGGCCTGATGATCACCAACATCCCAGCAGTAAGCGCGAATGCCCGTGGCGGATTCAAAATCCTTGGCCTTTTCCGCATTGCCTGCATAGGTCGCGGCGACAGTCATGCCGCGCTGTTGCAAGACCACGCTAATCGCGGCACCAATGCCCCGCGTTCCCCCAGTGACAATGGCTACGCGAGACATAAGCAATTCTCCCCTATGATGGCGGACGTAAAGCTATGCCGAAGGAAGCCAGCCTGCAAGTTCTCTTGACAATAAAGTTGTAAGCATCGCGGTGCCGGTTTCGCTGGCGTTGAGGCAGGGCAAGTAGGCAAAGTGTGCGCCGCCTGCGTGCCTGAAACTTTCCTGGCCCTGCATCGCGACTTCTTCAAGCGTTTCGAGATTGTCGGCGGAAAAGCCGGGCGTCAGGACCACGACGCTTTTAATGCCTTTGCCGGGGAGGCTGGCGAGGGTCTTATCCGTCGCAGGCTCCAGCCATTTCGCACGGCCAAGGCGGGATTGGAAAGAGACGATCAGCTCCGTGCCAAGCGCCTCCGACAGCAGCCGCGCGGTTTTGCGGCAATGGCAGTGGTAGGGGTCACCCAGTTCCAGCGTGCGCAGCGGCATGGAGTGGAAACTGGCCAGGATCGCGTCGGGCTTGAAATCCAGCTTGGCAATGCCTGCCTCGACAGAGGTTTTAAGCGCCCCGATATAGGCGGGGTCATCATAATAAGGCGGCAGAGTGCGGATCGCAGGTTGCCAGCGCATTTTGCCCATCAGGCGCGCGACTTCATCAAAACCCGTCGCCGTCGTCGCGCTGCTATACTGGGGATAAAGCGGCGCGAGGAGAATGCGCGTGCAGCCTGCCGCTTTCATCGCCGCGAGTTTCTGTTCAATTGAGGGCGTGCCGTATCGCATCGCCCAATCGACCATCACGCCGTTCCCAAGCGAAGCCTGCAAAGCGGCTGCTTGATCGCGCGTGACGACGGCCAGTGGCGATCCTTCCGGCGTCCAAATCTGGGCGTAGGCATGGGCGGACTTTTTGGGTCGCGTGGTCAGGATCACACCGCGCAGGATCGGCTGCCACAGGATTGGCGGTATCTCAACAACGCGCCGGTCAGACAGAAATTGCTTCAAATAGCGCCGCACTGGTCCAGGCTCTGGCGCGTCGGGCGTGCCAAGGTTGATGATCAGCAGGCCGATGCGCTGGGCCAGAATCGGGGGATGTGTGGCGGGAATATCCATCAGCGCGGTGTCTGTCCTATTGGTATGCTGCGGTAACGGGTGCCACTGCCTGCAAATAGGGCATTGGCGATGGCGGGGGCTACTGGCGATACGGCCAATTCGCCTATGCCGCCGGGCGCGTCTTTTGATCGGATGAGTTCAACAGAGATTTCGGGCATATCGGCAAGGCGCGGCAGGCCAAGGCGGCCCAAGCGGCGTGGCTCAGGATATCCGTCTTTCAACGTGATTGCAGTCCCTGTTGCAAGGCCTAAGCCATAGAGCAATCCCCCCTCTATCTGTTGGCGCGCAATATCGGGGTTCATCACGCGACCGACGTCAGCCACCGCAGTCAGCTTGACGACTGCGGGGCGGCCAGTGTCGCTCATCTTGGCCTCGGCAAGCACCGCGATGAAGCTGCCTTGCATCATCTGGCAGGCGATGCCTTGATTAGTGCCTTGTGCGCCGCCCTCCCACCCGCCGCGCATCGCGACTTTAGTGAGACATTTGGCAAGGCGCGCATTGCCAGTGAGCAGGCCAATGCGGAATGAGAAGGGGTCCCGCCGCGCCTGTTCGGCCAGTTCGTCGATGAAGCTTTCAGTGAAAAAGCAAGTATAGCCGTTCGCGCCTGCACGGAGTTTGCCTGTTGCGATGCCGAGGTCCGCCGGGTGATGGGATATGCTGATCGCTGGAATGGCATAGGGGGGAAGTGCCCCCTCAACCGCACGGGCATTGGCTTTACCTGCGCCTTGAACTTCATGCGCCGCTTTGCCGTCCACAATGCGCGCGACCATTTCAGCCACTGCATCAGTCGTAGCGATTTTGGCGCGGTAAGCTTCAATGCGCCCGCCAGCACCAATCCGTGCGGTGAGTTCCGCTTGTGCCGCAGGGCGCATCCGGTCCTGCGCCATATCTTCGCTGCGAGACCAGATGAGTTGCACCGGGCGCTCAAGCTTTTGCGCGATCAGTGCGGCCTGGCCAGCGATCTCAATTTCATATTTCCGCCCGAACGATCCGCCAACTTGCATGGCGTGCACCGTGACGGCGCCGGGTTCAAACCCAATTGCGCGCGCAGCGGCGTGGCGGGCCAGATCAGGCACTTGAGTTGCAATCCATAATTGCAGGCGGCCATTCGCTATCGCGGCTGTCGCTGCCATGGGTTCAAGCGCCGCGTGCGTGGCAAAACCTGCGGAGTAGCGGCGCGTGAGGGGCTTTGCGCCTTCAAAGAGGGCGTCGACATCAGCTGCCTCGGCAATAATCTCTCCGTCTGCTTTCAAGGCTTCAGTCAGCGCCTTCTGCGCCGCAGCCTCCGTTGCAAGGCCGCTGGGTGTGGTGAATTTGGGGCGCATCTTGTCGAGTGCCACATTGGCCGCCCACCAACTATTGGCTGCCACTGCGATCCAGCGTTCATGATCGATGACAGACAGGACACCCTGCATTTTTGCCGCAGCTTTGGCATCAAATCCGGTCAACCGGCTATCCCCCGGCGGGCCTTGGCGGATCGCGGCAAAGACCATATCGGGCAGGCGAATGTCAGCGGCATAATTGGCGGAGCCATCAATTTTGGCCGGCACATCCAGTCGGTTGACCCCGCGTCCTGCCAGCCGTGTGCCATTATCACGCCTCGGAATGACTTTGGGCAGATCAAATTCAGCGGCCTCAGCGGCCAAATCACCAAAGCGCAGCCTGTCTTTGCCAAGAATGACAAAGCCCTCATCTGTATCGCAGGCCTCCCAACTGGCATCCCACCGTTCCGCGGCCGCTTTGCAGAGCAGCACCCGTGCCGCCGCCGCCGCGTCACGCAATTTGGGTTCAAACGCGCGCAGGCTCGTCGATCCGCCTGTGCCTTGGATTGCATCTGGCAATCCCCACCCGCTGTGCCAGTCGGCTGAGAGCAAGCCATTTGTGTAGAGCCCATTGATAGGCGCAGGTTCAACAGCAATCGTCCGCCAATCTGCGCCAAGTTCATCCGCCACGACCTGTGCCATCAGCGTGTAACTGCCCTGACCCAGCTCGACCTGAGGGGAGACGACAACGATATGCCCATCGCGCCCGATCTTGATGAAACCGTTTAGCAGAGTTTCGCCCGGCGCGGTCGCCAGATTGGGAACCGAAACGCGCGGCCAGAGCGACCAGCCGACGACCAGTGCCCCGCCTGCTACAGCCCCAATAAGGAGATTGCGGCGCGTGATCACAGGTTGGTCAGGTTCAATGATCGTAGGGCGACGCATGGGATGCGTTTAGAGCGTGCGGCCAAGGGATCAAGAGGAGCTATGCAAAGCGAAGGTCAGTTCTCCGGGCTTGACCCGGAGCCCAGGGGGGATGCTTTTGTGTGTTGGACTCCTAGACTCCGGGTCAAGCCCGGAGAACTGCCGCCAAACGCTTATGCGTCCTCTCCACTTCACGCCAAGCGGCAAAGACGGAGAGGTTGGGGTCCATTTTTCCAGTGCGGCCAAGGGCATAGAGTTGGCCGTAATACCAATATTGGATGGCGAAGCTATCGATGGCGCGGACCATTTTGATGCTCCGCAATCCTTGTAGCCATGTGGGCAGAAGGGCGAGGCGATCTTCCCACCGCGCCAAACTCGCGTCGCCGCCCAGCAGTTTGGACGGCGCAAAGGGATCAGCGCAGAGCGGGCGTCCGACGCCAATGACGTCTGCGGCCCCAGTGCTGAGCGCATGGTCCATCGCCGCGCGGGATCTGAATCCGCCCGTCACCATGACCGGAATGGTGATTTCGGCCTTCATCGCTTTGGCGAAATCGACGAAATAGGCTTCTCGGGCCGAAGTGGAGGCGGCGACCTTGGGATTTTCGCGGGCCTCCATCCCCTCCATATCCATCATCGCGGGCTGTTCGTAAGAGCCACCGGAAATCTCCAGCAGATCAAGCCCAGCAGCTTGCAACCAGCGCGCGACCATCAAACTGTCTTCAAAGGCAAAGCCGCCCTTTTGGAAGTCAGCCGAATTGAGTTTCACGGAAATGGGAAAGTCAGCGCCCACTTTGGCGCGGACGGCCTTGAACGCCTCAAGCAAAAAACGCGCGCGATTTTCAAGCGAACCACCCCAAGCGTCAGTGCGCTGGTTGGCACGCGGATTGAGGAAAGAGGACAAAAGATAGCCGTGAGCGGCGTGGATTTGAACGCCTGTGAAACCGGCCTCCCGCGCAGCTTCTGCACAAGTGGCAAAGCGCGCGATGAGATCAATGATTTCGCCCTCCGTCAGCGCAACGGGCTGACCAAATTGGCCACCGGGCAGGGCCACGGTTACAGCAGACGGTGCTTTGGGCGTCTTATTGACCAGTGCAGGCGTTTGCCGCCCAGCGTGGCTGATCTGCATCCACAGATGATTGCCGCCTTCGGTCCCCGCCTTTGCCCATGCGGCGAGTGCAGCGCGCATTTCGGCGTCGGGCGCGCGGTCAATGATCACATTGCCAGGGCGCTCAAGATGCTGGCGATCAATTTGCACATTGCCGGTCAAGTGCATCGCAGCCCCGCCGAGAGACCAGAGCCGATAGAGCTGGTTGAGTTCAGCCGTCGGAACACCTGCCGCAGTCGCCAGCCCCTCAGTCATGGCCCCCTTGGCAATCCGGTTGGAAAAGACTGCGCCGCAGGGCAGCGTCAGCGAGTCTCCCAGTTCTGCCACCGTCAGTGCTGCCATCAACGCGCCGCCCATTCCGCTTGGAAACGCTTGCGCAGGCCAACTTTATCAAGCTTTTCCGTGCCGAGGCGCGGCAGTGGCTCTGCTTCAATCCACACTCGTTCAGGCGTGTTGAACGCGGCCAGCTTGCTCTTCACATGGGCGCGCAATTCCTCTTCGGTTGTCGTGGAGCCGAGATGCAAATGCACCACGGCACCCGGCACTTCGCCCAGACGTTCATCGGGAAGGCCGAACACAATTGCCTCGGCGACGGCACTATGTTCATAGAGCGTAGCCTCGACTTCTTGGCAGGAGATGTTTTCGCCGCCGCGAATGATGATGTCCTTCTTGCGGTCAACGATGAAGACATAATCATCCTCATCCAGATAGCCGATATCGCCAGTGCGGAAGAAACCGTTGGACGTCATGCACGCAGCGCTCGCCTCTGGATTATTCCAGTAACCGCTAAAATTGGCGACGCTGCGGATGCAGATTTCGCCGCGTTCGCCTTGAGGCATTTTGTTGCCATCGTCGTCCAGGATCGCAATTTCGACCAGCGGCTTAGACGCCATACCCGTGCTGTTCGGTTTGGCCTGATAATTGGTGGAGACATTGCCTGCGCCGACGCCATTGGTTTCGGTGAGGCCATACCCAATCGCGGCAGGCGCAGTCGGAATTTCTTCGGCCAATCGTTTCACATGCTCAACGGGGCGTGGGGCCCCGCCACCGGCTAGGCTCTGGAGGCTCGAAAGATCATAATTTTTCCGTTCAGGATGCGTGAGGATTTCAAAGCTCATCAGCGGAACGCCAGTGAAGCTCGTCACCTTTTCCTTTTCGATCAGCTGCAAGGCCGTCGTCGCATCCCATTTGGGCATCATCACAATTTTCCGGCCCAGCGCAAAGCTGACCAGCAGCATCGGCACTTCGCCGGTCACATGGAACAGAGGAACCGTCAACAGCATCGTCGGGGTCGGCGGCGTGGCACTGACGAGGCCGTCCTCTGTCGCCAGTTGAAGCATCATCATCGCCTGAATGATATAACTGAATGTCCCTTGCACGACCGAACGGTGCGTGTGGAACGCGCCTTTGGATTTACCTGTGGAGCCAGAGGTGAAGAGGATCGTTGCAATATCATCGCCGCTGAGGTCCGGCAGCTGTGTAGCCGAATGATCGCTGAGGCCGACCAACGAAGCCAAAGCGTCACTCAGCGGTTTGGCAATATCAAGCGTTACGATGCGCGCGCTGCCGGCGTAGCCATAATCTGCCAACCGCTGTGCGCGCGGGGCATCAACCAAGACAAGCGAACAACCGACATCATCAATCCCCGTCGCGAGTTCAGCCCCCTGCCACCAACCATTGAGCAATGTCGCGACGCCGCCAGCCATCAGCGTGCCCATATAGAGCACGATCCAGCTTGGTGCGTTGCGCATCGCGATACCAACCCTGTCGCCCTTCTTAACGCCGTGACCTGCAACAAGCGCGCTTGCGACAGTCTGGGCCGCCGCATAAACTTCGCCAAAGGTCAGCCGCTCATCACCAGCAACAATGAATTCTTTGTCAGCATGAGTGGCGCAAAAATAGCCAAAATAGCCGCCGAGTGATGGCGGGGCGACTGCAACCATGGGCAGGTCGACGCCATATTGAGTGAAGGTCGTCGTCGCCATCATCTGGCCGGGGGCGGTCAACGCCGCTGTTGTGTCCCTGATGCGAATATCCAGTGCCGATGGCATTGCGAATCTCTCCTTGGTCTTATGGCCTATGGCTCTATATGAAGGGCGAACTCATTGGGGAATAGCCTTGATCCTGTCCGTTATTGCAAATGCCGTTGCACCTCTCAATTGGGCCGATTTGGGCCTTGATCCTGTTCTTGTTGAACTGGGGCCACTGAAGATCCGTTGGTATAGCCTTGCCTATATCGGCGGCATCATATTTGGCTGGTGGTATCTGACCAAATTGGTCTCTGCGCCCGGTGCGCCAATGGCCAAGCGGCACGTGGATGACTTCATATTCTATGCCACACTCGGGATCATCCTTGGCGGGCGATTGGGATATTGCCTGTTCTACAAGCCTGATATTTTCTCTCACCCCCTGGATGTGTTCAAGCTTTGGGAGGGCGGCATGTCTTTCCACGGCGGCGTCATCGGCGTTGTGCTCGCGATCCTGTGGATGGTGCGCAAGGAAAAGCTGCAATGGCTGCGCGTCCATGATTATGTCGCGGTGGTTTACCCGGTCGGCCACCTGTTTGGGCGCATGGCGAATTTCATCAATGGGGAACTGTGGGGACGGCAGACAGATGTATCCTGGGGCATGATTTTCCCCGGTGCTGGCGATATGGTCGCCCGGCATCCGAGTCAGCTTTATCAAGGCGCGCTGGAAGGTTTGCTGCTTGCCGCGATCCTGTGGTGGATGTTTTACAAGACACAGGCGCGCTACGAACCCGGTCGGCTCGTCGGGGCGTTCACCGCACTGATGGGCATTTTCCGGTTCGGGCTGGAATTTTTCCGCGAACCCGATGTGGGCGTGACGGGGGCGTTTGGCCTGTCGATGGGGCAAGTGCTTTCGATCCCGATGGTCATTGTCGGCGCCTATTTCTTTTTCACCGCCAAAGGGCGACGTCAGCGCGTTGAAAGCGTGGCGGGCCGCAGCAGCGTTGCGTGAAGGCGGGGACGCTTGCTGAACGGTTGGCAGAGGCCATAAGTCAAAGCGGCCCGATCTCTGTTGCCAAATATATGGCCGCAGCGAACACGCATTATTATGGTTCTCGTGATCCGCTGGGCGAGGCAGGAGATTTCATCACCGCGCCAGAGATCAGCCAGATGTTCGGCGAACTCATTGGCCTCTGGGCGGCGGACCTGTGGATCAGGGCGGGCAAGCCCGTCACGCATTGGGTGGAACTAGGCCCCGGTCGCGGCACGCTAACGGCGGACGCTCTGCGCGCGATGGGGGCGGTTGGCTTTGTGCCGACAGTGCATTTGGTTGAAACCAGCATCGCATTGCGCGCGCAACAAGCCGCGCGTTTGCCCATGGCGCGCTGGCATGATCATGTCGGCACATTGCCCAGCGATGCACCAATGATTGTCGTCGCGAATGAATTTTTCGACGCCCTTCCCATTCAGCAGATCATCAATGCCGAAGACGGCTGGCGGCAGCGGCGGGTGGACGTGGAGGATGGCGCGTTTGCCTTTACCAACGGCCCGACGGTGCCGCCCACTATCATCCCGGAAAGTCTGAAGGATGCCCCGGCGGGCAGCATCATCGAATCCTGCCCGGACGGCGTTGATATCATGCGCCAGCTTTGCCAGCGGATTGGGGAACAAGGCGGCGCGGCACTGGTCATTGACTATGGCTATGCCGGGCCTGCGATAGGCGACACACTTCAATCTGTGTCGAACCACGCCTTTGCCGATCCTTTGCACGAACCGGGCGAGCGGGATCTGACAGCACATGTCGATTTCACAACGCTGGCTGCCATGGGCGAGCTTTGCGGGCTGGCCGTGCACGGCGCCGAGGATCAGGGACTGTGGCTGATGCGTCTTGGGCTGGCCGAGCGGGCGGCGGCCTTGGCTTTGGCGGCCCCGGAACGCTCTGCTGAAACAATGGCGGCGAGCAGGCGCTTGTCTGCACCCGAGGATATGGGGCGGCTGTTCCGGGTAATGTCAGTCTCATCCGGTGATTGGCCAGTGCCTGCGGGCTTTGCCTGATGAGTGCAGTTGACGTCATTTGCGCGGAGGCTCTGACTGGCGCGGCGCACGGATTTCTGGGGCGGCGCGGCGGTGTTTCGGAAGGGATTTACGCAGGCCTCAACGTCGGACTAGGGTCAGATGATCACCGCTCAGCTGTGGAAGAGAACCGTGCGCGGGCAGTGGCGGCGGTCCTTCCGGCGGCGCGATTGGTGACACTTCATCAGGTCCATTCAGCCGATGTCGTAACAGTTACAGTGGCTATCGCCGATGAGGCGCGCCCCAACGCAGACGCGCTTGTCACCAACCAGACCGGTTTGCTGCTCGGCATCCTGACCGCAGACTGCACGCCGATCCTTTTGGCAGACGTTCAGGCTGGTGTCGTCGGCGCGGCCCATGCCGGGTGGAAAGGCGCACTTGGCGGCGTCGGCGCAGCAGTGGTCGCGGCGATGGAGGCACTGGGTGCGGATCGCAGTCGCATTGTCGCTGCCATAGGCCCCTGCATTGCGCGGACCTCATACGAAGTGGATGACAGCTTCTTCCGCCGCTTTGCCGAACATGATCCGGAAAATGAACGCTTCTTTTCATCGGGCCGCGAAGGCCATCATCAATTTGATTTGGAAGGCTATAATGTCCACTGCCTCGCAGAGGCTGGCATAGGGCGGATCGAGGCATTGGGACTGGACACTTATAGCGACCCCGACCGCTTTTTCAGCTACCGCCGCACCACACACGCGGGGGAGGCAGATTATGGGCGGCAGATTTCTGTAATCGGGCTGCACGCGTGACAGCACAGCGGTTCGGCCTTTGGGGTGGCTTTGCCTTGTTTGCGCTCATGCTGTTCCTGCCCGCGCCTGAAGGGATGCCGCTGCTCGCGTGGCGCACAGCGGCGCTTACGCTGTTGATGGCGGTGCTGTGGATGACCGAAGCTTTGCCGCTGACGGCCACGGCGCTTTTGCCTTTCCTTGTGCTGCCTTTGATGGGCGTTCTCAAAACAGGCGAAGTTGCTGCGTCCTACTATTCGCCCATCTTGTTCCTCGTGCTCGGCGGCGCGTTCGTTGCTCTGGCGATTGAACGGACGGGGCTGCACCGGCGGTTGGCACTGGCGATACTCGCGCGATCCAGCGGCACACCGGGGTCGCTCCTGATGGCCTTCATGATTGCAACGGCGCTCATCTCCATGATCGTCTCGAACACAGCAACGGCGCTCATCATGATGCCGATTGCAGTCGCGGTGCTGTTCGCGAACGGAACGAAGGACGGCGACACGCACGGCATCGCAGGGGCACTGCCCATGGGGATTGCCTTTGCCGCGTCGATTGGCGGCCTTGGCACACTTGTCGGTTCTCCCACCAATGCCATTGCGGCGGGGCTGATTGAAAAGAGCGTTGGCTATCGCATCGATTTTCTGACGTGGATGGCATTCGGCCTGCCTATTGTCATCATCGCCATCCCGCTCGCGTGGATGATTTTGATGCGCGTTCAATCAGTGCGCAGTGACGGGTTTGATGCAGCGGCGGCGCGGGAGAGCATTGGCGATCAGGGGCTGTGGACCTCCCCTGAAAAGCGCCTCATTCCGCTGATCCTGCTGGTTGTTTCTGGCTGGGTGTTTTTGCCGCTGTTCACGGGTAGTTTGCCTAAGGGCATGATCGAGGATGGCTCAACTGCGATCCTTGGCGCTTTATTGCTGTTCATCATTCCTGATGGCACGGGGCGGCCTTTGCTGAACTGGAAAGAGGCTGACCGCGCGCCGTGGGGCGTGATCATGATGTTCGGTGGCGGCCTTGCGCTGGCTGCCGGGATCAGTGCGTCGGGGCTGGATGATTGGCTGGGCGAGGCGCTGAAGCCGCTCGCAGGCGTGCATCCCGTGATCATCGCCCTGGCGCTTTGCGCGATTGTGGTGGTGGTCACCGAGTTTGCGTCCAACGTCGCAACCGCAAGCGGCGTGATGCCTGTAGTCGGCGGGTTGATCGCCGCGACGGGGGCTGACCCAGCGCTATTAGCCGTAAGCGCAGCCCTTGCGGCGAGTTGGGGTTTCATGCTGCCAGCGGGCACAGGCCCGAACGCGATTGGCTGGGCAACGGGGCATATTGCACTACCCAAGATGCTTAAATCAGGGTTGATGCTGGATTTAGCGGGGATACCGCTAATCGTGGGGATGGTGTGGCTGGTGAGTCAGTTTGTGGGGTAGCTGTGCTCCGGGCTTGACCCGGAGCCCAAGGGACTCAAGCATTAGCGCGCCATTCTTAGGCTCCGGGTCAAGCCCGGAGCACAGCGGAACAGATTTCAGCGCTTCTGTGTCGCGCGCCACGTTTTCAGGGCTGCCATCACACCCGTCACATGGCCGCGGTAATCGCCATTGCTATGGGCATAAATAATCTGTCCATTCGGTGCAATTAGGTAGGATGTCCGGTTGGTGCGCCCGATCACGGGGAGGGCGACATCAAATCCCTTTGCCATTTGCTTGGTGGCGACGCCGACTGGAAACGCGCTGCGGCATTCCTCCACCGAAAACTTCGCAAGTTTCTGGATGGAATCACCCGCTGCACCAATAACTGTCGTACCCAGTTTTTTGAATTCGGGCATAGCCTCTGCAAATTCATGCGCCTCTGCTGTGCAGCCTGACGTGAAGGCGGCGGGGAAGAAATAGACGACCACTGGCCCCTTTTTGCGTGCCGCATCGAGCGAGAAGGTAAAGGGCTTGCCGCCAAGGGCTGCTTGGGTTTCGAAAGACGGGGCCATGGCTCCGGGTTTCAGGGTCGCAAATGCTGGGACCGCGAAAGACAAGCCTAACGCTAAAACCAAAGCTGTGCGCATTGTCTGTCTCCCAAGGATATATGGTGGGCGCTAACGGGCTCGAACCGCTGACCCTCTCGGTGTAAACGAGATGCTCTACCAACTGAGCTAAGCGCCCTTGTTTGGCTTCTTTGCATTAAGGAACCGCCAACGACAAGCCTATATGATCATTCCGCCCGCTTTCTTGGCGGCATCGAAATAGCGCGCCATACCGTTCATCGCGGGCTGAGAAAGGCGAATGAAGATGCGCCGGCCATCATCGGGATCGGCACAACGTTCAAACAGGCCGTGGTCAGTCATGGCCTTGATCCAGCGCAGGGCCGTGGTTGGCGGCACAGAAGCCGCAATGCACAAGCTCGATACTGCGACTTGAGCATCCTCCAATTGTGCGGCCATCAAATCCAGAAGCATGTCCCAAGCGGGATCTGCAAATAGACTGGGGTCAAAGAATTGATCCCTCATCCGCCTTACGCGCAGGATACGGCGGACTTCATCCGCTGTAGGCATTGGCGTTTCAACGCCGAAGTTCATGGGCTCCGCTCGGAAGCTTAATTGCACATCCGACATGGCGGACGCGGCCAACCGCCCGGCTGACGGATCATTTGAAGACAAGGATGAGAGCGCCCGGGCAATTCGGCTCACTTCATCAGCGAGCCTGCGCAGTCGCTGCGTATCAATTTCAACAGCAACATCGCGTAAAAGGGGCTGACCCTCCGCCATGTGTGTTGCGATGGCGGCAACACGCTCCGTGACGTCAGGTTCACACAGCCAGCTTGTATAGGGGCCCGAGGCCGCGCTGACCACGAAATCAAGAGCGTCCCGGTTGGTAGACACGCAGAGCGGCACTTGGTGCGATGTGGCAGCTGCGTCAGCTTGACGAAGCACATTTGCCATCTCGTCTGACGGACCATCAACTTCTATCAAGACTAAGTCAGCGCGCTGACCGCCCCTGAACCAGTGGAGTGCCTGAGTTGGCGTCAAGACTGTTTTCAGAAATCCACCCGTGGCCGAAATCGCCCGGTGCACGTCGCTCTGGTCAACGGTGTCATCGGCAATCAGCGTTACTTCGGTGCGACGATATTCAGTATCCAAGATGCTATCCCAGTCAGAAGTCCACTCTTTGTACATTGGTTTCTCCCTGTTGAGGCGCCCGTACCTCGTTGGAGAAATGGATGCCGCCAAAGTGGAGTCATGTCGCGTTAGACTATTACCATTATGGATATTGGCTGCTGGCGCATGAGCTTGGCGCAGCGGCCTTGGCCCAAAATGGCGCAACTCTCGGCCATTCCAGCGGCGTGACTTTCCATCCGTTTCGGATGGAGTTTGGTTAACTCAGAGTGCTGCCTTCAAGTCTTCAACCAAATCCGTGCGTTCCCATGGGAAGAAATCGCCCTCTGCCTTGCGCCCGAAATGGCCGTAGGCAGCGGTTTTTGCATAGATAGGTTTGTTGAGGCCAAGATGCGTGCGGATCGCGCGCGGGGTCAGCCCGCCGAGTTTTTCGATGCCCATGATCGCATTTTCAATTACATCATCACCAACCGTTCCGGTTTCGTGGGTATCGACATAAAGCGACAGCGGCTTGGACACGCCAATCGCATAAGCCAGTTGGATGGTGCAGCGCGTGGCAAGGCCCGCCGCCACAATATTCTTCGCCAGATAGCGGGTGATATAGGCGGCTGAACGGTCCACTTTCGTGGGGTCCTTGCCCGAAAACGCGCCGCCACCGTGCGGAGCAGCACCACCATAAGTATCCACAATGATCTTGCGACCGGTAAGACCTGCATCGCCGTCTGGTCCGCCAATTTCAAAGCTACCCGTGGGGTTGATATGATATTCGGTCTCGGTGAGCAGATGGGCAGGGAGGATGTCTGCAATGACGCCCTTCACATAGGCGTGAAGCGTCGCTTCGTTGGCGCCAGTGTCATATCCCGGAGCATGTTGCGTGGAAACAACGATAGCCGTCGCGGCCACGGGCGTGCTTTCTTCGTAACGCAGCGTCACTTGGCTTTTGGTGTCAGGCTCAAGGAAAGGAGCGGCACCGCTGTGGCGATCTGCGGCCATCCGTTCCAAGATCTTGTGGCTGTAATAAAGCGTCGCTGGCATCAGGTCCGGTGTTTCATCTGTGGCATAGCCGAACATGATACCTTGGTCGCCCGCGCCTTCATCCTTATTCCCTGTCGCGTCCACGCCTTGCGCAATGTGCGCGGATTGCCCGTGGAGGTTGTTCAGGAACGTCAGCGTTTCCCAGTGAAAGCCGGACTGTTCATAGCCTATGGCTTTAACCGTCTGACGCACAGTCGCTTCGATTTCTTCCTTCGCGCCGGGTGCCCATTCACCATTTTCATACACACCTTTGCAGCGAATCTCTCCAGCCAGGACGACGAGTTGCGTCGTTGTCAGCGTTTCACAAGCGATCCGCGCTTCGGGATCTTTGAACAGAAACAGGTCGACGATAGCGTCGGAAATCTGATCAGAAACCTTGTCAGGATGGCCTTCCGAAACTGATTCGGATGTGAAGAGATAGCTGGTGCGCATGAAGGGTTCCTATTGGATATAAAGAAAGCTTTATGTGTGAATATGCCGCTCTTTAACCTAGCCGCTTGCGAACTGCAATCCCGATAAGCAAGAGGAAAAGCGCGAAGCCAAGCGGCAGGATGTTACCGTAACGCCCGAACAGAGTGGGCGCATGTTTGCTGGGCAAGCGCGCTTCGATAAAGCCAGCTTGCTTGTAGGGCAGCGCCTTCACAATCTGGCCATCCGCATTGATGATTGCTGAAATGCCTGTGGGGGTGGAGCGGATAATCGGCAGTCCTTCCTCAATCGCCCGTAGCCGCGCCTGGGCCAAATGCTGCGGAGGCCCCCACGCACCAAACCACGCATCATTGGAGGGGTTGAAGAGGAAATCAGGCCGGTTACGCTGGTCAATCACTTGGCCGGAAAAGATGATTTCATAACAGATTTGAACGCCTACTTTACCAAAGCCCGGGAGCTTAATCGTCTGCGCGCCGGGGCCGGGGATGAAATCAATATCGCCTGGCACCAGCCGCGTCGCGCCCAATGGCTCCAACAACCAGCGCAACGCCAGATATTCGCCGTAGGGCACTAGGTGTGACTTGTCATAGCGGCCAATGATTTCGGCACCCGGAGTTAGCGCGAACATGCTGTTGCGCGCACCGATCAGATTGGCTTCTTTGTCAAAGATCAGCGCCGTGCCGCCGGTCAGCAGCATATCCTTTGGCCCCATCAGGCTGGCGACGCGGGCGCGGGCCCATTCCTCCTGCTCCAGATAATCGGGAATCGCAGCTTCAGGCCATAGGATCAGGCGCGGAGTGGGGCCGGGCGTGCCGGTCAGCTTTTCCAGCTTTTGAAAATTGAGCGCGTCATAGGCGGCTTCGTATTTATCCTGCTGGCCGATATTGGGCTGGACGATGCGGAGCAGGGGGCGGTCTTGGCTTGGGATCGGCGCGAGATAAGGCACAGGGCGGATCGTAATGATGGCGAGGAATAACGCAGGAATTGGGGCTGCAATTAAGCGAAGCCAGCCGTAACCCTCTACCTTTGATAGCTGACGCTGGCGTTGCACTTCTGCATTGGTGATCGACCCGATGAGAGCAGCTATCAGGATAAAGAGCCCGCCCAAACTATAAGTGCCAATCCACGGTGAAAGCGCAGTCATGCGGCTACCCATGAAAGCCACACCTAGGGGATTCCACGCAAAACCGGTAAAGACAGTCGCCCGCATCCATTCCGTCACGATCCACGCCGCCGCGAAGAAGATGGCGAAGGCTATCGGCTTCCCCCGTCCTGCCCACCATGCCAGCCCAGCGGCCATCGCCGGATAAACCGCGAGATAAAGTGACAGCGCCACCACCGCGATCCAACCAAGCCAAACGGGCATTGACTCCTGATATTGAAATGACCCGGCGATCCAATTGAGGCCAACCACAAAATGCCCGACCCCAAACCAATATCCGCGGGCAAGCGCTGACTTAACGGTCTGCGCCTGCTGGAGAGAGAGGATCAGCAGCGCGAAGGCCGCAAGCGTCACTCCCCAAAGATTGAGTGGCTCAAAGCCTGTTGCCGATACAAAGCCAAGTGCAAGGCAAAGGGTTCTGGGGAATCGCGAAATGATCTTGGTCACAGGGACGCTATAACGCGGAATGTTAGGCTGAACAGATGTGGGGTTCGTCATTGCGAGTAGAGCGAAGCAATCCAGTGGACGCGGCGAACTGTCTGGATTGCTTCGCTTCGCTCGCAATGACGATTTGACTCAGAGGCTTGATCTATTACGCATCAACCTCAATCATGCACCGCGCTCTCATCCTTGCTCTGTCCGTCACGTCTATCGCAGCCAGCCCGCCAGCGTCGCTAAACGCCGATCAGGCAGAACAGGTGCGCTGCGTCGCGGCTTTGGCTGTGGCGGCCTATGATCAGCAGCGCGGTGCGCCGGGTTGGGCTGGCTTTCCGTGGCTGCCTGACCGGGGCAAACGGTTCAGCGGGATTGTGGGCGACCGGCTGGTGAAGGACACGGGCCTATCCCGCGACGCAGTGAAGGCGGAGATTGTCGCTGAGGTCGCGGCCCTGCAAAAGCGTGCAAGCCCGCAGCTAGAGGCGCAAACTCTCGTGCGGTCCTGCATCGCGGTGATGGATAAGATCGATCCTCCCAAAGCGCCGCCGTCCCTTCCGAAATGCGCGGCCATGGTCTCCATAGCTGCTCAAGATGCGGCGGGCGTGGATCCGCGATCGGTGCAAGCCAGACAATTGAGCAATGTCGCCGCGATCCTAGACGCCAAAGCGCGGGAAGAGTTGCGGATGGCAGGCAAAACTGAGCGGGAAAATGATGTTGTGATTGGGCTGGAAAAGGAATCGATTGCCGCCCAGTCCAAACGCAATCGTGCAAACGGCGTGGCGGATGACCTTGATATCGAGCATTGTTTTGCGGTTGCGGCGAAGGAGTAATTCGTGCTCCGGGCTTGACCCGGAGCCCAGTGGGACGCGGGAGAGCTTTCGCTCCTAGGCTCCGGGTCAGGCCCGGAG
>JANMDQ010000006.1:0-1756 GCA_031376385.1 Sphingomonadales bacterium
GGGCTCCAGCGAGGAACGGTGCCGGGTAACGCCCGGCCAGGGTGACCTGAGGGAAAGTGCCACAGAAAATAAACCGCCATGTTTTGGCATGGTAAGGGCGAAACGGTGCGGTAAGAGCGCACCGCGCGGCTGGTAACAGCAACGGCACGGCAAACCCCACCGGGAGCAAGATCGAATAGGAATGGCACACGGCATCCTCCTGCCAGTCATTCGGGTTGATTGCTTGAGGGCCGCGGCAACACGGCCCCTAGAGGAATGGTCGCACATCACGTTTCGGCGTGAGGACAAAACCCGGCTTATAGGCCCTCTGGCATTTTTACTGACCCACGGAAATCAGCCAAAAAAAATCCAAAGTTTAGTAAAGTTGTGCCAAAACACCATTTGGTTTCAGCTTACCTTTCCCTTGCCCCAAGTCGCATTTTTATTCCGCTGACCGCCTTTAATCGATCATCTCAATTACCTCAATCGATAGACGCGTAGCACGCAAATGTCAAGAACATAGTTAGAACAAATAATGTTGAGGCACCATCGTTTTGACTATCTTAGCCTACAAGCCGGCTGTCAGATGGATGGCCGCATGTCATGTAAAAGCGTGAGGACAATACCCCGGCTTATAAAACCTCTGGCATTTTAATTTGCTCCTTGTTATACATCAATATAATAAGTGAAAGGCAGTCCCATGCATATGACCAATCTTCGCAAAGTCGGTGGTTCAGTAATGCTGGCCGTTCCTCCTGCACTTTTGGATATACTGCACTTGAAGGCCGGGGCGGCGGTCGGCGTCGATATTGATGGCGGCCGCTTGATTGTCGAGGCCGCACCAAGGCGGCGCTACACAATGGCAGAACTGCTTGCGGCGTCAGATTATTCTTCGGAACCAGTGCCGGAAGAACGCGAATGGCTTGATGCGCCAGCTGTTGGCAAAGAATTGCTGTGAAGCGGGGCGACATTTATGTCGTGTCTCTCGATCCGACTGCGGGCCGCGAACAGCAGGGCAATCGGCCTGTGCTGATCATATCTCCAGATAATTTTAACGCAGCAACCAAATTGCCTGTCGTCTTGCCCATCACAAATGGCGGAGACTTTGCACGGCGATTGGGATTCGCCGTCGAGATCACTGGCATCAAAACCACGGGCATCGTGCGCTGCGATCAACCTCGCGTGCTTGATTTGGCCGAACGTGGCGGGCGCAAAGTGGATAGTCTGCCAGATGAGCTGATGGATGAAGTTCTGGCGAAAGTGGCTACCCTTTTTGAGGCGTAAGTTGAGGCGCGACGGGGACTTCCGTTCCCCCGCATGGCGCTCCACCGAATTGCTCCGGGTGCTACGGCAGGAAGATTCACCGTGTCACACGCCTCGCGAAACTTACTGGCGTGGGCAAGGATATTTGTCTAGCACCAACCCATGACGAACAAGCTTTACTACGGCGACAATCTGGATGTGTTGCGAGAGCATTTGGCGGACGAGAGCGTTGACTTAATCTATCTTGATCCGCCGTTCAATTCGAATGCCAGTTACAACATATTGTTCAAATCACCCGCCGGGGCAGGCGCGGATGCGAGCATTGAGGCGTTTGACGATACGTGGGCGTGGGGGCCAACAGCGTCGAGCGCGCTGATGGATATTACGCAAAGCGGCAATCACAAGCTGCATGTGCTGATGCAGGCCATGAAAACCGCCATCGGCGAAAATGCGATGATGGCGTATCTTGCGATGATGGCGGTGCGTCTGGTGGAATTGCACCGCGTGCTGAAGC
>JANMDQ010000019.1:0-82340 GCA_031376385.1 Sphingomonadales bacterium
AGATATTCTTGATCTGTTTGTCGATTTGCAGCGGTTGGCCGTAGCGCTTGCCGGTGAATTGCGCGCGCCATTTGGGCAGGCGGATTTGGTCGCCATAGGACTCGCGGTAGTCCATCACTTCCACACCCTTGACCGCACCCGCGGTATCGAGCGCCAGCGCATAAGTGATGAATTCGTGCTTGCCGTAAACCTTGTCGATAATGAGCGTTCCGAGTTTGCCGTTTGCGGCAAAAGCATCAAACGCTGTTACCTTTGCTGCCGTCACGCGCGTCCCGGCAGCCTTAGCAATCGACTTCATCTTTTCCTTGGTCAGCGTTACCGAACGGTCAGCAAAGCGCGTCGCGCTCGGGAACAGAGCTTTTTTAACCGCATCGCCGGTGAAATAGACGGTTGCGTGTGCAGGGCCGCTCGCGAGCAGTAACCCGGCAGGGAGCGCGATAATGAAGGAACGGCGATCCATTGCGATTAAAGCTCCAGCCCTATCGTCAAACCGACATGGACTTTTTCATGCTCATCGACATTCTTGCCGTTGCGGTTGAACGCAAACTCGCCGCCCCCTGAAATCTGCCACAACACGCCTGCTGTCGCCCAGAATTTTTTGTCGGCATAATGCACCGTTGGGCCAAGATAATTGCCGTTCTGATATTGGCTACCGAATTTGAACGGGAATTTTGATGGGTTCAGATTGGGGTCATAGCCAAAATCAGGGCTGGTCGTGTCGGTGTTAAAGGGGCTGAGATAGTCCGATTGGTGCCGAAACTCGCCGCCTACATACCATTTCGGAGCCACGCGGTAGGAAGCCCCAGCCGTAATATCGAGTGCGATTTCCTTCTCGATGATGCCCGGCGATTTGCGATCTTCCCATTCGATCTTGGGCGAAAAGGCGAGGACAAGCTGGTTGTTCAGGAAGTTTTTCTGGAAATGGAGTTGCAACTCTACCGCGTCCTGATTGATTTCCGAACCGTCGAGCCGGTATTTGAAACGGTGATCCCATTCGACGCTGACCGCCAAGCCAATCGGGTCTTTGTAGGGGCTGAGAATATTATATTTGAGGCCCGCGTCGATCCCGCCGATCTGAGTCTTCTTGAACCGCCCGCCAGCGCCGCCCTGCGTATCAAAAAATGGCTGCAAATCTGGGTTGGTCGTCGAAAAGTCGTGATTGAAGACGGCGACCTCACCGTAAACCGTCAAACGATCAGTAATCCCGTGTTCGACCTCGAAGCGGACATCGTTGAATACGTAATCGGAGTCGGCTTTGCCGCGCTTAGAAATCGTCGCGACTTTAATCTCGGTCTCACCCTTGGGCAGCGTTTCCGCGCCTTTGGTGTAAATCCACAGGCTCTCGTCGGCGTGAGCAACAGACGGTAGCGCCAATACGCCGATGGTGGCCCACAGGGCGTATTTGCGAATCGTCATTATGTTCCCTTCGTTTCTTATTCTCCTTGGCAATAATGCGAATGAGTTGCAATAGTCTTGGATGCGCGCATGGTCGCTAACGCTTCAGCTATAACTGTTGATGCGGGTAGGGCCTTTAGCCTCAACCCACCGGGTTGAAATTGAGAGCAGGAAATCATTGCCCGCACGATTTGTGGTCGGTCATTGTTTCACGCCACGCAAAGTGCCGTCGTGCAAGCACGCTCGCGGTTTAACCTCTCCGCTTACCGGTTATCGTAGAAGCAATCCCGATACAGTGGAGGGGAACGAGCAAGCGACCAGCGAGCGAATTTTGCCAGCACCATAAGTGCTAAGCGAGGCTATATTTAGATGCTGACCAGAAGTGATCGAAAACCCCATGTTGATGAGCATCGTCTGCGGAAAACTGAAAAAAAATCTACACAGTTTCTACACAGGCTAAAAATGGGGTATTTTTCGTAGTAAAATCAATAACTTACGCGAAACTAATATTTTGGTCGGGACGACAGGATTCGAACCTGCGACCCCCACACCCCCAGTGTGATGCGCTACCAGGCTGCGCTACGTCCCGACCGCCGGTGTCCCGGTGACACGGGCCTTACGCGCCCGTTCTGGGATTCGCAAGGCCTGCCCCATATTACGCTGGTGGGCGATTACTCGCCGATCAGAGTGCGGACGCTGGCGACTTCATAGGCCTTTACGCTGATTGATTGAATGCTAGCGCTGCCAATCGCTTTGTTGAATGCGGTCATATGCGGCATTTTTCCGTGGGCGTTTAGCGCATCTTCATCCCGCCACCGTTCTGAAATGATCAGCATGTTGGGGTCGGTCACGTCGCGTGAAAAGACATATTGTTCGCAACCATATTCTGCGTGAGTGGCGGCCATTTGGGCGGCCATGGCGCTTTGCAGCCGGTCAATGTCGCCCTCTGCCAGTTTGATTGTGCCCATGACGACGATCATTTTGCTCTCTCCTTTTACCTGTGTTTGCTAACCATGTTGCCGCTTCGCCTTGAACATGTTAGGCGCGCGCCTCACATTGGGGTGATGTTCAATTTTCCCCATCAGACAAGAGTATGCCCATGTTTGCAAGTCTATCCACTGCGTTAGTTTTAGCGGCTGCGCCCGCCGCCGCTGGCGGAATGGGCGCTTTCTTTGCCAGCGGCATTATGCCGATGATCCTGATTTTCGTTATCTTCTGGTTCTTGTTGATCCGTCCGCAGCAAAAGCAAATGAAGGATCACAAGGCCAAGGTTGCGGCAGTTAAAAAAGGCGATAGCGTTGTGACTGGTGGTGGCCTGATCGGCAAAGTCACTAAAGTAGAAACCGACACGATCGAAATTGAGATTGCAACTGGTATCAAAGTTAAAGCCGTCAAATCCACGTTGAGCGACGTTAATCCGCTCGCCCCACCCAAACCCGCGAACGACTGACCCAGACGATGTTGGATTTCCCAAAGTGGAAAATTTGGCTGGTCATGGCCTTTACTGTGACGGGCATGATCTTCGCCTTGCCGAGCCTGCTTCCCAAAGCAGCAGTCAGTTGGCTGCCGCAGCGGTTGCAAGATACGCGCGTAAATCTGGGCCTTGATCTAGCAGGCGGCAGTGAGTTGCTGCTCGAAGCCACAACTGACGATGTGGCCAAAATCCGCATGGAGCGGATGGAAGAAGCTGTGCGGACCGATTTACGGCGCGGCGATCCCCGGATTGAAGTGGGCGACATCTCCACTGCTGGCGGAATCTTGTCCTTCATGCCGCGCAACACTGCCGACGTCGATAAAGCGCGGGAGCGGGTCTATAATTTGACAACAGGCATTGGCATCACTGGCCAGCGGGACTGGAATGTCGATATCCGCGATAGCACGCGCATTGTGATGACGCCGACAGCAGCGGGCCTTAGCGACGAAATCAACAAGGCGATGGAAACTGCGCGCGATGTGGTGCGGCGGCGGATTGACCCGGATGGAACCAAAGAAGTGTCCGTCACCCGCCAAGGTGCAAATCGCATTCAAGTGCAGGTTCCCGGGCTGAAGGATCCTGAAGGACTGAAATCACTGCTCGGCAAGACCGCGAAGCTTGAGTTCAAGCTAGTTGACGAAACGGCCGATCCAGCGACGCTGGCACAAGGCGTTGCGCCCCCGGGCAGCCAAGTGTTGGCTTATTCCGACAATCCGTCCGGGGTGCCGTTCATCGCAGTCAAACGCCGTCTGATGGTGTCTGGCGATGAACTGAACGATGCGAGCCAAGGCTTTGACCAGCAAAGCAATGCGCCTGTCGTTAACATCCGTTTCAACAGCCAAGGTGGCAAGAAGTTTGGGCGTACGACCACGGAGAATGTGCAAAAGCCGTTTGCGATCATCCTGGATAATGTTGTCATTTCGGCGCCGAATATCAACGAGCCTATTCTCGGCGGGTCCGCCCAAATCTCCGGTAACTTTACAGTCAAATCGGCCAACGAACTGGCGATCTCGCTGCGCTCCGGCAAACTGCCCGTCGCGCTCAAAGTAGTCGACGAACGCTCAGTTGGTCCTGATCTGGGTCGGGAGTCCATTGATAGTGGTATCAAGGCCGGGATCGCGGCAACGCTGGCGCTGATCGTCTATATGTTGCTCACTTACCTGCGGTTCGGGGTCTATACGACAGTCGCACTGCTGGTGAATGGGGTCCTCATTCTCGGCTTGATGGCTGTGTTCGGCGGCACGCTCACATTGCCGGGTATTGCAGGCTTTGTGCTGACCATCGGAGCGGCAGTGGATGCAAACGTCTTGATCAATGAACGGATACGGGAAGAAATTGCGCGTGGTCGGCAGACGATCCAAGCAGTTGAATTCGGCTATAAAGAAGCCTCTAGCGCGATTTTTGACGCCAACATCACCAACGTGATTTCCGCCGTCATCATGTTCTGGTTTGGCTCTGGCCCGATCCGCGGCTTTGCGGTTGTGTTGACGCTAGGCATCGTTACGTCCGTGTTCACGGGTGTCACTCTTACGCGCTTGATGGTTTCTCGCTATTTGCAGAGCAACCGCCCGCGCGAACTCATTATCTGACGGGATTTTGCTCGATGCGCCCCATGAAACTTGTTCGTGACAATACGAATATTCCGTTCCTGTCCTACCGTTGGTGGGCATTGGCTTTGTCGATCTTTCTGCTCGTCGGGTCTATTGCCATTGTCGCCGTGCGCGGCTTGAATTGGGGGGCGGATTTTTCCGGCGGCCAGTCTATGCGCGTCAGCTTTGCTAAGACTGTGGATGCCGAAGAATTGCGCAGTCGCATTGATAAGCTCGGCATAGCAGATGTGTCGATCCAGGAGTCTGGCGACGGAAAAGAAGCCACGCTGCGCATTCCTCTGGCCAATGCAAACACCAATCCTATCGGACAATGTTTCGGGTCCAACCCCCTTGCCAACGAAGAAAAAGACGCTGGCGCCGCCAATGCGACGGCATCAAAAGTGCGCGCGGAAATTCTCAAATCCTACCCGGGCTCATCCATCGGGTCGGTGGAATCAGTGTCTGGAAAAGTCTCTTGCGAACTTTTCAGCTCTGGCAGCGTTGCCCTTTCGCTCGCGATGCTGGGGATCGCGTTGTTTATCTGGTTTCGCTTTGAATGGCAATTCGGCGTTGGCGCGCTTGTGACACTGTTCCATGACGTGGTGCTGACTTTCGGTTTCTTCGCACTCACTCAGTTACAATTTGACCTTGGCATTGTGGCTGCGATCCTCACGATCACAGGCTATTCACTCAATGACACGATCGTGGTCTATGACCGCATTCGGGAAAACCTCCGCAAATATCGTAAGATGGACATGACAGCTTTGCTTGATCTATCGATGAACGAAACTCTGTCGCGAACCGTCACGACATCGCTTTCACTGATCCTGACGCTTGGCATTTTGTTGGCGATGGGGCCTGAGATCATGTTTGGATTTACCGCCGCGATGCTGCTGGGTATTGTGATTGGAACATTCTCGTCCATCTACATCTCCGCGCCCGTGCTGCTGTGGCTCCGTGCCGGGCCGGAAAGCTTCATTCCTGATGAGGCTACGATTGGTAAAGGCCAGCGGACGACACAGAGTGAAGGGTTTCTGGATCGTTAGCGCCATCCGCTCACCCTGAGCTTGACGAAGGGTTGGTGCAGGAGGAAACAACAAGCGTCATTCCCACCAACCCTTCGTCAAGCTCAGGGTGAGCGGCACTGCCCTCATTCCGTGAAACGTCCCACCAACCCATTCAAATGCGCGTAAAGCGCCGCTGTGTTCGCCTCCCACGTAAACCGCTCCGCCACGGCACGAACCGCCAAAGGATCGCGCGGGTAAGAAATAAGATCATCCATCGCCGCCGCCAGTGTTTCCACTTCCGGGGCGACAATATGCCCTGCATCAGCCCGGTCCATCAATTCACGCGCACCACCGACATCTGTCGTCACGACTGGCGTCCCGCAGGCCAGTGCTTCCACCCAAGCGTTGGCCAACCCCTCTGATTTCGACGGCAAACACATCACATCCGCCGCCGCGAGCCACCGCGCAATTTCAGCATGAGGAAGCGCACCGAGGATTTTTACGCGGTCAGATATTCCCAGCTTTGCGGCCAAAGTGCCGAGCGTCTCTGCGTCCTCGCCCTTCCCGATCAGCGCCAGTGACACGCCGTCCAGCGTTGCCACTGCCTCCATTGTCAGCGCCTGGCGTTTGCGCGGGATGAGTGCGCCAACGCTCAACACCAAAGGGCCAGATATTCCCAGTTCCGCCTTAGCCTCCGCGCGCTCGCCAGCCTTGAAAAGCGACAAATCAACGCCCGTATAGTGAACCCGGATTTTGTCGGCTTCCATCCCTAGTGCGACCATGTCGCCCTTCAGCGCACTGGCGACTGCAAGCAACCCGTCGGCGCGATAAGCCGCGTCCAGCACTTGACCGCGTGTGGCAGGCTCCACGCCCCAAAACTGGATGTCCGCGCCGCGCGCTTTGATTGAGACTGGCACGCAGAACATCTCACCAAGCTGCACGGCGGCGGGACCATCGGGGAAGAAAAACTCCGCATCAATAACATCAAAGGCAAATTCGGCCCGTATACGGCGGAGCAATGGCGTAACCGCACGCGCCATTGCGCTTGCATCAAAACGACCAGAGGTGCCGGGAATGTGAATGAAGCGAGGGCGATAGACCGTTGTGCCTTTCCATTGCTCCACCAGCGGGAGTGCCGCCAATGCGCGATATCTGGGATGCAAAGACAGCGGCCAAGGCGGCACTCCAACTGGGGAGACAACGCGCACTTCAACAACAGGATGCGCGGCAAGGCCCAATGTCTGCCGTTCCACAAAAGGCCCGAACGTAGGCCGCGTCTGATCAGGAAACAGGCTCGCCAAGGTCAAAACGCGCAACATATGATGCTAAGTTGCGGGGAACAAAGGCAAGGGGCTTGGCCCGGAATAGGCGAACAGGATTTCTGCCCCCGGCGAAAGCATCACATCAACATTTCGGCGGATTTCCCAACACTCCCCTGGCAGAATATCTTGTTCGCTGACTTCGGCGTGACCGACCATTGGGATCAACCACGCCAGCGCTCCGATTGGCAGTTCGATCGAACGCGTGCCATCCCAAGTCCATTTTTCAACCACGAATTTTCTGCCCGAAACGAGCACAGCCCGGCCATCGGCAAGTTCAAAGCCACCATTTTGACAAATAAACGGCTCTCCACGCGAAACCGCAATCCCATCATCCAAATGCAATTCACGGGGGCGGCCATAATCATAGAGGCGGTAAGTCACATCAACATTTTGTTGTACTTCGATCAGGGTAATACCGGCACCAATGGCGTGCACTGTACCAGCGGGCAGATAGAAAACACCACCCGGAGAAACAGGCTTCCAATCCATGAGGGCCTCAATGCTGCCGTCCAGCGTGGCCGCACGAAGTTCATCGCTACTGACGGACCGCGTGGTTCCCATGGCAATCGTCGCGCCGGGTTCTGCGGCCAAGATGATCCATGCTTCTTCTTTACCACATGGCAGGCCGCGCTCTCGCGCTTGCGCATCACTCGGATGGACTTGAATGGACAGGCGCTCGCTCGTGAACAAATATTTGACCATCAGATCATGCGTGTTGCCGGGCGGCGTTTCGAACCAGATCTCTCCTATCGGCGCGCCGTCTGCCGCCACATCAGGAAAGCCAAAGCCGAGGTCGCGTCGGCCCCATGGTTTCTCAACAGATATTGTGGAAAGTCGTGTCGCGGTCATTTCGTCTCACCTCTGCCACAGAAAGCGCGCGGTCCGCAATCTCCGCGCTTGGCGAACGGGCAGAGAGTGGTTAAGACTTGGTGCCATGAAAAGTTCCATTGCTCGTCCGCTTGCGCTTGCGCTCCTTGCAACAGTCTCACTCTCCGTCGCTGGATGCGCGGGCAGTAAAGCCAAGAAGGATACGTCCTACGTCGCGCGCGACGTGAATACCCTTTACGCGACAGCCAAAGACAAGCTGGATCGCGGCGATTTTAAGTTAGCGGCAGCCTTGTTTGACGAAGTTGAACGGCAGCATCCCTATTCCGTCTGGGCTCGGCGCGCACAATTGATGAGCTCGTTCAGCTATTACATGGCCCGCGATTACAACGAATCAACCAGTTCTGCGCAGCGTTTCCTGTCGATCCATCCCGGCAACCGTGATGCGCCTTATGCCTATTACCTCATTGCGCTCAATTATTATGAGCAGATCGAAGATGTGACACGCGATCAGAAAATCACGCAGCAGGCGCTCGATTCCTTCGGGGAACTCACCCGCCGCTATCCCACCAGCCGCTATGCCGCCGATGGTCGGTTAAAGGTTGATCTGGTGCGTGACCATTTGGCGGGCAAGGAAATGGAAATCGGCCGCTTTTACCAGCGCCGCGGCAATTGGCTGGCCTCAACAGTGCGCTTCCGCAAAGTGATCGACAGCTACGATACGACCAGCCACACGCCTGAGGCATTGATGCGCCTGACTGAAAGCTATTTGGCGCTTGGCATTCCTGAGGAAGCGAAACGCTCCACCGCAGTTCTGGGCCACAATTACCCCGGCAGCAAATGGTATGAGCGCGCTTTTGCTCTGACGCAGAAGCATGTGCCCGGGGTTTGAGTTGAGATTTGGGTAGGAAGCCATGCTAACCTCCCTTTCCATCCGCGACGTGGTGTTGATTGAGGCATTAGATCTTGATTTCGCAAGCGGCCTCGGCGTCCTGACAGGCGAAACCGGCGCGGGTAAATCAATTCTACTCGACTCGCTCGGCCTCGCACTCGGCGACCGTGCCGACAGTGGTCTGGTGCGCAGCGGATGCGCTCAGGCCAGTGTAACGGCCAGCTTTGACGCCCCTATCCCTGCCCTTGCGCTGCTCAAGGATAATGATCTGCACTGCGAATCTGGCGAAGCTTTAATCGTCCGACGCACGGTAAAGGCCGATGGTGGCAGCCGCGCATTTATCAATGATCAGCCAGTTTCTGCTGCCCTCCTCCGTTCTCTCGGCGCGCATCTCGTCGAAATTCACGGCCAGCATGATGATCGCGGCCTCATCAATCCGCGCGGACACCGGGCGTTGCTCGATAGCTTTGCGAAAGCGAAACTCAGCGATGTCACTGGTGCCTATCACGCGATGAAAGCATCCGAAGACGCGCTGGAAACTGCGCGGGCTGCTCTTGCTGATGCAGAGCGAGACCGTGACTATCTCAGCCACGCCGTTGCAGAACTTTCCAAGTTCGCGCCTGAACCCGGTGAAGAGGCTGTGCTTGCCGAACGCCGGGCCACGATGCAGCGAGGGGAGAAGATAGCGGGTGATTTAGAGGATGTTACTAAGTTGATCGAAGGGGCTGACGGTGGCCTCTCTCAACTCCGCCAAGCCGCGCGAATATTGGACCGAGTGGCACGCGATCATAGCGCGCTGGCCGACGCATTAGCCGCAATAGACCGGGCGATCATCGAAGGATCAATGGCCGAAGACAGCTTGCGGGAGGCGGCTCGGGCCCTGACGTTCAATCCGGCAGACTTGGACGCCGATGAAAGCCGTTTGTTCGATCTCCGCGCGCTGGCTCGCAAACACCGCGTTCAGCCTGATGACCTCGCCGCACTTACCAATGATATGGGTGAAAAGCTGGCGGCAATTGAAGCCGGTGGCGAAGGCCTGGCGCAACTGGAAGCCCGCGTTGCTCGCACGCGCACGGCTTACCGGGAAGCTGCGCTGGCGTTGAGCGCCGCGCGTAAAGGGGCAGCTTTGAAGCTGGATAAGGCAGTCGCCGCCGAACTCGCTCCCCTCAAGCTTGATGCAGCGAAATTCCGCACCGTAGTCGATCAACTGCCCGAAAGCGGATGGGGACCATCGGGCATGGACCGGGTGGAGTTTGAAATATCCACCAACCCCGGCGCGCCCTTTGCTCCGCTCATCAAAATCGCGTCCGGGGGAGAATTATCCCGCTTCATCCTCGCCTTGAAAGTGGCGCTGGCGGAGGAAGGCAGTGCTGGAACCATGGTGTTCGATGAAATCGACCGCGGCGTCGGCGGGGCAGTCGCCAGTGCCATCGGCGAACGCCTTTCCCGCCTATCCCAAGTCGCGCAGTTGCTTGTGGTCACTCACAGCCCCCAAGTTGCGGCACGCGGCGATGCCCATTTGCTGATTGCCAAGGCCAGCAAAGGCACCGTGACCCGCACCAGTGTTAGGGTGCTGGCAGCAGACGAACGCCGTGAAGAAATTGCGCGGATGCTTTCTGGCGCAGAAGTGACGGACGAAGCGCGCGCCCAGGCCGGACGACTGCTGGAGGCGGCGTGACCGAAGCCGAAGCCGCGAACCGACTGATGCGCATTGCCAAGGACGTGGCGAAGCACAATCGGCTGTATCACACGCTCGACACGCCAGAGATTTCGGATGCAGATTATGACGCTCTGATCCGGGAGAATAATGCTCTGGAGGCGGAGTTTCCGCACTTGGTGCGCACCGACAGCCCCAATGCAGCGGTGGGTGCGGCCCCTGCTTCCCACTTGTCTAAAATCACGCACGCCAAAGCAATGCTCTCTCTCGACAATGCCTTTTCTGGCGATGATGTTGCGGATTTTGTCTCGCGGGTGCGGCGGTTTCTCAATCTCTCGGATGACGCGCCTGTGGTGCTGACGGCAGAACCCAAAATTGACGGGCTGTCCTGTTCGCTGCGCTATGTCGACGGCGAACTGGTGCAGGCGGCCACGCGCGGCAACGGTGCTGTGGGCGAAGATGTCACGGCTAATGTGGCGACGATTGGGGATATTCCGCAATCTCTGCGCGCCCTCCCCATCCCCCCCCACATCTTCGAAATTCGCGGCGAAATTTACATGGCCAAGGTGGATTTTGAGGCGCTAAACGCCCGCGCCGAGGCAGATGGCACCAAGCCCTTTGCCAACCCGCGTAACGCCGCCGCCGGATCGCTGCGCCAGAAGGATGCAAGCGTCACAGCTTCGCGGCCGCTGCGCTTTCTCGCGCACGGATGGGGCGAAGTTTCTGCCCTGCCCGCTGACACCCAATATGGCGTCATGAAAGCGATTGAGGCGTGGGGGCTACCCGTTGATCCGCGCTTTGTCCGCACTGCAACGGTTGAGGATACGCTTACCCACTACGCCTCGATTGAAGCTCAGCGGGCGGAACTTCCGTTTGATATTGACGGTGTCGTTTACAAAGTCGACCGGCTCGATTGGCAGGAGCGTCTGGGCTTCGTCACTAAGGCGCCGCGGTGGGCAGTCGCCCATAAATTCCCTGCTGAACGCGCAGAGACCACACTGGAATCCATCGATATTCAAGTTGGCCGCACAGGTAAGCTGACGCCCGTGGGCCGGTTAAAGCCCGTCACGGTCGGCGGCGTGGTGGTGTCTAACGTGACACTCCACAACCGCGATGAAATCGCGCGGCTAGGCGTGCGCCCCGGCGACCGCGTATTGGTCCAACGCGCAGGCGATGTCATTCCGCAGATTGCCGAAAACCTGACCCGTGATCAGGAGCGCGATATTTGGACGTTCCCCGATCGTTGCCCCGAATGCGCATCAGAAGCCGTGGCGGAGGAAGGCGAAGTCGATGTTCGCTGCACAGGCGGCCTGATCTGCCCGGCTCAGCGAATTGAGCGCCTAAGGCATTTTGTTAGCCGAGCTGCGCTGGATATTGAGGGCTTGGGCGAAAAAACCATCACCGAATTCTTCACCCTCGATTGGCTGCATTCGCCGGCAGATATCTTTCGCCTGAAAGCCCGCCGAGCCGATATTTTGGCGCGGGAAGGATGGCAGGAAAAGTCTGTGGATAACCTGTTGGCGGCCATCGAAGCGAAGCGGAAGCCTGACCCGATTAAACTGCTGTTTGCGCTGGGCATCCGCCATGTCGGGGCTGGCACATCCAAAGACCTGATCCGTGCCTTTACGACGATTGACCGCGTTCGGGACGTGGCAACCAGCGACGGCGGCGTGGAGGAACTTACCCAAATCGATGGCATTGGCCCAGTTGTCGCCAAGGCGCTGACCGAATTTTTCCATGAACCGCACAACCGCGACGTCTGGGATGATCTGCTGTCCGAAGTATCGCCCCCTGCTTACGTCTCCACCATCCGCGCCTCCGCCGTCAGTGGCAAGACCGTGGTCTTCACAGGGAGCCTAGAGACGATGAGTCGCGATGAGGCTAAAGCGCAAGCAGAGGCGCTTGGTGCGAAAGTTTCCGGCTCTGTCAGCGCAAAGACCGATTTGCTTGTCGCGGGGCCGGGCGCTGGATCGAAGTTAAAGAAAGCGGCAGAATTGGGCATAGAAGTGATTGACGAAGCCGCTTGGTCTGCGATTGTGGCGTCCAGCGGATAAACAGGTTGCAAATAATCCGTTCGCCCTGAGCCTGTCGAAACCCTCCCTTTCCTTTTTGTTCGTAACTGGCAAAGTAAGGGGGAACTTCGACAGGCTCAGCCCGAACGGTGGGAGGGACAAACAAAATGCCGAAGACTAAGAGCTTTCTCGAACGCCTAGAGCGAGACCTACAAGCGCCGATCGAAGCACGCGGCTTTGGCAGTGGCTGGTTCTCTGGCTTTTTCGCGATTGTGATGGCGGTTGCGGGCTTCGGCATGGTCGTCGCGCTGCGTTATCCCGAATGGTTTGCGACGCCGGAATTGGCGAAACTGAAAGACTGGACGGGCTTTCGCACGGGCATCCATGTGATGCTGCTCGGGTCATATGCTCTCGCTTTGCTCAGTCTGCTGTTGCGACCGCGAAAGGCGCTTGGGTTTACCGCGTTGGCGATTGGAATATCGGCGGCGTTGCTTGGCGGCTCCAATGTGCAGCCCAGCGAAACCGCTAGCCTCGGCATTTTCTTCGGGCTTGATTTCTTCGTCGTCAACATGATCGCTACGGGGCTTATGTTTGCGCCGATGGAGCGGTTCTTTCCGCGCCGCGGCAAGCAACGCTTATTCCGCATCGAATGGCGGGAAGATTTGTTTTACTATCTGATCAGTTCGATGATGGTGCAGGCACTTTCCTTCCTCGCCTTTGCACCATCGAAAGCTCTAGTGGCGAACACGGGAAGCTGGGAAGCATTCCGTGCGGGCGTCGGGTCAATGCCATGGATTATCCAGTTGGTGCTGGTGTTGATCATGACGGACATCATGCAATATTTCTTCCACCGCACATTCCACCGTTACCCCTTCCTTTGGGGATTTCATGCTGTTCACCATTCCGCCAAATCGATGGATTGGCTCGCCGGGGCGCGGATGCATTTTGTGGAAATCATCCTATTGCGGGGCTTTACCGCCCTGCCAATGATGACGCTTGGTTTCGCGCCATCAGTCCTGCAAGCCTATATCGCGTTCGTCTATATCTACTCTTCGCTCCTCCACGCGAACCTGAAAGGTGATTTCAACAAGCTCGGTCACTGGGTCGCAACGCCGCGCTTTCACCATTGGCACCACGGGCTGGAGCGCGAGGCGTTTGACGTGAACTTCGCGATCCACTTCCCGTGGATTGATAAGCTGTTTGGTACGTTCCACTTGCCAGAATCGCGCTGGCCCAAGGATTACGGCGTGCCTGAGGATGTGCCCAAGGGGTATATGAAGCAGTTCGCCTATCCGTTCACGCGGAAAAAGCCGGTTTATGACGAGTGATAGCGGGGCAGTGCTCCGGGCGTAACCCGGAGCACAGTCGTTATCCTAAGGATTGATATCCAAATACAGCTGCCAGAAGCGGGCGATTTCTGACCGCGTTCCAACCACGGCGCCAAAAGCCTTGCGCGACTCTGCATTCTGTCCTGCGCGCGCATAAGCAATGCCCAGCCGCGTGTTGACCGCATCGGCATCTACGCCCTTCTTTGACAGCGCGAGATTGAGCAACTCAATCGCCTTGGGAAAATCATCGTAAGCAAGATAGGCGTTGCCGGTATTCGCGGCGAGTTTGCCGTCGGCCGAGGCGCGCGCCCGTTTATCATCGCTGGCGACCGAAGCCCGGTCAGCGCCAATCTTGCTGTTCGCAAGTGCCAGCATTTCATTCACGGCCCTGCTGGTGCGCGGTACAGCGCCACTGGCAAAGCCCTCGTCAATGATCGCCTTGGCTTCCCCTGGAAGCGCGCGGGCATTAGCGACTTCGGCATAATCATAGAAATCGCGTTCACCCGAAAGTGACTTGGTCTGGCGCATCAGGCGAAATATATCGAGTTGGACCAGTGGATCGAGGCGGCTGCCATCGCGGTAAATGACAAGCGCATCACGCCAGTTGGTGGGCGACGGATAAGCGCGCACCAATTCCCGTGACCACTGCGTCGCTTCGGCATTGAGCTTACCCTTCAGGGCAACCGAAAGCGCGCGGCGATACCAATCAAGCGGGGCAGGCTTTCCCTCCGCCTTATATTGCGCCACGGCTTTGCCAAGCACAGCCAGACCAGCCGCGTTCTGGCCAGACTTGAAGTTCGCCTCCGCACCAAGAAGGTAGCGATTCACGTCCTTCGATCCCAACCGATCCGCTTCGTTCAGCTTGGCAATCGCGTCAGGATAATCACCCGCTTCATAGGCGAGCGCACCTGCATTATAGGCCAGATCAGGCATATTGGTCATCAGTTTTGACCCACTGGTCAGCATTTCATTGACTGCTTTGCGTGTCGTTGCGCGGTCCTTGGTCAGCTTCGACAATTCAAAGCGCATCACGCCGAGATAATATTTCTCATCTGGCATGGACGTCAGCGGCTCTATCGCTGTGATCTTGGCCTGAATATCAGCGGCATTCGCGGCCTTCACGGCCACCTGCAATTCACCAAAGGCTTTGCGGTACGGCGCGCTCAATTCTGGCGCGGGGGTTTTCGCCGCTGCCGGTGCCTTTTCCTTCTTCGCGTACGCAACTGGGATGGCGGCGGTGAGGGAAACGCCAACAGCAAGTGCGGTTGTGAGCGTCAACATCGATACAAGCTTCATGAAACATCCTCCATTTGGCAAAACCCATAACGGGCTTTTATTCTGCCACTGCGCTAATGCCTCAATTGATGTGAGACAAGATGCATTGAACGCGCAAATGGCAACTGCCGCCTGAACGGCAATTGAATGCCGCATAAAGCAGGGCTTCGCGCGCAGTATCGCTATGGTAAACGGATGGTATGACGGATCGAAACAGAGTGGCCGCAGTCGTTGGCGCAGGCGGTGGTATCGGGCAGGCCTTCGTCGCCGCGTTGCGCAACGATGCTCGATTTGCGCGGGTTCATGCCTTTTCGAGGGGCGGCGGCGACCATATCGGCATTATGGATCCAACTGACGAAGCGAGCATTGCGACAGCAGTTGCAGGGGTTGAGGCCCCGGTCCACCGCCTGATCGTCACCACGGGAATGCTTCATGATGCCGTCCAAACACCAGAGAAATCTTGGCGCGCGCTGGACGGCGCAACGCTGGCCCGGTCATTTGCGATCAACAGCATCGCGCCACTGATGGTCATCAAAGCGTTCCTGCCGCTGATCCCGAAGGATGAACGCGCGGAAATTGCGGTGCTGTCGGCCCGCGTGGGGAGCATTTCGGACAATCGCACCGGCGGCTGGCACGGATATCGCGCATCGAAGGCGGCGCTTAACCAGCTCATTAAAACCATCAGCATCGAACTTACCCGCAGCCACCCTCACCTCATCTGCGTCGCACTTCACCCCGGCACCGTTGACACAGGCATGAGCGCCCCGTTCCAGCGCGGGGTGGCGGCGGACAAGCTGTTCACCCCGGCTTATTCGGTGGAACGGATGCTGGCTGTGCTGGACGGTTTAACGCCGGAGCAGACGGGCGGCGTGTTTGCGTGGGACGGGACGGCGGTCCCGGCTTAGCGTTGCACCCATCGTCATTGCGAGCGGAGCGCGGCAATCCAGCGGAGCCAAAGTCTGGTTTGCCGCGCTCCGCTCGCAATGACGATGGGGTGGAGACTTATGGCTCCCGCCTCGAATTCCGGCGAATTCCCTGCACACAATATTAATTGACAGTTCCACAGGCCTTACGCACACTGCGGGACTGCGTCAGAAACTGATTAATAGCCAAGAAAATACTACCAATTACTATTGCCCCCGGAATTCGTGTCCCCGGAATTCCCGGAAGTTCGGGTGTCTCCGGAACTCCCGAAATTTGCAAATCCATCTTGAATTTGGAATTTTACTGATGATCGTTGAGCTTGAGCGCATCGCCGAAGAGTTAAAGGCCGGGGATACGCCGCAACCGGTCACTGTCAGAACATTTTTATGGTGGTTTGGGTACCAAAGGCGGCGTCAAGGCGTCGTTTTAGAAATCAGAGAACATCTGTCAAAAGCTGGCATCCTCACCGTACCAGACTTTGAAGACGTTTGGGTTGATTCACCAATTGCGTTTGCGCTCTTTAAGCCAGACGCGCCATCGCCAGATCCCAATTTACCAAGCGACCATGAAGCCGGACTTGACGAGAATAGTTTGGTCGCACACGACCATGGGGCAGCGAATACATGGATAAGTCGCGAGGCTACCTACAGGGTTAGCCGCCTCGCAGCAGCGAACCAAGGCGTCGTGAGTATTCCGCCCGACGGCACATTGACGCAGGCTGTGACAATTATGATGGCGCGTGGCTTTTCACAATTGCCAGTTATGACGAATGATAGAACCGTAAAGGGCATGCTAAGCTGGCGCTCAATAGGCGCGCGCCTTGCACTTGGGACACCTGTGACAACAGCGAGAGACGCCATGGAGCAATTCCATATCGTTCGATCTTCTGATTCAGTTTTCGATGCTATGCAAGCCATCGTTACGCATGATTACGTGTTGGTTCGTGGCATCAGCGAGAAAATCGATGGGATTGTTACAGCCAGTGATTTGAGCCTCCAGTTTCACGATCTAACCGAGCCATTCCTTCTTTTAAGCGAAGTCGAAAATCTGGTTAGAAATCTCATTGGCGACCGATACGAAATTTCTGAACTATCCGCTGCATGTGATCCAAGGGACAGTGGGCGGGCTACGAACATTGAAACTGTGGCAGATCTCAATTTTGGAGAATATATCAGACTCCTTCAGAAAGAAGAACGATGGTCAAAACTCCAACTGGCGGTGGATAGGGTTATTTTTTGTCAGCATTTGGACGAAATACGCGAAGTTCGAAATGACGTTATGCATTTTGATCCAGATGGCATTGAGCCGGATAAGCTAGATAGGCTGAGAGAGTTCACAAAGTTTATGCGCGACCTCGCCTTGGTGCGCAACAACGCAGTTTGACGGCCACAATACTCAATTCCCTAGAAATACCGGGGTAGACTTCCGGTACACGGGAGTTCCGGATGATTTCGGGGACACTACACTACTTCAAGCAACCGCAGAACGCCACCGTGTCGTGCGCAATACCCTCATTGCCATATGCTGACCGGGTAATCTGACGGGGACCAGAATGATTTGACAAATCAAATATGTTCGCTTAATGTTCCGATGCTCTTTGAAAATCTGCCGCACCGTGTGGCAGGCCGTGAATATTCCACGCGCGTCCTCGCGCAAGTGCGATTGCGCACGTCACCTTAACGGGAAGGGACGAATAAAGGGGGCGTGACGGCAACTTCTTCCATTTCCAGAATTTGCGTCGCAATTTCACGTGCGCAACAGCGAATAGCACGGAGATCTGAGGTCGTTCAGGTGTCAACCATGTGTCAACTTAGTGGGTAGGCGCAAGGTCGGCGGCACCTTCATTCTGGCCCCCGAGCTTGAGTGATTGCAACCCGTCCACTTGATTCGCTCGCGACCTGCCACGGGCGGATTTCCTTCCCCGCTGCGACTGGCGAATTTGCAGCGTTCGAACGCGCGCTTCGACGTCGTGCACGTGAGACTTTAGGGTGGCTGTTCGTGCAGTTAGAGTGAGCGTGAATGGTGTAAAAACACACTCCACTTGTTGAAAAATCCGCCATTTTTTGAAAATCTGTGCCCGGGTTTCCTCGGGGCCTGCGGACCACCGGTCATGCCGGGAGTTTGATACGAGTTGCTGTTGCTGCGGCTTAAATGTCCCTCTTAAAGCTGGCATTCCCTAACCACCCGCGCTAGGGATTGTGACAGCCAATTCACAATCAGAAAGTGCCCCTTTGAGCGACGAGCCCATTCTCGGCGATCCATCCGATATCTCACCAATCAGCATCGTAGATGAGATGAAGTCGAGCTATCTCGACTATGCCATGTCCGTTATCGTCAGCCGCGCTTTGCCCGATGTGCGGGACGGATTGAAGCCTGTTCACCGCCGCATTCTTTATGCCGCAAACGAAGGCGGCATGGTGCCTGGCAAGGCTTACCGCAAATGCGCCAAGATCGTCGGCGATGTGATGGGCAACTACCACCCGCACGGCGATAGCGCGATTTATGACGCGCTCGCTCGGTTGGCGCAGGATTGGTCGATGCGGCTGATGCTGGTGGACGGCCAAGGCAACTTTGGGTCGATGGACCCCGATCCTCCCGCGTCCATGCGCTACACCGAAGCGCGTCTGGCCAAACCCGCCATGGCTCTGCTGGCCGATCTTGATAAAGACACAGTCGATTTCCAGCCCAACTATGATGGCTCACGCGAAGAGCCTCAGGTGCTTCCTGCCCGTTTTCCCAACTTGCTGGTCAACGGCGCTGGCGGGATCGCAGTGGGCATGGCAACCAACATCCCGCCCCACAATCTGGGCGAAGTCGTCAACGCCTGTCTCGCGTTCATGGAAAATGGGGCCATCACCACTGAGCAATTGATGGAATATGTCCCTGCCCCCGATTTTCCCAATGGCGGCATCATCCTTGGTCTTTCAGGCGCGCGCTCTGCTTACACTACCGGTAAAGGCTCCATTGTGGTGCGCAGCCGGTATGAGATTGAAACTGGCAAGAATGACCGGCGCAGCATCGTTCTGACCGAAATTCCTTATCAGACTGGCAAAAACGGCCTCGTCGAAAAGATAGCTGAAGCCAGCAAAGACAAGCGTATCGAGGGCGTGTCGGACATACGCGACGAATCCAACCGCGAAGGCGTGCGGATCGTGATTGATCTGAAACGTGATGCGACGCCGGAAGTTGTGCTCAACCAGTTGTGGCGGCATACGCCTGCGCAATCGAGCTTCCCGGCCAATATGCTCGCCATTCGGGGCGGTCGGCCTGAAACCCTGACGCTGCGTGATATCATCGAAGCGTTCGTCAAGTTCCGCGAAGAAGTGATCACGCGACGCACCAAATATGAACTGAAAAAGGCCCGCGAACGCGCGCATATTTTGCTCGGTCTGGTCATTGCCGTCACCAATATGGATGAAGTCGTGCGGATCATCCGTGCGTCATCCAGCCCGAACGCCGCGCGTGAAGCCCTAATGGCGCGCGAATGGCCGATCACTGAAATCCGCGCTTATATTGCGCTGGTTGAGGCGATTGAGACGGAAATCTCTGGCGATACGTATCAACTATCCGAATTGCAGGCGCGGGCGATCCTTGATCTCCGCCTCAATCGCCTTACTGCGCTTGGCCGCGATGAAATTGGGGATGAGTTGAAGGCGCTGGCGGTTAATATCGAGGGCTTGCTCTCAATCCTGGCTGACCGCGTGAAGCTTTATGCGGTGATGCGCGAAGAGCTCACGGCAGTGCAGGCAGAGTTTGCCACACCGCGCCGCTCCGAAATCGCGGCAGCCGCTGATGGTATTGAGGATGAGGATCTGATCGAACGTGAAGAGATGGTTGTTACGGTCACGCTGGATGGCTATATCAAACGCACTACGCTGGAGACGTTCCGCGCCCAGAAACGAGGCGGCAAAGGTCGCGCGGCAATGGCGACCAAGGACGAAGACGTCATTACAGAGTTGTTCGTCACGAGCACGCACACGCCTGTGCTGTTCTTCTCGACAGCTGGCAAAGTCTACCGGATGAAGGTCTGGCGCTTACCCGAAGGCGGGCCGAACACGCGCGGGCGGCCCATGATCAACTTGTTGCCGCTGGCACCGGGTGAGACCATTTCCACCGTGCTGACGCTTCCTGAAAATGAGGAAGAGTGGGCGAACCTGCATGTGATGTTCGCAACCGCGAAAGGCAATGTCCGCCGCAACAGCATGGATGCGTTCACCAACATTCCGACCAACGGCAAAATCGCAATGCGCTTTGACGATGAAAGTGCTGACCGGCTGATTGGTGTGGCGCTGCTCAGTGAAGAAGATGATGTCCTCCTCGCCACGCGCAGCGGCAAGGCAATCCGTTTCATGGGCAGCGACATTCGCGAATTCCAGAGCCGCACCGCAACGGGTGTGCGCGGGATGACGCTGGACGGGAAGGATGAAGTGATTTCTCTGTCGATCCTCCACCGTTCCGGGGCGAGCCAGGACGAACGCGAAGCCTATCTCCGCGCCGCGCCGTGGAAAGATAATAAGAATGAGCCCGTTCTCACCGCCGCGCGCATGGCCGAAATGGCGGAGCGGGAGCAGTTTATCTTCACGGTCTGCGCCAACGGTTATGGTAAGCGGTCTTCGGCTTACGAATATCGCCGCACCAATCGCGGAGGCAAAGGCATCAGCAATATCGACAATATCAGCCGCAATGGCCCTGTTGTCGCAAGCTTCCCCGCCAAGGACGGTGAACAGATTATCATCGTGACTGATCAGGCCAAAATGATCCGCATGGAGATATCCGGAATGCGCGTCATCGGGCGCAGCACAGGCGGTGTGCGCTTGCTGAATGTTGCTGAAAAGGAACATGTGGTGAGCGTCGCTTTGATTGGTGAAAGCGAAGGCGAAGAAGAGATTGTGGACGTTGAAGCCCCGGTCGCAGATGTCTGAGACAGCCTATAAGGTCCTCACTGCTGATCAATGGGTGCAGTTTCAGGCCGACGGCATTTTTCACGGTGCTCCGATTGATGTGTCGGATGGGTATATCCACATGTCGACTGCGGACCAGCTTGAGGAGACCATCTCCAAACATTTTGGGGGCCAAACTGGACTGTACATCGCGGAAATTGAGCTCAGCAGCTTCGGCGAAACCCTTAAATGGGAAGAGTCGCGCGGCGGTGCGCTGTTCCCGCACCTCTATGCGCCGCTGCCTCGAACAGCGGTTGTCAGTGTTTTAGTACGCCCGCTTTTCGCCCCGATCCCCGCCAGCCTCGCCAAACTGCGCAATGTTGGCAAAGCGGCACTTGGCGACTTCGCATTGCTGGAGGTGAAAACTGTCGCTCAACTCAGCGCCTGCGAACCCGGCGATTTATTCACTACTCTGCAAGCGCTGACAGGTCAGCGCCAAGACCCCTGCGTCTGGGATGTATTTGCAGCCACCATTCATCAGGCCAGAACCGGGGGAGCCCAAGACTGGTGGGCCTTCACCGCCGAACGCAAATCGCTACAGGCCCAGAATGTTTTCCCAACCAAGACTTGCCTCTCAACGAGTTGACTCAGCTTCGCCTCAGGCCCCACTTCAATTTCAACAGTGACTTGACATCATCCTCGTAAATCCGTAATTTCTGAAAATACAGAAAGAAACGACATGCGACTCACCGATCATCCTGATGCAAAAGCCTTCATTCTCCATTGGGGAGAAATGGGTACGCATTGGGGTGTGAACCGGTCAGTCGCTCAGGTTCACGCGTTGCTGTATCTATCTGATCGGCCATTGACCGCTGACGATATTGTTGATGCGCTGGCCCTTGCCCGCTCAAACGTTTCAACCGCGCTGAAGGAATTGCAGGGCTACGCGATTGTCCGGCGGGTGCACGTCGAGGCTGATCGGCGGGATCACTTTACCGCAGAGACCGACCTGTGGGACATGTTGATGCGCATTGTGGCAGAACGAAAACGGAGGGAAATTGATCCTACGATTACCCTGCTCGCCGACCTTGCGGCAAAAATGGCGAATGATCCAGCAACGCCAGCCCATCTGCGCGAACGTGTGACACGGATGCATGAATTCATGGCGACGCTTAGCGGCTGGTATGATCAGGTCCGCACGCTTCCCAAAAACACCCTTGTGACGCTGATGAAGCTGGGCAGCAAAGTCGCCCGCTTCATTCCTGGCGCTCGCGCTTCAGACGCAAAAGAATAGGAGGCCGCAATGTCGAACAGGCAGCAATGACTCACATCCATTTGTTTCTTTAATTACAGAAATATCGAAAATAAAGGAATTTGACATGACTGAAATCGCCTATGCCCTTTATCTGGCCATCACCATTGGTATTACCATCTGGGTAGCCCGCACGCTCAGTAAGAATGGCGAAGTATTCCTCGTTCAGTGTTTCGGCCATGCGGCTGAACTGGCCAAGAGCACCAACCATTTGTTGGTTGTCGGGTTTTACCTCGTCAATATTGGATTTATCACTTTAACCCTCGCCATCGGTGCTGAGCCTACCACGATGACCGAAGCGATCCGTTTCTTGAGCGGAAAAGTAGGCCTTGCTGTGATTGTACTCGGGGCGATGCACTTTTTCAACATGGGTGCGATTGCTCATTTTGGCCGCAAAGTGAATGGCTGGCTCGGTGAGAATATCACTGGCGTGAAAGGTTGAACTAAGCCCCTTCCCTGAGCTTGTCGACAGGCCGCTCTTTATATCACGCTATAGTGAGTCAACGAGAGAACGGCCCTTCGACAAGCTCAGGGAAGGGTTAGGAGACGTTAGATGAACCGAACCCAAACTCGCTACTTAAAGGCACCGATAATTGCTGCAGTCTTTGCTTTCCCCATTTTCGCAGCAGCAACTTTCTTTATTGGAATTGTTGAACAGTTGCCGAACCCAGTTGCAATCAGGCAGCCTGGCGAAACAATCATCGAACTGTTAGCCATTGTGTTCGGATCGCTGCTTTTTGGCTGGATGATTGCCATTATTCCTTGCGTGATCGGCACTGCTGTTTTGGCAAATGTAGGGCGAAACTATCCGGCCACGCGCTTCCCATTATTTTGGGTCTTTGTCGGAACCACCGTGATTGGCATCCCGACAGCAATTGCCCAAGATTTTAACCCAACAACAGCCACCGTGGTCATCGCACTCACTCTAACGGGAGGATTTTGCGCCGCGATTTGCCGCCGCTTTACAACGTGGTTTGAGGCTCCAAAGGAAGAGGCCGTCCGCCCCCCTGCCCGCGCAGTGTCCCCACTACACCCAGAATAATGAGCAATTGTCCGAAGAAATAGAGCGCCCAAATTGCGAATGAAACGCCCGATGTGTTCTCAAGGAGTGACATCCGCGCAAAAATCAGCAGGTCTGACGCCAGAAACATCATCGCACCAATGCGTGTGCGAAATCTGGGAAAGCGGCTGGTCCAAGCACTGGCCGCCATCCCCGCAACGAAGAAAGTGTAAACGCCAATCATCACATCCTGAGTGAGTGAAAAGGCCGTGAACACAGACAAAGGAACCACCAACGCCGATAACATCCGTTGGCTAAACGTGATTTGGGGCCGCCAATTACGAAAATAGAGGAGCATAGCGATCGCGTGGCCGATCAGAAAAGCGCCTGCCCCCGCCTCCAGACCTGCAGCTTCGAGAAACACATCCCCAAGCGCTCCGAACGCCATGACTGCCGCAATAAGCCAACTGTCCAGTTCGCGCGCGTTCAGGGCAGCCCAGACCGCCAGCAAGGCGACCCCTGCCCCTTTCCAGACGATCATCAGCGCTGGCGAAAGTCCAAGGTTCCTGACAAAAGGATAACTGACGCCAGCGATAACCGCTGCTATCAAAACTGGCTTTGCCACTGATCCGTTTGCCATCACCCTCAATCCCCCCTCGCCAACTCCTACAAAAGGCCATAACGGCTGCGGCCATGCAAGAACAAGTTCATATCATTGGTGGCGGCCTCGGCGGATCAGAGGCAGCTTGGCAATTGGCAGAGGCTGGCGTCACTGTTCGGTTATCCGAAATGCGCGGGGTTGAGGGAACGCCTCAGCATAAAACAGATGATCTGGCAGAACTTGTCTGTTCCAACAGTTTCCGGTCCGATGACGCCCAATCAAACGCGGTCGGCCTGCTGCATAGCGAAATGCGCGCGCTTGGTTCTCTGATATTGACCTGTGCTGACGCCCACCGCGTTCCTGCGGGGTCTGCCCTCGCGGTCGACCGTGATGGATATTCCGCTGCGGTCACGGCCGCGATTGAAGCCCATCCCAACATCACGCTGGTCCGCGAACGAGTTGACGCTCTGCCCGAAATCCCTTCGATCATTGCGACAGGGCCGCTCACCGGAACGGCACTCGCCAATGCAATTGCCGCAGAAACCGGCGAGGAGGCCCTCGCCTTTTTCGATGCGCTTGCCCCCATCGTCTATCACGAAACCATCGACATGGATGTCGCATGGATGGCATCGCGGTGGGACAAAGGTGAAGGTGCCGATTACGTTAACTGCCCCATGGACCGCGATCAATATGACGCTTTTATCGACGCGCTGCTGGAAGGTGAAAAGACCGAGTTTAAAGAATGGGAAGCCAACACCCCCTATTTCGACGGCTGTATGCCCATTGAAGTGATGGCAGAGCGCGGACGCGAAACGCTGCGCCATGGCCCCATGAAACCAATGGGTCTCGACAATCCGCGCACTGGGCGCTGGCCCTGGGCCGTAGTTCAGTTACGGCAGGATAATGCGCTGGGCACGCTCTGGAATATAGTCGGTTTTCAAACCAAATTGAAACATGCAGAACAGGCGCGTGTCTTCCGCATGATCCCCGGCTTGGAAAAGGCTGAGTTTGCCCGGCTAGGCGGGCTGCATCGCAACACGTTCATTAAATCGCCGGTGCTATTAGATCGCACGCTGCGCCTCAAGTCGCGTCCACACATCCGTTTTGCAGGGCAAATCACCGGCTGTGAGGGCTATATCGAAAGTGCTGCCATTGGTTTACTCGCCGGACGTTTTATGGCGGCTGAGTTGCGAGGAGAGGTGCCTGCCCTTCCCCCGGTTGAAACTGCGTTCGGAGCGCTGCTTAATCACATCACCGACGGCGCGAACGCAGATACGTATCAGCCCATGAACGTCAATTTCGGTTTGTTTCCGCCATTGATCCTTACCCAAAAAACAAAAAAGGCTAACCGCAAACTTCTCTACACCAAACGCGCGCGGGAGGCATTTTCGGGGTGGGCATCAAGCATCGTCGTCGCCTGATCCTTCCACCTCAGGCGCGCGGAGCGGGGCGGCTGGAAGGCAATCGACTGCACGTCTTGGAGGAGATTTACGAACTACGCGTGTCGTTGCGAACTCTAGGCGCGTCAGGCCGCCAGATTTATCGCCATCTGCCTTTGCAAATTTCTGCGCTGTCTTTGCCGCATACTCACTAAACTGCAGAACGCCGTCGCGGTTCAAATCTAGCTTGGCATAAGCCTTTTGACGCGATGCAAGATACTCCACCGTACTGACCGCACCGTTTTTATCCTTGTCGTAACGATTAAACCGCTTTTCCTCTTTGGATTTGGGCGTCGCAGCCGGAGCAGCTGGAATATCGGCCAGAGCGAAATCCTGTTCCATTACGGGAGGTTCAGGCAAAGCCGCCTGTCCACTGTCCATGCCCCGCCAAAAAAATAAATCAGCCGCCACCAGCAGCAACGCCGATGCCACCCCCGCCAGAAACCGCCCCATCATCGACTCCATCTTTGCCAGAATTCAAATCTGGCCCAAGAATAGCCAAATCACAATCACCGATTGAACAGCGCAAAGGACAAAGCAGTGAGCATCCTGCGCGGGGAGCCTGGCGGTGATGCGTGATCCAATCCGCACTCCACGTCTCGCCGCGACAGCGCTGCCAGAACGCCAAGTGGTTTAAGAGCACCACTAAGGTCTCTTAAGCTAGCTTTGGCCAAGTTTTGGCCCGCCAACGACAGAGCATCTGCCGATTGTGTGCGTATCGCGAAGTCAGCTAGGCCCCATCCCTTAGCCGCCAGCGCCGCCGATTGAATAAGAGAACGCCCAGCAATCGCTGCGCACAGTTCAAAAAGGGCAAATCCTCTTTGCGCTGCTGTCACTTGCGTTTCTCCATTCTCTAACGCCAATTCCCAAGCGTCGATCAGGGCAACTACTTTGGGTAGATAAGCTGCGAGTTGCACTGATGCATCGCCCAAAGCTGTTTCAGACACGGGCTTTTGCAACCCCTGCTCTTTCCACCAAGCAAGCTTAATTCTGGTTAGTAGGGGGTCTTTCGAAGCCTCCACCATAGCTCTGAACTCGCCATCTAAGACGTAAACCGCACGGTATGATGCGCGCAAATTAGCCCGCGCATAAGCCAGCGAAAGTGCCTGATCTGCCGTCATTTCTTGTGACATCATTTTACAGTGAATGCCGCGTTAACTCTGACGCTTCAACCCACCTTATCCATTTCCAACGCATAGGCGGCCTCAATTCAGTGATATTTGTTGAAACGGGGCCACCATGAACACTCAAAACGTCAAGCCTATTGCGGTACGATCACAGTCTGCCAGGATATTTCTGGCACGCCTACGTTCTGACGTCGGGGGCAATATTATCGCACTGACGGCAGCTGCGGTTGTGCCGATGGTGGGCGTTGTTGGCGGGGCCGTTGATATGAGCCGCGCATACATGACGAAGGCACGGCTTCAGTCGGCCTGCGATGCGGGTGTGCTCGCTGGCCGTCGTGCGATGACAGATTTGAACTACACGACCGCCGCCCGGGCGCGCGCTAACAAAATGTTCGCATTCAATTATCGCGACTCAACGTCGCAAGCCACTGGAACAAGCTTCAACACTTCGGGCACCAGCAATGGCCAAGTGAACGGGACGGCGACAACTGTCATACCGACTGTGCTGATGCGAGTTTTTGGCAAAATGACATTGGACTTCACGGTCACGTGCAGTGCGGATCTTCAGGTGCCAAATATCGACACGATGCTGGTGCTGGACGTTACGGGTTCGATGCAGGAATGTCCCGACGGAAGCAGCGACTGCAACGCCGTTGGGTCGGGATCAAAGATCGAAGGTCTGCGGTCAGCGGTCCGCAGCTTTTACAACACATTGCAGACGGCTGCTGCCACCAGCCCGACGGCACAGATTAGGTACGGCTTCGTTCCATATAGCCAAGCGGTAAATGCAGGCGATATTTTCAAATCCAGCCCAGGCTCTGGCCAATTGCCTTTGACCCAGATGGTCAACGATTGGTCCGTGCAGTCACGTGTGGCCAATTTCAACACGCCGGAGGTGAAGAACGTCCAGTCAGGTACGCCTGTGGACAGCACGGAAACATATCAAAAGCCCCGCGCAGCACCAACAACGCCGACCAATACGCCTATGTCTTACAATGACTGTTTTGATTACAGACAAAACAACGCATTTGTCATTGACCATGGGCCCGATGCAGGAACAAGTTGGAACGCGTCACCAAGCGGTCGCACGGTATACCGCGTTGTTGCAACTGGCGCCTTGCAGAGCAGCCAGCCTGCGGACTCGGTCGAGTATGACAAGCTCTATTATTCTGACGGTTACGCGGATATCTCAGCTTATCCCTTTGGAAATGAAAACCGCGACGATAACTTCAGAGTGTGCACGCGCGCCGTCACTACAACGCGCTATTCACCGACGACAATCTACAAGTTTACCAGCTGGACTTACAAACCAGTGTCATTTGACGTCAGTCAGTTCAAGGCGGGCAACACTGTCAACTATGTGTCGGCTATAAACAGTTCGACGGCATTTTCACCGGTTTCCGCAAGCTATGACCCCGTGCAAATGGCCCAATTCCCGAACAAATCCGGGCTGACCGTAGCCGGTTCCATGTGGCGTGGTTGTGTGGAGGAACGCAGCACTGTGGCTGTTTCCAACTTCAGCCCCATTCCTGCCGACGCTGAAGACCTCGACTATCTCAACCTTGGCACGAACGATGCGACATATTGGCGGCCGGTATTTTCGGACCTTGCCCACATGCGATCAAATGTGGCTGAGGAAACCGATACCGACGTCAATCGCAATTGGCGGCCAAGCGTGGTTTGCCCAGCAGCACCTATGCGCAACTTGAACACGATGACACTGGCGCAGATTGATGCCTATACGCCTCTACTGACGCCGGGCGGCAATACCTATCACGATATTGGCATGATCTGGGGTCTGCGGATGCTAAATCCAAATGGGATATTCTCAAGCCGCAACCTGACAGGCACCAACGGTGGGCAAATCAGTCGCAATCTAATTTTCATGACCGATGGCATTCTTGTACCCAATACCAATGCTTATTCGGCGTACGGGATTGAGCAAATGGACAAACGGATCACTGGCACTCTCAGCACGCCGAGCCTTACAACGCTCCACGCCCGCCGTTTCCAGGCTTTGTGCGATGCAGCGCGCGCGCAGGGCATCAGCGTCTGGGTGATTGCTTTTGGTCTTACTATCACAAGCAATTTGAAGGCCTGCGCTGATCCCGGACGTGCCTATACCGCAAGTAATAGTGCCGATCTTGCAGAACGGTTCAAGCAGATTGCGCTTGATATCGCTGACTTAAGATTGACGCAGTGATGAAGAGTCAACTCAAATCAGCACGGCTGTTAAAACAGGATGATCGCGGCGCGGCGTTGATGGAGTTCGCGCTTGTCTCTCCCCTGTTCTTCCTCATTCTGATGGGCGTCTTTGACATTGGCTACGGGCTTTATGCAAAGTCTGTTTTACAAGGATCTGTTGAAGGCGCAGGCCGATTGGCGTCCTTGGAAAGCACGACGACATCTGTGACCGATCAAAGGGTTAGGGATTCCGTTGGCGCACTGAACAAGCTTAGCCCCATAACGTTCAAGCGGACCTATTATCAAAATTATCAGGACGTGTCGGTACCGGAGGATTTTACTGATGGTAACGCCAACAGCGCTCGTGATGCAGGCGAGTGTTTCATTGACCGCAATGGTAACGGCGTGTGGGATCAGGATGTTGGAGTGTCTGGCCGCGGCGGCGCGCAAGATGTGGTCATTTACACCGCAACCATGACCTATGACCGGCTCTTTCCAGTGTGGGGCATGCTTAATCAGTCCCAGCAGCAAAAACTCACCGGAACGACCTACCTTAGAAACCAGCCCTTTTCCGCCCAAGCGGCCCGAGTGGGAGTAAAAATATGCACGTGAACAAGGCCTTCTCCGGAGTGCGCGCTGTTTTGAACAAATTGCTGCGCGGCGAAAATAATCAGAGCGGCATAGCCCTGATCGAATTTGCATATTCACTGCCGATTTTCATGACGCTGGGGATCACTGGCACTGAACTGTCAAACATGGCCGTTACCAACATGCAGGTTAGCCAAGTTGCCATGTCAATCACTGACAATTTGTCACGGGCCAAGCTAGCCGTGCCGTTGGGAAAGCCGCAATTTCGCGAACATGACATCAATGACGCTTTCCTCGGCGCAGGCTTACAGGATGGACGCCTCGACATCTATAAGGCTGGGCGGGTTGTTGTATCCAGCCTGCAGCGCAACACAGATGGCGGCCAATGGATTGCTTGGCAAAGATGTCAGGGGCTTAAAAACTCTCCGTCGCTATTTGGCGTCGAAGGCACAGGTAAGACAGGAACCGCATTAACCGGTATAGGACTATCAACTGGTCGAGTAGCAGCCGAGCAAGATACGGCGATCATCGTCACGGAGATCACATACGAATATCAGCCGCTCATTTCCAACAACCTTTTAGGATCGATGACGATGAGGGCAGAATCGGCTTTTTATGTGCGCGATGATCGCGATCTGACGGGTGGAACCGATAAAAACGGGGTTTATAATCCAACGCCTGTGGTTGTTAAGCGCAGCTGCGGCACTTTTTCGGCCACTTAGGCACCTGAGACAAAAGGCCTAGCCCCAAAAAAATCGTTCGTGTCGAGCGAAGTCGACACACTTTGGGCGTGGCGCGATGTGTCCCGGGTTTCTGGAAACTTAAAAAACGGCGGATTCTTCAACAAGTGGAGAGTGAAAAGGCCTGTTGGCCTCCACCCGCCCGCCAGCCCAGATCGGTTGGCGCTCCTTATATTCAGGTCCTCTCGCGCGCAACGAGAGGGTTCAAAGAGGTGACATTTATATGGGGTTCGGAGCCGGTATTTCAACGACTGCGGCTGCGGTTTTGTTGCAAAGGCCTAAGCGCGTTGATTTATAGCGTGGCCGTTCGTCCTGAGGAGAGACAGAGCGTACGCGAAGGCTCGTCTCGAAGGACAGGGGGTGGTTCGAGACGAGCCTTCGCTTGCGCTCTGTCTCTCCTCACCATGAACGGATTTAGGACGCCTAATCTCATCACGCGTTTCCAGTAGACCTGCATCCGTCGCACCTAAGCTCGCTTACCGACCGCAGGTTTTGCGGACAGCCGCCACCACACGGGCCGCATCAACCAGTGCCAGTTTTTCAAGATTGGCCGCATAGGGCAGCGGCACATCTTCGTTGCAGACGCGGATGACGGGCGCGTCGAGGTCATCAAAGCCGTCCTCCATGCACAGCGCCACGATTTCGCTGGCGATAGAACAGGTTGGCCAGCCTTCTTCCACAACCACCAGACGGTTTGTCTTGGCGAGGCTGGAGAGCACTGCGGGTTTGTCGAGCGGGCGAAGCGTGCGCAGGTCAATGACTTCCACGTCTATCCCCTCCCCCGCCAGTGTTTCGGCTGCATCAAGCGCCAATGCAACGCCAATCGAATAGCTGACGATGGTCACATCTTTGCCGCTCCGCATCGTCCGCGCTTTGCCAATCGGCACAATATGGTCGCCGTCGGGCACTTCAAACGTGCGACCGTAGATCAGCTCATTTTCAAGAAATACAACAGGGTCGTCGCAGCGGATTGCTGATTTCAGCAGGCCCTTCGCGTCGGCGGCATCATAAGGCGCGATCACGATCAGGCCGGGAACGCTGGCATACCAAGCGGCAAAATTCTGGCTATGCTGCGCGCCAACCCGGCTTGCCGCGCCATTGGGGCCACGAAAGACAACCGGGCAGCGCATCTGCCCGCCGGACATATAATTGGTTTTGGCCGCTGAATTGATGATGTGGTCAATCGCTTGCAACGCGAAGTTAAACGTCATGAACTCGATCACAGGTCGCAGACCCGCCATCGCGGCTCCGGTGCCGATGCCTGCAAACCCATATTCGGTAATCGGCGTATCAATGACGCGTTTGGGGCCAAATTCCTCCAGCAAGCCCTGCGTCACCTTATACGCACCCTGATATTCGGCGACTTCCTCACCCATCACAAAGACACGAGGATCACTGCGCATTTCCTCTGCCATCGCATCGCGCAAAGCCTCTCGCAGTGTTACTTTCACAACTGAACTTTCAGTGGCAGGAGAAGCTGGAACCGCGACAGCCGGGGGAGCGGTGGGTGCAGCGACTGCTGGAGTCGCCACTTCAACCTGAGCTTTCATTGGAGCAGGCGCAGCAACGGCATCATCCTCCTCGCCCTGAATGAGCGCAATCACTGTCCCGACTTTAACACCTTCAGACCCTTCAGTAACGTTGATGGCGCTCACCACGCCCTCATCAACGGCTTCGAATTCCATTGTAGCTTTGTCGGTCTCAATCTCTGCGAGGATATCACCAGCCTTGACAGTATCGCCCACTTTGACGAGCCATTTGGACAGCGTGCCTTCCTCCATTGTGGGGGAAAGAGCGGGCATCTTCAGTTCGGTTGCCATCAGTATTGCCCCACAAGAATGTCGGTATAGAGTTCGGAGACGTCTGGCTCAGGCGAGCTTTCTGCAAAATCAGCGGCTTCGGTGACCATCCGGCGGATATCCTTGTCGATCACTTTCAACTCATCTTCGGTGATGCCCGCCTCCAGCATGTCTTTGCGCAGGCCGTCGATAGGGTCAGACTTTTCCTTCACATCCTGAACCTCTTCGCGCGACCGGTATTTCGCGGGATCAGACATGGAGTGGCCCCGGTATCGGTATGTTTTCACTTCCATCAGGATAGGGCCATTGCCGCTGCGGACATAATCAATTGCGGCTTCTGCCGCAGCCCGCATTTCCAAAACATCCATCCCGTTCACTTGCATGCCCGGAATGCGAAACGCCTCTCCGCGCTTATGGAAATGGGTTTCCGAACTGCCCCGCGCCACAGCTGTACCCATCGCATAGCCATTATTCTCGATCACGAAGATGATCGGCAATTTCCAAAGTGCGGCCATGTTAAAGCTTTCATAGACCTGCCCTTGATTAGAAGCGCCGTCCCCGAAATAGCTGACGGCAATGCCGCCATCTTCACTATATTTATGAGCAAAGGCGAGGCCCGCGCCGAGCGAGACCTGTGCCCCCACAATGCCGTGGCCGCCGTAAAATTTCTTTTCGACGGAAAACATGTGCATGGATCCGCCCTTACCCCGCGATATGCCTGCGCCGCGTCCGGTGAGTTCGGCCATGATGACCTTGGGATCAATTCCGTAAGCGAGCATATGGCCGTGATCCCTGTATCCCGTAATCACGCTATCTTTGTCAGCATCCAGTGCTGATTGGATCCCAACGGCCACAGCCTCCTGACCGATATAGAGATGGCAGAACCCGCCAATTAGCCCCAAGCCGTAGAGCTGCCCTGCCTTTTCCTCAAAGCGGCGGATCAGCATCATTTCCCGGTAAAATTGCAGCATCTGTTCGTTACTGGCCGGGAATGGCGCAATGTTGGAAAGTGCAGATTCTGGTTCAACGGATGTGGACTTGGGGGCTTTGGCCATTATCATTCCCTTGTTGGACAGTGCAGTGTGTCACAAACAGCTCAGCGACTAAACACCTCTAGGGGGCCGAAGGTCCGAAAATGACGTTGCGTTTCTGGTTTTTTTGGCGAACCGTCAATTCAGGGGAATAATGACCTCATCTGGCTGCGCAAGCCCCAAATCACGGCGGACCAGTTCATCGACCATATCCGGGTTAGCGCTTTTGGGATTCAGCAAGGCAACGCGGTTGGCCAGACGTGATTTTTCTTGATCAAGACGAACGAGTTCTGCCTGACGCACCTCAAGACGCTCAGAATAATCGCCCCAAGCAAGCACACCGTTCGCGCCGAACAAAGCATAGCCCGCAAGGACGCCAACAATCATGATGGCGAGCGCCCGCCAGGCAACCGTTTGCGCTAATTTCAAAAGGGGAGCTGCACCGCGCATTTTTGCCTTGAATCACAGCACGCTGCGCGGGTCAACCGTTAACGTGCGAAAATGGACCGCCCAGGATAATGAGCAACGCTGCCAAGTTCCTCCTCAATCCGGATCAATTGATTATATTTGGCCAACCGGTCGGACCGCGCAAGGCTTCCCGTCTTGATTTGCCCGCAATTTGTGGCGACCGCGAGGTCAGCAATTGTCGCATCCTCTGTTTCACCCGAACGATGCGACATGACCGACGTGTAGCCGGCCCGGTGCGCCATATTCACTGCCGCCAATGTTTCCGTCAGCGTGCCAATCTGATTGACCTTGATCAGGATGCTGTTGGCCAATCCTTCCTTGATGCCATCCGCCAATCGCACCGGATTGGTGACGAACAGATCATCGCCAACCAGCTGACATTTATGGCCAATTTTTTCGGTGAGCATTTTCCAGCCTAACCGGTCATCCTCTCCCATGCCGTCCTCAATCGACGCGATGGGGTAGCGGGCGGCCAGTTCCGCGAGATAATCGACCTTTTCTGCCGAAGAGAGCACCCGGCCTTCCCCGTCCAGATGATAGGCGCCGGCGCGAAAATACTCGGTCGCGGCGCAATCCAGAGCAATCACCACATCATCTCCTGGCCGATAGCCTGCCGCTTCAATTGAAGTCATGATGAAATCCAGCGCGTCCGCAGGAGAAGCCAAATTCGGCGCAAAACCGCCTTCATCACCAACGGCAGTAGCCAACCCTTTATCGTGCAGCTTGCCTTTGAGGGTGTGGAATATTTCCGATCCCATCCGCACCGCGTCAAACAGGCTTTCGGCGCCAACCGGCACAATCATGAATTCCTGAAAATCAATCGGGTTATCGGCGTGCATCCCGCCATTGATGATGTTCATCATGGGAACAGGGAGCACATGCGCGGATACACCGCCGACGTAGCGGTAAAGCGGAAGTCCCCGCGAATCGGCTGCGGCCTTTGCGGCGGCCAGACTGACGCCCAGCATCGCGTTCGCACCGAGCCTTGCCTTATTCTCCGTGCCGTCGAGCGCGATGAGCATGGCATCCAATTCCGTCTGATCTTCTGCGTCAAAGCCAATCAGCAGGTCTGCAATCTCACCGTTGACGCCGGCCACAGCTTTCGAAACACCTTTGCCAAGAAATTTGCTCTTATCGCCGTCGCGCAGTTCCACAGCCTCATAAGCGCCGGTCGACGCGCCTGAAGGAACCGCAGCCCGGCCAAATGCGCCGTCTTCCAAACTGACATCCACTTCCACTGTGGGGTTGCCACGGCTGTCAATTATTTGTCGGGCATGGATATCGAGAATTGCCGTCATTATATGATGTGCTCCGGGATCATTTTCGTTGGTGATGCGTTCACTATCGGCGATAAGACGGGGATGCAATTGGCGGGACGACCGCACCTGTTCAAAAAGGATGATGAAGACCATGGCCACTGCAAAAAATCCGGCGAACACTCCGGCAAAAACTCTCGCGGCTGCCAAGCCCAAGGCGGTCGATAAAGCGGTAGCTGCGTCGCCCCGGCCAAAGGCCCCAGCCAAGCGCGCAGCAGCGCCGAAGGCGCTGCCGTTGAAAGCAGAAACTGCTACGTTCACTGATCAAGCGAAAGAAGCGTTGGGCAATGCAGGAGTCAAGGCGCGCAAAGCCGCCAACACCGGCAAAGACACAGCGACCGGCGCAATGAACACCGTAGCGTCGATGGTTGAGGATGTCGCCAAGACAATTGATGCGCAGGTCGGCCCGCAATACGGCGACTATGCCCGCAAGGCCGCCAGCGCCGTTTCGAGCGTTGCCACCAGCCTTGAATCCAAGGATGTCGATCAATTACTCGACGATGCCCGTGAATTTGTGAAGGCGCGGCCCGGCGTCGCCATTGGTGCCGCCGCTGCTTTTGGTTTCCTTCTCACCCGCTTGGTCAAAGCTGGCGATGACGACGACGCCTGATTTCCCTGAGACAGAGCTGATGGAAGAAACCGAACCAGCAGAGCGGCCCACGATAGCCGCTCTTTTCGGACAACTGGTTGACGATGGCCGCACATTTGCGACTGCCGAAGTGGCCTATTTGAAGGCGCAAGCCGGCGAGCGGGCGATCTATGCTCTGCCGGGCTTTGCGATGATCGGAATTGCGATTGCGCTTAGTTTCGCGGCGATTGTTGCAGGCCTTATCGCGCTGATGCTGTGGCTCGCGACTTTGGTGACACTCGGATGGGCCACGTTGATCGTCACGACAGCGGCGGGGCTGCTCTGCTATATCCTGATCCGCGTGGGTATTGCTCGCTTGCGAGGAAGCCTCAAATCGAGGGAAACAAGATGACTGACCCATTGTCTACCAGCGAGATCGACCTTCAAACTGCGCGGACGCGGCTTAAAAATAGCCTGTCATCGGTTAAGGCGCGCGTCAGCCCCAAGGCCCTGAAGGATGATGCGCTGAATGCCGCCAAAAACCGACTTATTGGCGTGGCGGTCGCCTCACGTCGAAGCCCTGTGATAGCTGTTGGAGCCCTTGCCGTCGCAGGGCTTATTGCTTTTCGAAAACCCATCTCAGCTGCCATCAAGCGGCTTTCCAAGGAGAAGAAAAATGTCTGACACCCTCAGCGACAAAGCGTCTGAAACCTATAAGGCCGCCAAGTCCAAAGCCACAGATGCGGCTCATACTGCCAAAGTGAAGGCTGAACAGGCCGCAGCTGCCGCTAAAACCAGCGCGCAGAAAGCGGCACAATCCGCAAAGGCAACCGCAAAGAAGGCTACGGTCAAAACCAGCCAGACGGTTGAGAGCAATCCTTTGGCAGTTGTCGCTGGTGGCCTAGCCATCGGTGCGATCATTGCAGCCCTTATTCCGCGCACCAAACACGAAGATGATCTGGTGGGTAAGGTCGGTAAGTCAGTCCGCGCCACGGCCAGCAAAGCTGCAAAGACCGCAACTGCCACCGCGAAATCGCAGATGAACGAGCTGGGCCTTAACGCAGACGCCGCCAAGGGGCAGTTGCGCGATATCGTGAGCAAGATTAGTGAAGCTGCAGCCAGCGCCGGTGCCGCCGCTGCGGATACAGTTCGAAAACGCAAATAGCAAAGGCCTTCCTCCCCTCATGAGCAACCTCCACCTTGTCTTCGGCGGTCGCGTCTCAGACCCCATGACGCTCGACTTTAACGATCTCAAGTCCATCGATATCGTTGGCATGTTCCCCGATTTCAAAAGCGCGGAGACGGCCTGGCGCGCTGCAGCTCAACGGACAGTGGACGATGCCGAAATGAAATATGTCGTTGTCCATTTGCATAGGCTGTTGCAGCCTGCGGTGTAATGGCTAAGTCTGTTGGTCTTGAAGACTATTGGCGGAACTATATCTCATGACGATTGACACCCTATTGAGCGAAGCCGTCAAGTCCGGCTCCATTGCCGGGGCTGCGGCTTTTATCGGCAACCAAGCCGGTGTGATCTCCACTCATGCCGCTGGCTTTCGGGATGTGGCGAGCGGTGCCGCAATGACGCCAGATACGGTGTTCCAGATCGCATCCATGACCAAAGCGATTACGTCGGTTGCTGCGATGCAACTTGTTGAACGGGGATTGCTATCACTTGATGCGCCAATCGGCGATCTGCTGCCAGACTTGGCCGATCCACATGTGATCGACGGGTTTGAAGAGGGCGGCGCTGTGATCCTCCGCCCTGCGACCCGTGCCATCACCCTTCGTCATTTGCTGACGCACACATCTGGCTTTGGCTATGAATTCATGAACGCGGACATGTTGCGCGCGCGGGGACCGGCGGGAGGCCCGCCACCCGGCACAAAAGCCGCACTTGTCTCTCCTTTGCTTTTCGATCCTGGGGAGCGGTGGGAATATGGGATAAGCACCGATTGGGTTGGTCTCGCCGTCGAAGCCGCCAGCGGACGCAGCCTTGACGCCTATTTTGATGCGGAGATTTTCGAGCCGCTCGGGATGATCGATACCGGATTTTTCGTGACCGATGTCGTGACATCGCGCCGCGCCACGCTCCAATTGCGCGGAGAGGATGGCGCACTCACGCCCTTCTCCGTTGAAATTGGTGGTGGGCCAGAAGCCGAAGTCCTGTCCGCTGGCGGTGGCCTGTATAGCAGTGGGCCAGACTATATGCGCTTTCTCCGGATGATCCTGAACGATGGCAGCCTTGACGGGATCACCATTCTGAAGTCGGAAACCGTTTCAGACATGAGCCGCAATCAGATTGGGGATATTCGCGCAGGGGCCATGGCGACAATCAATCCCATGTTCGCCTTGGCCAATGATCCGTTTCCCGATCAGCACTCTGGCTGGGGGCTAGGTTTCCTCATCAACCCGGAGCGCGGCCCGTATGGCCGTGCAGCCGGCAGCTTGTCATGGGCGGGCATTGCCAACACTTACTACTGGATCGATCCGGCAAGCGACATCGCGGGCCTGATCATGATGCAGCACCTGCCGTTTGGTGATCCTGCCGCGCTAGAGCTCTATGCCGCGTTTGAGCGGGCTGTGTACGACCTTAAATAAACTCGATCTTTGACACGACATAATATTTGTCGCCCGACGGCACGGTCACTTCCACTTCCTCATCAACCAGACGACCGATAAGCGCGCGACCGATGGGGCTGTTGTAAGAAATGCGGCCCACTTTCGCATCAGCTTCGGGCTGGCCGACAAGCTGATAGCGGATTGCCTTGTCATCTTCGTCGAGCAGCGTGACCGTGGCGCCAAACACAACTTTGTTGCCAGACAGCGTCTTTGGATCAATCACCACTGCGCGGCTTAGCTTATCTTCAATGTCAGCAATCGTCGCCTCGACCTGGCCTTGACGCTCCTTAGCCGCATGATATTCCGCATTTTCTGAGAGATCGCCGTGCGCGCGCGCTTCCTCGATCGCCTCGATGATCAGCGGGCGCTCGATCTTCAACTCGCTCAAGTGATCAAGCAGCATTTTCTGGCCTTCGACCAGCATTGGCATTTTTTCTACAGTCGCCATCGGGCGTTCCTTTTTATCTTTACCGTCAATAACAGACCCCCCGGCAAACCCGGTGATGAGGCCCGCCGCAGCGTCACGAAGGTGATGGAGTCAACGTGCGTTTGTCGAATGATAAGACTGTAGCGTCCGAACTTCAAGGTTTCGTTGCTTCAGCGCCGCAATTGCCTGCGCCGATGCCACTGCCGCTGACGCGGTTGTGAACTGCGCCACTTTACCCATTAACGCAGAGCGGCGAATTTCCTGACTGTCTTTCAAGGATTGCCAGCCCTCTGTCGTGTTGAAAATAAGCGCAATTTCGCCGTCCTTAATCTTATCGACAATATGGGGGCGGCCCTCAGCGACCTTATTCACACGCTCCACATCTATGCCCTGAGCGCCGAGATAGTCCGCCGTCCCGCTGGTCGCACAAATCGCAAAGCCCATGTCGATCATTTGTTGCACAGCAGGTACGATCACTATCTTGTCACTGTCTTTGACCGAAACGAATAGCTTGCCTGCCATGGGAAGCATCATCCCTGCCCCCATCTGCGCCTTGGCAAAGGCCATGGCAAAATCCTGATCGATTCCCATGACTTCGCCTGTACTCTTCATTTCTGGTGAAAGGACAGGATCAACGCCGGGGAAGCGCGCGAATGGGAACACAGCTTCTTTTACCGCGATATAGTCAATATCCAGATTGATCTTTGGCAGATCGCGCAGCTTTTCGCCTGCCATTACCCGTGCAGCGATTTTGGCGATGGGCGCGCCGATAGCCTTGGCCACGAACGGCACAGTCCGGCTGGCGCGCGGGTTAACTTCGATCAAGTAAACATCGCCATCCTTCACTGCGAACTGCACATTCATCAGGCCCCGCACACTCAGCGCGCGCGCCAAAATCTCGGATTGCCGGCGTATCTCATCAATAATCTCGGCGGGCAAACTATAAGGCGGCAATGTGCAGGCGCTGTCCCCAGAATGGACTCCAGCTTCTTCCACATGCTGCAAAATGCCCGCGACAACCACATCATCGCCATCACAAATCGCGTCAACATCCACCTCAATCGCGTCACGGAGATAACGGTCAATCAGCACTGGCGAGTCGCCAGACACGATCACCGCTGTCTGAATATAATTTTCCAGCTGCGCGACAGTATCGACAATTTCCATCGCCCGTCCGCCCAGGACATAGGATGGCCGCATGAGCACGGGATAACCAATTGTCTCCGCCACGCGAATGGCTTCCTCGCGCGTCCGCGCAATGCCGTTTTCGGGCTGTTTGAGACCAAGTTTGTTGATGAGAGCCGCAAACCGTTCGCGGTCCTCCGCCAGATCAATTGCGTCTGGTGACGTACCGAGGATCGGGATGCCCGCATCCTCCAACGCCTTGGCCAGGTTCAACGGCGTTTGACCACCAAACTGGACAATCACGCCTTTCAGCGTGCCATTCTGTTGTTCTACATGCAGGATTTCCAGCACATCCTCAGCAGTCAAAGGCTCAAAATACAGCCGATCAGACGTGTCATAGTCGGTGGATACGGTCTCTGGGTTGCAGTTGACCATGATGGTTTCGTAACCCGCATCCCCGAGTGCATAGCAAGCGTGGCAGCAGCAATAGTCAAACTCAATCCCCTGCCCGATCCGGTTTGGCCCGCCTCCAAGAATAACGATCTTCTCTCGCGAAGTCGGCGCGGACTCGCACTCCGGCGCCCCAAATGACGGCGCTTCATAGGTTGAATACATATAGGGTGTCTTGGCCTCAAATTCGGCCGCGCACGTATCAATCCGCTTGAACACAGGCCGCACACCCAGCCGGTGCCGGAGAGCGCGCACTTCGGCTTCCGTGGCACCGCCAGCCATGGCCCGCTGCGCCTCCATCGCTATGCCGGAACCAAAGCGCACGGCGGTTTCCATACCCGGGCGCACGTTGATGGATTCCAGAGCGAGGAAAGCCAATCGCTTATCGCTAAATCCCATGGACTTCAGGCGACGCAGCGGTTCGGCCTGTTGCGGCAGGCCATTGGTTTTAACCTCGGTTTCAGCCGCGATAATTTCCTCTATCCGTTCCAGAAACCAGGGATCAAATTTCGCAACGGCATGGATTTCGGCCACAGTCATGCCTTCGCGCAGCGCTTGCGCAGCGACTAATAGCCGGTCCGGCGTTGCGCGGGAAAGTTCCGCAATCAGATCATCTTTTGACGCACCCCTCAGATGATCAACATAGTTGAAACCGACCAGCCCCGTTTCTAGGCCTCGCAGCGCCTTTTGCAGGGATTCATGAATGTTGCGGCCAATTGCCATGACTTCACCAACGGATTTCATGGCTGTTGACAGCAGTGGCTCCGCACCCTTGAACTTTTCAAAGGCAAAACGCGGGATCTTAGTGACGACATAATCAATCGTCGGCTCAAACGATGCAGGCGTCGCGCCGGTAATGTCGTTGGTGATCTCGTCGAGCGTATAGCCCACCGCCAGCTTCGCCGCGACCTTGGCAATCGGGAAGCCCGTGGCCTTTGACGCAAGCGCAGATGACCGGGAAACGCGCGGGTTCATCTCAATCACGATCAGACGGCCATCCTTGGGATTGACTGCGAACTGAACGTTGGAACCCCCTGTTTCCACACCAATTTCACGCAAGCAAGCAATCGAGGCGTTGCGCATAATCTGATATTCTTTGTCCGTTAGCGTCAACGCCGGGGCGACGGTGATCGAGTCGCCAGTATGCACGCCCATCGGGTCAATATTCTCAATCGAACAGATGATGATGCAATTGTCGTTCTTGTCGCGGACAACCTCCATCTCATATTCTTTCCAGCCGAGCAGCGATTCCTCAATCAGCACTTCAGTCGTCGGCGACGCATCCAAGCCGCCCGTCACAATGCCGATAAATTCTTCGCGGTTATACGCGATCCCGCCGCCCGTGCCGCCCATCGTGAAGCTTGGCCGAATGATCGATGGCAGCCCCGTGCGCTCCAGCACGGTCAGCGCCTCATCCAGCGTATGGGCAATGCCAGACCGAGCGGATTCAAGCCCAATCTTGGTCATCGCGTCCCGGAATTTGATCCTGTCCTCCGCCTTATCAATCGCTTCTGCATCCGCGCCGATCATCTCGACGCTGTATTTTGCCAGCGTACCATCATTGAACAGAGCGAGCGCCGTATTGAGCGCGGTCTGCCCGCCCATCGTCGGCAGCAGTGCCATTTTTTCGTCTGGAAAGCGCGCGCGCTCCGCTGCGATGATCTTTGCCACCACTTCAGGCGTAATCGGCTCAATATAGGTTGCGTCGGCCAATTCCGGGTCGGTCATGATCGTCGCCGGGTTGGAATTGACGAGGATGATCCGATATCCCTCCTCTTTGAGCGCCTTCACGGCTTGAGTGCCGGAATAATCAAATTCGCACGCCTGCCCGATGATGATGGGGCCAGCGCCGATGATGAGGATGGAGTGAATATCGGTGCGTTTGGGCATTTGACTAAAGTGCTTTCATTGCATACATTGATTGCATCGAGGTTACGGGAGATGCGGAATGGCGACAGTGACTGTTCGAAATTTGGATGATGTGGTCAAGCAAGGTGCCCGAATGGCGGGCGCTAGAAACGGACGTTCCATGGAGGCTGAAATTCGGTGCCTGCTTGAACAAACGTATAGTCCCGTCGCCAATGATCGGGCCGCGCGCATTCGTGCTATGTCTGGGCCAGAATTTGTCGCTCATCTGATTATGGTCGCCAACGGGGCGGAACTGATCATTCCCGAGCGCGAAGCTGAGGATGTCGAGTTCCCTGACCTGTGATCTTGGCTGATACAAATGTCTGGGGCGCGGTGAACCGGCCAAGACAAAACCCGCAAGTCTGTCGCTGGGTTGCGGAAAACGCGCCCGATATCTGGTTGTCGACAATCGTGATCGCTGAAATCCGCTTGGGGATTGAAAACCCGAAAGCAGCAGCAAAGCGCGCCGATCTTGAGCAGTGGCTTGAAGATATCGAATCCGCCCACGAAAGCCGCATACTGGCGTTTGACCGCGACGCGGCTCATGTCTTCGGACGCCTGATTGCAGGGCGCAAGCTGGAAAAGCAGGAAACGAAACTGCTTGATCTACAAATCGCCGCGCAAGGAATTGCTCAAAATGCCATGATCGCCACACGCAATTTGAAAGATTTTGAGTGGACGGGAGTGAAGGTCGTGAACCCTTGGATGGGGTGACGAGTTTCCCCTTGCCGTCATCACGAACGCAGCGCGGCAATCCGTCGGCACCGCGGACTGGATTGCTTAGCTCCGCTCGCACTGACGGCGGGTTGTCCACGGCGAGGGAGGCTGGGCCTATGCTGATGAGCGGCTTGGGGGAGATGATAAGGCTGGGCATTTTATGCCAACCACCAAAGTAAGATTGTAAGCGGGATCGCGATAATCCCGGCTATACTGCTCCATTTTGCCCAGTCGACCTGCGAAACTTCCGGCTCGGCTGCGTTGGAAGAGCGCCGGATTTCGGCTGCCCGAGCAAACAATGCGCCGTTCGGCAGAAATGACAGGTTGTCGGTTGCCTGCCAATCTACTCCCAAGCCTTGACGATACAGCTCGCTCGCTAGGCTTTCACGCCAGCTCAAAGGAGCTTGTGGAAATAGCTCATCGTGAATTGATACCAGTCTAATCGTTTCGATCTTCACGCCGCTTTGGCGATCCGCAATCTCTACGATCATTCGATCAAGATACTGCTGATAGTCTATCACCCCATCATCCCCGCAAAGCGTTCGAACAGATAATGGCTATCCATCGGCCCGGGTGAAGCCTCGGGGTGGTATTGCACTGAGAACGCAGGCTGATCGACCAGCTCAAACCCGCAGTTGCTCCCATCAAACAGCGATACATGCGTTGCCTTCGCGTTCTCCGGCAAAGTCTCCGCATCCACCGCGAAGCCGTGGTTCATGCTTGTGATCTCAACTGCGCCGTCGCTCAGCCGCTTGACCGGGTGGTTTGCCCCGCGATGGCCTTGGTGCATCTTCTCTGTCTTGGCCCCCACGGCGAGCGCGAGCATTTGGTGGCCGAGGCAGATGCCGAAGAGGGGCTTTTTGGTGGCGAGCCATTGCTGGATCACCGGCACCGCGTATTCGCCTGTTGCAGCAGGATCGCCGGGGCCGTTGGAGAGGAACAGGCCGTCAGGGTTGTGTGCCATGATGTCTGCGAAACTGGCGGTTGCCGGGACGACAGTGACGGAGCAACCGACGTCAATCAGATTCCGGACGATATTGTGTTTGATGCCGTAATCAATGGCGACGACTTTAGGTTTTGCGCGAAGGGGTGTCTCGACTTTGCTCGACACGAACGGTTTAGAAACATCAACATCCCCCTCTCCGTTCGTGTCGAGCGAAGTCGAGACACCACGCCTCAAGCTCCATAGCCCGGCCCGCCACTCATAACTCTGCAACGCCGTAACATCCTTGGCGAGGTCCATGCCTTGCAGCCCCGGCCAAGCCTGCGCCTGGGCGAGCAATGCTGCCACATCGAACAGGCCCGCCGCATTATGCGCAATCACTGCGTTGGGCGCGCCGCTCACCCGGATCAGCCGCGTCAGCGCGCGGGTGTCAACGCCGGAAAGCCCGATTCGCCCGTTCACGCGCATCCACGCGTCAAAGCCGCTCGTGGCGCGAAAGTTAGACGGGGCCGTCACATCTTCGCGCACAATCGCGCCGACGGCATAGGCGTTGAGCGCCTCGACATCATCCGGGTTGGTACCAACATTGCCGATATGGGGGAAAGTGAAGGCAATCATTTGCCCGGCATAGCTGGGGTCTGTCATGACCTCCTGATATCCCGTCATCGCTGTATTGAAGCAAACCTCTCCGACGGCCACGCCCTCTGCGCCAAAGCCCCGGCCCCAGATAACTTGGCCAGTGCTTAATACTAAGACGCCGGTCGCTCCTTTAGGCGCAGCAGTGGGTTTGGTGTCAGCCACGGGGCAGGCACTCCTTCAAATATTTCCGGCGATGTTGCTAAGCGACAGCCGATAGAGGCGCGTTCGGGCAGGGTCAATCTATCAAATCCTGAATCTTTGGTCTAACGCCGTCCATCCCAATTTTGACGAAAGAGACGCCCCATGATTCGCGACGATATCAAAGCCGCGCAGATCGCCGCGATGAAGGCAGCTGACACCATGACGCGTGACACCACGCGGCTCATCATCTCCGCGATTAAGAACCGCGATATCGAAGCGCGCACGGGCAAATCGCCTGCTGACGATGATACGCTCGTCGTTGAAGTGCTTCAAAAAATGGTGAAGCAACGTCGTGAATCCATTGATATGTTTGAAAAAGGCGGTCGCGCTGAACTCGCCGCGAAGGAAGCCGATGAAGTCGAAGTCATCGAACGCTTCCTCCCCACCCAACTGAGTGAACACGAAACCCGCGCGCTGATCGAAAGCATCAAAACAGAAATTGGCGCGGAATCGGTCAAGGATATGGGTCAAGTGATGGCTGTGCTCAAGGAACGCCATGCCAGCGCGCTGGATATGAGCAAAGCAAGTGGGCTGGTGAAGGCGGCGCTAGCCTAAGCGACATAAAGCCCCTCCCTTCCAAGGGAGGGGTTGGGGTGGGTGAATGGCACTGAGAATCAACAGGATAAGCGGAGACTTTGCCGGCCAAATGCGGAACGAACCGATTGAGCCCGAAAAGCGCCTTTGGCGAAATATTTCAAACTCTCAACTCGGTGGTTTCAAGTTCTGCCAGCAAACTATCATAGGCACCTATATTTGTGATTTCTCATGCTTATATAATGGGTTAGTCATCGAAATTGATGATCACACACACGATGAAGACAGTGACGAAGTGCGAGATCAAATGTTGATGCGTATGGGATATCATGTGCTGCGCTTTTCAAACGTTGATGTGATGCAAAATATGCAGGGCGTTCTGGAACGGATTTTGACCGTCGCTCAAAAGCTTCCTGAGCGGAGATATACACCCACCCCAACCCCTCCCTTGGAAGGGAGAGGCTTTAAAGAATGACACTCTCCCCCGCCTGGTTAGACGAACTGCGCAGCCGCACTCTGCTGTCGGGCCTCGTCGGCAAAACGATTAAAATCACAAAAGCAGGCCGCGAGTTTAAGGGGTGCTGCCCGTTTCACAATGAGAAGACCCCAAGCTTTTACGTCAATGACGATAAAGGCTTTTACCATTGCTTCGGCTGTTCAGCGCACGGGGATGCAATCCGGTGGATGACGGATCAGCGGGGGCTGACTTTTATTGATGCGGTCAAGGAACTGGCTGATGCGGCGGGGATGGAAGTGCCAGCGGCGGACCCGCGTGCAGCAGAGCGGGCAGAGCGCGGGACGGCGCTGTATGACGTCATGACTGCGGCGGCAGACTGGTTTGTGGAGCAATTGAGCGGCGCGGAGGGTAGTGCTGCGCGGGCCTATCTCGATAAGCGTGGGCTAACGCCGGAGACGGTGAAGGCATTTGGCATCGGTTATGCGCCAGACAGTCGGGGCAAGCTGAAATCCGCGCTGGCGCGCTTTGGCGATTCCAAACTGATTGAGGCTGGGATGCTGATATTGGTGGAAGATAAGGATCCTTACGACCGGTTCCGGGGCCGCCTGATGATCCCGATCCGCGATGCGCGCGGGCGTGTAATTGCCTTTGGTGGGCGGATCCTTGGTGCAGGAGAACCCAAATATCTCAATTCCCCCGACACGCCCCTATTTGACAAGGGCCGCACGCTTTACAATTTGGATCGCGCTGGCCCCGAAAGCCGCAAGACAGGCCGCGCGATAGTCGTTGAGGGTTATATGGATGTCATTGCGCTGGCGCAGGGCGGGATCAGCGATGCCGTCGCACCACTGGGCACCGCCCTGACCGAGCATCAGCTGGAACGGCTCTGGCGGATGACCGATGCGCCAATGCTGTGTTTTGACGGCGATAGTGCCGGGCAAAAGGCCGCAATCCGCGCAATTGGTCGGGCGCTGCCGGGGTTGGCCCCTGCCCGTTCGCTCAAGTTCGTGACGCTGCCGCAGGGGCAAGACCCCGATGATGTCATCAACAAAAGCGGCAAGGGCGCAATGGACGCGTTGCTGGATGCCGCCGAACCTTTGGTCGAAAAGCTATGGCGGCATGAACTAGAAGCCGAGCCACTCACCACACCAGAGGTCCGAGCGGGACTCAAACGTCGCCTCAATGACCATGCTAATGCCATCAAAGATGCGGACGTGCGCGAACAATATCGTGCTGAATTTCGGGATCGGTTCGATGCCCTATATGCTCGCAAGTCCCTTCCACCGCGCCAATCCGGTATACAACCGGCAAGTGGCAAAGGCTGGCAGTCTCGCTATAAACCGCCGGAGCGATCACCAACAGCGGGGACCCATACGATAAGTGGTGGTGGGATTGAACCGAGCTTCGCGCGCGCCATTCTTGCCGGATTGCTGCGTCACCCGACAATGATTTTGGCCTGCGGCGAAGCGATTGCCAGCCTGAAATTTGCCGACCGAGAGCTAGAACAGTTGCGCACACTGCTTTTGGAGGCCGCTTTTGATCATCCAGAGCTTGATTCTGCCGCACTTATCCCCATATGCGACCAATCAGGGCTTGGGGATAATGCCAGAGGTCTGCTTCGCGCAGACAGTTTGGCATTTTCGTTCACCAAGTCTGATGCAGATGCGGACGTCGCACGGCGCGATTTGGGCATGGCGGTTGAGGCTTTGGCAGCGCGCCCTGAATTGGACGCGGCCTTGGCAGCGGCCACCGCCCGATTGGCTGATGTATGGGACGACGCCGGGTTTGCTGAACAGACACGTTTGCTTGAGGCCCGCCGCGCCGCTGATGAAAAGCTGGCGGCTCTGGCTGAAGGGGATAGTGGCGACGCTTAGCAGCGGCGTCGATTGATTGGGGTAAAAGGGTTCACATGGCCAAAACTGACACAGACGATACACTCGATCCCAGCGAAGCCGCTGACGCGCCGCTCATTGATTTGAATGATGCAAACGTCAAAAAGCTGCTCACGCGCGCCAAAAAGAAAGGCTACATCACGATTGATGAGCTGAACGAGGCGCTGCCGCAGGATCAGATGTCGTCCGAACAGATTGAGGATGTGATGTCCGCGATCAACGAAATGGGCGTCCAGATCGTTGAAAATGAGGAAGCCGGCGAAGACGGCGAAGAGGCTGAGGCCGAAGAAGAAATCGAAGCCGTTGACGCCGCAGACCCGAACGGCGCGCCTGAAGTCGAGAAAAAGAAGGAAGTCGTTGACCGCACGGACGATCCCGTGCGCATGTACTTGCGCGAAATGGGTGCGGTTGAACTGCTGTCCCGCGAAGGTGAAATTGCCATTGCAAAACGGATTGAGGCTGGCCGTGACACAATGATCCTGGGGCTATGCGAAAGCCCGATCACGTTCAACGCGATCATTGGTTGGTCAACGGCGCTGAATGAAGGCACGATGCAGCTGCGCGAGATCATGGATTTGGAAGCGATGCTGTCCAAAGACCCCGCGCCTGAAAATTTGACTGATGATGACACAGGTGACGATGAAATTTCAGAAAAGAACGCAGGCGTTTCGTTCAAGGAAGAAGAAGATGTTGAAGACGAAGCCCCTACTGCTGCTGCGTCAGATGATGAGACTGATGAAGAATCGCTCATCGAGCGCCGCATGAAGGCGCAGGCTGAGGAAGAGGATGAGGATAACACTCTCTCGCTTGCTCAGATGGAAGAAACGCTGAAGCCAATCGCGCTAGAACGGTTCGCCACGATTACAGCGCTTTATAAGAAATTCTCCAAGCTTCAGGCTTCGCGGATGGAGAGCATGTCCGCTGGGCTGTCGTTTTCAGCCTCTGACGAAAAGAAATATCATAAGCAGCGTGAAGACCTGACTGCTGAAGTCGAAAGCGTTCAATTCCACGCGAACAAGATCGAATATCTTGTTGATCAGCTCTACAGCTATAACCGCCGCCTGACTGCGCTTGGCGGCCAGATGCTCCGCCTGGCCGAACGCCATAAAGTGCCGCGCAAGGATTTTCTTGATCGCTATATGGGGCATGAACTTGACGAGAATTGGCTCGAAACTGTTCAGAACCTTGACAAGAAATGGACGGCCTTTGTTGCCGCAGAATCTGACCCGGTGACGCGCATTCGCATAGAAATCAGCGAGATCGCACAGGCCAGCGGCATGTCGCTCAGCGAATTCCGCCGCATCGTGAACATGGTGCAAAAGGGCGAGCGTGAAGCGCGCATCGCCAAGAAGGAAATGGTGGAGGCCAACCTGCGGCTGGTCATTTCCATTGCCAAAAAATACACAAACCGCGGCTTGCAATTCCTTGATCTCATTCAAGAAGGCAATATCGGCCTGATGAAAGCGGTCGATAAATTCGAATATCGCCGCGGTTATAAGTTCAGCACCTACGCGACTTGGTGGATCCGCCAGGCGATCACGCGCAGCATTGCCGATGAGGCGCGCTCGATCCGCATTCCAGTCCTTATGATCGAAACGATCTTCATGCTGGTGCGCTGTTCAAGGCAGTTTCTGCACGAAACTGGCCGCGAACCCACGCCAGAGGAAATGGCAGAGCGTCTCTCCATGCCGCTTGAAAAAGTGCGCAAGGTGATGAAAATTGCCAAGGAGCCAATCTCCCTTGAAACGCCGATTGGTGATGAGGAAGACAGCCATCTGGGCGATTTCATCGAAGATAAGAACGCGATCATCCCCGTGGACGCTGCAATCCAGCAGAATCTTAAGGAAACCGTCACACGCGTGCTCGCTTCCCTCACTCCGCGTGAAGAACGGGTGCTGCGGATGCGGTTTGGCATCGGCATGAATACTGACCACACTTTGGAAGAAGTTGGCCAGCAATTCTCTGTGACACGCGAGCGGATCCGCCAGATCGAGGCTAAGGCGCTTCGGAAACTGAAGCATCCATCGCGGTCGCGGAAAATGCGGAGTTTTCTGGATCAATAGGGGTGGCTCGGCTGCGCCGGCCGCAAAGCCAATGTGCTTTACTGGCAAAGCACTATGACGATGCCTCTTTTCGTGGTGACTTACGAACATCCTGATGAAGCTGGGTGGCAGCGGCATCTGATGCCGCATATCTTCTGGTTGCAGGATCGACTTAAGGACGGCAGCCTCATCGCCTCGGGGCCGTTCCCCGACGCGGAGAGGAAGGAAGCGATGCTGATCATGACCGCACCTGATCGCACCGCGCTCAACTCCCTAATCGCGACTGATCCCTTCGCAATTGAAGGCCTTATCGCCAACATGACAGTTCGCTCTTGGGATCCTATTTTTGGGGTGCTTAACGATCGGTCCACGATGCCAGGGCAAATGCAAGGCGAGTGAGCTTATGCGCCGCCTTTCCGCTTCAACCACCTGCCGGACTTCCAATTCCCACATTTGATTGGCATATTCCTGCTGCACCCCTAACCTGTAAGAGCAAAGGGGAGCCCAATTGACAATCACCATCCGTCCCATCGCGACAGCAGCTGTGCTTACCCTCTTCTCGATAGGTGCGATCTGGCTCACCTTAAATGCGCTCGGCCCCAATTGGGCGCTCTATGCTCCGGCCACCTGCACGACAACGCGGTGCTTTTGCGAACTTCCCCGCCCGGGTGCGCTTATCGTGCAACCGGCCAACAGCTGGTCAAGCTATGGGTATGCGTTTCTGGGTTTCCTGATGATTGTTTTGGCGCGCGCAAAGGGCTGGGCCTCCGCCTTTCCTCCAATCGCCGCGCAGATATTTGGTGCAACGGCCATCTTCGTCGGGCTCGGCTCCGTTCTCCTCCACGCGACATTGACGCTCTGGGGCCAATTTTTTGATGTGATGGGGATGTATCTGACCAGCGGCTTCATGTTGGTCTGCGCCATCGCACGGTGGCGGAGCCTGTCAGGGCGGCAAGCGGCCATAGTCTATGTGGTGGTCGTGTCGGCGCTCATCACTATGTTATACGCTGTGCCAGAGGTTCGGCGGTTTCTATTCGCCGCCGTTCTGGTTGTCGCCATTGCCACCGAACTCAGACTTGCCCGGCCCCGGCGGAAGCAGGTCAGACTGAGTTATTATCTCAGCGGTATCGCGACCAAAGCAGTTGCCTTCACAATCTGGAACTTAGATCAAAGCGGAACGCTCTGTGCGCCAGAAAGTCTCCTTCAAGGCCATGCGGTGTGGCATCTTCTCGGCGCGACGTCGCTGTGGCTAACATTCCTCTATTATCGCAGTGAGAAACAGCCCACTTAAAACTTCCCAGAAATCGTTAGCTGAAACCCTGGGTCAATCCGTCGCTCTCGCTTCACGATCTGGCTGACCACTCCACTTGCCCGCGTTACGGTGTAGAGGAACCGTTCCCGCGTGAACGGCGTTTGAGTGGCGTTGAAGACTTGCAGTTTCACAGTGCCAACTGACCATTTGCGATATTCGATGAACGCTTCCACATTCTCACGCTCCACTTGGCTGCGGAACTGAGTGACGAAATAGGCCTTCCCCGGTGCAGCGACATTCACGGTGAAGCCATAAGCAATGCCGGGCTTTGGCAAATCGTGGCGAAACTCAAACGTCTGATGCCATTGGGGCCGGAATGACGCGCGACGGTTGAGGCCAGTTACAGGGTCCAGAACACGACTGCCGTGATAATGGCCGGTGTATTTCAGTTCCATACCGCGCACGCCAAAGGGCTTAGTGAGCCAATCAAACGGCAGCGTGATCTCCAGCTCCGCATTCCAGCGGCGGCTGTTTCCAATATTCCCCGCCCCATCGAAAAAGATCAGATTGCCCGCCGCGTCCGTTGCGGAAACAGGCACCAAATCCTGCGTATCACGAAGGAGTTCGTAAGAGCCCAACAGTTCAATACTGCCGCGATCCATGAATTTGTGGCGAACAAGGGCAGAAAATGTCGTCACTTTTTGCGGCACCAGATCCTGATTACCCGCGTCCACTTGGTTGCCCTGCCCCAGATCAACTGACGTTGCGAATTCGCCGAAATCCAGTTGGGCGACTTGGTGTTCAGCGCGCAGTTCAACGGTTGTCGCCTTGTCGGCCGTCCATGTGGCGACGATGCGGGGTTTGCCAAATTGAAAACTGCGGCTGGCCGCAGAATCCCCGCCCAAACGTAATTTGGAAAATTCAAAAATGACGCCGCTTTCCAGTTTGAAAGATGGGGTGATGGCCCACACGTCTGACAAAAACGGCTCCAGCCGCGTTTCACGCACCAGGACGGCGCTAGATGAAATGTCGATTGGCGCGCCGTTAACGGCCTCGCCTCCCACAAACCGCGCATCCAGCCGGTTGTAAGCCAGCTCCGCACCGAACTGAATCTGGTGATCCGCGATGCCAGTCCAGTCATTTTGCACGCGCAACACAGCCTCTGACGGGCGGTTGCGGTTGCTGGCTTCGAACAACGTCGTGGTCGCGCTGCGGGTGGTAAATATCCGCGCGATCTGCTGGTCAGTTTCATGGCTGTACAGCGCGATCAACTTTGTCGTGAGTTTGGGGGCAAGCGCGAGTTCGATATCCCCGCCAATTTCATATTCCACATCATTTTTCGGTTCGTCTGTGCCCAGCGTTTCTGATCCGATGACTTGGCCCGTAGGCCCTGTAATGATGCCAAGCCGCAAATCCTTGCCATTGCTCCAAGAATATTGGCCTTTAAGGTTTAACTTCGCGCCGCCAATGCGGGTTTTGATGGCTCCGCCTAAAGTGGCTTCACGATAACTGCTGTCGCCTTCATAAGTACGGCGCTCAATCAGCGCGCGGCCGCCGTTAAGGAAATCCTCCGGCCCTGTGGTACGCTGGTGCTCACTATAATAATCGACATTCACTTCGTAAGTTGTGTCACCGCGTTTGAGCGTCGCGGAGCCACTGCCGATGGGCATTACAGCGCGGCGCAGGCTCTTCGTCAGGCCAATTTCGTAAGTGCCCGTTAGTGCGCTGCCTGACTTACGGATGACATTGACGATTTGCCCCTTGCCCTGCGCTTCGCCGTCGCCGCCCGCCTGTTCAGTCAGTTCAATCTGTTCGACTTGGCTGGCCGGAATGCGGGAGAGGATAGTTTTGATGTTATCGGATTTGGTGGACGGGCGGTCGCCATCGATCAGAACATTGCCAGCATTTTCCCCGAAACCGCGCCGTCCTTCGCTATCGTCTATCGAAAAACCAGGGATGCGATCAACCATATCGAGCGCGTTGACGGGGGAGTAGGCGGCGAAAAACTCCGGGCTGAAGCTTCGTTTGCCGCTACCCTCGGTGGCGGGTGCAGATTGCGCGAAGGCAGCTGCGGGGGTGAGGCTGCCAAGCGCCAATGCCACAGCAGCTATGCGTTTGCGCTTTAACCTCACGGCGTTGTACTCTCCTGCATTTTCGTCATTGCTGCGCTTCGCTCGCAATGACGACTTCTCGCTAAGGACTGCCAATCTTTAACCCACCTACCCTTCGCCCAAAAGGCGTGGAGATTCGATGAACGCCTTTCGACAAAAGCGGCTTGCACCTGCGCGGCTTGCCACGTAACGCGGAAGGCTACTTGCCGTTAACGTCAACTGAAAGGCCCCCGATGCGCTTTACTGGCACCAAAGATTATGTTGCAACTGATGATTTGAAAGTTGCTGTGAACGCCTCTGCAACGCTGCGGCGGCCTCTTCTCGTGAAGGGCGAACCCGGCACGGGCAAGACTGTGCTGGCCGAAGAAATCGCCAAAGCGATGGGCGCGCCGCTCATCACTTGGAATATCAAATCGACCACCAAAGCACACCAAGGCCTCTATGAATATGACGCTGTGGCGCGGCTGCGCGACGGTCAGCTTGGCGATGAACGCGTGCATGACATCAAAAACTACATCCGCAAAGGCAAGCTTTGGGAGGCGTTTACATCGCCTGTTCTCCCCGTCCTCTTGATCGACGAAATCGATAAAGCTGACATCGAATTTCCGAACGATCTGTTGCAGGAACTCGACCGGATGAGCTTCGACGTTTACGAAACGCATGAGACGATTACGGCCAAAGAGCGCCCCATCATCATTATTACGTCCAACAATGAAAAGGAACTGCCCGATGCGTTCCTGCGTCGTTGTTTCTTCCATTACATCAAATTCCCCGACCGCGACACGATGCAGGCGATCATCGACGTCCATTTTCCGGGCATCCAGAAAATTCTTGTGAAGAAGGCGATGGATATCTTTTATGACATCCGTGAAGTGCCGGGCCTAAAGAAAAAGCCGTCCACCAGCGAGTTGATCGACTGGCTGAAGCTTTTGCTGGCCGAAGACATGCCCCTAGACGTCCTCCAGAACCGAGACCCCAGCAAAGCCATTCCGCCCCTCCACGGTGCGCTGCTGAAGAATGAGCAGGATGTGATGCTGTTTGAGCGGCTAGCGTTTATGGCACGGCGGCAGGGGTAGGCGTGCGCGCGCTGCTGCCTTTGACCTTGTTGTTTGGCGCAGCGTCAGCCCCGGCCCATGTCCCTAAGGCAAAGCAGCCGACGATCCCCAAATATGTTTGGGGCGAATGGCGTGAAGATAATCGCTCCCAATGCGGCAGCACGGATGTGGGGAACAGGATCCTCTTTGGGGCCCGTCTCTGGGATATGCAGGGAACATCCTTTGCGATCAGCTCTCTCAAATTTCGGGGGCGGAACAGTTTTTCGGTCTACACTAAAGCGTCGAAGTACGGATCGCCTTTTGCCAGTTTTGATTATGATGCCAAAACTGACACTTTAATTCGGGACTCAGAGGTCTCTGTTTACCGCTGCCCCACTGTCGTGAAGAAAGCGCCCTGATGTTTATAAACTTCCTCGACGAGCTCCGCCTTGCAGGCATCCCCGCTTCTTTGAAGGAGCATCTCATATTGCTTGAGGCGCTCGACAAAGACGTCATCGAGAACACGCCGGAGGAGTTTTACTATCTGTCCCGCTCCGTGTTTGTGAAGGATGAGGGGCTGCTTGTTCGGTTCGATCAGGTTTTCAACAAGGTCTTTAAGGGGCTGCTCACTGATTATGGAACCAATCCCCAGGAAATTCCTGAGGATTGGTTGAAGGCCGTTGCCGAGAAATTCCTGACCGAGGAAGAGATGGAGGCAATGAAGTCTCTTGGGTCTTGGGAAGAGATTATGGAGACGTTGAAAAGGCGTCTGGAAGAACAGCAAAAGCGCCATGAAGGCGGCAGCAAGTGGATTGGCACAGGCGGAACGTCGCCTTTTGGCAACAACGGCTTCAACCCCGAAGGCGTGCGAATTGGCGGCGAGAGCAAGCATAAACGCGCGCTGAAAGTATGGGAAAAGCGCGAATTTGCGAACCTCGATCACACTAAGGAACTGGGCACACGCAATATCAAGATTGCGTTGCGTCGCCTGCGTAAATTTGCGCGCACAGGGTCAGCCGAGGAATTGGATATTCCAGCGACCATTGACGGCACGGCCAAACAAGGCTGGCTGGATATCCGGATGCGCCCGGAGCGTCGCAACGCGATTAAAGTGCTCTTGTTCCTTGATGTCGGCGGATCGATGGACCCGTTCATCAAGCTTTGCGAAGAATTGTTCAGTGCCGCGACCAGCGAGTTCAAGAACCTGGAATTCTTCTATTTCCACAATTGCCCTTACGAAGGCGTGTGGAAGGATAACCGCCGCCGCTTTGCCGAACGGACGCCGATGTGGGATGTCCTGCACAAATATCCCCATGACTACAAGGCGATCTTCGTCGGTGACGCTGCGATGTCCCCATATGAGATCAGCCATGCTGGCGGGTCGGTGGAACATTTCAACGAGGAATCAGGGGCCGTGTGGATGCAGCGGCTGACCAATACTTATCCCGCCGCCGTCTGGCTCAACCCCACACCAGAGGCGCATTGGGGATACTCGCAATCGACCAAAATCATCAAGGAATTGATGAAGGATCGCATGTATCCGCTTTCACTGATCGGGCTAGATGGCGCGATGCGGGAACTGGTGCGCAAAGCGGGGTAGCGCCTTACCCTAATACTCGCGCTGTTGCGGCCACCACTGCATCGGCGTCGAGCCCGTAAGTGCGATACAGGTCTGGCAAATCGCCTGTCTGCCCGAACCGGTCCACACCCAGCGGCACCACGCGACGCCCATCGACGGCACCGATCCAAGACAGTGACCCCGGTGATCCATCTGTCAGCGTGACGAGACCGGCACACGGAGCCAGCGCCAGTTTGGCCGCAATGTGCGAACCCGTGCCGTTCGCGCTCCAATCGCGGTGAAGCAAGTCTGGCGATGTGACGTTGAGCAATCCCAAGCCGGGCAGATCCACCGCCATGGCGGCCCAGGCCTCCAGCGCCTCAGGCATCACTGCCCCCATTGCGACGATTGCGGCATCGCAAGTCGCGCCGGGCTGTTTGAGCCAATAGGCCCCTGCCAAGGCGTCGCTTTGCCAGTCGCCTGTCCGCTCTGGCTGATCAAGTTCGCGCGTGGACAGCCGCAGATAGATGCTCTCCCCGTCTTCCGCTTGCATGAGGCGAAAGGCATGTTCCATAAACAGCGTCAATTCATCAGCATAAGCTGGCTCATAATGACGCAGGCCCGGCTGGCCCATGGCAATCAGCGGCGGGTTGATCGATTGGTGCGCGCCGCCTTCTGGCCCCAGCGTCACGCCGGACGGCGTAGCCACCAGTAAGAAGCGCGCATCTTGGTAGCAAGCATAGTTGAGCGCATCGAGCCCGCGCGAAATGAAGGGATCATAGACAGTGCCAATGGGGATCAGCCGTTCGCCGAACAGATCGCCAGACAGGCCCATGGCTGCGAGCATCAGGAACAGATTATTTTCCGCAATGCCCAGTTCGACATGCTGCCCGGCACCATCGCCGCCCCATTTCTGCGCGCTGGGGATTTTCGCCGCACGGAAGACATCCGCCATTTCCTGACGGCGAAATAGCCCGCGCTGATTAACCCATGCGCCGAGGTTGGTTGAGACGGTGACGTCAGGCGACGTCGTAATAATACGGTCGGCGAGCGGCGCTTTGGATTTGGCCAGTTCGAGCAGAACCTTACCAAAGGCCGCTTGCGTCGATTGCTTGGCGCCTTCTGGCACGACCAGTGCAGGCACGGGGACTACAGCTGCCCTGCCCCGCTTCTTCCGCGCCATCGGGGATACCTGTGCGAGCGCCTGCGCAGTTGCCGCGATGTTATCGCCAAGCCCTGCCCAAGCATCCCACTCATCGCCTTCTGCGATCCCAAGCGTGGAGCGGAACCCCTCAATCTGGGTCGGTGTCATCAGGCCGCTGTGGTTATCTTTATGCCCTGCAAACGGCAGGCCATAACCTTTTACCGTATAAGCAATAAAGATTGTCGGCCGGTCATCCTGCGCACTGTCAAACGCTTCGCACAGGCTCTCGATACAATGGCCGCCAAGGCCCGTCATCAATGCAGCGAGGGCCGCATCATCGCGCTTGGCGAGAAGTTCAGGCACGCCCCGCACATGGCCCAAATCGCGCAACAGACGTTCGCGCCATGCCGCCCCACCTTGATAAGTGAGCGCAGCGAATTCGGCGTTGGGCGTTTCGTCAATCCAGTCATCCAGCGCCTGCCCGCCGGGCTCCTTAAACGCCGCCTTTTGCAGCTTGCCGTTTTTCACCGTAACGACACGCCAGCCGCAGGTTTCGAAAATATCATCAAAGCGACGGAACATCCGGTCCGCAGTGGTCGCGTCGAGAGACTGGCGGTTGTAATCAACCACCCACCAACAGTTGCGTATATTATGCTTATAGGCCTCAATTAGGCATTCGTAGATGTTGCCTTCGTCCAGTTCGGCGTCGCCCATCAAGGCAATCATCCGGCCTGCATCTGCCTCTGCCAGTGATCCGTGGGCGATGAGATAATCCTGAATGAGGCTTGCAAAGGCCGTGACTGCAACGCCGAGGCCAACGCTCCCTGTCGAGAAGTCGACCGGGATGATGTCTTTCGTACGACTAGGATAGCTTTGGATGCCCCCAAGGCCACGAAATGCCTTGATCTTCTCAAGATCATGATTGCCAAGCAAATGGTGGATCGCATGAAGAACTGGCCCGGCGTGCGGTTTAACAGCTACTTTATCATTGGGCCTAAGCGCATGGAAATAGAGCGCCGTCATAATCGCCGTGATCGACGCACAGCTGGCCTGATGGCCACCCACTTTCAACCCGTCACGACTCTCGCGCAAATGGTTCGCATTGTGGATCGTCCAAGATGACAGCCACCGCAGGCGGGTTTCAATCGCGTCGAGCGCTGTGATGTCGGGCTTGGCAGTGGCGGGTTTGCGAGCTTTAGTCTTGGTCATAGATCGGTCATCTGCCAATTCTTTCACTCCGCCGCAACCGCCAAATCAGGTTCTTTCCAAACCAGCACTGGCTTACGCGCGGCAAGCGTTTCATCCAATCGTCTGCGCGGGGCGAAATGCGGCGCAGACTTCAGTGAAGCGTCGCCGGCCTTCGCGCGTTTGACCACAGAGCGAATGGCGCCAATAAACTGATCCAGCGCGGCTTTGCTCTCTGTCTCGGTCGGTTCGATCAGCATCGCGCCGTGAACGACAAGCGGGAAATAGACAGTCATCGGGTGATAGCCTTCGTCGATCAGGCCTTTGGCGATGTCTAAGGTCGTGAAGCCCTCGGCCAACCCAGCGTCAGTAAACAATGCCTCATGCATGCATGGGCCGCTGTCGCCGAACGGCGCATCCATGACGTCTTCCAGACTACGCAGGATATAGTTGGCGTTGAGCACCGCATCCTCGGCGACCTGTCGCAGTCCATCGGCACCATGGCTCATGATGTAACTCAGTGCGCGCGTAAACATCCCCATCTGGCCGTGGAATGCGACCATCCGGCCAAAGCTCTGTGTCTCAGGGCCAGCGCCTTCTTCCTCCACAATCACATAGCCATCGCCGCGCTTTTCCACATAAGGGAGCGGCGCGAAGGGGGCGAGCGCCTCTGACAGCACAACAGGCCCGGACCCCGGCCCGCCGCCGCCGTGCGGGGTGCTGAATGTCTTGTGCAAGTTGATGTGCATCGCATCGACACCCAGATCGCCGGGGCGGACGCGACCAACGATGGCGTTGAAATTCGCGCCGTCACAGTAAACGAAACCGCCTGCGGCATGAACTGCATCCGAAATCTCACGCAAGTCGCGCTCAAAAAGCCCGCAGGTATTTGGATTGGTGATCATCACGCCTGCGACATCGGGGCCCAAACGGGCTTTAAGCGCAGGCAAATCAACGCGGCCTTTGGATGTTGCCGGGATATTCTCGACAGCATAGCCTGCGAATGCCGCCGTTGCTGGGTTAGTGCCATGCGCACTTTCAGGACAGAGGATCACTGACCGCGCATCGCCGCGTGCCGTAAGCGCCGCGCGGATGGCGAGGATGCCGCACAACTCCCCGTGCGCGCCTGCCTTGGGGGACATGGCCACGGCCTTCATCCCCGTCAGCGTCACCAGCCAATGGGCAAGCTGATCAATCACTGCCAGCGCGCCTTGAACGGTGCTGATCGGCGCGAGTGGATGCACATCATTAAAACCGGCCATCCGCGACACTTTTTCATTCACACGCGGGTTGTGCTTCATCGTGCAACTGCCAAGCGGGAAAAAGCCGAGGTCAATGGCGTAATTCTGACGAGAAAGGCGCGTGTAATGGCGCACAGTCTCTGGCTCTGAAAGGCCGGGAAGGCCAATAGCGCGATTGCGTTCAAGATTGCCGAGGCGACTTGTCACTTTAGGACGTGGCGCGATGTCCACCCCTGTCGTCTCACTATTCCCAATTTCAAAGATCAGCGCTTCTTCCAGCATCAACGCGCGGTTGCCAGTGAAAGTGCTGACGGGGCCAGCATCATTGGCCGTCATTTCAGGCTTCCAGCCACTTTGGTTGGGGGTGTTCATGCCAAATGCTCCTCAAGTGCGGATGCGAGTGTTTCAATATCTTCAGGCGTTACAACTTCGGTAACCGCCACGATCAGGCCATTTTCAAGCGCGCCAACGCCGGGAAAAAGCCGCCCTAGTGAGACGCCGCCGAGGATGCCTTGCCCTGCTAAAGCCTGCACGATTGGCCGTGCCTCTTTTGACAGTTTCAAGGTGAACTCGTTGAAGAAATTCTCATTCACCAGCTCAACACCGCGAATTTGGGAAAGCCGATCTGCTGCGATCACCGCATTTGCATGGTTCAACATCGCCAGATCGCGCAGTCCGCGCTCGCCGAGCAGTGTCATGTGAACACTGAAAGCCAACGCACACAGTCCTGAATTGGTGCAGATGTTGGACGTCGCTTTTTCCCGCCGGATATGCTGTTCGCGGGTGGAAAGCGTCAGCACGAAGCCACGTTTGCCCTCTGCATCCACGGTCTCGCCGCACAAGCGGCCGGGCATTTGGCGCACGAACTTTTCCTTGCACGCAAACAGGCCGACATAGGGTCCGCCAAATTGGAGGCCGACGCCAATGGATTGGCCTTCACCGACGACGATGTCCGCGCCCATTTCGCCCGGCGGCTTGATTGCCCCAAACGCGACGGGTTCCGTGATGACTGCGATTAGCAACGCCCCAACTTCATGCGCTTTAGCTGCAATGGCGCTCAGATCTTCGATGCGCCCCAATATGTCGGGATATTGGACGACGACGCAGCTTGTGGTGGCATCAATTGCGGCAATCAATCGTGCGCTGTCGGTGTCAGCGGTCAATTCTGGCTTGGCCGTATCCAGCACATCGCCAGTGAAGCGCGCCATCGTTTCACAGACGCTGACATAATGGGGATGGAGGCCGGACGAGAGGACGGCTTTGCTCCGCTTCGTAATGCGGCCCGCCATTACAATCGCTTCCCAGCAGGCTGTAGAGCCATCATACATTGACGCATTGGCGACATCACAGCCCAGCAGCCGAGCGACTTGCGTTTGAAATTCAAACAACATTTGGAGCGTGCCCTGAGCGATTTCGGGCTGATAAGGGGTGTAAGCCGTCAGAAACTCTCCGCGCTGAATGAGATGATCGACGCTCGCGGGCACATGATGCTTGTAGGCGCCGGCCCCTAAGAAGAAGGGATGATGCGATGCGGCCATATTCTGCCGCGCAAGGGCGGACATGTGACGCTCAACGGCCATTTCGCTGGCATGATTTGGAAGCCCGCGGATCGGCCCATCCAACTGCGCCTCGGCCGGGACATCAACGAACAAGTCATCAACGCTGTTGGCGCCGATGACTGCCAACATTGCTGAGCGGTCGGTCTGGGTGAGGGGGAGGTAGCGCATCAATCAATTTCCGTTCGTATCGAGCGAAGTCGAGAGTGTGTGGCCGCGTTCATACATGTCTCGACTTCGCTCGACACGAACGGCCTTGGGTTAAAGCCCAGCCACAAAAGCCTTGTAACCAGCCTCATCCATCAACCCGTCCAGCTGCCCCGCATCATCGAGTGTCAGGCGAAAAAACCAGCCAGCGCCTTCGGGATCACTGTTCACCAGCGACGGATCATCAGCGAGCGCGGTATTGCCTTCTGTCACAGTGCCGCAGACTGGTGCATAAACATCAGACGCAGCCTTCACGGATTCCACAACGGCTGCATCGCCGCCTTTGGTGACAGCAGCACCTTCGCTCGGCACTTCCACAAACACGATATCACCCAGCTGTTCCTGAGCATAAGCTGTAATGCCGACCGTCGCAGTCGCGCCGTCAACGTCGATCCATTCATGTTCATCAGTATAATATCGGGTCACGCGGTGGCTCCTTTGCGGTGATAGCGGTGGGGGGTGAAGGGCATGGCAGCGACGGTTAGCGGCACGCGCCTGCCCCGCACGTCAGCTTCAAGGGCAGTTCCAATGGCCGACACATCCGTTTGCACAAAACCCATCGCGATGGGGGCTTGCAGGCTTGGCGAGAAGCCACCTGAGGTGACAACGCCAACCTTTAGTTCGCCTTCGAAAATCTCCGCACCTTCGCGCACTGGCTGGCGGCCCTCAACGGTAAAGCCGACGCGCTTCTTGTCAGCGCCGCTCGCCAGCGCGCCCAAGATGCGGTCAGCGCCAGAAAATCCGCCTTCGGCGCGGCGGCGCTTGGAAATAGCAAAGGATAGATCGCCTTGCACAGGGTCAATCGCGTCATCCAGATCATGCCCATAAAGCGGCAATCCGGCCTCCAGCCGCAGACTATCCCGCGCGCCGAGGCCGATGGGCTTGACCTCTGGTTGCGCGCAGAGTGCATCGGCCAATGCCTGAGCCTGCGCAGCGTCCACCGAAATCTCAAACCCGTCCTCGCCAGTGTAGCCCGACCGGCTGATCCAGACCGGGTGTTCGCCCCAGAGGAAGTGATCAGCCTCCATGAAAAACAGGCGCTCCACGCCGCGAACGACGCGCGCCAAAGCGTCTACGGCTTTTGGCCCCTGCAATGCGAGCAAGGCCCGGTCTTCCAAATGATTGAGCGTGATTTCATCCGCAAGGACTTCGCGGAGATAGCCAATATCTTCCCATTTCACTGCGCCGTTCACGACCAGATAAAGCCCCGTGGGTGTGGTTGTGACCATCAGATCATCAAGGATGCCGCCTTCTTCAGACAGCAGCAGCGAATAGCGCATTTTGCCCGGCTTCAACGCGCTGATGTCGCCTGGAACGATGGCCTCCAGCGCGTCCGCCACCCCGTCGCCTGACAGGATCAGCTGGCCCATGTGCGACACATCGAACAGGCCGGCACTTTTGCGCGTCCAAAGATGTTCGGCCATGATCCCTTCATACTGGATCGGCATGGAATATCCTGCGAAATCAACCATGCGAGCGCCGCGCGCGCGGTGCCAGTCCCCCAGCGGCAATTCCAATATCTCTTGAGTCTCTTCGCTCATCAACCGTCCCGCCAAACAGAGTCGCAGAGAGCAAGGCGGATTGCCTCACTCCTCTACCCCCTCTGTCACGGAACCTGAGAGCTTTCGCGCTGGCCTGAACCCGCGCTTACACCTTCGGTGGTTGCCCCAAATGGAACAACGCTTTCCAGAGTATCGCAATAACGAACGCGGTCCTTTTGCCTGAGAGATTCCGGGGCGGTTGCTCCTTCGGCGGTGAGGTTATCCCCACGCTCTCCCGCGTCGTCGACGATGGCAGAGTATTGGACGGCGAGCCGCGCTGAGTCAACTGGCCTTGATCGAATGCAAGTGCCGGGCGAGTGATTTGAACGAAGTAGGGAATTTACCGGGCATTTCTGCGCCAGGTTACACTATAATCGCACATGCAGGAGTGCCGCAGTTCCCGTCAATCTGTCTAAAATATGTCGCACCGAATCTGCGCCATCCGTCATTGCGAGCGAAGCTCGGAAATCCAGCAAAATATGCCCTCCATTGCAAGAACATCTTGCGAACGTTCATGCACCCAACCTCTATGGCTGTCGTTATGGGCATATGGTGTAAAGACTGGAATAAGGGAATTGGAGCCGAAGGTCACAAAAGTCACACGAAAACGCACTTTTCATGAACAGATGTTCATATTGCGAACACCGCCGTTCCCCGGCCCTTCGGCTGCCTGCGCCGGAGAACTTGGCCACCAAGCCCGCAAAGCACCCGATCACGCGCCGCACCGAATCAAAGAGAGTGTCAAACCACATCCCAACAGCGCACCAGAAAATGTCCTACATTGCAAGAACATTATAAGAACAATAGGCGCAATGTCTCATGTGTTGGGGGGTGCTGACAGGCAGGTCTCGGTCAGGATTGCGGGAAAGCTGCCGTTCTAATGGTGTCCAAACCTTTCGGCTGTGACACTGCGCGTCCTGCCGTAGACGGAAGCTTCCGGAACGGCCAGCGCTCATCACGCCCATTCCGACCGAAAGCCCACCAGACATAACCGAGAGTTGTTCTCACTGCGAAAAAGAGGCCGCTTCCCGTGCCCAACGCTCAATCGCATTCTTATTGTCGACAAACCAATCTCTGAGCCCGCCAGTAATCCGCGCGCCTTCGAGGATCCGATTTTGTTGCTCTTCAAAGCTCTGCAGATTGTCGATCGGCGGGGTATCGGCGACCAACATTAGGCCTGAATTTCCCCCGGCCCGCTTGTTCACGGTCGGCACCGGCCGATAGGGCGTACCACTGAGATCGGCCGCCATCACGCTTGCAAGACGTGTAAAGAGCCCGCCCCAACCATGGAAGTTGATGTTGGCGTTGCCCTCGCGCAGTTGATGCACCAATCGTGTTTGGGGCAAAAATGACCATTTGGGCAAAGCAGCGGGCGCGAAGATCATGGTCTTACTTTCGACCGGCCGGCCCACTTTGAGCATAGAAGGGCCGGGTTCCAAGCGCACGCCAAAATCACGGAGGAGGCTGACGTACTTGGCGTTGAATGCCTCGATCTCGGCAACCGGCACAGCTTCGTATCCGCGCCGTGCTTTCGTGATGGCTTGGTTCAGCAGCGCTTGCTTGTGCTTTAGACGCACCGACACTTCACCTTCTTCGCGGTTTGACCGGTCGCCAATAAACTGAGCGATTTCCTCGTAGCTGATGGCCAAGTTAAACTTACCGGCGAACTCCGACGCCAGCCCTAGATAAGCTTGGGGAGCGACCAGCACGGTATGCACTGCCTGCGCCTCGCCACATGCGATCAGGGCTGCGACCTCTTCCAGATAGGACTCAGCCTGGCGTGGCTGGGGATCTGTATCGAGCTTGTTTTCAATTAAAACAATTGTTCGACCGGCCTCGGACTCCAGATGGAGCGTTATATCGATCTCACGCCTATTATGTAGGCGACGCTTGCTGTGCGCGACGGTACTGTCCTTCCACACTAATGACTTTCCCAGCTCGGCGGTGACTCGACCGATAAACCAAGTGACAAAAGCAGGTGAGCATTTCAATTCTTCCACTAAAAGAAGATCAACGTCGCGCTCCGTCGCGTGCGTCAACGTCAGCATTGTGTCGATTAGTGCTGCGGCCATTGGCACCGCTCCTAAAGTAATTGCGCAACCGCTAGGCAGTTGCCCATCCTGCGGTCAACGTCCATCGCCACTCGCCTATGGCGGGCTATGCCTTACCGGTCGAACTGCCTGTCAGCTAATGTCCGCTATCGCGGTTTTATCAAGCGTACAACTAAGACGACTTTCTTGTCGACTCCCGCCACCCACCTTTTGTCACCCAAGCCCCCGAGCCGGGGTGACGCTTTTTTTTCGTGCCGTACTTAAGAAGCGGGCCCCCGAGTCAAGGCTCTCCTGAGCTTCGCCGAAGGGCCCAGGGTGACGGATCCGGGTCACCGATAGAGGGACGGCGATTTGAGGTTTTACCCATGCCCGACAGTATCTTTTACATCTGAATTGACCCGACAACGAAACAGAATTTCAAACACGCCCACTGTACCCCATCAGCTCCACCGCGCGCAGGCGCCAGCCTTCGAACAGCACATCCATGGCGGCCAGAGGAGCCAACGCGGCTGGATCGCGTTTGTGGTCGCCTGCGACGAGCAGTCCGAACACTCGCGCAACGTTCCAATCCGGCAGGGGACGGTCGACAAGACTCACCATGTCGCCTTCCGCCGCGATGCCTTCCTCAATCACCCGGTAATACCATCCGCTGCGGCGCGTTTTGACCATCATTGCGGGCAGAGTCGGCCAATCCATCCGTGTGCCTTGTTTCCAGCAGGGTTGTCGGCCCTGGCTGATCTCAACAAGCGCAGTGCCAAGGCGAAAACGGTCGCCGATGCAGACTTCATCCTCCAACAGCCCCCAAGTCGACACATTTTCGCCAAACGCCCCCGGAGCGTTAAGCAAAGGATGGCTGACCGCTTGCCCCGCCCAATGGGCATAATGATCGCCCGGATAATGATGCAGCGCCTTATCGGGTCCGCCGTGCACGGTGAGGTCGGCCTGTTCGTCGCCCTCTATTCCCAGAAAACCAATGCGCGCTGGGCCAGTGATCGCGGATTTCGCAATCGCACTCCCCAAGCCCCGGTCAAGCGGCCTTACTTTTCCAGCGAGAAGCGCGAGGATAGTGTGAGACGTCACCGCCTCACATCACCGCGTCGCGTTATATTGCAACTGTTCTTGAGTGAGTTGGAAACCAACCAGCACTTCAAAGCTTGCGCGCTGAACAGCTTCCTTGACCGTTGGGTCAGCCAGTGGGTCAATCGCCGCATCATCGTCACCGGCTTTGCGCTTGCGAGTGATGCGGTCGCGCACTTCGACGGGCAGCGTTGCAGCGGCGCGAGTGATGGAAGATGTGCCTGTGCCAGATGTGCTGGCGCGTGCTTCGCCGTCATTGAAATTCAATGCGACGCGACTCACGCTTTTCGACACCACAATCCGCCCACCGCGCACGATGGTGGTAAAATAAGGAATGACCACTTCGCGAGCGCCACTGGTGCTGGTCCGGCGCGCTTGCACATCGAACGTGATGTTCGTGATCACATTTTCGCCCGTTTCATTGCAGGTGGAACGTACATTGGTGAGGTTGGCCACGACATCAATTGCGCGTGCATCGCGGCTGCTGGGCGGGTTGAAGATTGTAATGTCGCCCGTTTGCGCTGGCACGGCAATCGCGGGGCAGGCCGAGCGTGTGACGCTGATTCCGCCAGTCGAATCGATGTCACCATCGCGCGAACATCCTGAGAGAGCTGTTGCGCCAGCCAGAGCAAGCATCGATATTTTCTTCATTGAAACCACAAACAACATCCTTTGGCGGCTGATACGATGGTGCGGTATAGGAAGGCGCTTTCGCTGCTGCAAGCAATCGCGTAGGGGCCACTGCCATCATGACTGAAAAACCTGACCTTCTTCTCCTCATCGCTGCCCCGCGCGGCTTCTGTGCTGGCGTTGACCGCGCCATTCGCATCGTCGAACTGGCGATCGAGAAATACGGCGCGCCTGTCTATGTCCGTCACGAAATCGTCCACAATAAATTCGTCGTCGATAGCTTGAAAGCCCACGGCGCGATTTTCGTTGAGGAGCTGGATGAAGTACCTGACGATATGCCCGTCGTCTTTTCCGCCCACGGCGTACCCAAAGCCGTGCCCGCAAAGGCCGATGAACGCGGCCTCGATTGGCTCGACGCCACATGCCCGCTCGTTTCCAAGGTGCACCGCCAGGCCGAACGCCTTGTGGAAACGGGCCGCCACATATTGTTCATTGGCCACGAAGGCCACCCCGAAGTGATTGGCACATTCGGCCAAGTGCCGGATGGTATGATGACATTGGTCGAAACCGTGGATGATGTCGCCAAGGTTAACCCAGCAGACCATGATAACCTGGCGTTTCTGACGCAAACCACGTTGTCAGTGGATGATACCGCCGACGTCATCGCGGCCCTCACCGCGCGTTTTCCCAACATTCAAGCGCCGCGCGGTGAAGATATTTGCTACGCGACGTCCAACCGGCAAACGGCAGTCAAGGCTGTGACTGAACGGGCGGAGAAGCTGCTGGTGATTGGTGCGCCCAATTCTTCCAATTCTCTGCGTTTGGCAGAATTGGGCCAGCGGCGCGGCTTGCCTTCAAAGCTCATTCAGCGCGCGGCGGAAATTGATTTTGACTGGCTCGGCACGCCCAAGATATTGGGGCTGACTGCTGGGGCCTCTGCCCCCGAACTTCTCGTCCGCGAAGTGGTCGATTTGCTTGCCGAGCATTTCAATATCACAGAGGAAACCGTCAAAACCGCAGAAGAGCATATGATATTCAAACTGCCGCGTCAGCTTTCCGACGCCTGAGATGGCGGTTTATACGCATATCGGCGCGGAGGATATGGCAACCATCCTCAGCGAATTTGATGTGGGCGAACTGGTTTCTGTCAAAGGCATTGCTGAGGGCGTTCAGAACAGCAATTATCTGGTTGATACCACCCAAGCGCGGTTCATTTTGACCGTTTATGAGCAGCAGGTTGATTTGGCTGACCTGCCCTTTTTTCTTGCCCTACTCGATCATCTTGCTGACAAAGGTTGCCCTGTTCCCAGCACCATTCATAACCGCTCTGGCGGTTCGACGTCCCAGTGGAATGGCAAAACACTGGCGCTGATTGAGTTTCTGCCAGGCGTTTCGGTCAGCTACCCTACGCCGGCCAAAGCTCGATCCGTAGGAACTGCTCTGGCACAAATGCACGTGGCGGCAGAGGACTTTTCAATGTCGCGTAAGAATAGCCTTGGACTCCAAGGCTGGTTTGATCTTGCGGCGAAGTGCGGCGACGATCTTGACAAGGTGCAACGCGGACTAAAAAAGCGCGTTACCGACGAATGCGCTCACCTTCGTGCGCACTGGCCACACGATTTGCCAAAAAGCGTTATCCACGCGGATTTGTTTCCCGACAATGTGTTGATGAACGGCGATGCTGTTGGCGGCCTCATCGATTTCTACTTCTCTTGCACAGATATTCGCGCATGGGATTTAGCAGTAACTCATGCGGCTTGGGCCTTTTCGTCGGATGGCGCTCATTATGACGCGACAATTGGCGACGCGCTGACTGCTGGTTACGAATCGCTTTTGCCGCTGAACGCAGCTGAACGGGAGGCCTTTCCCATTCTTGCCCGCGGGGCCTGCCTTCGCTTTCTTCTGACCCGTGCATGGGATTGGATGAACACCCCAGCGGATGCGCTGGTAACGCGCAAAGATCCCATCGCGTTCTTGCGCCGTCTTGATCATTACGCTGCATCATGACCGAACTACCCCGCGTAAAAATTTCCACTGACGGCGCGTGCAAAGGCAACCCCGGCCCGGGCGGCTGGGGTGCACTGCTCCGCTTTGGCGACAAAGAAAAAGAACTGTCGGGCGGCGAGCCGGTCTCGACCAACAATCGCATGGAATTGATGGCCGCGATTCGCGCGCTTGAGTCGCTCAATCGCCCCTGTGCTGTCACATTGGTGACGGACAGCGTTTATGTCCGCGACGGAATCACCAAATGGATTCACGGATGGATGCGCAATGGTTGGCGCACAGCGGACAAGAAGCCGGTCAAAAATGCTGAACTATGGCAAAGACTTGCCGAGGCTGTGAAGCCGCACAAGATCGACTGGAAATGGGTCAAGGGCCACGCAGGCGACCCCGACAATGAACGCGCCGACGTGCTCGCGAGTGATGCAGCCTTGATTGCCGCGCGCGAAAATGCATAAATCCGGTGCCCTGATGGGAAGGGCGGGAGAGTCGATATGAAATTTGAACTGTACAAAGATAAAAAAGGTGAGTTCCGCTGGAGGCTCCGCCACAGCAACGGCAATATCCTCGCAACGTCAAGCGAGGGTTATAAGGCCAAAGCCTCTGCCTCAAAATGCATTGAAAATGTAAAAGCATCCGCAGATGCTCCGGTGACGGAGATTAAGTAAGGCAGCGTCGCGGGCGTATTGGGCGGAATGCTCAGTATATCGGGATCACATTTTCGTGAATCGTCATTGCGAGAAGCAGAGCGACGAAGTAATCCAGACTGTGCGGCGTTGGCCTCTGGATTGCCGCGCTTCGCTCGCAATGACGAAGCGCTCAAACGTCATCTAGCCGCACAAACCGTCCCGGCTTAAACTTGGCAGCGTCAATCCCAGCCACCATGCCGCCCACTGCGCGCCTTTCGATAAGCGCGGCACATAGTTTGGCCGCAGCAGGCGCAGTCTGGATGCCAAAGCCACCTTGCCCAGTGCACCAAAAGAAAGCCGGGTTAGCCGGATCATACCCATACACGGGCAGCCGATCAGGCGCGAAGCTGCGCAGCCCGGCCCAACGGCGTTCGACAGCCGCGACTTTCCAATCAACAACGCCAGCCAGCCGGTCAATGGCAAGCGCAACGTCCAGTTCCTCCGCCGCGACGTCGCCTGCGGCACAAGGCGTTTCGTCATGCGGGCTCAGCCATATCCGTCCGCCGGGTTCGGGCTTGAAATAGAAATCTCCACCGTGATGAATGACCAGCGGCAGAGTATCAGGCGCAGCAGGTGCCGTTCGCACCTGCGCCACGGTGCGCCGGTAAGGTTGATGCCGCAGTGGCTCTATGCCTGCCATGGTCGCAATCCGATCAGCCCAAGCGCCGCTCGCATTAACGATCAGGCGCGATTGAACTTGCTCCAAGCCAGCCGCAAGCGACCACACATCCGCCGTTTGCCAAATTGAAGTCACGGGAGATCTCAGCAGCATCGCCACTTCATTGCGGCGTGCACGGCGGAGATAAGCTTGGTGGAGCGCGCTCACGTCAATGTCTGAACAGTCCGTGCCGAAAACGCCGATCGTCCAATTGGTATAAAGACCAGGAATTTTCGCTGTGACGGCATCGCGTTCTAACCAGTCCAAACGCACACCTTGGGCTGAAAAACGAGCGAGGAACGCCTGCATGGAAACACGGTCTGCTTCCTCCCCCAAATAAAGCACGCCGCGCGGCTTCAAAAGGCTAGCCTCGGCAAAACTGGGATCAGGGCGCGCCAGGAACGGTCCCGACGCGCTGGTCAGCGGTTGAACATCTGGTCCGCCGTAACATTCATCCCAAAAAGCAACGGACCGCCCCGTGGCATGATAGCCCGGCTGATCTTCTGCCTCGATCAAGATAACTGACAGTCGCGGGTCAAGTTCTGCCGCGACGCTAGCCCCGGCGATACCTGCACCAATAATCGCGACGTCATAGATCATGGCGCGGGAACGGCTTCATTTAAGAAAGTGTCAATGACCGTGAGCGCCTCCGCCCGCACGCTGTCGACTTCGCGCAATATTTCATGTGCAACATCTGCGCTGAACATCTTCAACTGCGCGCCCGGTATCCGCGCCGCAAAATCCCGAATGGCTTGAGGTGAAACAAGCTGATCGCCGTCGGTTCCGATCAACAGCATGGGTATGCGAATGTCCTCCAAACGCTTACCTGCGGCGATCCATAGCGTTGATTGATATGCGGCGGCCAACCAGCGCAAACTGGGCGGCCCAAGCAGTAAGGCCGGGTTTTCCTCCCTCCACCAGAGCTCATCTTCATACCGCTCATTGTCATGGGTTAGAAAAGACCGACGGCGCACATTGGGCGCGCTTGGCCGTTCATTGCTCGGCCATGCCTTGCGCTCCGGTGCAATCGCCGCAACCAAGCGGACCGCCGCTGCCACCAGACTGACTGGCAAGGCCATTGTTTCAAAACCCAGCATCGGCGAGGAAAGGACTATCGCATCAGGATCAATGCCGCCCTCCATCAAGGTGCGGAGAACCAAATGCCCGCCCATACTATGACCAACGGCCAAATGTGGCCCCGGCGTGCGCGCCTTCCAGTCGGACCAAAACTCGGCAAGATCCGCCGTCCAGATCCCAAAATCTTCGATATGCCCCGTCGTTGGATCAGCCGCCAGCCGCCCGGAGCCACCCTGCCCGCGCCAATCAAAGCCAGTGACGGTCCAGCCCTGTGCATGCCAATGCGCTAAGGTCTCGAACCATTTCTCGATCATGTCCCCACGCCCGGTTTGGAACAAGATAGAGCCACGCACTTGGCCAGATTGGGGCCACTCAAACACACGCAGTGGCCAGCCGTCCTTCGCAGGCTGCATTGTAAAGGAAGCGCCAGCCGGAATGGTGCGGCGATCAAAAAATGGCTGGGACATGGGTCATGGTTACTTTTTGGTAAGTCATCCGCCTTAATGGCATAAAGCTATGACCAGTCAAATCATCCTCATCAGCTTGCTCGCAGCACTAGGTGCCGGGCTGATTTTCGCATCATATACCGACCTGCGCAGCCGCATAATCGAAAACTGGCTTAACTTTGCCATAGCAGCTGCGGCTCCGCTGTATTGGTGGGCGTCTGGCCTGTCGCTTTGGCCCGATGTGGCGATTCAGTTGGGCCTTGGTTTGGGCGTCGCGGCTATCTTCGCAGGCTTCTTTGCACTGGGTGCGATGGGCGGCGGAGACGTAAAACTGCTGGGTGCGCTCGCGCTTTGGTTCCCACCCATCCCGTTTTTGACGCTGTTAATCGTAATGTCGATTTTGGGCGGTATGCTGACCATCATCTTCTTGGTGCGCCATAAAATGGCTAAAAACCAAGGACAGCCTGAGATTCCGTATGGCGTTGCCATCTCTTTGGCGGGGCTTTTCGCAATATACGAACGATATCTTAACCATTTTGCGTGATGTGTCAGTCATTCAGTCATTCGATCGCTGATTTTGCGATATGAAGGGGGTTCTGCATCATGGATGCTAAAAAGATTGCTTTGCTTGTTGGTGCTTTGATTGTGGCGGGGATTACCGCCTTCATGGCCAAATCAATGTTTGCCGCGCCTGCGGTGACTGCGGTTCAATCCGCGATTATGCCCACGCAGGATGGCCCAGAAATTCTGGTCGCCACGCGAACCCTGCCTGTGGGTACGATCATTGAGCCCGACAGCTTCCGCTTCCAGCCTTGGCCAGAAGAACTCATCGAGAATGCCTATTATGTGAAGGGTGAGATGGATGGCTCCACTCCACTTGTGCCAGAAGGCCCAGCAGTGAGCGACGCGACGAAGCCTGCTGGCGAAGGTCAGCCTGCTGAACCTGCGAAACCGAGCGAGCCAACCGGCGCTGCCGCGCCAGCAGCTGCGTCAGCGGCTGCGCCTTCCGCGCCAACCGACCCATCAATGCTCGCTGGCATGGTCGTCCGTGTAGCGATCAGCGCTGGTCAGCCTCTCACCAAAGGCTCGCTTGTTCAGCCTGGTGATCGCGGGTTCCTAGCTGCAGCGCTCGGCCCAGGGATGCGTGCCATCTCAGTTCAGGTTGATGCACGCACTGGTGTATCTGGTTTCATCTTTCCCGGTGACCGTGTGGACGTGGTACTTTCTCAGTCGGTTTCAACTCCCGGGTCAGAAGGCTCTGCGCTTCTCGCGGCTGAAACTATCGTCCGCAACGTCCGGGTGCTTGCCACCGATCAGCGGACAGTGCCTGAAGATGCAGAAGGCAAGCGTGAAGTGAAGACATTCTCCACCATCACTCTTGAAGTTACACCGCGCCTTGCCGAAAAGGTCGCTGTTGCGCAGTCTATCGGCCAGATCACGCTCGCTTTGCGCTCCATTGCGGACAACACGGCTGAGCTGGAACGCGCCATTGCGTCTGGTGAAGTCAAAGTGCCCGATGGCAAGGATCCAAATGCTGAAAAGCGGATGTTGCTTCAGGTTGCGTCACGCCCCATCGATACTGACCCTACCTTTGTGGTTGGTGCTGATGTGTCGCGCTTCCAACGTCGGACTGTGCCTGTTGCAAAGGCCCAAATCTCGAGCAGCTATGCACCTCGCTCTTCCAATCCCTACTCACCAGAGGCAGCCCAACAAGGACCAGTGGTCCGGGTAGCTCGCGGCAACAACGTGACCGTCGTTCCGGTCGGGAGTAAGTAAGATGAAAGCCTCAATCATGCTTCGTTTCGCGTCTCTGGCCTCAGTGATCGCCGCATCGCTGGCCCTGACAATGGCACCTGCCTCAGCCGCGCCTGTCAAAAAGGCAAAGCCTGCTGTAAAGGTCACTCGCGCTGTTAATCCCCCCGTTGGCACATTCCGCCCCAGCGGCGAAGTCGCCCTATCGGTTGGTCGCGGCCAGCTTGTGAATTTGTCATCGCCGATCACAGACGTATTCGTTTCCAACGAAACAGTTGCCGATGTGCAGGTGAAATCGCCAACTCAAATCTATGTCTTTGCCAGAAAACCTGGTGAAGCGTCCATCTATGCCACGACAGCTGGCGGGACTGTGGTCTATTCAACCAACGTCCGCGTTGGGCAGAATGTGAACACGGTGGATGCGATGCTGAAACTGGCAATGCCAGAAGCCGCAATCCAATCAACCACAATGAATGGCTTGGTTCTTCTCACAGGCACCGTAAAGTCGCCTGACGACTCCGCAGAGGCTCAGCGTTTGGTCGAAGCCTTTGTTGGTGTGGAGACCAAGGTGGTTAGCCGCCTGCGGACCGCAACTCCCCTACAAGTCAGCCTTCAAGTGAAGATTGCGGAAGTGAACCGGTCGCTGCTGAAGGAATTTGGCAGCAATCTGACCACGCGTGACAATACCAACGGTTTCAACGTTGGCATCGCGCAAGGGCGCAACTTCGGGACGATCAAAGATTTCGACACAAGCGCTTTTCCAAAGCTCGACGCGTCATCAACCTTTGGTTTGCCGCCAGGCACGATCAGTCTGCCATTTGATCCTCGCACGGGACAGTTCATCACCGGCGGGACAACCTATGACCTCGCCCGATTGGGCTTGGGCGCTGGAAAGACCGCCATTGGCCTTGCTGGAAAGCTATTCGGGCTCGACGTCGCTGCGGCCCTTGATATGGCCGAAAGTGAAGGTTTGCTGACAACGCTTGCGCAGCCAACACTGACGGCACTGTCTGGCGAAACCGCAACATTTCTTGCGGGCGGAGAAATCCCGATCCCACTGAGCACTGGGCTTGGCCAAGTTTCAGTCGAATATAAGCAATATGGGGTCAGTCTCGCGTTTACGCCAATTGTTCTGGACAATGGCCGCATTTCGATGCGCGTCCGTCCAGAGGTGTCAGAGCTGACCAACGAAGGCGCTGTAACTCTCAACGGCTTCTCAGTCCCCGGTATTTCAACGCGGCGGACAGAAACGACGGTTGAACTGGGTTCGGGGCAATCCTTCATGATTGCCGGACTGATGCGCAACAATAATAGTGGCACGGTAAACCGCACGCCTGGTGCTGGCAGCGTTCCTGTTCTTGGCGCCCTGTTCCGATCACAAAGCTTCCGTCGCAATGAGACTGAGCTTGTCATCATCGTGACGCCCTATTTGGTGAAGCCCGTGAATGCGAACGAAATTGCCCTGCCAACAGACGGATATAAAGCGTCAACTGATGTAGAGCGTATTTTGCTCGGCAAGATGGAATCGAGCAAAGGCGATCCTCGCCCCGTGCCGACGATGGCACCGCCAGCACGCGCCGTTTCACCCGGCATGACTGGCGCAGCCGTCGCCCCGGAAAAATCTGGCAAACGCAAAGATAGCAAAGTCGCAGCCGCACCCGGCTTCGGCGGCAACTGAACGATCCAAGGAGAAAGACGATGAACACACGGACTCTAACAACCTTGATCGCTCTTGGGATCAGCGTCAGCGCCTGTGGCGGCACCGGTAGTCGCGGCCTCGAATCGGTTCACCAGCCAGTGGTCGCCCGCGCAGACTATGCATTTGATGTTTCCACCGCCTCACAAGGTCTGGCAGCAGGCGACGCCGCCCGCCTTTCCGGCTGGTTCGACGCGCTCCAGCTGGGATATGGTGACAAGGTCTCCGTCGATCTTGGCGGCAACTATAATGATGGCGAAGCGCGCGGAGTTATTGGCTCTATTGCAGCACGCTACGGCCTTCTTCTCGAAGATTTGCCACCAGCCCTCAGCGGCGATGTTGCCCCTGGCGGAGCTCGCGTTATCGTGAGCCGTCTTAAGGCCACTGTGCCGTCATGCCCAAATTGGAAAGGCAGCAGCGACCCGAATTTTGGCAACAAGACGTCTCCAAATTATGGCTGCGCGACCAACACCAACCTGGCAGCAATGATTGCCAACCCGGAAGATCTGGTACGCGGCGCTTCAGCCACTGGCACAACCGATGCTGCCACCGCTGGCAAAGGCGTCAATCTTTATCGCAGCCAAAAGCCTACGGGCGAAGGCGGTCTAAAAACTGAATCTGTTGGAGGTGCCAAATAATGAACGCCCCTTGGTCTCCATCTCGCAGCGGCGCTGGCCCGCGTGAACCGTTCGCAGCATTTGTCTGCGACGAAATTACGTCCGGATCGGTCAAGGCCGTGTGCACGGAAATGGGCTGGTCCCCCGACAAAGTGAATAAAGGCGGTCTGCGCAATGCAGTTCAGTCATTGTCTGTCAGTGCCAGCCCCAACATCCTCTTCGTCGATTTGTCGGAATCAGGGGATCCCCTGAACGATATCAACGCACTGGCCGAAGTCTGCGAACCTGGCACGATTGTGATCGCTTCCGGCGAAGTGAATGACGTGCGCCTTTATCGCGACCTAGTGGCCAGCGGGATTCAGGACTATCTTCTGAAGCCATTTTCGGCGGATCAATTGCGCGACTCCATCTCGCATGCTCAGGCGGTCATTAGCGCGCCTAAGGTGCATGACTCGTCGGCGGAGCGTCCGCATTTGTCTGTGGCCGTTGTCGGTGCACGCGGCGGTGTTGGGGCTTCCACTATTTCGACATCGCTTGCCTGGTTGTTTGGGGCCAAATGGTCACGATCAACCGCGCTGCTAGACCTTGACGTTCACTTCGGGACGGGTGCCTTGTGTCTTGACCTTGAGCCTGGTCGCGGATTGACCGATGCCATCGAAAATCCAAGCCGAATTGACGGCCTTTTCATTGAACGTGCCATGGTGCGAGCAAGTGAAAATCTGTCAATTCTGTCTGCAGAAGCACCCATTCACCAGCCAATGCTGACTGACGGTGGTGCCTTCTATCAATTGCAAGAAGAAATGCGCGCAACCTTTGAATGCACAATCGTTGATTTACCGCGCGCGATGATCATCGCTCATCCGCATTTGGTAAATGATTTGCAAGCTGTCGTGGTCGTTTCTGAACTTACCTTGGCCGGTGCGCGCGACACGATCCGCATCCTGTCTTGGCTTAAATCCAACGCCCCGCAGTCAACGGTGCTGCTGGCCATCAACCGCGTCGGCCCGAATGGATCGCACGAGTTAACGCAGAAAGATTTCGAATCTTCTGTGGAACGCAAAGTTGATGTGGTCATTCCAGCCGACCAGAAAACAGCCAGTCAGGCCGCTAAACTTGGCAAAACTATGGCTGAAATGGCAAAGAGCACCAAAGTAGGGTCCGTTCTCACTGACCTCGCAGGGCGCCTGTTGGCTGTTGTCGAAGAAGCAGAGGCGGAAGTCGTCACCAAAGGCAGTAAGAGCGGCAAAGCCCCCAAAATGTCTCTGGCATCCAAATTTTCTGGTTTCAAGGCGATGCTGCCGTCACGCGGCAAAGCAAAAGATGAAGCCGAAAAACCTGCTGAAACGGCTTCTGTCTGAAGCCATTCCTGACGGAATTTGACAATGGATATGACGCAGATTGCAATATTGATGGGCGGAGTGTTTCTAACACTTTCGTGCTTTATCTTTGCCTTTTCTGGCCCCGATGCGGGCAAGGCGCAGTCACGTCGTCTCAGCTTCATCAAGGAACGCCATCAGACAGGTGCAGCCGCCACGATTGAAACACAACTGCGCAAGGTTAACGCCAATCGCAACCAAACTCTGGAAGGGATGGCGCAGCGCTTCATTCCCAACCCGACTTTGCTGGCTTTTCGCCTTGTGCGGACGGGCAAAAGCTGGTCGCTAGGGTCTTACATGGCAAGCTGTGTCGCACTGTTCGTTGGCGTTGCAACTGCGGTATTTGCGGTGGGAATGCCGATCTATTTGGCGCTACCTGTCGGGCTGTTCGTTGGCTTTGGCCTGCCCCACTATATCGTGGGGTTCCTCATCAATCGGCGCATCAAAAAATTCAACAAAAACTTTCCCGATGCCATTGAACTGATGGTCCGGGGTTTGCGCTCTGGCCTTCCCATTTCGGAAACATTGTCAGTGGTGGGCGCGGAATTGCAGGGGCCAATTGGTGAAGAGTTCCGTTTTGTGGGCGACAAAATCCGCATTGGTAAAACAATGGAAATGGCGCTTGGTGAAACGGCTGATAAAATTGGTACGCCGGAAGTACAATTCTTTTGCATCACCCTTGCCATTCAGCGTGAAACAGGCGGCAACTTGGCAGAAACACTCTCTAACTTGGCAGACGTATTACGCAAGCGTGCCCAAATGAAATTGAAAATCAACGCCATGTCATCGGAATCAAAAGCATCGGCATACATCATCGGCTCACTCCCATTCATGGTGTTTGCCACCATTTATACGATCAACTCGAAGTATATGGGCCAGTTCTTCACCGATCCTCGTCTCATAGCTCTTGGTCTGGGCGGCATGGTGTGGATGGGCATTGGTGCCTTCGTGATGGCCAAAATGATCAATTTTGAAATCTGATTGGGAACGGAAAAGTACATGATGTTCTTTGCAACCACCGGCCCGAAGCTCCTTGGCGTTGATGTTATTTGGGTGGCAACTGTCCTTTCCGGCGTTGCTGTCTTGGCCGTTATGATGGCGATTTACGCCGCTGCTACAGTGCGTGATCCTATGGCGAAGCGCGTGAAAGCGCTTAACGAACGCCGCGAGCAGCTAAAGGCTGGCATTGTTACGGCCTCCACAAAGCGGCGTGCTAAGCTCACTCAGACCAACGAAACGCGCGACCGGATGAAATCCCTATTGGGATCCATGCGTGTTCTGCAAGACAGCCAATTGAAAGAAGCTCAGATTAAACTGATGCAGGCAGGCATCCGGTCAAAGGATGCTGCTGTTGCTGTGATTTTCAGCCGCTTGGTTCTGCCTATCGTCTTTGGCGGCGGCATGGTCGGCTATATTTACGGAATGGGCGGTTTTGCAACTTATTCGCCAATGAAGCGCTATGCCATCGCGGCTGGTGCTCTCATTCTCAGCTACAAAGCTGCGGATATCTGGCTGAAGAATAAAATCACAAAGCGTTCGGATGAAATCCGCAAAGGCTTGCCTGACGCCCTTGATCTGCTCGTGATATGCGCGGAAGCTGGCTTGACTGTTGATGCTGCCTTTCACCGTGTCGCCAAAGAACTGGGAAAAGCCTATCCCGAACTGGGCGATGAGTTTCAGTTGACCGCCATTGAGTTGGGCTTCCTGGCAGATCGCCGGACGGCCTTTGAAAATCTGGCGATGCGCGTCAACTTAGAGGCGGTGCGCGGTGTGGTGACGACCATGATCCAGACCGAGAAATATGGTACGCCACTGGCCTCTGCGCTCCGCGTGCTTTCCGCTGAATTCCGAAATGATCGCATGATGCGGGCCGAAGAAAAGGCCGCACGTCTTCCCGCGATCATGACGGTTCCACTAATCTTCTTCATTTTGCCCGTTTTGTTTGTGGTCATCCTTGGCCCAGCCGCTTGCTCAATCAGCGACACACTGTTGAGCGGTAAGTCACTCTAAGCGACCCTAGAGTGAGGTTTCCGGTGGTTGGCAACAGCCACCGGAAACTATCTATCCGCCAGTTTTAAGAGCCGCCTGAGCAGCAGCAAGGCGCGCAATCGGGACACGGTAGGGAGAGGCCGAAACATAGTCGAGGCCAACATTTTCGCAGAAATGGATCGATGCCGGGTCTCCCCCATGCTCGCCGCAAATGCCAAGCTTAATGTCGGGCCGCGTCGCCCTGCCCCGTTCTGCCGCGATCTTCACCAATTCACCAACGCCCTCCACGTCGATACTGACAAACGGATCCTGAGCGTAAATGCCTTTATCCACATAGGCGCCGAGGAACCGCGCGGCATCATCGCGAGATACACCTAGCGTCGTCTGGGTAAGATCATTGGTGCCGAAACTGAAAAATTCGCCAACTTCGGCAATATCACCCGCGCGCAGTGCGGCGCGGGGAAGCTCGATCATTGTGCCGACCAGATAGTCGATCCGCTTGCCGCGTTCGGCAAAAACGGCCTCAGCCGTGCGATCAATCACATCCTTCATCAATTCCAGTTCGCGCCTGGTCGCCACCAGAGGGACCATGACTTCAGGGATAGGCGATATGTCCAGATCGCACGCCGCCTCAAAAATCGCCCTAGCCTGAATTTCATAAATCTCAGGATAGGTCACACCCAACCGACATCCCCGGTGGCCCAGCATGGGATTGAATTCATGCAATTCGGAAGCGCGCCGCTTGAGCGTTTCAACATCGACGCCCGCTGCAGTGGCCACGTCGGCAAAGTCGGCATCTTCGGTCGGCAGAAATTCATGAAGGGGCGGATCGAGCAAGCGGATCGTGACCGGCAGCCCCGCCATCACCTCAAAAATGCCCTTGAAATCCGCCCGCTGCTCCGGAAGCAACTTCGCCAATGCCGCGCGCCGCCCCGCCTCATCCTCCGCCAGGATCATCTGGCGAACAGCAGTAATCCGGCTGGCTTCAAAGAACATATGTTCTGTGCGGCACAGCCCAATGCCTTCAGCCCCAAAGCCCCGCGCGACCTTAGCATCTGCGGGCGTTTCGGCGTTGGTGCGCACTTTCATCCGCCGCGCCGCATCTGCCCAAACCATCAGGGACCCGAAATCGCCGGAAAGCTCTGGCTGCACTGTGCGCACTTCCCCTGCCATCACTTCGCCGGACGCGCCGTCAATGGTGAGCATATCACCTTCGTGCAATTCGCGCCCCGCCACCCGGAGCGTCTTGGCTTTGGCATCAATCGAAAGGCTACCAGCACCTGACACGCACGGACGCCCCATGCCGCGCGCAACGACCGCCGCATGGCTCGTCATCCCCCCGCGCGCCGTCACAATTCCCCGCGCTGCATGCATCCCGTGGATATCCTCAGGCGATGTCTCGATGCGGACAAGCATCACGGCCTCGCCCAGCGCATTCCATTTCTCCGCCGTATCGGCGTCAAACACGATTCTGCCCGATGCTGCGCCGGGTGATGCAGGGAGGCCTTTGGTCAGCACGTCGCGCGGTGCAGATGGATCGAGCGTCGGGTGTAACAATTGATCCAGTGCCGACGGGTCCACCCGCAACACCGCCTCATCCCGCGTGATCAAGCCTTCTTCAGCCATATCGACAGCTATCTTGAGCGCCGCCTTGGCCGTCCGCTTGCCCGAACGCGTTTGCAGCATCCAGAGCGTGCCGCGCTCCACCGTAAACTCGATGTCCTGCATGTCGCGGTAGTGGGTTTCAAGGATCGCAAAGACGCCCGCCAGCTCTGAGTAAACCTCGGGCATAGCCTCTTCCATGCTGAGCGGCTTGGCCCCTGCCCGCTCCCGCGCGGCCATCGTCAGATATTGCGGCGTGCGGATGCCCGCGACCACATCTTCGCCCTGTGCATTGATCAGAAATTCGCCGTAATAGGCATTTTCGCCCGTTGCCGGATCGCGCGTAAAGGCGACTCCTGTCGCGGAAGTCTCACCCATATTGCCAAAGACCATCGCCTGCACATTGACAGCCGTGCCCCAGTCAGACGGGATGCTGTTCAACCGGCGATAGACTTTCGCCCGGTCACTTTCCCAGCTTTCAAACACAGCCCCCATCGCGGTCCAGAGCTGCGCACGAACGTCTTGCGGGAAAGGCTGACCCCATTCCGCCTCAACCAGCCGTTTATATTCAGTCACCAGAGCGCGCAGATCATCTGCATTCAGATCCGTGTCGAGATGATAACCGCGATCTTCCTTGGCAATTTCCATAGCCTCTTCAAACGCGCCGTGATCAAGGCCCAACACCACATCAGCATACATCTGGATGAAACGGCGGTAACTGTCCCACGCGAACCGCGCGTCGCCCGATATCGCGGCGAGCCCCTCCACTGTTGCGTCATTCAGACCAAGGTTCAGGACCGTGTCCATCATCCCCGGCATCGACACCCGCGCACCCGAACGGACCGAGACGAGCAGCGGGTTGGCAGGATCGCCGAAATGCTTCCCCGTCACAGCCTCAATATGCGCGATGCCAGCCTCAACCTGCGGCGTCAGTTCGGTCGGAAAGGACTTTGTCGCAATGTCATACAGCGCGCACATCGGCGTTGCGACGGTAAAGCCCGGCGGCACTGGCAGGCCAATCGCCGCCATCCCGTCCAAGTTCGCGCCTTTGCCGCCAAGGAGGTTGCGGTCTTGCCCGCCCTCTGAAACACCACCGCCGAAACGGTAAACAGAATTGGTCATTTTGCCTCCTAAAGCCCCTCCTCTTCAGGGGAGGGGTTGGGGTGGGGGATGTCCGCTTGGAGATAGACTTGAGGACTGTCTCTCGTCTTCAACGCCCCACCCCGACCCCTCCCCTAAAGAGGAGGGGCTTCAGATCATCCCTCAATCTTCGAAAAATCCGCAACCTTGTGCACTGCATCGCGGAACCTGCTCAGCAATCCTATTCTATACGCCCGCTTTTGCGGGTCTGGATCATTCACCATCACATTTTCAAAAAACGCATCAATAGGCGCGCGGAGACTGGCCAGTGCCGTCATAGCGGCGGCAAAGTCTTCGCGCTCAATGGCGTCGGTGGCGAGGGTTTCGGACGCGTTAAGCGCGGCGAGCAGAGCTGCTTCCACTGCCAGCCCCTCTCCCCTTGAGGGAGAGGACGGCGCGCCAGCGCCCGGTGAGGGGTCGGGAGCGCCCACGTTCGGCACGCCCGCCCCCTCACCCTGCGCCGCTTCGCGTCGCTGTCCCTCTCCCTCAAGGGGAGAGGGGTTTTGCTTCAAAATATTCGCCGCCCGCTTATACCCGGCGAGCAAATTCACCCCATCCTCAGTGCCCACAAAAGCCTGCAAAGCCTTCACCCGCGCAAGCAGACGGACCAGATCGTCTTCCCCACCAAGCGCAAAGACAGCGTCGATCAGGTCGTGACGGACTCCAGCTTCGCGCTGCTGGACTTTGAGGCGGTCGATCAAAAAGCTAATTGTCTCAGACGGTGCATCATAATTCAGCCCGCTTAACTCAGCATATGATGGTGTAAGATCGCCATCAGTCATGATGTCGTGGAATTGGTTGCCAACGGCATCCAAGGCGTCCGGCGAGTTTAGATCAGCAGAGGCAACTAAGGCGTCGTAAATGTCGGCCATTTGCTTTTCATTCGCAGCCGCCACTAAATCCTTTTCAAGCGAGTGCAGAGCAAAGCCTGAAATTTCTATCATCGAAAACCTGAGTTCATTTTCGATGGCTAGCGCCATAATTGCCAAAGCAGCGCGGCGCAAAGCAAAGGGGTCTTTAGAACCAGTCGGTCGTTCATTTACAGCAAAAAAACCAACCAGCGTATCCAGCTTATCCGCCAAACTGACCGCTACTGTCACCGGAGCAGTGGGCACATCATCACCCTGCCCGACGGGTTTGTAATGATCGCGGATCGCGTCCGCCACGGCGTCGTCCTCGCCCTGGGAGCGGGCGTAGTAGCCGCCCATTATGCCTTGCAGTTCGGGGAATTCGCCGACCATTCCGGTGACGAGATCGGCCTTGCACAGCCGCGCGGCGCGTTCGGCTTGTTTTGCCAATTCCTCCCCGCTTGCGGGGAGGGGAACCGCGGAGCGGTGGAGGGGGGTGTCCGAAAGTGGCTCATCCCCAGCCCTCCCTCCGTCAGCTGCGCCGCCACCTCCCCGTCCCGGGGAGGATTTTACGACCCCACTTTCCACCAACCACCGCGCGAGCTTGGCCACCCGCTCAACCTTATCCGCGACAGTCCCCAGTTTTTCATGAAACACAATGTTCGAAAGCTTCTTCGCCTGATCATCAAGCGCAATCTTCAAATCCTGTTCCCAAAAGAATTTCGCATCCGAAAGCCGCGCAGCGAGGACCTTCTCGTTGCCAGCGACAATCACCGCGCCGCCATCACGGGCTTCGATGTTGGCGGTGCAAATGAAGGCGTTGGCGAGAGTGCCCGCCCCATCGCGGCAGATAAAATATTTCTGGTTCACCCGCGCGGTCAGCTGAATGACTTCTTCGGGAACGCTGAGAAACGCCGGATCAAAGCGCCCCAACATCGGCACGGGCCATTCGGTCAGGCCGGAATTTTCATTCACCAGCCCCTCATCAGGAACCAGCACCAACCCCGCATCCGTCGCGGCTTTTTCCGCCCCTGCCCGAATGATCGCGCGGCGTTCTTCTTGATCAAGGATGACATAGGCAGCGCACAGATCGTCCGCATAAGTCACTGCACTGCCCACTTCCACCGTTCGTGGGGGGGCCAGGCCTGGGATAGG
>JANMDQ010000004.1:0-57603 GCA_031376385.1 Sphingomonadales bacterium
AACACAACCGAGTCCCGCTCCTCGCCCAGAATGTCTCCGGAAAGACCCTGATCGAGCTTCAAATAGTCAGCTGGCAATGACTTGAGCCAAGCAAGACTGGAATAGCCCGTTCCGAAATCATCAATAGCGACGCGGCAGCCAAAGGCGCGGAATTCCGCCAGAACTCTGGCAGCTGCTTCTAAGCTTTGCATTAAGGCGCTTTCAGTGACTTCAATAGTCAGCCGCTCCTTTGGAAAACCGCTTTCGGTAATCATAGCCTTAAAACCGCGAAAGAAATGGGGTCGAGCCAAATCAGCGGCGGTTACGTTAATCGCAACACGAAGATGCAACAAAGTGTCAGGCCACGCAGCAGCCATAGTGAGCGCGAGCTTTTGGATATGCGCACTCAATTCCAGCGAATAATCTGACTGTGCTGCGACAGCAAATAAAGTTGCCGCGCCAATTTCTCCGCGCACTGGGTGCCTCCAGCGGGCGAGAGCCTCTACGCCTTCGATGAATCCATCAGTTACCGCAACTTGAGGCTGAAATAGAACGTCGATCTCACCGTTTGCAAGCGCTGCGCGAAGGTCAGAATGCAGTGATCGGGACAGTTCGTCTGTTTCGCCGTGAATACCCGTGGCAAGCCGAATTGGGCCAGAGTCGCTGTCACGGATCTCGCCGAGTAGGCGGCTAGCACGGCGAATGAGAGTTGCAGCAGAGTTCCCACCTACTGTTTGATCGACGACCACGATGCGCGTCCCCACAGACACGGGCCCTTCAGCGCTTGGTAAGGGTCGCGCAAGGCTGTCGACCAAAGCTTCGGCCAGCAAGTAAAGCCGGTCATTGGAAACAATGCCGGATATCCCAATCGCGAATTCAGCCCCCGCCATCCGCGCGATGATACGTTCCGGGCCAGTCAGTTCAGCCACAATCGGCTCAATCCGTCGCGCTGTGGCTTTCAGCAGAGCATCTCCTGCCTCCCGCCCAAGGGCCGCGTTGATCGCATCAAAGCGGGTCATATTGATCAGGAGGAGAGTCAGAGGCCCTCGATCTGTTCTAGTCGTGAGCCATTCCCGCAGATCATTAGCTTGAAGCAAGCCGGTCAAAGAATCGCGTGTTAAGGAACGCCTATCGGGCGTCAGTCGGCCTGCAGCTGAAGTCAGGATGGCCTGCAGCTCTGCATCGTCAAACGGTAAGCGAAGGAAGTGACGAACACCCTGTTCGGCCATTGCAGGCAAAGCCGCTGACTGGTCGGCAGTGTAAATGACAACCAACGGTATTCGGGCGGCAAAGGCAGAATCAATGCCAATCCGCGCAGCTCCGTCTCCATCGCCTAAATCCACCAATACGATCTGGGCTATTCCCTTGCCACTGGGCACCCAGCCGATTCTTTTAAGCTGCACAGTCAGCGCGTTGCCGTGCCGTTCAGACAGAATCAGCACAGTCCCCGCCGCAGCGGCAGGTCGGCTAGTGGGGGCAACTGCAGTCATCATTTCCGGTTTAGCCTCCCTTTACTGATAAGGCCTTAATGCTTGCGGGTCGGGTGTAAGCCGCCTAGCAGTTTGCCATGGCCTGCGGCACTGCCTCATCCTCCCCCATGATAGACGGTTTTGGCCGTTCGATAAGCTATGTTCGCCTTTCGCTAACGGATCGGTGCGATATGCGCTGCCGTTACTGCATGGCCGAGGATATGACATTCCTGCCGCGCAGTGAGATATTAAGCTTGGAGGAAATCGCTGAGCTCGCCCGCCATTTTGTGGCGCGCGGGGTAAAACGACTCAGGCTGACCGGCGGTGAACCGCTGGCCCGGCGCGGCGCAGTGGATGTGGCCAAGGCGATTGGAGCGCTTATTGGTCAGGGTCTTGAGGAACTCACCCTTACCACCAACGCGACAAGCCTAGTCGAACATGCCGACGGCCTTTGGGATGCTGGCATAAGGCGCATCAATGTGAGCCTTGATACACGCGATCCAGAAAAGTTCGTCTACATCACCCGCAAGGGCAATCTGACGAAGGTTCTGGACGGTATAGCAGCCGCCAAAGCGCGTGGCTTTGCGATCAAGATCAATATGGTCGCGCTTAAAGGCCTGAATGACAGCGAGATCCTCTCCATGCTGCGCTGGTGCGGGGCGGAAGGATTTGACCTTTCGCTCATAGAAACCATGCCATTGGGCGAAATCGACGAAGACCGCACTGACCGTTTTTATCCGCTGACGGCGGCGCGCGACGTGATTGAGGCTGAACACGCCCTTGTTGCGTCCACTCACCGCACCGGCGGTCCTGCCCGCTATTGGCATGTGCCTGATTTGGGTGTGCGGCTGGGGCTGATATCGCCGCTCACTCAGAATTTCTGCTCCACCTGCAACCGGGTGCGCGTGTCTGCGTCCGGCAAGCTCTACATGTGCTTGGGTCATGAAGATCATATTGATTTGCGGGCCGCCCTGCGCGGGGACGATCCAGCGGCGCTTGATGCCGCTCTGGACCAAGCCATTGGCCTGAAGCCCGAACGTCACTGGTTCGATCTGGAAGAGGCAGCGACGCAGCGGCACATGAATGTAACAGGCGGCTGACATGACGGCGAAGCGGGCTCTGATGATTTCCCCGACCCCTGCTGCGCGTGAGGCGGAGGCCATACTTCGCGCGCGCTACGACTGGGTGGATCACCGCGAGGCGGATATGATCGTCGCACTTGGCGGCGATGGCTTCATGCTCCAGACCCTCCACGGTATGCTCGGGCGGCGGCGGATTGTGCCCGTGTTTGGCATGAACCTTGGCACGCTCGGCTTCCTTATGAATGATTGGAATGAAGCCGCGCTGGATGAGCGGATTGCGGCGGCCAAAAGCTTCACAGTGCCGCCGCTCCATATGGAGGCTGTGACGGTCGACGGCGAAGTGGTGCGCAGCCCCGCGATCAACGAAGTGTCCCTGCTGCGCGAAACGCGGCAGACAGCGAAGCTGGAAATCAGCTTAGATGGCCGGATAGTCATGCCAGAATTGGTGTGCGACGGTGTGCTGGTCGCGACGCCAGCGGGTTCGACAGCTTATAATTTATCCGCGCAGGGCCCCATCCTCCCGCTCGCATCCGGGCTGCTGGCCCTGACCCCGATCAGCCCGTTTCGTCCGCGTCGGTGGCGTGGTGCTATTTTGCCGGACACAGCCACAATATCTATCCGCGTTCTGGACGCCATTAAACGCCCGGTCAGCGCCGTGGCGGATCAGCAGGAGGTTCGCGATGTTTCGATCATCCGCATTAGCATCGACCGCGATCAGGCACTTACGCTGCTTTTCGACCCCGATCACGCGTTGGATGACCGGATAACGATGGAACAATTTGTTGTTTGATAGGGTTGCACTTTAACCATTTAATGCTAATGCGCGGACTTCGCTGTGATCCCTTGTAGCTCAGCGGTAGAGCATCCGACTGTTAATCGGACGGTCGCCTGTTCGAATCAGGCCGGGGGAGCCAGCGGAGGGTTTGAGAGATCGGACACACAAAAAAAGCCACCTGAAAGGGTGGCTTTTTTTGGTTTTGGGGGCTGTTTGACTCCCACGTGCTCCGGGCTTGACCCGGAGCTGGTTAGGCTTGCTTTAGTGTTTGGGGCATGTAGGCTCCGGGTCAGCCCGGAGTACAGCGGCCTCAGCCTTTTTTAAGTGTAAGACCACCGAAACGCTTGTTAAAGCGTGCAACCTGACCGCCGGTGTCAAGCATGCGGCCTTGGCCACCTGTCCACGCAGGGTGAGATTTAGGATCGACTTCCAACGTCATCACATCGCCTTCCTTGCCCCACGTCGTGCGGGTCTGAAACTCGGTACCGTCAGTCATTTTGACGGTGATGAAATGGTAGGCGGGATGGATGTCAGCTTTCATGGGTCGTGCTCCGTGTGGCGACTGGTTCCGACCAGTCATAGGATATGGAAGGCCGCGCGTTAGCGGCTGATGAGGGTCATGGCAAGGGGGGTGCGTGCCTTCCCTGCATCAGAATACCGCTCAGGCTGAGCTTGACGAAGCCTTGGTGGGAACTTCCGAACGAGGCTTCGTCAAGCTCAGCCTGAGCGGGCTTTGGCTATACCGGCGCATCCGCAATCATCGCCGTAAAATTCGCCTCAGCCGCCAGTTTGTCGCCGAGCAGCGCCCGCCCGGCAAATTTGCAAACGCTGGCGCGCTTTTGCACAAATTCCACTTCCAGCGTCAGCAGGCAGCCTGGCTCTACTGGGGTGCGGAACTTCGCGCCGTCTATGGCCATGAAATAGACGAGCTTGCCAGTGCCTGCCAAGCCCAGCGACTCAATAGCCAGAACACCTGCTGCTTGCGCCAAAGCCTCTACGATCAAAACACCTGGCATGATCGGACGTCCGGGGAAATGCCCCTGAAAAAACGGTTCATTGATCGTGACGGCCTTAATCGCACGGATTGAGACATCAGGCACAATTTCTTCCACCCGGTCCACCAGCAGCATCGGATAGCGGTGCGGCAAAGCAGAAAGGACCGCACGAATGTCGCGCGGTCCTGTATTTTTCGCTTCAGTCATAGAGGAATTAACGACCCTGTGGCTTCGGCGGTGTCGGCGTTCCGGGGGCCACACCTGCGGCAGGGGCTGCACCGGGTGCAGCAGCACCGCCACCGGGTTGCCAATTAGCGGGCGGAGTGATCGTGACGCTGGGGACCGCAGTGTTGAGTTCAGCGATGATGTCAGCAGTGATATCAAGGGCAGGTTGATAAGAGATCGTCGCCTGTGGTTGAAGCACAATGCCGACCTTTTTCTTGGTCATCGCCGCCTTCAAAGCCGCATCCAGCTTGGCCGCAATCTGTTCCTGCGCATAAGCTTCGGCGCGACCGATGGGCAAATAAAGCCCCTGCAATTCGCGTTGCGCCGCTTGCTGCTTGCCTTGGATCGAAGTCGCTTGAGTTTGCAGCGCGGCCTGGTTTGGCGTTGGTGCGCGCTGGGCTGTCTGGAATGCAGTCACCAATGGCTGTATCTCAGCATTCAAGGCAGCTGAGCGCGCTTCAAAAGAACCGATCTGCGCCTTGTAAGTTATTTTAATCTGGTTAGCGGCGAGCACCCAAGCGTTTGATTTCTCAACCGCTTCATTCAGGTTAGCAACGCCAACGGTCGGCGCGGCTTGGGCCATGGCGACCGCAGGCAAGGCAGCAATGGCCGCAATTGGGGCAGCGGCCAGCAGAAGTGCTTTCGTAAATGTCTTCATTAGAATTGGGTTCCTACGTTGAATGTAAAGAGTTTCGTGTCATCGCCTTCGCGCTTGATAAGTGCCTTGGCTATATCAATCCTGAACGGCCCGAACGGGGACCGCCAGTTTACGCCGAAACCAACCGACAAACGCGGCTTCCACGTGTCGCCGAGGAAACTTTCCTCAAACGGAGAGATTGAATTGGCTGAGATTGTGTTGCTGTACGTGCCTGTGCAGGTGCCGCCCACGGTCGTCGAAAAACCTGTCGAACAGAGTGTCGATTGCCCCTGATTGGGATTGGTCGGCAAACCAGCGGTGTCGCGTGCAGGATCATTGACGAGATAAATCTGGTTACCAGCACTGTCCTTGATGGGCCGTGCCACAGGATCGGGGATACCGTCACCATTCAGATCGAGGAAAGTGTTACCCCTGCCGATCAAGAACGGTTTCTTGATCCCGAACACTGACCCGATATCAAGGAACACCGACGGCCTGAGACCCAATTCCCGCGCACCAGAACCCAACGGAATCTCAAGCTCCAGGCGGCCTTTGTAATAGAATTTCCCACCCAGCGCGTCATCGTTGATGGCATTGCGGGCCGTATTCAGCACTGCAGTGCCGGGGTTGTAAAAGGCACGCTGCACGCGCGGACCAATGCCGCGAATGTCAAATCCGCGCATTTCTGGCTCACCGAGGAAGAAGCGATCATTGATCCGCACCTTATCCACGCCCACGCCCCGGCCTTTGCCGAATGGCATGATGATGCCGCCTTCAAACGCAGTCGAGAATGTGAAATTACCCAATACGCGCCAATATTTGCTGGCGTCCAAGCGCGTGCGCAGATATTTCACGCTGCCGCCGAGGCCCGCAAGATCCTGACTGAATATCATTTTCTGACCAGCCGTTGGGCGAACCCGGTTGTTCAAGTTGTCAAACACAAGGCTGTAGCCAAGCGATGATGTCGTCCGATTGCCGAGCGAGTCGCACAAGTAGCGGCCCGCCAAAAGGGAATCGCACTGATTATTGAAGAAAAACTGCTGCTTATCGAGCGAGATTTCATCATAGCTCAGCCCGTATCGCATCGCGAGTGACCAATATTCAGTGATCGCCAGACCCGCGCGGACCTGCATCCCCGTCGTCACCTGACCGTAAGTTGTGTTCCGCTGGTTCCCGACGAAGTTGAAACTGTTGTAATCTCGCCTGAAAATATCGCCGCCAATCGCGATGTTGCGATCAAGGAAATAGGGTTCGGTAAATCCAAGCTCGATGGACTTGGAATAGCTGGAAATGCTGGCGCTCGCCCGCAATTCCTGACCCTTGCCCCTGAAATTGCGCTGCCGCACTGAGAAGTTGAAGATGAAACGTTCCAGCGAGGAGAAGCCTGCCGAAAGCTGCAATTCACCCGTCGACTTTTCTTCGACATTGGCTTCAAGGATGATGCGATCTGGTGTCGATCCCGGCTTTTGTTCCACCTCCAGCTTTTCTTGGAAGTAACCTAGGCTCTGAATGCGGTCGGATGACCGTTTGACGGAGAATGTGTTGAACGCGTCCCCTTCGGCCAACCGAAATTCGCGACGCACAACCTTGTCCTGCGTCAGCGTGTTGCCGTTGATGTCGATCCGTTCGACATAGACGCGCGGGGCATCGCCGATGTTGAACGTCAATGTCATGGTGCGCGCTTCCTTATCGCGCTCAAACCTTGGCGACACTTCAGCAAAGGCATAGCCGAACAGGCCAGCGGATTCGGTCAGGCTTTCAACTGTGTCTTCGACTTGCTTTGCATTATACCAGTCGTCTTTCTTCATCGGCACAAGGGCAGGCGAAGGCTTAAAATCGCGCAGTTCGGATTCGATGGCAACTTCGCCGAACTTATAGCGTTCGCCCTCCTCCACCACATAAGTCACAATGAAATCGCGCTTATTGGGGGTGAGTTCCGCAACCGACGACACAACCCGGAAATCGGCATAACCTTGGGTCAGATAGAACTGGCGCAACTTGGCTTGGTCATAAGCCAGCCGGTCAGGATCATAGCTGGTGCGCGACGCGAAAGGGTTTGTTAAATTGACTTGCTGTGTGGCCATTTCGCCGCGCAGCTTGGCATCCTTGAACTTTTCGTTGCCAAGGATGTTGATGCTGCGGATTTTGGACTTCGGTCCTTCACTCACTTCAAACACAATATCGACGCGGTTCTGATCAAGCATGACCATTTTCGGTTCGACGTTGGCGGCAAAGCGGCCTTGCCGACGGTAAAGTTCAATGATCCGCGAAACGTCAGCGCGCGTTTTGGAACGAGTGAAAATCTGGCGCGGGGCAAGCTTGATTTCGGGGCGGATCTTATCTTCTTTCAGGCGCTTATTGCCCTCCAGAAGGATGCGGTTGATAACCGGGTTTTCCCGCACCTCGACGATGATTTCGCCACCGTTGGACCGGATTTGTGCGTCAGCGAACAATTCAGTTTCAAACAGATCGCGGATCGCCTGATCCAGCGTTTCGGTCGTATATTTCTGGCCGGGGCGCAATTGAATATAAGAACGGACCGTATCTGGCTCCAAACGCTGGGATCCCACAACCGTAATAGTGGCAATGGTGCCAGAACCTGGTGTCGTCGTGGGCGCCGGAGACGGTGCAGCAGCCATCGGAACGGCCTTTTGTGCCATGGCCGGAGAGAGAATCAGAGGAGCCGCTGTTCCCAACAGGACAGCGATCAAAGCCTTGCGGCCCACCTGATCAGAAGTGATTGCAGTCACGTTCAAAAAACACCCTTCCCAACATTCCAAAAGCAGATCACTTGCTCGCCGCTCGCCCTGCCCCAACGCGCTTAACCAATCAAGCCGCCAAGTTCACCCGAAAAAGCCAAACCGCCCGAAATCATTGACCGTAACAAACAGCATCAAGCCCATCAGCAAAAGAAAACCAGTGCGATAGGCCCATTCTTGCACGGCCAAAGCAACGGGCTTTCGCCGGATCGCCTCAATCGCATAGAAAAACAGATGACCTCCATCAAGCATGGGGATTGGCAATAAGTTGATGAACCCCAAGTTAATCGAGATCACGGCCATGAAGCCAAAAAAGGCCCCAAGCCCCATCGTGGCCATTTCTCCGGACAATTTGGCGATCATAACCGGGCCGCCCAGTTCTTTGACCGAATGATATCCCATGATGATCTGGCCCAAGCCGTCGATCATAGATCGCAAAACTCGGCGCACCTGGCTCGTTGCAGCGCCCGGTAATTCAAAGGGAGATAGCATGACACGCACGGCCCCCGACCCCTGCAATCCTAATCGACCAATGCTAGTCTTTGTGCCGAACCGACTGACCAGTTGCTCTTCATCCGGGGCCAAAGTGATGGATTTGGTTACGCCTTTTCGGTCCAACGTGATCGTCATCAACTGATTGGGGCGCATCGAGACATAATCGATCATGTCCGCAAAGCGGACAATTTCCCGGTCGTTGATCGCTGTAATCCTATCACCTGGCTGAAAACCGGCGCGCGCAGCAGCTGAATTGGGCGTAACCGCCGAAGACACAGGTTCAACGCGCATTTCGCCGTAGACGCCGAAAAGAGCCATATAGATAAGGATCGCAAGACTGAAATTTGCAACTGGCCCCGCCGCCACGATCAGCGCCCGTTTCCAAACAGGCTTGCTCTGAAACACAACGGCTTTCTGATCCGCTGGTAATGACTGCCACTCTGCATCAGGGGTACTAGACGCACCCATATCGCCTGCGAATTTGACATAGCCGCCCAGAGGCAACCAGCCGATTTTCCAGCGCGTCCCGCGCTTATCGCTCCAGCCCAATATCTCCCTGCCAAAGCCAATCGAGAAAACGTCCGCTTTAACGCCACACCAACGCCCCACGAAATAATGGCCGAGTTCGTGAAAGAACACGAGCGGACCGATGGCCGCGATAAAGAATAGGATCGTCCAGAAAAAGCCGGGGGCTTCACTCATGCAGGCACGCCTTCCAAAATTTGTTCCGCCATGGCCCGCGCCTCAGCATCAATGGCGATAACATCATCTAAAGTCGTCGGCACGGGCGGATCATATCGATGAAGCACTTCTTCCACAATCGCGGCGATCCGGGTGAAACCAATCCGGCGGGATAAGAACGCGGCAACGGCGACTTCGTTCCCGGCGTTCAAGATGGCGGGCTTCGGCGCACCAGCTTCCATCGCCGCCCGTGCCAGCCGCAGTGCTGGAAAGCGCACAGCGTCTGGAGCTTCAAAATCCAGTCGAGCAATTTCTGCAAAGTTCAGCCGCTGACTGGGCGTTGCCATCCGGTCAGGATAGGCAAGGCAGTGCGCAATTGGAATGCGCATATCGGGCGTTCCCAACTGCGCAAGAATGGACCCATCCACATATTCGACCATAGAATGGATCACAGATTGCGGGTGGAAAATAATATCAAGCCGGTCACTGGGCAGATCAAACAAATAACCTGCCTCAATCAGTTCCAGCCCCTTGTTAAACATCGTTGCGGAATCGATTGTGATCTTCGCGCCCATTGACCAGTTAGGATGCTTAAGCGCCTGTTCGGGCTGGGCCGCGTCCATTTGTTCCGTCGTCCAAGTGCGAAACGGCCCGCCACTGGCCGTCAATATGATCCGCGACACGCTCTTGGGCGCGGACTGATCAAGGCACTGGAATATCGCATTATGTTCTGAATCGACGGGAAGCAGCGTTGCACCACTGCGCTTGGCGGCATCCAGCATGATGGGCCCTGCCGATACCAGCGCCTCTTTATTGGCAAAGGCCAGCGCGCCGCCGCGTTCCAGCGCCGCCATCACGGGGATCAACCCCGCGCAACCGACAATCGCGGCCATCGTCCAATCCACAGGCATCGCAGCAGCCTGTTCAACAGCCCCCTCACCTGCCGCAACTTCGATGCCAGTGCCAGCGAGCGCCGCCTTCAATTCCGCATAGAGATAATCACAACCAATGACCGCGCGTTTGGCATTGTTCGCAATGGCGGCAGCGGCCAGCCCCGCGACGTCTTTATTGGCTGTCAACGCCAAGACTTCAAACGCTTGCGGGTTACGGCTGATCAGGTCCAGCGTCGATTTGCCCACTGAACCCGTCGCGCCGAGGATTGTTACTGATTTACGCACGCTCATAAAACCGCCACCAATAATGCCGCGAAGGGAACCGAAGTTACCAGTCCGTCAAGGCGGTCCAGCACGCCGCCGTGCCCCGGCAACAATCGTCCACTGTCCTTGACGCCTGCACGCCGTTTCATCCAGCTTTCGAAGAAATCACCGACTTGGGCAAGCACGGCAAGCATTGGACTGGCCAAAGCAAGCCGCCAATCCAGCCCCGCGAAATGAGCGAGGGCCCAGCCCAGCAGGAGTGCAGCGACACAGCCCCCAATCAGCCCTGCCCATGTCTTATTCGGGCTGATCGAAGGCGCAATCTTTGGCCCACCAATCGCACGGCCTGCAAAGAAAGCGCCAATATCAGTCGCCCAAACAATCGCCAGCGCCCAGAATGCAAGCAGCAATCCCTCCATGCCCGGCTGATCCCGCAACCAAAGGAGAGCGAATACGGGAAGGCCAACATAGACCAACCCAGCGCCCAAAGCCTTGTTACGCGTCACAGTGGCAACCCCAACGGCCATGCCAATCAGGACGCCAAAGGCGAAAAAGCTGAGGCCCGCGGCGATGGGGGCCACAATTCCAAGCGGAATGCAAAGTGCATACATCGCGAGTTTACGGTCTTTATCGCTTACCTTGAGCAAATTGGCGAATTCTGAAAGCATCAGCACGCCAGCCGCTGTGACCATCACCCAAAAGGCAGTGCCACCCAACCACAGTTCCAACGCGGCGACCACGACAAGAATGATGGCGACAACAATCCGCTGAGTAAGTTCAGCACCGAGAATTGCAGATTTACTCACAGCCCCCCAAAACGCCGTTCGCGTGTGCCGTAATTGGCAAGAGCCTGTTTTAAATGCTCTGCCCCAAAGTCCGGCCAAAGCGTGTCCACAAAAAGCAGCTCAGTATAGGCCGTTTGCCATAGTAGGAAGTTGGATAGGCGCTGTTCGCCCGATGTGCGGATCAGCAGATCAGGTGCGGGCCAATCGGCTGTTTCCAACGCGTTGCTGATATGATCAGTGGTAATTGCATCCGCCGCGATTTCGCCGGTGCTGACGCGCGCGGCAATAGCCCTTACAGCATTGGTGATTTCGGCCTGAGACCCATAGTTGAGCGCAATCACGAGCGTGGTGCCGGTATTGGCCGCTGTCTGCTCAATGGCTTCATCAATAAGCTTCACCAGTTCTGGCGACAGTGCGCGATAATCTCCAATCACGCGCAACCGCACACCATTTGCGGCAAGCTCTGCAATGTCCGTCTTAATGAAATGACGAAGCAGGCCCATAAGATCACCAACCTCATCGGCTGGCCTGTTCCAATTCTCAGTGGAAAACGCATAAAGCGTGAGGACTTCCAGCCCCAGGTCACCTGCCGCGCGGACAACGGCTTTGGCTGCCTCAATCCCCTTGCGGTGGCCCGCGATACGGGGAAGCAGGCGCTTTTTGGCCCAGCGCCCGTTGCCATCCATGATGATCGCGACATGGCGGGGGATTGGGGCCTGCCCTGCACGCGCAGCCAAGGCGGCTTGCGCCCTCACTTGCCCAAGATTTCCTTTTCCTTCGCCGCGAGCGCCGCATCGATTTCGGCAATGGTCACATCAGTCACTTTTTGAACTTCGCCTTCGTAACGCTTACGATCATCTTCGCTGATTTCTTTTTTCTTTTCGTCAGTTTTCAGGGCATCATTACCATCGCGTCGCACGTTGCGCGCAGCGATTTTGGCTTTTTCTGCATAGTTGTGGGCAAGCTTTACCAGTTCCTTGCGCCGCTCCTCCGTCATATCAGGGATCGGCAAGCGGATATTCTGGCCGTCTGTGATGGGATTGATGCCCAGCCCCGCGTTGCGGATGGCCTTTTCAACTGGCGTCATGTTGGATTTGTCCCACACCTGCACAGACAGCATCCGGGGCTCTGGCGCCGAAACAGTCGCCACTTGGTTCAGCGGCATGTTGGACCCGTAAACTTCCACCACAATCGGATCGAGCAGCGATGTGTTGGCGCGGCCCGTGCGCAGACCGTTGAGATCACCTTTGAGCGACTCGACAGCGCCACTCATGCGGCGCTCCAGATCGGTTTTGTTATAGGCTGCCATTGACATCAACTCCCCTGCTTTTGAACCGTTGTCGAAACCCCCTGCCCGGCCAGAACCTGAGCCAGATTGCCCTGTTCGCGGATGGAGAAAACCACAATCGGAATATCATTATCACGGCAGAGCGCAACTGCGCTTGCATCCATCACCCGCAAATTATCCGCAAGTACGCGGTCATAGCTCAGCGTTTCATACCGTTTCGCGTCTGGATTGGTTTTGGGGTCAGCATCATAAACCCCGTCAACAGACGTGCCTTTGAATAGCGCATCGCATTTCATCTCCGCCGCGCGAAGTGCAGCCCCAGAATCGGTTGTAAAATAGGGGCTGCCGACGCCTGCTGCGAAAATGACAACCCGACCTTTTTCAAGATGCCGTTCGGCGCGACGACGGATGACGGGTTCGCACACCGCGTCCATTTGAATGGCGGACTGAACCCGCGTGTGGACGCCAATCTGTTCCAGCGCATTCTGCATCGCAAGAGCGTTCATCACCGTGGCGAGCATGCCCATATAATCGGCCTGCGCCCGGTCCATGCCCTTGGCGGCCCCTGCCATGCCGCGAAAGATATTACCGCCGCCGATGACAAGGCACAGCTGAAGGCCAGTATCCTTTGCCGCCTTCACTTCGGCGGCCACGCGCGCGACCATATCAGTATCAATGCCGAACTGCTGATCCCCCATCAGAACCTCACCCGATAGTTTCAGCAGGATCCTTTTGAAACCGGAGCATGGCATGGGCGCGTCTCTCTCTTTTTGGGTGCGATTTTCTTATGGAAACGGCGCGCACCCTAGTTTGGGAACGCGCCGCTGCCAAGGGGGCCAGGAAAGGGGCTGGGGCGAACCCGTTACCCTTGTGGAACGCCTGACGTTGCCGCCACTTCAGCTGCAAAGTCAGTGACTTCCTTTTCAATGCCTTCGCCCAATTGGAAACGGACATAGTCTTTCAGCACAATCGGCATGCCAGCTTCCTTGCCCGCCGCTGCGACAACATCAGAGATTTTGGTCTTGCCGTCCATCACGAACAGCTGATTGATCAACGTGTTTTCCTTCAGGAACTTGGTCACGGCACCATCGACCATTTTGGTGATGACTTCGGCAGGCTTGCCAGACTCAGCGGCCTTTTCGGTGGCGATTGCGCGTTCACGCTCAATTACAGCCGCATCAACGCCGGTTTCATCAAGCGCAATCGGGAAAGCGGCAGCCACATGCATGGCCAACTGCTTACCCAGAGCATTGAGCGTGTCAGCAGGAGCAGACGATTCCAACGCGACGAGCACGCCAATCTTGCCCAAGCCAGAAACAACGGCATTGTGAATGTAAGGCACAACCACGCCTTCGCCCACGCTCAACTTCTTTGCGCGGCGCAGCGTTTGGTTTTCACCGATGGAAGCAATGTTCGACGTCAAAGCCTCAGACACTGTCCCGCCCGTGGGCCACGCATTGCCAGCCAGCACAGCGACATCATCCGATCCGGCCAAAGCCAGTTCAGTCACGGTGCGAACAAAGGCCTGGAACTGATCATTCTTGGCCACAAAATCGGTTTCCGAATTCACTTCGACAGCAACGCCTGTTGTCCCGCTGACCGCGACGCCAACAAGACCTTCGGCGGCTGTCCGGCTCGATTTCTTCGATGCCGTAGCCATGCCCTTGGCGCGAAGCCAGTCCATCGCCGCTTCGACGTCACCGTTGGTTTCGGACAAAGCCTTTTTGCAATCCATCATCCCTGCGCCTGATTTCTCGCGCAGGTCCTTCACCATTGCAGCTGTAATATCTGCCATTGTGGGTTCCTTCATTCAATTTATGTCAAACCAACACCGTTCGTGCTGCGCTTGTCGAAGCACTCCCTTACTCGCTGGTTCTTGACCAGATGAAGACAGGAAGCCCTTCGACAGGCTCAGGGCGAAGGTTGAGGTTATGCCGCTGGTGCTTCTTCCGCAGGAGCAGGAGCCGCAGCTTCCGCTTCCGGAGCAGCTGCGACAGGCTCAGCCGCAGCGACTTCAGCAACCGGAGCTTCGACCACTGCTTCAAACGCAGCTGCTTCGGCCACAACAGCCGCAGTTGGTTCCGCCGCAGGAGCAGCCAAGGCTTCTTCCTTTGGTGGTTCAATCATCGCACCAACATCAACGCCGCGTGCCGCTGCACCTTGTTGACCGCCACGTGTTGAGGCCGCTGCAATGGCGTCACAGTACAACCGAATGGCGCGCGCGGCGTCATCATTGGCGGGCACTGGGAACGCGATGCCATCTGGCGACACATTGGAATCGAGGATCGCGACAACGGGAATGCCAAGCACATTGGCTTCCTTGATCGCCAGTTCTTCCTTGTTCGCATCGATCACAAACATCACATCAGGAATGCCGCCCATATCGCGGATACCGCCAAGCGAAAGTTCCAGCTTGTCGCGCAAGCGCGTCATTTGCAGAACTTCCTTCTTGGTGAACCCAGCGGTGTCACCTGAAAGCTGTTCTTCCATCGTCTTCAAACGCTTGATCGAACCGGAAATTGTCTTCCAGTTGGTCAGCATTCCGCCGAGCCAGCGGTGATTGACGAAATGCTGGCCAGAGGCGCGCGCTGCTTCTGCAATCGGCTCCTGCGCCTGACGCTTGGTGCCCACGAACAGCACTTTGCCGCCGCGTGCTGCTGTTTGCGACACAAAGTCGAGTGCGCGCGCGAACAGGGGCACTGTCTGCGAGAGATCGAGAATGTGAACGCCATTGCGGTCACCAAAAATATAGGGTTTCATCTTTGGATTCCAGCGATGCTTCTGGTGTCCAAAATGCGCGCCAGCTTCAAGCAGCTGGAGCAGCGTCACAGTAGGTGCCGCCATAGGGATAAGTCCTTCCGGTTAGTCCACTGGGCAGCGAGAATGACGGGAAATTCCGTCACACCGGTTTATGATGCCACCCATGCGGGATTGAGAATCGTGCCGTTAGCGGGGGCAGCGGCGGATTGCAAGGGGGTTACTGGCCGCAACTGTTGACGTTCCAATCCGAAACTGCTTGCACCATACACATATGCTGCCCACCCCACCAACACCATCAGGAGCACCCTCATGACAGTCAACCTGTACGACGCAACCATCCCCTCCTTCCTTCAAATCCTCGGCTCGCTTGATCACCTGATTGATCAGGCAGAGGCTCATATGGCCGAACACGGCGTTACGGAGGAGGATTTGGTTCAGGCCCGCCTGTTCCCCAATATGCAGCCGCTGACTTATCAGTTGAAGGCCAGTGCCGAACATTCACGCGGGGCGATTGAGGGCGTGCGCGCAGGCGTTTTTACGCCCCAAACCGTCATGCCGCCCCAGACGTTTGCCGATCTGCGCTCCAAACTCCGCGACGCGCATGATTTTCTTGCCGCGTTAGACCCTGCAGAAGTGAATGGCTTCGTCGGCCAGGATATGAGGTTTGAATTCAAGGACCATATCACACGCTTCACAGCGGAAGGATTTCTGCTCTCATTCGCCCTCCCCAATTTCTATTTCCATGCGACGACGGCGTATGATCTGCTGCGCCATAAGGGCGTGAAGATCGGGAAGATGGATTTTCTGGGGAAGATGCGAGTGAAAGTGTAGGGTTTTAATATTGATTCAGTGACGATTTTACTGTGCCAATTCAACACATGTCTTTGTCCAGTCAGTAAACATATTGATAACCATGTTGACTTGTGCGATCAAGCCTCCCATTCTTGTATTTCTCTTTAAGAGCAACACTTTGGGAGCATTTGACATGGTTAAGAAGATTATTGGGGGCATGTTGGCCGGCGCGGCTTTGACAGCCGCAAGCCCGTCCCTTGCCGCCACTGCGGTGGTCGGCTTCTCCAACACTGGTTCTGTTTTTACCAACTTTACAGGCGACAGAACTGTAGGGTTCACATTCAATACCGCTAATAATATTAGCGTGACTGAGTTAGGATGGTTCGCTGTTAGCGGTGCATTGAACGCATCGCATAGGGTCGGCATTTGGTCTTTGGCTGGCACTTTGCTCGGCTCGACTACTGTGATGCCAGGAGTAGCAGGCGTTACCGGTTTTCGCTTTGCATCTGTATCTCCGATATCATTGAATGCAGGTCAGCAATACTTCATCGGTGGTACCGATCTCGGCAGCGACGGTGACAATTACAGAACAGGCGTCTCAAATCTCGTGATGGGTAACGGAATTACCTTTCTCGGGTCGGCGGTCGCGTTGAATGATCCCGGCTTTGCCTTCCCCAGCACAGTTGCAGCCAATACGGGAGGCCGCTTCGGGCCTAATTTCGTCTACAACCTCACGTCAGCAGTGCCAGAGCCTTCAACATGGATGATGATGGTCTTTGGTTTCGGCATCGCAGGCTTCGCCATGCGCAGTCGCCGTCGCAACGTGCAAGTTAGCTTCTCTTAAATTGCCGATACAGTTGTAAAGAGGGGTCGTTGGAACAATCCGGCGGCCCCTTTTTCATGCTCGCATGTGTCGCTGCGGAATTTGGGAGATAGACTATTACTTTAGATCGTTGGACTTGCACGACGGTATCATTTGCGCCAATTTCGTTGCTATGAAGCAATCAAGATCACTAATCAGCGTTGTGTTTCTGAGACTTGCGGGACTTCCGTGTTCCCGGAACTTCATCGATGATTAAAAAGCGAGTCGCATCTGCTTGTTTTGGGCTGGTCTCCGTTGTGGCATCAACAGTTGTAACGATGACTTGGCCGAGCCTTGATCCAGCTATTGGCATTCCCATTTTATGGTGCTGCGGTGCCGTATTATTGTTGGCAATCATTCTTTGGTTTTGGCCAGCCCGAAAATCGCCAGCGGTTCATAATCCCGAAAAAGGCAGGTTAACAAAGCGTCCCAGCGTCTTGGCCGAGAAACAAGCGCATCGAGAGGAGCAAGCCAAGCAAAGGGCAATTCTTGAGGCTGAGAACGAACGCACCCGAAGGAACAATCCTTTCCATCGAGGTCAGCCCGAATGGTGGACATTGCATCGCGCGCTTCGTTACCTCGTTTATGAAAGCACATGGGGTTCTTCGCAGGCCTACCCTGCATCAGAGAATGATTTTGATGCTTTAGTTTCACAAGAATTTGTAGAGGCATTGGCACGGGGTGAGGTTAGAAGCAGAGGAAAAAAGGGGATTGCATTTTCAAACGATCAAAGGACAACCGAGCCAATCCACGCTGACTATTGGATAACCGGATTTGTACAGCCATATGGTGAGATCGTTTTAGCAGATGACACAAGGTGTGTTGCGGGAAATCCCTCAGAAAATTTCACATTTCGGGGCGTTGTGGTCGACTCAAACGACCTGAAACGGCGATGGCCACTATCGCAAAGCGAACTGGTGCCCCCACTTGCGATATTCTGCGAAGCATTGCGGAGCAAAATCGAAATGGAAAAGCCCAGCCCCCAACCATTGTGACAATCAATTACCGCATCACTAGTTCCGGGACGTTCGAGGAACTCGGTAATGAATTCGGTGATAGAAACTCCGTAACAGCTGCGACAACACCCGAATTGGGTCACGGAGCATCGTCATTTGAAATTTAATATCACCATATAGGTGATTTACCTTGACATAATGTTCTATTTATGTTCTTGTTCGACTCATGGAACATTCAACACCCGCCAGCACGGCCTCCGCCCCTCCCCTTCACACAAACCACAACGGGCATGACCTGAAAGGGGAAATCCCGAACCCGCCGGATGTTATCGACGATGATGACATCTATCTCACCCAGCCTTCTGAAACTTACAGTCCGGAGGAGTATCGATGGGTGCCTGTTCGTCGCAAGCCTCGCATGGATGGCTGGACGGAGGAAAAGCAAAGGCGGTTTATTGAAACCCTTGCCGATACAGGTCTTGTTTCCGCCGCCGTAAGGGCAGTGGGGATGACGCGGGAAAGCGCGTATAAGCTGCGCCGCGCGGCCCATGCAGAGGCCTTTGCCCGGGCGTGGGATGCCGCGCGCCAACATGCCGGATCCTGTCTGGAGGATCTTGCGTTTGAACGCGCGATTGAGGGTATTGAACATAATGTCTATGATGAGCGCGGCGACGTGGTCTGCACAAAACGCGTTTATAATGACCGGCTTTTGACCTTCCTGCTCACTCACCTGAAGCCTGAACGCTATGCCAAGGCAGTGCTCAGCCGGCCGGAAGCCTCTGCAACAACAGCGCCTGTCACCGTTGAGGCCATGTTGCGCGAACTGGAGCCTAAACTTCCTGCGCCGCCCGAAGAAATGCTGGATGCGGAGATAGGCGAAACTGACTTGGTGGTGGCTGACATTAGCGATGGCGAATTGCCCGGGTTCCTCAGCGAACAGCGCCCGATAAAGACCGAAGCGCAGTTAAAGGCAGACGCCATTGCCGCGCAAGACGCACGCGGCGCAGCGGTCAATGCGCGGGTTGAAGCTGAGACGCGCGATAACCCGGCCATATTGTCGCGTCAGGAATTGCATGACTGGTGCGTCTATATTGATCCGACGGCGAGAACCGAACGCACAAAAAAGCGGTACAGATAAGGGCGTTTCAGGTGTCAACCATGTGTCAACTTTGGGAGGGTCATTCAAGCGCTAAGCCAAACATCAGCACCGCCGTCATGTTGAACTTGTTTCAGCATCCATGCCTCACCGCCAGCCAGCGAGATAAACGAGGCATGGACCCTGAAACGAGTTCAGGGTGACGCGGTGACAGGGTGACGGGTGTGAACCTTGAAAGTGGGCGGACAAAAACCGTGTTTGCGCCAAATAGGATCAACGGGCTCTTCGCGATCAGGGGCCACGCCGTTAAGATAACCGAAATAGGTCGCGATCAGGCGGTTTGGCGCGTCTTCTACTGCCGTCCGCCCGTGCATGAAACGGCTGTTGTCGAGCATTAGCAAGTCCCCCCGCTGCCAATGGATCGGCTTTGTGAGCCTGTCGCTGACGGCCTTGACCGCTGCCACCCATTCGTCTGGCACCAGCGCGCCATCATCCAGCAAAGGGAATGTCCGAACCCCGCGCAAATAACGGGCGAATAGCAGAAAGTTGCCGAACGCCAGCTCGTCTGTAAACATCGGCTTGTGCAGCAAAGGCCGCGTAAAACTGCGGGCAAGCTGATCGCCCACCCACTCAAACTGATAAGGACAATGGGGTGGAGGAGATGCCAATAGATCAGCCGATGGCATTGCTTCGCCCAGCCAATAGTGCAGTAGCTCTGGCCCTGCGGGAGCGAGATATTTGATCCGACGCGCGGCCATCGCTTCCCTTATGACCTGCGGCAAATCCCGCACGATGGCGACACCATCGCATACTGTCGTCGCGCCGCCTGAGACCGGTGGTTCAAGGCAATAGAAAAAGGCCGTGTCAGGCTTCCAAGGTTCCCTTGAAAGCTCAGGATGGAGGGGAAAAGGCTGTTGGCCAAGATTGACGGATTGGATATTCTGATCCGGGCCTAAAGCTGCGCGGTTGAGGCTTTCATTCTGCACCGCCACTGCGCAAAAATGAGATGCGAACGTGCCGAAATCCTTAAGGCTGCTGGCATAGCCGCGTAGCAGCAAGGCCCCATGCTGTTCGTAAACAGAGCGCACCACGGCGCGATCAACCACCGCCAATGCCTCTCCTTCGCTCGCGTTAAAGAGCGCGTAAGGGCAATCTGCATTTGGGGGAATGATCTGAGTCAAGCCTGAACGTCCTCGTCTTCTCTTGTGCGATAGCAAGACAATGAAGGGTCGGCTATACTATGCGGCTATGCAGCAACGGCCCACTTCCCTTTTTTCGAGCCCCAACCCTCATTTTGTAGCGTTTGACGGCGATGATGCGCTGCTCCTTGATATGGAGCGGATGGATTATCATCAATCCATATTTCTGGATCGAAGGGCAGTAGCAAAAGGCGCAGCGCCTTGGCGAACGCCTGCGGCTCCGTTGATCGCGGAGGCCGGGGAGCTTCAGGCTCCTTCGACTGGCTGGATTTTTCATATGGCTCATTGCGGATCGACGCTGTTGGCGCGCCTCATTGATCAGCCAGATCATGCGCTCATCCTCCGCGAACCGCCACCTCTGCGGCAACTGGCCGTGCTGAAAGCCGGCGGGCGTACTGGTGCAGATTGGCAGGCACGGCTTCGCTTTGCTCATGCGATGGCGGCGCGGCGCTTTAATCCGTCACAGCGGACAATCGTGAAGGCCAATGTCCCTATAAACTTCATCTTGCCAGAACTTGCCGCCATTGATCCTAATGCTCCTGCGATACTCCTGCACTTCGCTTTGCAGCCTTATCTATTGGCGGTACTGCGCAGCTCGGCACACCGTGACTGGATCGACCGCGTCACGCGTCTGCTGGAACCTGCCTTGAAGCAATCCGTTGGTCTTCAATCTAATTCTGGAATCCCAGAGCGCGCGGCGGCTCTTTGGCTGGCCCAAATACTCTTGTTTCAAGAAACCCTCAAAACCAATCCCAAAGCGCGGAGTTTAGATGCCGAACAGTTTTTGGCAGAACCTGTAAAAGCAGCAACGGCAACCGCTGTTCATTTCGAGATGCCAATTGATGGTATCGAAAAAAATGCATCTGGCTTACTGACGACTTATTCTAAAAATCCCGCTCAACCCTTTACTGAGAGCGACCGGCAGAGCCGACAGGCAGAAGATTTGATAAAACTCGAGGCTGACATCACCGCTGCCCGTCAATGGATTACCCGATCAGATATGGCCCAGCTTTTGCCCGAGCGCCTAGAACGCTCGGCTTTCGGGGTTGGATGCAACCTATTAGCGTAAGTCTCAAGCCGACCGCTGACCCCCTACACACACGTTACACATCACACGGTAACATTTTACCTGTCACAAGGCCCGCCTACAAGCTTGACTTTTAAGGTCGTTGCCGCGAGAGACGTTGCAATCACGCCGTCCATTCGGGCGGCGTGTTTGTTTTTAACCATCAGCGAAGGGACGGCCACATGAAGGTCATCACCCGGCAAACGCGGTCTGTGAAGCCCGCAGAAGTCGAAAAACAGTGGCATTTGATTGATGCCGACGGCTTGGTCGTAGGGCGCGTTGCCTCGATCATCGCCAATATCCTACGCGGCAAGCATAAGCCAAGCTATACCCCTCACGTTGATTGCGGTGATAATGTCATCATCATCAACGCGGATAAGGTCGCGTTCACGGGTAAGAAGCTCAAGGACAAAATCTATTACCGCCACACCGGTTATCCGGGCGGTATCAAAGGCGTGGCTGCGGGCAAGATCCTTGGCGGTCGTTTCCCGGAACGGATTCTGGAAAAGGCAGTTGAACGCATGGTGCCTCGTGGGCCACTCGGCCGCGCGCAAATGCGTTCGCTTCGTATCTTCAAAGGCACTGAGCATCCTCATGCTGCCCAACACCCCAACGTCCTCGACATTGGATCGATGAACCGCAAGAATAAGGTGGGTGCATAATGTCTGAAACCACACAATCTCTCTCTGATCTCGGTGCCATCGTTGCTGGCACAGATGCTCCTGAAGCGGTTGCCGCAGCGCCAGCTGCGCCAATGGCCCCTGTATCAGTCATGCCCCTGCGCGAACGTATCGTTGATGCGCTCGGTCGTTCCTACGCCACTGGCCGCCGTAAGGACGCTGTGGCCCGCGTCTGGGTAAAGCCCGGCACAGGGAAGATCACGGTCAATGGCCGCGATCAGGAAGTTTATTTCGCACGCCCCACGCTGCGTCTTGTCATCAACCAAGTGTTCGGCGTTGCTGACCGCATCGGTGCCTATGACGTGATTGCAACGGTCAAGGGCGGCGGCCTTTCTGGCCAAGCAGGCGCAGTCAAGCACGGCATTAGCCAAGCGATCACCAAGCAGGAGCCAACCCTGCGCGGCGTTGTGAAGGCGGCTGGCTTCCTCACCCGCGATAGCCGCGCTGTGGAACGCAAGAAATACGGCAAGGCCAAGGCCCGCAAGAGCTTCCAATTCTCGAAGCGCTAAGCGGTTCGGGCAGTTGCCGCTATGGAAAGGGCCTCGGGGAAACCCGGGGCTTTTTTTGTTTGTGGCTTAAGCCTTAGATCGGCGTGAAAATGATCGATGGGAGAAGAAGCGCGGATTGAGGGTTATGAAATCTGACGCAAACGACCCTGCATTGTTATTTCGTAAACCCCGCGCTCCGTGGCGGAAGCCACCCGTGTCATATCAGCCCAAGCTTTAAGAATGCGAACAACTTGCTCTTCGAATGGTCGCCTTAGAATTGACGGTGCCGGGAAGAAACCAATCAAATTTGCGCGTAAAACTGTGTCGCGCGATGGCCTCCTTTTGGCGATTTGCATGTCACCAGAAAGAAATGACCAATGACCTTCGGCACCCAGCCTCGCAATCCAATCCTCATCTTTTAATGCGCCAGTTAGAAATTTGTCGCGCATGTGTATCACTTCATGTTCGCCTTCAAACAAGGCGCTTAAGCCTCGCCCCAATCGCGGAGGAAACATGTTGTCGATCAACATCCTCAATGAAGTGTCGGTCCTAAAATTGAGGTTTGATAACTCAGGGCGTCAGACACATCGGCAAGCCTGATGTCAAAGAGCTTTGCAACCCGAGCGCTTGACCCTTCCGCTAAAACAGCCTGTGCAATTCGCTCTGTTGTAATGCCGACGCTAGCTACAATAGGCCTACCAAATGAACGATTTGGATCAGCGACAATTGATCGGCGATGAGGCAACAGCCACCATCGCTCCGCCGCCTCAACGCCAAATTCCAGCCCAACAAGAGAAGGCGCCACGACCTCTTTGAAAACATGTTGCCGACTTCGAAGGTCTATCAGCTTTGGATCGCTAACACCTTCTGTTATCTCTAAAAAAATTGACTTCCCATCGGTTTTAAAATTGCGAGTTGAGAACGGCCTCTCATCGACGATGATTTCCCTTGCCAGCTCAATACACTTTCTGATCGTTTGCAGCCCAATTCGCTCGGATCGGAGAGCGTTAACAATTCGCGCTTCTACAAGGTCGCGGAAACCAAGAAACAGTTCGTCCTCACGGTCATGCTGTGGTGTCCAGAGGGGTGAGTGCTGAATTCGATGAGACGAATCTCCACTTTCATATCCAGAAAGCCAACGACGCAGCCGTGGGCCGCTCATCCCGATCATTCGGGCGGCTTCCGAAACTGAGTAGACACCTATGCCAAACTGATCACTCATCGCCTCCTAATGCCTTATCGTTTAAGTCACGTCACGCGATTTTTTAATCAACACCGCCACCCCTTCTTCACCTCCCCCACCTCCAGCACGCGGTAAGCGGCTTCCACAAATTCGCAGAGCATGGGGCGTGTGTCTCGGGGATCGATGATGTCTTCGATGCCGAATTTCTCCGCAGTGCGGAACGGCGAGCGCACGTCGTTCAGGCGTTTTTCAATATCCTTGAGCAGCCCCGCGGGATCATCACTGGCCTCCAAATCGCTTTTGTAGGCCGCCTCTAATCCGCCACTGATCGGCAAGCTCCCCCAATCGCCACTGGGCCAAGCAAAGCGCCATTTGTGGCGGCTGTGGTTGATGTTGGCGCTGCCAGCCATGCCGTAAGCTTTGCGCAGGATGACCGCGCAAATCGGCACTTTGGCTTGATATATGGCCATCATTGCGCGGCTGCCGAAGCGGATTGTGGCCTCGTCTTCGGCCTTCCGCCCGATGAGAAAGCCGGGAACGTCAACCAGATGGATGATAGGCAAGTGGAACATATCGCACAGATCAACAAAACGTTCAATCTTGCGGCTGCTCGCGGCGGTCCACAGTCCACCCAGCACCATTGGATCACTGGCCATAATCCCGACCGCAAAGCCGTCGAGCCGCGCAAATCCTGTGGCGACGCTGGTGCCATGCTGCCGTCCGATTTCGAAGAAGCTACCAGTGTCAACAACAGCCTCAACAATGGGGCGAATTTTGTAAAGCTGCTTCAAATCACGCGGCACGGCGGAAATCAGACTTTCCGCCCTCCGTTCGATAGGATCGTTAGACGCAGCGCGCGCTGGCAATTCGTGCACGCAGCTAGGGAGATAAGACAAAAATGCCCGCGCCAAGGCAAAGGCATGATCCTCGCTATAAGCCTCATCATCAATCGCGCCGTTGCGGGCGTGGATTGATGAGCCGCCAAGCTCTTCCTTGGTGCGGTGTTCACCCACTGCGGCCACCACGGGAGGGCCAGCCACAAACATCTGCGCCGTGCCGCGCACAAGCACAGAATAGTGCGCCATCACTTGCCGCCCTGCGCCAAGGCCCGCGACAGGCCCCAGCCCCAGCGCGACAACCGGAACTTGTGACAAATTCTCGACCATCACCTCCCACCCCGGAACCTCCGGCACATATGTATAGCCCATCACCTCCAGCGACTTGACCGATCCGCCGCCGCCCGTGCCTTCAATGAGGCGCACGAGGGGCATCCGGAATTCACCCGCCAGCTTTTCCGATTGCACCAGCTTCCCGTGAAGAGAGGCGTCCGCTGCCCCTCCCCTCACCGTAAAGTCATCCGCCTGCACAACCACGGGCCGACCGTCGATCCGCGCGCGCCCGAACAGGATGTTGGCTGGCATCATGCCCGTAAGCGCCCCATCGGCGTCATAGTGCCCGACGCCGCCTAACTGCCCGACTTCGCGGAAGCTGTCTTTGTCGACAAGACCCGCGATCCGTTCACGCACCGTCAGCCGCCCGGCGTCGCGCTGACGCTTGATCTTGTCAGGCCCACCTAGGCCTTCGGAAAGCGCGCGGCGGCGCTTAATTTCCCCGACTTCTTTTTCCCAGCTCACGGGGACCTCCTCACGCGGCCTTGGCCCGCTTCCAGATTTCGCGGACGATGTAGTAGACCAGCAAGCCAATCGGCCCGACGACAAGCGTAAGCACGAGGCAAGGGATCAGCAACCAATGCGGAATACCCACACGCGCACTATCTTCCAGTTCCCAGCTGCCGATGAAGAGATCGAACGCCAGATAATGGGTCCAGCCCAGCATCACATTGGCGGGCTGGGAAAATAGCGCCGTCACGCCGCCAATCGTCATGAAATCACCGCCGGGCACAGACACAGTGTTGAATCCAATCTGCCACACGTAAGTGAGCGCCAGCACCAGCGCGACACCGCGCGCAAAGGCCAGGCAGTAGCTGCGGTTAATCGGGGCCAGTGCCAATGCGGCCCAGCCCGCGAGAACGAAGGCCATGCTGGCCGAATATATGAAATCTAACTGCACGTCTGTTTCCTCTTCTATGCACGGCCCACCATGCGAGACACTCGACAAGGCGGCAAGCCTTGATTAGTGCGCACTGATCAAGCGGGTGTAGCTCAATGGTAGAGCTCTTGCTTCCCAAGCAAGTGACGAGGGTTCGATTCCCTTTACCCGCTCCATATAGTTTCAGGGTGTGGGAGTGAGTGACATGGCGGATGACGGTCTTTTCATCGGAACCGGCGGCGGCGCGCGCCAAGTCATCAACTGGAAACGGGCGAACCGCCACGGCATGATCGCTGGTGCGACAGGCACAGGTAAAACGATCACGCTGCAGGTCATGGCCGAAGGCTTTTCGCGCAACGGCGTGCCCGTGTTCGTCTCCGATGTGAAGGGCGATTTGTCCGGAATGGCCATGGCCGGATCGCCCACGCAAAAAAACCATGATATTTTCGCGGCCCGCGCGGCAGAAATCGGCGACACGGAATGGGCCTATAGCGATAATCCAGTTCAATTTTGGGACTTATTTGGCGAACAGGGCCACCCGATCCGCACGACCATTTCCGAAATGGGGCCATTGTTGCTGTCCCGCCTGATGGACCTGAATGAAGTGCAAGAAGGCGTTATGACCATTGCGTTCCACGTTGCCGATAAAGAAGGGCTGATGCTGCTTGATCTCGATGATTTGCAAGCAATGCTCGTTAACATCGGTGAACGCGCTGACGAATTGTCGCTCACTTACGGTAACGTGACCAAGCAGAGCATCGGCACCATCCAACGCTCTCTCCTCCAACTGCGCACGCAAGGCGGCGAAAATTTCTTCGGCGAACCCGCGCTTGATCTGGAGGATTTTCTGGCGCTGGATGACAAGGGACGCGGCGTCATCAATATCCTGGCCGCTGACAAGCTGATGTCATCGCCCAAGCTTTACTCGACCTTCCTGCTCTGGCTGCTTTCGGAATTGTTTGAGCTTCTTCCTGAAATTGGCGACCCAGATAAGCCCAAGCTCGTCTTCTTCTTTGATGAGGCGCATTTGCTATTCAACGAAGCGCCAAAGGCTCTGCTGGAAAAGGTGGAGCAAGTCGTCCGCCTGATCCGCTCAAAAGGCGTTGGCATTTACTTCATCACGCAGAACCCCATTGATATTCCAGAGACGGTGGCGGGCCAGCTATCCAACCGGGTACAACATGCTCTCCGGGCCTTCACTCCGCGTGATGAGCGCGCGATCAATGCGGCAGCCGAAACCTTCCGCCGCAACCCCGGCGTCGATGTGGCGACGGCCATAACGGAGTTGAAGGTCGGCGAAGCGCTGGTCTCTGTCCTGATGGCGGACGGCGCGCCTTCGCCTGTTGAACGCACGTTGATCCGCCCGCCTGCATCTCGAACGGGGCCACTTAACCCGCAAGAGCGCGGCATCATGATCACAACCGATGCTGTCGGGGACCGTTACGACACATTGATTGACCGCGAATCTGCCGAAGAAATCCTGCAAGCCAAAGCCGGCCAAGCAAGTGCCGCCGCGCAAGCCGCCGAAGCGAATGAAGACGCTGCGAAGGAGGCCGCGCTGGCCGCCAAGGAACAAGCCAAGCTAGATACTGTTGCGGCCAAAGAGCGAGCCAAAGCCGACGCGCTGGCCGCTAAAGAAGCCGCACGGCAGGCCCGCGAAGATGCAAAGCCGAGCATGACAGACAAGATGATCCAATCGGCCGCCCGGTCTGCGGCATCGTCTGTGGGGCGTCAGCTGACAGGCTCGCTTGGCAAGTCGCTTATCCGCGGCATTTTGGGTAGCCTGTTCAAATAGGTTGCCAAGCGGTTTGGCGCTTGATCTGCACGGCATGTTGAAGATTATTCGACCTCGACCTGCGCCGTGATCCGCCACTCCGGACGCGCAAAATCAGCTGGAATGTGCTTGCCGGATGCCACTGACGGCGAGCCCATTCTCGCACCGAAGGGACAGTGTCCGCATTTGCCAAGCCCTCTTTAGGGCATTGACATATTGCACCCGCTCCATTGACAGAGGAGACATTCCGAGGAGCACCCATGCAATATTTTGAAGATATCGAAATTGGCCGCACGCAGAAATTCGGTAGTCGAGCCGTCACCCGCGAAGAAGTGCTGGAATTCGCAACTAAATATGATCCTCAGCCATTTCACCTTGACGATGAGGCCGCTGCGGCCACTCATTTCGGTCGTATTTCCGCCAGTGGATGGCATAGTTGCGCTATGGTCATGTCGATGCTCGTCGAGAATCTGAAGGTCAACCAACAAGCTGGGCTCGGCTCCCCGGGCGTTGATGAATTGCGCTGGCTGAAACCAGTCTATCCGGGCGATACGCTCCGGTGTGAAAGTGAGATATTGTCAAAGCGTGTGTCGGCAACCCGGCCCGAAATGGGATTTTTCAAATCAAAGCTGATGGTTTTCAATCAGGATGATGTGGCTGTCATGTCCATGATATCTAATGGGATTATCGCCACGCGTTCAGGGCTATCCCCAAAATAGTTTGAAAATCGTCGCCGCACTTACGGTTCGATAACCTATTGCCGCTAACTGCAAGACGTGAGTAAAAAATCGAAACAATCATCGTTGGCGGCCCTCAACTGGTGGGCGATCCTTGGGTTAACGGAAGCCAACAGCCTTGAACTGGGCCAGGTTCGCGGGGCTCAAATCTCTGCCATCCGCGGATTTGCGCTAATCCGACTGTTCGTGAGCATTTTCGCGGCGCTGGGCGTGTATATCAGTTTGGGCCAGGCGGGCGTCATGCTGACCATTTGGTTTGTAGTGACGGTAATTGTTTCGGGCATACTTGCGCTTCCACAATTGAGACAACGTGAATTTCCGCGTCTGACAGCCACACGGGCTGAACTGCACCATGAGACAACCGGGCTTTTGATTCAATCGGTGGTGTGGGCAGCTCTTCCGATTATGTTTGGCCGCGGCGCCAGCCCCATGGACGTTTTCATGATTTGGGCGGTTCTGTCAGCCTTACTCGCAGGTGTGACGTTTGGATTATCAACAATTCCGCTGGGTGCGGCGGCCTATCTTTTGGTGACAGGCGGCGGTCTGGTTATGATGACGTCAACGCTCGATACGCCCCTCATCAGCATTTTAACGGGAATCTATACCGTATCTTTGGCTGCGGCCTGCTTGGCCAGTGGTCGGGCATTTGTGTTGCACCGCTATGCCGAACATGCGCTGAAAGAGAAGACTGAAGTCGTCAGCCTGCTGCTCCGCGAATTTGAAGAAACAGGCGGGGATTGGATGTGGCGGACGGATCCGGGCCGTTGCCTCACGCACGTGTCCCCCCGCTTTGCTCATGCGCTTGGGCTAGAAGTTGAGCAGTTGGAGGCGAAGCCGCTGCTGCAAATCCTTGCCGGCGATCAATGGGATGACGGAAAGCTGCCCGGAGAACTTCGCGTTCTGGCCGAAAAGCTGAAAAATCGCGAAAGCTTTAGCGATTTGATCATTCCGATCATGGTCGGTGGCGAATCGCATTGGTGGGAATTCTCCGCCTCGCCGCGTTTTGATGAAGCTGGAACATTCCTCGGATTTCACGGCGTTGGGTCAGACGTCACAGCGGAACGGCGCAGCGCGGATAAAATCAACCACATGGCGCGCTATGACACGCTGACTGGCCTCCCCAATCGACTTCACTTGAATGAGGCTTTGGCGGAGGCGATGGCGAAGGCTGATCAATGGCGGGGTCGCGCTGGGTTCATGATGATCGATCTGGATCGGTTCAAGGCGGTGAACGATACGCTTGGCCATCCTGTGGGTGACCGCCTACTGACGCTTGTGGCGGACAGATTGCACGGCGTCATGACAGCGAATGAGCTTTGCGGGCGCATTGGCGGGGATGAATTCGCCGTTGTCATCCGCGAAGTCAAAGAAACAAGCCAGCTGGAAAAGATCGCAAGCCGCATCATCGCCACACTGTCGCAGCCTTATGATGTCGACGAACATACGCTCTATATCGGGGCGAGCGTTGGCACAGCGATCAGCCCGCGCGATGGCCGCGCTGCCGAAACACTCATCCGGTCAGCTGACCTAGCGCTTTACCGTTCAAAAGACGAAGGCGGCGGCAGCTTCACCACCTATGAGCCGCATTTGCATGTGCATGCAGAGGAACGCCGCGTTCTTGAAATTGCGCTCCGCAAAGCCCTTGAGCGCGATGAAATGGAAGTCCATTATCAGCCGGTCGTCAATGCACAGACCGGCGTTGTTGAAAGCTTTGAAGCGCTGCTGCGCTGGCATAGCCCCGAACTGGGCCATGTTTCACCAGGGAAATTCATTCCCATTGCCGAGGACGCGCGCCTGATCCGCCCCATTGGCGAATGGGTGTTGCGGACGGCCTGTATGGAGGCGGCGCAGTGGCCGTCAACGGTCCGTATTGCTGTCAACGTCTCCGCTGAGCAGCTTCATGACATCAACTTCGTGGGAACAGTGGTGTCGGCTTTGTCACAGGCCGGATTGCCGCCGCACCGCTTAGAGCTGGAGGTGACTGAAAGCCTGTTCATGAGCGAAGGCGCGCAGGCCGTCGCCGTGCTCGACCGCATTCTTGGCCTTGGCGTCAAACTGTCGCTTGACGATTTCGGCACAGGCTATTCGTCGCTCGGATATCTTTCCAAGACCAAGTTCTCGACCATCAAAGTGGATCGCAGCTTTGTTCAGGGTGCTGCAAAAAACGCGCCGGAAAGCCTGGCCATTATCCGTGCGGTCGTCGCTTTGGCGAACAGCTTGGGCATGTCGACCACGGCAGAGGGTGTGGAGACTGAAGAGGAATGCTTGGTCATTACGCAACTGGGCTGCAAAAAGATCCAAGGCTATCTGTTCGGACGACCAATGCCTGCGGAAGACGCGCGAAAGCTCGTGTCAACTTGGCGTGAAAAGCTGGCGATTGCGGGCTAAGCCGCCTGGCCGTGAAGTGTGTCCATGCTGACGGATGTTCCGGCCTCAATCTCGGCGGCCTTCGCCTCAACAAGCTTCACGATATGCCCAATGATATCGGCATCCTGCACATGATGATCGGTCACGCCGGATAGGAAGACCATATGCTTGCCATTGCCGCCACCGGTAAGGCCAATATCCGTCTCGCGTGCTTCCCCGGGGCCATTGACGACGCAGCCGAGCACTGAAAGCGACATAGGCGTCTGGATATGCTGAAGCCGCTCTTCAAGGGCCTGCACGGTGCGGATCACATCAAAGCCCTGCCGCGCGCAGCTGGGGCAGCTCACCACACGGACACCGCGGGTGCGAATGCCAAGGGCCTTCAGGATTTCAAACCCAACCCGTACTTCTTCTTCGGGCTCAGCAGAGAGTGAGACGCGGATCGTATCGCCAATCCCAAACCAGAGCAAAGACCCCATGCCAATCGCGGATTTGACAGTGCCGGATATCAGCCCGCCTGCCTCTGTAATCCCCAGATGGATCGGGCAATCAACAGCCTCTGCCAGTTGTTGATAGGCGGCCACGGCCAAGAACTGATCACTGGCCTTCACTGCGACCTTAAATTCGTGAAAATCATGATCCTGCAACAGCTTGATATGATCCAGCGCGCTTTCAACCAGCGCCTCTGGGCAAGGCTCACCATATTTTTCCAGCAAGTCACGCTCCAGGCTACCGGCGTTCACGCCGATCCGGATCGCGCAGCCATTGGCCTTCGCCGCGTTCACCACTTCCTTCACCCGTGCGGAGGACCCGATATTGCCCGGATTGATCCGCAGGCAAGCCGCACCGGCATCTGCGGCCTCAAGTGCGCGCTGATAATGGAAATGGATATCCGCCACGATGGGCACTCGCGCGGCGCGGACAATCTGTTTCAGAGCCGCTGTGCTTTCGACATCAGGGCAGGACACACGGATGATATCAACCCCAGCCTCTTCACAGCGGCGGATCTGGTCAATCGTCGCTTTGGGGTCAGAGGTGAGCGTGTTGGTCATAGTCTGCACCGTAACCGGCGCGTCGCCACCAACAGGAACATTGCCCACCATGATCTGGCGGCACTTGCGGCGGGCGATATCACGCCAGGGTCTAAGTGATGACATGGCTATGCCTATATCCGCATGAGCGCGACGGAGCAAATGGGCTTTTCGTGCAGCGCACCTTTTCCAAAGTTGTGCAAAGTTGTGCCAGTCGCACACTTGTTATCAGGCCGAGCTTTAAGGATGTTCCGCCATTACCGGGCGATAAAGACCCTAAGGTGACAAAGTTCCACATCAAAACGGGTATTTCTGTCACCTTATGTCACCTTTGGGGTGGTGAAGCGGCATTGCCCCGCCAACACTATCGACGTGCAAGATGGTGCCGCTCAGGCAATGGCTGAGCGTATGGAGGAGGGATTTATTCGCGGCATTCGCGTTTCAAAGACTGATAAAACAAATATAGAACATGTTCCAATTTGTCAAGTGCGAGGGGGCCTGTTGGGCAGGTTGCGCTCACGTTGCCGCCATTCAACGATGCAAAGCGCCCCCGAATTGCTGGCCTTCGTTCACACTATTCGTATCACACCAAACGGCGAGGTTTGAAAGGATCTTGTTCCAACTGATTTGGAATATAAATCAAGGAACGCTGCCCGCTCAACCGAATGATCATTGAAAGACAAAAGTTTGAGCCTATTCCAAACAAGCAGTCTGCACGTTTGCCAACCCGCACCAATGTTGCGATACCGGATGAGCGTGCATTTGGAGAGCGGCGATGGTTTACATATTAGGCGGTTGGCAAAGTGACTTTTCGCAAAACTGGGCGCGGGAAGGAATGGATATGACCGATGCCTTTGCGCAAGCCATAAATGAAGGCTTGGCCGCCGCTGCGCTCGACGTTGCTGAGATTGAGACTGGCCATGTCGGTAATTTCACCGCAGAATTGTTCGCAGGACAAGGCTTGCTTGGCGGTTTCTTTGGTTTGGTTGACCCGAAGTTTGACGGCCTGCCCACAGCGCGACATGAAGCGGCCTGCGCGTCCGGCAGTGTCGCGGTGCTTGCAGCCACGGCAGAAATTGAGGCAGGGCGCTATGATCTTGCATGCGTGATCGGGCTAGAACAGATGCGCAATGTTCCGGGAAAACTGGCGGCTGAACATCTTGGGTCTGCGGCGTGGAACGGCCACGAATATGGCGACGCTGCGTTCCTATGGCCGCGTGCTTTTTCTGACTTGGCCGAGGAATATGATCACCGCCACGGTCTGAAATATGAACATCTGATGCGGATTGCCGAGATCAACTTTGGCAATGCCAAGCGCAACCCCAATGCCCAAACCCGCAACTATAGCTTCTCCCCCGAAAGCTTCACTGAGGATGATGAAGCCAACCCTGTGGTCGAAGGCCGCACCCGCAAGATGGATTGCGGACAAGTGAGCGACGGGGCTGCCGTGGTGTTCCTCGCCTCGCCGGCGCGCGCTGCCGAATATGCCCGAAAGCGGGGTATCTCGCTAGATAGTATACCGCGGATCAGTGGGTGGGGGCACCGATCCGCGCCGATTTCTTATGCTCAAAAGATCAAGGCAAGCGAAGGCCAGTCTTATATTTTTCCGCAAGTGCGCCGCGCGATTGAAGATGCCCGAACGCGGGCCGGCGTTGCTGACATCGCGCAACTTGACGCGGTGGAAACGCATGATTGCTTCACGTCGACCGAATATATGGCAATTGACCACCTCGGTTTGACGGCCCCTGGAAAATCTTGGCAAGCTATTGAAGACGGGTCGATTGAGATGGGGGGTCGGCTACCGATAAACCCTTCAGGTGGCCTTATTGGCCTTGGTCATCCCGTTGGCGCGACGGGCGTGCGGATGCTGCTCGACGGATATAAACAGGTAAGCGGCACGGCGGGTGACTATCAAGTCGAAGGTGCAAAGCGGATGCAAACGCTCAACATCGGCGGATCGACCACCACCACCGTCAGCTTCATCGTGGAGCGTGACGCAGCTTGATTAACCGCCAGCGCGCAGCACCGATCGCTCGGCCCAATGGGAATGGGTGCCGCTTGAAATTTTGTGAGGCAGTGCGATCCGACATACCGGACCCTCTTCAAACTTCTTGCAATCAATCAGGATGCATTCGGACGTGCCACTGTTTTCATCAATGATGAAACTGACCAGATAGCCGTCATCCTCATCGACCGCGTTTGTGCGCGGCGCAAAGGGGGCTTCGCTGGCAAAGCGGCCTTCGTCCAATTTTAACTCCCAAGATTTGCCCGTTTCAAGATTGCTCTTCACAAAGCCGTTGAACAAGAACCAGCCGGGCTTGGTCGTCGTGCTGTAGATATAGCGGTGCTTGCGCCCGGCGACCCGCTGGTTGATCATTCCGAATTCCATGATCCGGTCATCCAGCCGTTCTTCACGCGTCGTTCCGTCCGCCAGGTTGAACCGCCAGCGGTGGAGCTTTGGCTTGAAACTATGTTCATCAACATAAGCGAGCATGTGGCCATAGCCGTTGGCGTCTTCGAGCGGCGGCGGCGAAGGATCGTCCTGGAAATAACCGTCCATCACCACCTCATCGCCTTCTTCGTAGGCATTGAGGAAATGGAGCACATAAGTGGGCGCAGCTTCAAACCAGCGGATATCCTCAGTCTTGCCGTGGCGCGGGATCAGAGCAAAGCGGGACGGCACGCCTTCGTGAATGCGGGGAACATGAATATCATGCTTCAGCGCCTCGGCATCCCAGAACATCGGGAAACTGTTGAGAATCGACCAATGTTCGCTAAAAGCCATGTCGTGCGGTAGCCTCGGGCCGGGCAGCGGCACAGGGATATAGTTCGTGACCTGCCCTGCCCGGTCAACAACGCCGTAATGCATATAAGGCGCATGTTTGGAGTAATTGAAAAACATCAGCTCACCTGTGCGATCATCCACCTTGGGGTGCGCCGATATGCCGTCCAGCGGCACCCAAGGTGCCACACCGTGCTGCTCCAGCGTTTCGGGATCCAGCACATAGCCTTCGCCGCACATGTAAAAGGTCGAAATCGCCTTGCCGCCGTGGACGATAATGTCCGTGCTGGAGCTGTCCTTCACACCGCCGTGTGCGCCAAATCCTGGCCGCTTTGATTTACCCGGCCCCGCCATCAATCCGCCCCAGAGCGATTCCCCGGCGGTTTGCTCTGCCTCAAAACAGCGTGTCCGCACCCAACGGTTGCGATAAGAGGCTTGGCCGTTCCGAAAATCGATCTGGTGGATCATCCCGTCGCCGTCAAACGGGTGGTAGCGACCGAGCGGCTTGTGCAGCTGGTTCTCTGTGTTGCGGAGATAGACGCCGTCAATATCGGTGGGGATGGTGCCTTCGATCACGTCAAGCGCCGTCGCCGTTACTTCTTCGTGCTGAGGGGTCCACGCGCCGTTCAGATAGGGGTGATTGTTCGGCTGAAGCGATGATAGGACGGGCGGAAGACGGTCAAATTGCATCAAAAATACCTCTCAACGAGCATGGCCTGACGTTGGATAGGGTAAGCAACGGAGCATTGCCAGCCATTGTCGACCGATGGCCAGCTCACACCTGTGTGGCGGTTCCTGCCACGGTGTAAAGCGTGATTAACAATCCAGCTAGGATCGCGCCGGGCCGGTGACTGCCGGTGCGACGCCACGTAAATATTCCAATCGCTGCAACTGCGGCAAGGACAGGCACAAATTGGAGGGCAATGACGGTGCTGAGCGGGTCAAAGCCAGTGACCAAGGTTCCCGTTGCAAAGAAGATACCGTAGATGAGACTGAGCATCGCAATAAACCCGCTCGTCAATGCCAAGATTGCGCAAGAGTAGCGCGTAATGCCACTGTCGCCGCGCACTGTGAGGGCATGACACAGCGTTTTGAGCGTCACCAGAAAAGCGAGCGTGATCGGCACGACATAGATCGCAGCGATCCCCAATTGGCGGGCGCTGGGCAGTTTGACTGCGACAATCCAGAACCGGATATCAGTGTGAAAAAGCCGATCAACAATGGCAAGCGACGCATAGCCAACCATCACTGTGACCATAGCGATCAGAATGCAAAGCAACCAATCTGATCGCACGGCGGATGTGGAGCGCCCGGCGAACCTATTTATCAAGATCGTTACGCCTGCACCTGATAATGCCCAAAAAGCAATTTGTGTTGTCACCGCTTGCGGCAAAACAAACGAAGCAGGCAGAAGCAGAAATGCGGCAATAAACGCCGGGAAAAACAATAAGGCCGGAACTGTTGTCGACGCCGCAAACGCCCGCCACCACGCTCTGTCGCGGTGATCAACTGCTGCAACGGCTGGCGCGCGCAGACTTCTGAAAAAGGATGTCCGGACGAGCGTGTCAAAGGTGCCGAGCAGGATCATGACGAACCCGATCAAGCCGACGCCCGTGCCCACTTCCTTCCAGAACCAGATCTGATCACTCGCTGGCTTTGCGGTGCCGCCTTTTAGCGTCGCTGCGAACCAATCGGTCGCTTGGCCGATAGCCTCAGTTGAAAAATGATCGCCGGGATGCGTCGTGCTTGGCTGATGCAGAACGCGCGCAGTGCCATTGGCGATTGCGCCATAGGTGCGCCCCTCTTTGATCAAGGCGTTGGTGCCAAAAACGGCCTTCAGCTTTTCGCTGGCCGGGACATCCATCGCGCGGTCAACGCCCCACATGATCTTTGAAAACTCATCGTAACGACTGAACACAAGCGCAAGGTTGCGCGGCCATGTTGTTGATCCTTCTTTGGCAAATGGCGCGCCAGTCGATGATCCTTCCAACACCATTGATTGATAGGCATCTGGCATCGCAGCGGCAGCCGCAAGCACAGTCCATCCGCCCATACTATGGCCCTCAAGACCGATTTGCGCCGTATCGACCATCGGCAATGACCGGAGATATCGTAGCCCGTCAGGGCCACCAAAGCCATTTGAGAAGGCCGCGCCGCCGCTATAGCCGTGCCCGGTTTGGTCAATCGATAAAACGACATAGCCGCGACGGGCAAACTCAATGGCAAAACCGTCTTGGGTTTCGCGTGAATTGATATAGCCATGAACCGCAAGAATTCCGGGAGCGCGGCGGTCTGAGCGTGCGCTTGCCGGAACATAAAGGAGCGCACTCATTGTGGTGCCGTTCGTGCCCGCAAAGCGAATGTCGCGCACTGAAATACCGTCCGCAGTCCGAACCAGGTGCGCCAGCAATGCGCCGGATAGCAAGATGATCAATCCAAATAGCGCCAGCGTCCATGCTGGCTTGGGCTCGGCTTCACTCATCGCTGTTCATCCCCCAATACTCGTTCGTACCTATTCTTCGGTCGCTTTTAGAACCCGGCGGTGTAGCCAATGCGAATGGGTGCGGCCCAAAAAATCTTGCAGGGTAAAGCGTTCCGACAAACTGGGCCATCTGCAAAGCGTTTGCAATCGGTCACGCTATATCGGGACGTACTGATAGCATTTCAGAACAAATCGGCACATCGCGTTCTAGGCAAAGGCTTGGTTTAATGGCAGATAAAACAGTAAATCAGCCCTGCACTATCATCGGCGAGTCAGGGCCGGGTGAAGCACTGCGCACAGCAGCGATCATTGATCAGCGATTATGTCCTTACGCTGTCTAGGCGGTTGACTAGCGGCTTCATCGCCTCAAGTAACAGAAGGAGAATCGTTCCAAGAGCGACTGCGACAGCCACATGCTGCCACTGCGGTGATCCAAATTTCAGCAACGTGCGAAGCGGTGGAACCAGCATAATCAGCACCAACACCGCAGCCACCGCACCGAGCACATAACGCAGCGCGACGTTCTTGCGGGTGAATGCGGACATCAAAGATGTGCCAAACGAACGATTGACGAGAATTAGCGCCAGGATCGCCATGATCAGCGCCACAAACGTAAGTGCGCGAGTGTCACTCGCCGGCAGTCCTTGATATGTCGCGGTGAGATAAACGGCGGCCAGCAGCGCGAAGGCAACGGCACCCTGAAACACGCTCCATCCAATCATCGCCCAGGAAAACAGCGGGGCTTCAGGGTCGCGCGGTTTGCGTTTCATCCCATTGGCCTCCGCTTCCTCCGCCTCAAACACCAGCGCGCAGACCGGATCGATGATCATTTCAATCAGCGCAATATGGATTGGCCCGAACAGCACAGGGAACCCCATGAGCAAAGGCAGCAAGGCGAGCCCGGCGAGCGGCACATGCACTGCAAAGATGAACGCCATGGCCTTGCGGATATTGTCATAGATGCGGCGGCCAAGAGCGATAGATTTGACGATCGACCCAAAATCATCGTCGAGCAGAACAATGGCCGATGCTTCACGCGCCACGTCCGTGCCGCGCTTTCCCATCGCAATGCCAATATGGGCGGCCTTAAGCGATGGCGCGTCATTGACACCGTCTCCCGTCATCGCAACGACCTCACCAGCGGCCTTATAAGCCTCAACGATCCGCAGTTTCTGTTCCGGCATGATCCGCGCGAAGACGGATACAGCGCCGAGCCGCTTGGTAAGTGCTGCATCATCAAGCGCTTCAAGTTCGGGCCCCGTCATCACGTCGCCATCTGCAATGCCGGCATTGGCGGCGATGGCGCGCGCGGTGGCGGCATAGTCGCCAGTGATCATCACAATTTTTATGCCCGCAGCGCGGCACTGTTTGACGGCATCGGGCACGCTGGCACGCAGGGGGTCTGCCAAACCAATCAGCCCCATCAGATGATATTTATACTGGTTTTGAGAGCGCGCCCACTTTGTATTTGGTGCCTTAGCAGTGGCAATGCCGAGCACACGGATCCCTTTGGCGGCCATATCGTCAACGGCTTGTGTCATCTGTTTCGCCGCCGACGCTGACAAGTGGCAGAGGCTTGCAATGGCTTCTGGCGCTCCTTTGGCTGCGATGAAGAAATCATCACCCTGTTTCCAGATGTTCGACATGGCGAGCAGATCGGGCCGCAGTCCGTAACTGTGAACCAGTTCGCCTTCTGCAAGGTCGGTTGACCGGGCCGCGTGAATGGCAATTTCCATCGGGTCGACTGGCACGACAGCACTTGCCAAGATGCTGGTTCTCAGAAGGTGATCAAACTCTGTCTGGATTTTGGAAGGATCGCCAATGTCGGCCGCTGCGCCTGACACCAGCCAGGCCCGTGTTACAGCCATCCTGTTTTCAGTAAGGGTGCCAGTTTTGTCAGTGCATAATAATGTTGCCGACCCCAGTGTTTCAATGGCGGAGGCGCGCCGCGTCAGCACACCGGCACGCCCGATCCGTGATGCGCCCATGGCCAGGAAAATCGTCAGCACCACTGGAAATTCTTCGGGCAGCATCGCCATGCCAATCGCAATGCCAGCAAGCAGCGCGTCGATCCAGCCACCGCGCGTAAGGCCATAGAGCAGCACAACCGCCAGCGCGACAGCACCTCCAACAAGCGCGAATAGGCGAACAATCCGCGTTGTCTCCGCCCTCAGCCGAGGGGCCTCTGGTGACATCGTCGCCAGCGTTGTTCCAATTTTGCCAATTTCAGTCAGCGCGCCAGTAGCGACAGTGCAGGCGATGCCTGTGCCGCGCGCCACAAGCGAACCTGAATAGACAAAGGGTTGATCTTCACCGCCGGGGCGTTGCAGGCTGGCCGTACCGTCCCCGGCCTGCGCCACCTTGCGCACCGGCAATGACTCACCGGTCAAAAGCGACTCATCAACTTGCAAGTCTATGGCTTCAATCAACTGCGCATCAGCGGCAATGCGGTCGCCTTGTTCAAGAACCAGAATGTCGCCGCGCACGACATCGCGCCCGGCGATCCGGATGCGTTCACCGCCCCGGATCACCAACGCGCGCGGCGCAGACAGATCGCGGAGGGCCTCCAGCACATGTTCGGTACGTGTTTCCTGCACCACGGTCAGCACCACTGAGAATGTGGCGAAGGCCAGCAATATCAGTGCCTCTGTCAAGTTGCCGAGAACCAGATAAAGCCCGCCGCCGACCAGCAGCAGTGCCAGCATGGGTTCGCGCAACACTTCGCCAACGATTTTGATGGCGGATCGTTTGCCCGCGCGCGGCAGTTCGTTGGGGCCATCAAATGCAAGACGTACTTGGGCTTCGTCTGCCGTTAGGCCCGTAAGCGCCGCCATTTCAAACGCTGCAAGTCCGCGCCTGGTTAGGTGGCAGCGACATCACTGGGCTCCAAGCGTGCGCTGCAATAGCATCAGTGTGGCATCGCCGGGATAGCTTGACGCGGTCCACCCCATTTCGCGTTCCAAGTTGATCGCTGCATGATTGTCCCGACTTTCAACGGATTCAAGCGTATTAACACCAATGGATTCAGCGTGAGCGGCGATATGGCGCAGCATTTCCCATCCGACTCCATCATTTTTGAAATCTGACCGAACCGAAATGGCCACTTCGCCGCGCTTCATATCGGCGTCACACGCCAGCATACCCGTCGCGATGATTTCAGCTTCATGATCGACAAAGGCCAGAAAATTTTCGGTTTGATGATGATCGACATTTGTCATTGCAGACAAGCGGTCATGCCCAACTTCCTTTAGGCCCGTAAGAAACCGGAAGCGCTTGTCCTCAGGCGTTACATGTTTGAAAAATTCGGCAAGGGCAGTTTCATCATCGGGACGCGCCGGGCGAATATCAAAAAGGCAACCTGATCGCGTGACAACGCGCGTGCCGTGATCGGAAATGGACATTTTCTTCTCCTGCTTGGCGGGTAACGTTTAGGCGAGCCGTTATTAGGGGAGACGACTGCTTAGCTTATGCGGAAAACGTGCAGCGGACATATTCGTTCCCTCTGAAGACTTCTCGGAGCAAGACTATTCGAGCTGTCGGTTCAGAAACAACAAACAGCGGCGATTTCCATGGATGCAAGCTGGCGGAGAGGCAGGGATTCGAACCCTGGGTACCGTTGCCGGCACGCCGCATTTCGAGTGCGGTGCTTTCGACCACTCAGCCACCTCTCCGCAAAGTCTTGGGGTGGGGCGGACTATCCGCCTTGGGTCTATATTGAGAGCGCGTAGACGAAGCGCTTAGGCTTGCCAAGCCTTTCCCCCGAAAGGCACGTTAAAAAGGCGTGCTTGCGGTTGAGGCTGGCAGCCCCTATTTCATGTTTATGACTCACGTGCTTCATTCGCCGAACAGGCCAAAACCCGAAAATGCCCCCATGATCGCTTCGGCCGATTTTGGTATTGGTGATGTCGTGCGGCACCGCATTTTTGATTTTCGCGGCGTGATTTTTGATGTCGATCCGGTGTTTGCCAATAGCGAAGACTGGTATCAATCCATCCCCGCTGAAGTGCGGCCGCATAAGGATCAGCCATTTTATCATCTGCTCGCTGAGAATTTGGAAAACAGCTATGTCGCTTATGTCAGCCAGCAAAATTTGGTTGCGGATGATGAAAATGGCCCTGTGAACCATCCTGCGATTGACGGGATTTTCGATCCGTTTGACGATGGACGCTATGCTTTAAAGCATCTGCACCGGCATTAAACGCTGACGTTATACTGCGCGGAGCGGTGACCGGAGGGGGATGGGTTCAGCCTGCGGCCCAAGGCCCGTCAGGATAGCAGCGACGATTTGCGACAGTTTCTCCTCAGTCACGCTGTGCAGCATATCAATGACGACGACCGGGTTAATGAAAGAAAACATCATTAAATTGATCAACGAAACCGTGCGATCAATCGTAAGCCCGGAAAAATATCCGTCTTCCATGGCTTCTGCTACAATAAGTGCCAGAAAATGATCGCCCAGATCAATATGTCCACGGATCGTTTCTTCATGTTCTTGGTCCAGTTCCATGTAGCTTTTGAACAGCATCGGTTCGGCCAGATAATTATCGCGCATCAGCACAAACCGCCGCGCGAAAAAGGCATATAGTTTTTCAGGCACTGGCAAATCGCTTGCCACCACTTCTTCCATGATTGCAACTTTAGGCGCGAACCAGCGTTCAGCCACAGCCTCAAACAGCGCGTCCTTATTTTCAAAATAGCGATAGATGTTGGCAGGAGACATGCCCGCCTCTGCCGCGAGTTCGCTGAGCGTCACTAAAACTGCGCCGCGCCTGCGGATCAGATGCTCAACCAGTTCAAGCAAATGTTCGCGTCCAGCGTCTATATCCGTAAGGGGGCGGGCCATGTTCTTACCCGTATCAGTGAACCACTACAGTATTGTGACCTATTGCTGGAATCTTCATTTTACAACCGCGTGTGTGCCGCTTTTCGACGAACGGTGGAAACAAGCAGTCCGACGCGTATCCTTCTTGCCCCCCGCGCCCGTCCAAGGCATAGGCGCATCCATCCTGCATCAGCGTGAGAGTCGCCCATGAAAGCCCGTGTTTTTATCACCCTCAAAAACGGCGTTCTCGATCCGCAGGGCAAGGCCATTCACCATGCGCTGGAAGGATTGGGCTTTGATGGTGTGAATGATGTGCGCGCGGGCAAGATGATTGAACTTGATCTGGCCAATGAGACAAGCGACGCAAACATCGAAGATATGTGCCGCAAACTGCTGGCCAATACTGTCATCGAAAATTTCCGGATCGAAAGGGTCTGACGCGCACATGAAAACTGCTGTCATCGTCTTTCCGGGTTCTAATTGCGACCGCGATTTGGCTGTCGCGTTTGAAGCTGCGACGGGCGAAAAGCCTGTGATGATCTGGCACCGCGAGACATCCCTACCGGACGGAATTGATTTAATCGGCGTTCCCGGCGGCTTTTCTTACGGGGACTATCTCCGATCCGGCGCAATGGCAGCGCAATCGCCGGTGATGAAGGCCGTCGCCGCAGCAGCGGATGATGGCCGCTATGTGCTTGGCATTTGCAACGGGTTTCAGGTGCTCACCGAAACAGGTCTCCTTCCCGGCGCGCTGATGCGCAATGCTGGGATCAAGTTCGTCTGCCGCGACGTTGGCCTGCGCGTGGAAAATAGCCAATCCGCCTTCACCAGCGGATATGATGCGAATGCTGCCATCACCATTCCCGTTGCCCATCATGACGGGAATTATTTCGCCGATGATGAAACACTCGACCGGCTGGAAGGCGAAGGCCGCGTGGCCTTCCGCTACACTGAAAGCGTCAACGGGTCCGCCCGCGACATCGCTGGTGTGCTCAACGCCGCAGGCAATGTCCTTGGCATGATGCCGCACCCCGAACGTGCAGCTGAGACAGCCCATGGTCGCACAGACGGGCGCGCGATTTTTGAAGCGCTTGCCCGTCTGGCGTGACGATGTCGTAGAGTTTAGTGGGTGGTGAGTTCCTGCTTTATGCGCAATTTCTGTTTTTTCAGAGTGGCTATCAGGTAGGTGTCAGGCTGAGGTCTTAAGGTCTCATCCGCAAGGCGCTTATCCAGATTGGCGTGCTTTGCTTCTAGGGCGATCATATGGGCTTCAACCATCATATTCTCCTTGCTTCCGACTCCACGATGCAAGTTAATCACGAATGATCGGCAATGTCTTGCCCTGCGAAATCATTTTGCGCCGAATTGAATCCAGATGCGATGAACTGCTAAGGGTGGGTCATGTCAAAGCAACTAGAGACCGAAACCCGTATCAACCTCCTTCGCGTCGAACACCGCGACATGGATGGGGCAATAGCAGCGCTGATCGCCAGCGGATCGAGCGATCAATTGCAATTGGCGCGGTTCAAAAAGCGCAAGCTCTATCTGAAAGATCAGATTATCGCATTGGAAAGTCTATTGATTCCAGACATTCCAGCCTAGCGTTTACCTTCATTGACCATTTCAGCACAGCGGCTTCCGTGGCATGAACATGTCCATATGATCAGCGAAACCGCCCTTCCCTTAACGCGTAAAGTTGTCGACTCTCTGCATATTGAGGCGATGGTGCTGGCCGACGAGGCTCGATCCTATTTTGACCGAGCTGGACTGAACGACCGATCATCGCTTGACCCAACGGCCCGCGTCATCTTTTCCTGTGAGGCGCTGAAAGTGACCACGCGCCTGATGCATAGCGTTGCGTGGCTGCTGGCCCAGCGGACAACAGCTTCAAGCGAAATGGCCCAGTGCGTTACGGCGCGGTTGGGCCGAGCGACGACGACTGACGCCACTACACTGGCTGGCCTCCCCTTTGAAGCGCAGCATATCATTGGCATGAGCGAAGACCTGTACGGACGCATTGCCCGCCTTGATGATCAAATGCAGGCCAGCACGCGGGGCACAGTCAGCCCAGCTCACAGCCTCCTCCGCGAACTGGAACGGGCCTTTTAATCCTTTGAAATCAGCCAATCGTGGAACAGTTTCACGGGTTTGGCCTGCAACGCGCGGGGGCGGCAGGTAAACCAATAACTGTAGGGGCTGGGCACATCCTGATCGAACATACGAACCAGCCGATCATCATGCGCATCGGCCAAATGGCTTTGATGCATGAACGCAATGCCCAGGCCCTGCGCCGCGGCCTCAAGCATCAATTGGCCTGAATCGAACTGATCAATTGCAGCTGGTTCGATATCAGGCAAACCGACTGCGTCGGCCCAATCCTCAAACAGGCTGGGCATATCACGGTGGATGAGGATCGTCATTTCACTGATATGATGCGGCTCCGTCACGGCATGCGGCCCTTGGGTGAGGCGGCGTGCGCCAATCGGATAGATGCTGTTGCGATCCAGCCGTACCGAATAAAGCGCGGGATCAATTTCCCGCGCCAGTGTAATTGCCGCATCCAGCCCCTCCCCCAACCGCGCCACACTATGCGCCGCTGTATCAATATCAATATGGAGCGAAGGATGCTTTTCCCGCAAATCGGGCAACTCAGGGATCAGCCGCTGCGATGCGAATAAAGGCAAAACGCCTAACCTTAACCGCATTACAGGGTTCACACTGGTCAGCGTCTCAATCGCATCCGTCAGCGAATCGAGCAGCGGAGCCGCCAATTGCATCAGCTTTTCCCCATCTTCGTTGGGGACAATTGCCTGATGACGCCGCTGAAACAGAGGGCGCCCGACAAAGCGCTCCAACGACTGAATACGGCGGCTTAGCGCGGGAGATGAGAGAGCGAGCTCTTCAGCCGCAGCCTTGATCGATCCCAGCCGGGCCACATGGACAAAAGCCTCAACGGCGGCGAGTGAAGGAAGGCGACGCATAGTGATTCACTAACGTGACTTGCAAAAAATGCAATTACGATTTGTTATTTCGCACTTGCACAATTTTATGCTGCACTGCACTTAGAATAGGCCTTTCAGGCATCCTCTCCTATAAAACTTTTCAAAGGCCGGTTGCTTGCAACCGGCCTCTTTTTTTGTTCTGCGGTGATCTAGAGCAGGATACTTCATCTCCGCAAAACGTCGGAGCCGCTGAACTTTTCTGGCTATGATTGACGCGTTATGGACAATCGCTGCCCTGCCCGCTACGACGCCCCTTTAATGACATCACCATTTTTCCCGCACCGGCACTTGCTTGGTATCGCTGGCTTGCAGCCGCATGAAATCACTTATTTGTTGGACGAGGCGGAACAGTGGGTCACGCTCAACCGCTCCCTCGCCAAGCATGAAGGGCGACTGTCTGGCCTTACCCAGATCAACGCCTTCTTTGAAAATTCAACGCGGACGCTGCTGAGTTTTGAAATTGCGGGCAAGCGGTTGGGGGCGGATGTCGTCAACATGCATGCCGCCCAGTCCAGCGTGAAAAAGGGGGAGACGCTGATTGATACGGCGCTGACACTCAACGCCATGCGCTCTGACGTGATTGTCATCCGTCACGGCAGTTCTGGTGCCGTCGCTCTCATTGCGGACAAGGTTGATTGCCCTGTGCTCAATGCAGGCGATGGGCAGCATGAGCACCCCACACAGGCCCTTCTCGACGCACTGACCATCCGCCGCCGCAAGGGGCAAGTTCACGGCCTAAAGATCGCCATCTGCGGAGACGTGCTGCACAGCCGCGTCGCGCGCTCAAACATCCTCGCGCTCACTAGCCTTGCCGCTGAAGTCCGCGTTGTTGCGCCTGCAACGCTTATGCCCCCGGCGATAGAGGCGATGGGGGTCACTGCCTTCACGGATATGGACGAAGGCATTGCGGACTGCGACGTTGTGATGATGCTGCGCCTTCAGAATGAACGCATGGACGGTGCGTTCATCCCGTCCGCGCGCGAATATCACGCACTCTACGGCCTGACCTACGAACGCCTAAAACGCGCCAAACCCGACGCACTCGTGATGCACCCCGGCCCGATGAACCGCGGCGTGGAAATTGCAAGCGATGTCGCCGATGATGTCAATCGGTCAGTGATTGCTGAACAGGTGGAGATGGGGGTTGCCGTGCGGATGGCGTGTCTGGACGTGCTGACGCGGGGGCGGCGGGGGTGAGTGGCGTGCAGGTTGACACGATTCACATAACGTCATATTTGTAACTACAATGTCAGATTGGGCATGGGACACGGGCAAAGCGGCGGCAAATCTTAAAAAACACGGCATCGTCTTTGAACTTGCCGCAATGGTGTTTTCTGATCCGTTCAACTTTAGCGAGCCTGATCCCCATCCGGATGGAAACCGATGGGTAACAATCGGCAAAGCCGGGGCAGTGCCTCTGTTCGTCAGCCACACACTGATCGAACCTGAGTTCGAATATGGGCGTATCATTAGCGCACGGCGCGCAACAGCACATGAAAGAAAGCGATATGTTAGTTATCCATACTCCTAAAATGACACCAGAATTACTGGCGGAATCCGAACGGCTCGCTGCGATGCCTGATGATACGATTGATCTTTCGGACATGCCGGAAGTCACCGATTGGACAGGATGGGTGCGCGGGAAATTTTACCGCCCCGTGAAGAAGCAAGTCACGCTGCGGCTCGATTCTGATCTGATTGATTGGTTCAAGACCCAGCAAGGCGGCGGGCGCGGATATCAAACCGCAATCAACGCTGCTCTGCGTAAGGTGGTTGACGGGGAACGGAAAAAGGCCGGGTGAACGTAGACATGGGGGCAAGGGCAGATGGCAGGAGATACGATGATCGAGATTGACGAAGCCAATCCACCTCCTGCCAGGCGGAGTGGCATCGCCCGAATAGGCATCGTCGCTTTGAACATATTTCAGCCGGGCCTTGGCCTGTTGCGGTTGTCGAAATGGCGACCCGCCGGTTTATTCTGGCTACTGTCGTTCGCAGTTCTCTTAACTCTTTTCTTGGCCTTCCATACCATTCAAGAAATGACATTTACTGTTTATTATGTCCTTCTAGCAGCCTTAACCTTGCCGATAGTGGGTGTTGCTTTGGGATCAATAATCGTCACGTGGAGGAACAGTGCGACGGTCGATCCGTCGCCAAAATGGTGGTCGCGTTGGTATGGTTTGGTGATTATTTATTTAACTGGCGCGGCGCTAACACTTTCTGCTGGCGACCCTCGATCATATTATCGCAATTTCTATGCAGCATCGGCTTCGATGGCCCCAACGATTAAGCCTGAGGATAAATTCGTAGCAAAAATGAGAAATTTTGGCGTTATCAACCGCGGCGATATTCTGGTTGTGAAGGCGAAAGACAGCGAATATGTCACGCGGGTGGTCGCGTTACCCGGTGACACTGTTTTGCTGATGAACGGCGTTATATTTCTTAATGACAGTATCGTGAGGCAAACGCCGACAAAGAAGAATTTAGATTCGACTCGCCCGGCAGATGCGCCAATTATCTTTTCTGAACAATTGCCCGGCGAGAAAAGCTCACACACAATAGTGGATGAAGGATATTCATCACAGGATGATTGGCCGAAAACCAAGCTAGGCCCGAAAGAATATTTTTTCCTCGGGGATAATAGAGATAACTCTGCCGACAGCCGCTTTGGGTTAGAAATGCTGGGGTTAGGCATTGTGTCAGAGGACCGTATCTTGGGTCGGGTCATCTTCCGTTATTGGCGAAAAGGATCAGGCTATGGGGAGGGGAAAATATGACCCGCCTGTCCTCAATCACCAATGCCCGCTTGATAGATGCGAGCGGCGAACGTTCCGGCACGCTCTCAATCGCGGGGGACAAGATCGGGCCTGCTACAGTCAGAGGCGAAAGTCTTGATGCCAACACCAAATGCGTTGCGCCTGGCATCGTCGATCTTGGGACCTTCTCTGTCGATAAGCGCGCGTGCATTGCTGGTGGGATCACACGAATTGCGTTGATGCCGGATCAGTCGCCGCCGCTTGATGATCCCGGCCTTGTTCAGCGCGCCGCTCTGGCCGCCAAGCCTGATCTTTGGGTGCATCCGCTGGGGGCGGCCACAAAAGCCCTCGCAGGACATGAGCTGGCCGAATATGCGCTGATGGCCAAAGCCGGGGCGAAGGCCATTGCGACGGGGCGTGGATGGATCGCGGACTCAGGCGTGATGCTGCGGGTTCTCACCTATGCGTCTTCGCTTGGGATGACCGTGATAGCTCATGCTGAAGATGGCGGCCTGACGCACGGTAAGGTGGCGACGGCGGGTGAGACGGCGACAAGGCTTGGCCTATCGAGCGCGCTTTCCTCTGCGGAAGCGATGGCCATTGCCCGCGATCTGGCACTGGTTGAGCAGAGTGGCGCTCAGTTGCACTTTCGTCAGGTGACGACTGTGGCAGGCTTTGACCTTATCCGTGCTGCGAAGGCCAAGGGACTGCCCATCACGTGCGGCATCACGCCTGCGCATCTCTTCCTCTCTGACATAGACGTTAGCGATTTCCGCACCTTCGCTCGCCTGTCTCCGCCCTTACGGTGTGAGGCAGACCGGCTGGCCGCAATAGAGGCGGTGCGCGATGGGACGATTGATGTGCTGTGCTCCGCCCATGATCCGCGCGGGCCAGAGGCAAAGCGGCTGCCCTTTGCGGACGCGGAACCGGGCATGGCAGGGGCGGAAACTCTGCTCGCCCTTGGCCTTGGGTTGGTGCGCGACGGTGTCATCGCCCTGCCCCGACTGATGGCGATGCTTTCGGCCAACCCAGCGGCCATCCTCGGTGTGGATGGCGGGTCGCTTGCTGACGGTGCAGCGGCAGACTTGATGATATTTGATAACCAAGCGCCTTGGATGATCGACGGAGACAAGTTTGCCGGGCAAGCAGGCAATACTCCATTTGACCGCCTGCCCACCCAGGGTCGCGTCCTCCACACAATGAAGGGCGGCCGGCTTCTCAGCTGACCGCCCTTCATAAGGTGGGGGTGGCAGCGGTTAGCGTGAAGCGAGTTGCACAGCCTTACCAGTTTGCAGCGCGGCCCAGCGGATGTTGGTGACAGCGTTACTGGACCGGACAAAACATTGTCCGCCAGCGGCCTTCACTTGGCCGCAAACGGCTTGGGCATCCATAATCGTGGCAAAGCCTGACGCCGCGAGCCGGTGAAGCGTTTTACCTTTGGCCCCGACAGTGGCTGTCACAGCCTTACGGCTGCCAAGGGGTTCTACTTTGCTGGCAAGGCGCGTCCACATCGTCTTGGCGGCCACTTGGCTACCAAAGGCTCCAAGTTGAACAACAAACTGACCGGCACCAGTCGCAGGCTTGCTAGCGACCGCAGACTTCGCCGGCTTTGGCGCTGCAAGTGCTGTTTTCATTGGTTTGGCCTGAGCACGGACCAGCGGCGTAGGTGCGGCGGCGCGGGCAAAGCGAGGAGCTGCCTTGGCGACCGGTGCAGCCTCTGGAATGCGCTGAACGATTTCGCGGCGCGGGCCCATTTCATAAGCAAATTTCGGTTGAGCGGCTGAGGCCACCGCAACTTCCACAGGAGCAGGAGCTTCAAAAGCTACAGATGGTTCAACCGCAGCCACTTCAACAGCCGCGACTTCAACCGGAACTTCAACTGGTGCCACTGCCACTTGGACAGGATCCGAACGGCGGCTGTTCAGCGCAAGCGCCACAGGCTGACCATTGTCATAAACTGCCTTCACACCCAGCACCGAAGCCACTTGATCCCAGCTCGCTTGCGGACGCGCAAGAGCCGCCCATTGCGTCATCCGGGCATCAACCAGATCAGGCGACAAATCTTGCGATGCAAGCACGCGGGCCTGTGCCCATTTGCCCGCGAAAGCATAAGCAAGGGCAAGGTTCTGACGACCACGAGCGTCGCTGCCGTTGGCGCGCACTTCGTTTTCTAATGTAGAGATAGCGGTCTCAGTATCGCCAGCCAGCGTCAACGCCAGCGCATAGTCGGCAGGTGCCAAGCGGTCCTTGACATCATTGATGATCGATTTGGCTGCATCAATTTTGCCCAGCGCAATTTTCGTCAGCGCGAGTTTTAGGCTCGCCCGGTCATGGCCTGGGCTGAGGTCCAACACATCGTTGAAACTGGTTTCAGCGGACTGGAACCGACCAGCGGTCAAATAGGTTTCACCAAGCAACAGGCGGTACCGCATGTCTTGTGGTTGATAGGATACAGCAGCCTCGGCAAAGCTCACAGCTTTGTCCATCCGCCCCTTGGCAGCCGCTTTCTGAGCCTTCTTCGCGGCCAGCGCAGCAGCATTAACCGCTGGGTCAGCCTGAGCCGAAGCCGACGATACGCCGCCTTCAAACGGGGCAAGCCCGCCAAACATCGCCCCAAGGACAAGTCCGGAAGCGGCAAATTTCGCGAGGTTCACTATCTTCATGGTCTATCCCCTGTTCTTCAATCTCAATCAAGTCCGCGCAGCGGCGGTGAGGTCATGGACCTCTGGTTGACGTGCCAAAAACTCATCTAACGCTTGAGTTACAATATGCTGAGCAGACCGGTGCGCTACCGCACAGACCAGCCGCAATTTCAAATGACGCTCTGCATCAAGCCGCAGCGTAAAGGCCGCCCGCCCTTTTGATCCGGCAAGCGCACGGGGCCGCGGTGCTTCGGCGCGATCCTCAACAACCACTGGTTCTGGCGTAAATTTGCGCACAATCTGTTCACGCTGTTCTTCGACGATACGCTCGACATGTTGGTGAGACGCCAATGCGTTTGACGCTGGAAATGCGATGACCTCCGCAGCCGAAGACGGAACGACATCTTCGCCCATATCGTTCCAGCCAAGGTCTTCGAGATTTTGGCCATGAGTCTCACCCAAGACAATGACTTGAGGACGCATGGCAGGTTTCGCCAAGCCCTTGCGGGCCAGCAATGATGAACTGAGTGAGGCGAGTGGACGAGCTTCTGACATGATAGCCTCCCCCATCACTGGCCAACGCCGCGGCGACCGAAGCCTCCGCTGGCTTGGGCATAGCCGGGGCGGGCATTGCCCGCAGCTGCACTCATCGCAGGTGCACTGAAGACGGTGCGGCGGAAGTTCTTTTCCAGCCGATCCGACATATAACGCCATAATTCCGTTATTTCTTCGGCAGAGCGCCCCTTTGGATCAACCTCCATTACCGTCCGACCGTCAATCATCGATGCCGCGAAGTCGGTCCGGTGGTGAATGGTGACAGGGGCAACGGTGCCATGCTGGGATAGAGCGACAGCGGCTTCATAAGTAATCTTGGCCTTCGGCGTAGCGCCGTTCACGACGAACACTAAGGGCTTTCCTGCGCGATCGCAAAGATCAACGGTGGCGCCCACTGCGCGCAAATCATGCGGGCTTGGGCGAGTTGGAATGACGATAAGTTCAGCAACATTGATCACGCTCTGGATCGCCATTGTAATGGCAGGCGGCGTATCGATCACAGCCAATTTAAACCCCTGCTGCCGGAGCAATTCCAGATCACCCGCAAGCCGTGCGACTGTTGTCTGTGCAAAGGCGGGCAATTCTGTTTGCCGCTCATTCCACCAGTCCGCGAGCGAGCCTTGCGGATCAATGTCAATCAGAACAACGGGCCCTGCGCCTGCCAACTGGGCCTGCACAGCAATATGCCCTGACAAGGTTGTCTTGCCAGAGCCGCCCTTCTGTGATGCCATCGCCAATACCCGCATGGGAAATCCTCGTCGTTTTTCAAGATTGGCATCATCAATTCCATGATTAAGGATAAGAAAAGGTTAACGGCACTTGCTTTTTGATCTTACCCAGCCAGAAAGTGACAGAACTGGCTATTTCTGCGCCGCGTCTATGCTAACATTCTGTTAACCAAGCGCCGGTATGGCCAAATAAGTAGAGTAAATTTGGAGGTTTTTAACCATGCGGACTTTGGCTTTCACCTGCGCGGTGTTGGGCGCGGCGTTGACCATCACCCCGGCCTTCGCCGACGTAAAAACGGGCGTAGAGGCTTGGTCAAAAGGTGATTATCCAGCAGCAATAAAAGCATGGCGGCCACTCGCGATTTCAGGCGATGCTGACGCGCAATTTAACTTGGGCCAGGCCTATAAACTGGGTCGCGGCGTTCCGATTGATTTGAAACAAGCCGAAGATTGGTACCGTAAAGCCGCCCTTCAGGGTCATTTGCAGGCCGAGGATAATTACGGCCTCGTGATGTTTCAAAACGGTAATCGGCAGCAAGCCCTGCCTTGGATTGAAAAGTCGGCAACGCGCGGAGAGCCCCGCGCCCAATATATCCTGGGAACTGCTCTCTTCAATGGCGATATGGTGACCAAGGATTGGACCCGCGCCTATGCCCTGATGACACGGGCGTCCGCCGCTGGCCTTGCGCCAGCCTCGGCCAGCCTCGCGCAGATGGATCGCTACATCCCGCTTGATCAACGTCAGCAGGGGCTGGCGATGGCGCGTACCATGGAAATCGCAGCATCGCGCCCCGTATTGCCACCTGTAGCCGCAGCACGCCCTGCCCTGCCCCGCCCATCGCAGCAGATTGGAGGCGTGATACGCCCGGTTGACTTGCCTGCGTCACAGCCCGGCCTGCCGCCGCTCACTGACCCCGACCCTATCATGACGCCCCCTGCTCCGCGCCCCGTTGCTGTGGTCAAACCCCGCCTTGCAGCTGTCGTTAAGCCCACCCCTCGCCCAGCGGCGGTTGCGGGGAAAGGCTGGCGCGTTCAACTTGGCGCATTCGGCGAAGACGGCCGTGCTCGTGCCCTTTTCTCACAACTCGAACGCCGCGTAGCAGGCTTGTCTGATCTTCAACCCTATCTCGTTAAGGCTGGCAGTGTCACACGCCTCCAAGCAGGGCCGATCGCAAGCTCCGCCGCCGCAGACAAGCTCTGCGCCGCCGTCCGCGCTGCTGGCAACGCGTGCTTGCCCATTGCACCCTAAGTGGCTTGACTTCGAGCGCCCATCGCCCCAGAGGAACCGTCCGCACGCGAGGCCCGATGGCGGAGTGGTGACGTAGAGGACTGCAAATCCTCGCACGCCGGTTCGATTCCGGCTCGGGCCTCCAAGCATATCCACCAAACCGCGAAATATAGTTTTGGGATGGTTAAACGCCGCGTTTGCGGACACTTTTCGAGAACGCCGAGGTCTCTGCAATACACCGTTTCAACACGTAACAGCGTTTAACTTGGGCATAGTCTCTGCGCGCCGTTGTGCAGTGACGGATTGGTAGAATTACCAATTGTGGCTGCAAGCAGACTGAAAGTTTTCGAAAACTAAACATCGTCATGGTTTATTCGTGATAGTTGTGGAAGACGGCTCAAGCCAACTTTTCAGACATTCTGGACCGAGATTTCTCCGACCTGAACCCGCCGTTCTTTGAGGCACTAGCTACTCAAATGCTTCTTCCCGCTCTGTTTCTCGCTCTCGCTGGTGGTCGGCCCATTTTCTAAGGTTTGACATTTGCTCAGCAACCCACACCCGGACGCCGCTATCCGAATGATCAGCTAATCCAGCGAGATACTCGCAGCGGCGATCCAGGATCGCGGAGAGATTTCCAGACCAGCTACTGGGGTGCATTCGAGTGGCGTGACATCTTAAAAATGCAACGCGATCCGGCGCTTTTTCTAAGCCCTCAAGGAACAACGGAGACAGACCGTCATCATCGTCATGGTTCTTCGTGGCAAAGACATTCAACGCGCGGCTTATGAGCGAATACTGCGTGTCTGGGGCTTGATCAGCCCATGACCACAAAATGGCAGGATCGACTTTCTCGAGCGGAGATTGCCTGTCGAAGCCGCTACTCCCGCAGATGGGATCGTCGTCGTCTGCTTTCGCGCCCAATAGAAATTCGTCCAAAGCAACTATTGGTTGCACCTCAAAGAGAGTGTCAAAGGCATGATCGAGTTCGAAGGCATATATTTCGCAGGCTGCAATTTTGGCTTTGAACAGGCGGCATAGTTCGCGCGCACCGGCCTCGCCTCCGGGACCGGAATAGCATTCTTTGATAGTCTGCTGGACACGGTACACTCTAACATCCTGCGTATTTTTGTAATCGGTGCGGAGCAAGAGCTGATGGCCCGTGTCGATTAGCACGCCTTCTACCTCCAGGCCGTCCGTTTTGAGGCAGTAGGTTGCCATGTCAAAGATTTCGAGCGCGGTTGCGGTGCCTCCGTCCAACCCGCAAAGATCGTCCAGCATCGCAGCAAGTGCACCTTGCGGAGCTGGGCCAATGACGCCCGAGGCAAGGGCATTGAAACTGTGAGCTTTGATATTGCCCAAGGAGATTGCCCTCCTCAGTCGCGCGATAGCTTCTCCGTTCATCTCAGCCCGCGCTTGGAGATAAACGAAGTGCGGAGCCATTTCAGGATCGGCAAGCATTTCGTCAAAGAGCGACGAGCAAAGTGAAGCATCCAATTCATTTAGTTTATGTATGAACCCGCCTAGAATTGTGGCGTTTCGAGCTTCGACAGGAATGGCAATGAAGGCGGTACGAAGCGTTTGCCAGGTGTCAGACAAGGGCGTTGATGATTGAGACAAGCCAACCCCGAACGAAAAAGCGCGGGGCGCATGATTGGATTGAAGTGCTTCCGACAGGAAGGAGTTTAGCAATTCGGTCTGATCGCCAAATTCCTTCCCGATGGCTTCGGCCTTTTGTTCCAACCGTTTATGGGCGGCGGCATAATCCCTCTCGCTTCCGTCCTCTGCGTCGCTGTCCAGAAGGTCGAAGCCTGACCCCCGGCCTTCCATTACATAAGCCCTCGCGACGTTTAGCGGATCGGACGGACGCAATCGCGCCTCCAGTGCGCGAACACGCTCCAAAACCTCGGGTCGCCAGCCCTTCCCGTCAAACCCAATGGCGCCGCGAATAGCGAGCCAACCGTCTATCCATTCTCCATCTTTCAGAAAATCAGTAGTGGCCGCTTCAACGGCAGCAAGGCAGGCTTCGATGCCAACAACGCCCCGCAGACTTGCTGAAACAACCCGCCTGATTTCTGATCGCACAGTTGAGTCATTGGCTAGCTCAACCGCGAGGTTGATGCCGTCGCTGTACCAACTCCAAATGTCGCCATAGGTCGGAGGATGCCAGCCGAAATCCCTAGGACGCGCTCCAAAATCGAAGTTCGATGATGAAGAAAAGTGCCCGGACTCAAGCATGGCGCGCAACGCGAGATGGCCACAACGAACGAAGTCGGGATCACCGCTGGCATAAAGACTGCGGATCAATCTTCTCCGCTGATCTGGAGGCGCTTGCGTGCCTGAAAGATGAAGGTGAAAAAGTTCTTCGAACGATCCACGGGCGGAGTTATGATTTTCCTTGGGTGTCTCCGCAGCTACGAATTTGCATAGGAGCGTCGTCGCTCGATCAAACAGTTCCGCATCGTAGGCTAGCGATTTTAGGATCATCGTCAACTGCCAGCGGGAAGAGGATTTGGGGTTGAGTATCGCGCCTCCGTTTGAGCCTGCCACCTCTTCCTCTGCACGCCGGAGAACGGCCTCGGGAGAGACTGGGGCAATATTGCGAAGGAGTTGGAGGGACCCATCATCTCCGACGAAAAGATCTCCTAAAGGACCATCAAAGCGGAGCCAACGAGCGATGGCCTGCTTGGCCTCCTCGTTGTCATGGAGATAACCCAATCTCCGGGTTAGAGACTTTTGCATTCGAGCAGGAACAGTGGCGCAGAGGCCATCCAACTCGTCCGCAGGGATACGCTCAAGCGCTTGCGCGGCCAATCGGTTGGCGATTGCATGGGGCAGCAACGCCCTCCAACGGCCACGAGATTGAACGACGAAGCGCCTCTTTAGCTCAGCGACAAATGCATAGAGCTTTGTAGCATTAATTCCGGCCACGGGGGCCAGCATCGCAAGTTCGCCAGATACGGACGTATCGGCTCCATCGAACGAATAGACCAGAGCTAGGGCTTCTGCCGCACATAGCAAATCATCGCTATGGTCGTTGCGCTGCTGAAAAATTCTGGCGAAAAGTTCACGATCCTTGAGATTTCCAAGCGTATCGCCCTTTTTCAGGGTGTCGGCGAGGACTCCGGCAACGCGAAAATTGCCGCCGCTAAATTCGGCTATGCGGTCGCGGTCCACCTGCGAAACATAGTCGAAATTGGCCTTCAACCATTCTCCGATGGTGCCCTCCGAAGCGGGCTGTAGCCTGAAAACCTCTGTTCGCTCCGGCTCGTCATCACGAACATCATATTCGACCGTGATAAGGCTGATTTTGCTTTTGCTACTTCCGCAGATTTTCGACAGATCGGAGTGGGTTTGAGGGTTGCAGTTATCGACAACGAGAATAGCTCGCTGACCTGTTTCAATCAGACGCAAAGCCAGTTGCTTCGCTGTGGGGTCCGGGGTTTCGGAATAATCGGCATAAACCGCCAGCGACGGGTCGAGGGGGTTGGTTCCGACTTCACTTTCAAACAAGGCTTGGACGAGTCTCGTCTTTCCGAGGCCCGACATCCCTATCAGTCGCACACACTGGCCTGGCTGAGACAAAGCGCCCCGTATGCTGTTGATGCCCTCGATAATGGGAAGTACGGCTTGATCCTTGGATCGGGTATCGACCAAACATGCTGCATCATCCGCTATGTATTTGCCGTCGCCGCCAACGCGGATGCCCGACCAGTCTCCTAGCGACTGCCATCCAGAAAGGGGGCGCCCGATGCGTGCCCGAACCCAAGCGGCAACGCCGGGAAAGCGGTTTACCCAGTTCGCGAGCCTGTCCCGGTCGTAAAAATCTACATGCAGTTTCGTCGCGCTTGTGTGGCCTTCCACGGCAGCCCTGATAGCTCTCCGACGGTCTTTTAACGGCTTGTCTGCAACTGACCCACTTGAATTAACGATGATGTAGCTGCCGCTTATGTCAGCCAACTCGCCTATCACCGGGCGCAAGACGCCTTTCAGCTTCATTTCAGCAGCTATTGCTGCCGGTCCCATATCAGGCTTTTTGACCTGATAACCTGTCGTTGCTCGGGGTACGAAGTCGCCTGAAAAGCCAGCGGATAGCAATTCAACTCGAACGTCTAATCCGCCATCTGGAGCGTTGTGATCCCCGCCTGCGGTGACGCCGGAAATTGGCTGCCCTGACGATAGCAATTCAGCAACGGCTAAACGAGCGACCAGCGTGCGAAGCTTCCTATCATCCAACTCTTGAATATCTGCGCCAGTGACTTCAAACACGCTTGTTCCCCGCTACGTCTACCGTTGATTGAAATAAGAACTAATGAGAAAAAGAGAAGTGGGTATTCGCCCGCTTCATATGCCACCGAACAGCAACACTTGCGCGCTATGCTGCCATATCGATCAACCGACGTTGAGCATCCCAGTCCACTGGCCACTCTTGTGCGAGCATCCAGTCCGGCGTTACGTGTGCTGGTGCTGTTCCGGTAAGCAATGCCTTCTGAATATCCGGCGCGAGAAGCCCGATAGAGCTTTGCCGCCTGATCCATTCAGACGGTGCCGCCTTCATCTCGGAGTGCGACAGCGGCTCCAGCGGCGATGCTTTCATTTCCGCCAGCCTTTTATGGGCTTTACGAACAAGCGCTGCCAATTGCGCCTTCGTATCGCCTGCTACCATTGCTGTATCTGGCGAGCGCTTGGTCCGTCCGCGCCGGTCGGCGGGGAGTGCGACAGTCAGATACAGGATGTCGCTATCAATGCGGGCGTCCGGATCAATCAGCTCTGCCTTGCGGAGGACTATGGTGTCCGAAATTGCATCACCGGGTAACGCCAGCCCGACGTCGATCTCGACGAGCAGAGCATCGCTGAGCATAGTCACCTTGCGGACGGCGTCCGTCAGGGCGTTCTCATTGCCCATTGAGAGGGGGCTTAAACCTATACTGAGAGCCTTCTCAATCCGCGTCGCTGACAGACGCTGGCCAATGCGATTGGTTGAGACGTGAGCGGTGCGGGGCAACAGGCAACCGCTGACATAATAGCGGTACATCCGCTTGCCCCGCCCATAAGAAAAGCTGACACTCATGAGCTGACCATCGGCATCGTAAATCTTTCCGCACAGCGGTGAGGATGCCGCGCGTGTCTTGCGCCCGCTTCGCCGGACACGGTTATCGTCGATTTGCTGCTGGACCTGATTGAACAGATCGACTGGCACAATCGCATCATGCTCGCCCTTGTGCGCTTTGCCCTTATGGAC
>JANMDQ010000017.1:0-19252 GCA_031376385.1 Sphingomonadales bacterium
GGGGGGCCCCCTTTTTGGCTTTGGTGTTCGCGCCGTCCCCCCCCCCCCCCGGTTTGGTGTGGTTGTTTGTCGCGTTGGGTTTCTGGGCGCCCCCCTTTCCCCCCACCCCCCCCCCCCAACGGGGGTAGGCTCGACACGAACGGCGATGGGGACAGCGCCAAAAGCCCCCCGCCCACCCCGCTCGACAATCACCCCGCCCCCTGCCATCTTGCGTCAATGCGTGAAAAGGAACTGCGTCTTGCCCTTGTCTGCTACGGCGGCATCAGTTTGGCCGTCTATATGCACGGCGTTACCAAAGAGGTCTGGCGCTTGGCGCGGGCCAGCCGGGATCATCATGAAGGCGCTCTAGGTGACACGCCTTGGCATCAACTATTCGCCCTAATTCGCGATCGGGCCGAAGTTAACCTGCGCGTTCTGCCTGATATTATTTCTGGTGCCAGTGCAGGTGGGATCAACGGCATTTTCCTTGCTCAGGCCATAGCGACGGGCCAATCGCTGGAGCCCCTGACGCGGCTGTGGCTTGATTACGCCGATGTTGATCGGCTGATTGCGCCCGAAGCCCGGCCAGAATCGAACATGTCCAAACTTTGGGCCACGCCGCTCGCTTGGTATGCGTTGAAAAAATCAGAAAAGATCGTCGACGCCACAGTCGCTGCCCCGGCGCGCGAAGAGGTGCGGGAAAAACTGACACGCTTTGTGCGGGCGCGCTGGTTTGAACCTCCGTTCGGCGGGGCGGGCTTTACCTCGATGGTTTTGAATGCATTCGACACAATGGCCGCACAGCCGCCGGGGAAGCGGCTGCTGCCGCCCGATCAACCGCTGGATCTATTTGTGTCCGTGACAGATTTTCGGGGTTCGCCCGTGCGGCTGACCCTCAACAGCCCTGCCGAAAGCTTTGAGAATGAGCACCGCCTGATGCTGTCGTTCCGGCAATCGCGCGCGGAAGAAGCCTTTGCTGATACAGCTGAGCTGACCTTCGCTGCGAGGGCCACGGCAAGCTTCCCCGGCGCGTTCCCGCCCTTTGCCGTTGGAGAATTGGACGGTGTGTTGACGGTGCGGAAAAAGGAGTGGCCGGGCCGCGCGGCCTTCCTGTCTCGCATTCTCGGCACTCACCGAAAACCCGAAGAGGCGATATTGATCGACGGTTCCGTGCTGGCCAACGCGCCGTTCAAGCCTGCGATTGAGGCGCTTAAGGACCGCCCCGCACGGCGCGAAGTGGACCGGCGCTTTGTCTACATCGATCCCAAACCCGGCATCCGCGCCGTACGGCTGGGCAAGACGGACGCTGAAGTTCCGGGCTTTTTCAGTACGATCATTGGCGCTCTGTCCGAACTCCCGCGCGAACAGCCAATCCGTGATAGCCTTGACGCCATTGAAGGCCGATCTGCCCGGATCAGGCGGTTTCAGGCGATCATCGACGCGCTTCGCCCCAGCGTGGATGCCGCCATCGAAAGGCAATTTGGCAGAACCTTCTTCCTCGACAGCCCGACAACCGCACGGATCGATGCGTGGCGGCGCAAGGCGCAACTGAGCGCGGCCTCAGAGGCAGGCTATGCCTTCGCCGGTTACGGGCATATGAAGCTGGCCGGGATCGTTGCGGAATTGGCAGCGCTTGCTGCGCGGCAGGACGACACGCTTAACGGTGCCGCCCTAGGTGATCTTCGCCACCAAATCTGGGCCGAACTGCGCACGCACGGCGCGACCGAGGTCTGGATGGCGAATGGCAAAGGCGCAAGCGAGGCGTCCATTGCGTTTTTTCGCGCCCATGATCTCGGCTTTCGCATCCGCCGCATCCGCTTTGTTGTGCGCACGCTCTCGGGCCTTATCGATACAGGGCGGTTGAATGAGGAGGCCGTTGCTCCGCTCAAAAAAATCCTGTTCACGTTGCTCGCCGCCTATCTCGACCGCGAAGGCATTGCTTTCTACCGGCCCTTTGACCGCACCAGCGCGGCGACACTCATCGATGACATCGCGGCTCAGCGCGGGCTTTCGGCCCTCGATGCCCAAACCGATGCAGGACTGGCAGAGGCCTTTGCAGCCTGCCCAAAGGCGGAGCGGCGGATCGTGCTCTATGCTTATTTGGGCTTCCCCTATTTCGACATCAGCACGCTGCCAATGTTGCAAGGGGAAGGGCTGGACGAATTTGACCCGGTGAAAGTCGACCGTATATCGCCCGAAGACGCACACGCCATTCGCAGCGGAGTAACGGCAACACTTAAAGGCATAGAATTCAACAGTTTCGGCGCGTTTTTCAGCCGCGCATACCGGGAAAATGACTATTTATGGGGGCGGCTGCACGGGGCGGAACGACTGTTTGACATAGTTTGCTCATCAGTCCCCGGCTTGCCTGGAAACGATGACAGCGAATATCGAAGACTCAAGCGAGATTTGCTGTTAGCAATACTCACTCAAGAGGAAGGGCGGTTAACGCGCATCCCTGACCTGTTCAGCACCCTCCGCGCTGAACTCGCCGCAGGGCCGCTGGCTGATCCGGCCCTGGTGGGAAGCAAAGGAGTATAGGCCGATATGCGGTTTCTAAAGACATTATTCTACGTGCTGGTGATTGTCGCGATCACGATATTTTCTGTGCAAAACTGGACGCCCATCACAGTCAACTTGTGGGGCGGGCTGGTCATGGATACCGTTTTGCCGGTGGTCATTATTTCGGCATTCTTGCTTGGGCTGCTGCCGACGCTGCTGCTGCATCAAGCGACCCGGTGGAACCTCAATCGTAAGCTCGACAATGTTCAGCGCAGCCTCAATCAAATGACCACGCCACCCGCCGTTGCAGTGACTCCATCCGCCAGCGAAGGCGCGTTGCCCCCTGTGGCCACTCCCATCGCTGTGCCACCGGGTGTATTATGACGTCGCGCATCTATGTGGCGATTGACACGCCGGATTTTGAAGTCGCGAAGTCCATGGCCCTGCGTGTGAAAAACCATGTTGGCGGCATTAAACTCGGCCTCGAATTTTTCTCTGCCAATGGCCGTGCGGGCGTGCGGGAGATGCGCGCGCTGGGTCTGCCGATTTTCCTTGATCTCAAACTGCATGATATTCCCAATACAGTGGCGAAGGCGATCCAAGCGCTGCGGCCTCTCAACCCTGCGATCCTCACTATTCATGCGGCTGGTGGCCGCGCGATGATGGAGGATGCCAAGGCTGCGGCCCCGACCGGCACCAAAGTTGTCGGCGTCACGGTGCTAACCAGTTTAGACGCCAGCGATTTGGAAGCTGCGGGAATGATGGGGTCTGTTCACGATCAAGTCGAACGCCTGACGCGCAGCGCGATGGAGGCGGGGCTGGACGGCGTCGTTTGTTCCGGCGAAGAAGTGGCGGCGGCGCGCAAGATTTGGCCAAAGGGATTTTTGGTTGTTCCGGGCGTCAGGCCTGCGAACGGCGCCGCCAGCGATCAAAAACGCGTCGTCACCCCGCGTCAGGCGATTGATCGGGGCGCTTCGATACTCGTGATTGGGCGGCCCATTACGCAGGCTGCTGATCCCGATGTTGCGGCACGGGCGATTGGGGCGACTTTGTAAATTGCACCGCTCTGGCTCACCCAACACCGCTCATGGTGAGGAGGGATTGAGCTTGTCGAAAGCCCGTCTCGAACCACGCTCCATTGCCCTTCGAGACGCCATTTCGATAAGAACTCAATGGCTCCTCAGGATGAGCGGGTTATGAAACCTCAACCGGAACACCCCACATGCCAATCCAATCCAAAATCTGCGGCATCACCACACCCGAAACCCTCGACGCTGCAATCAACGGCGGGGCAACGCATATTGGCCTCAACTTTTTCCCCAAAAGCCCGCGCTTCATTGATGGGGATAAAGCCGCCGCTCTCGCCGCGCGCGCTGGGAATCGCGCTAAAATCGTCGGGCTGTTTGTTGATCCAGAGCCAGAGTATATCGATGCGATCCGCAAGGCTGTTAAGCTCGATATCGTTCAACTCCACGGCGACGAACGCCCCGGTTTGGTCAGCCGCATTGCCATGACGAGCGGGTTGGAAACGTGGAAAGCCATCCCCATCAAAACCTCTGCTGATCTTAAAGAAGCACAAAAGTATCGCGGCGCGGCACACCGCATCCTTTATGACGCCAAGCCGCCAAAGGGCGCGGAACTAACCGGCGGCACGGGCATGCGCTTTGACTGGACTCTGCTCGATGGGATTGATCATCCCCTGCCGTGGATCCTTGCGGGCGGGCTTGATGCGAAAAATGTCGCAGAAGCCATTCGCGTCACCGGCACAGATTTCGTCGATGTCTCATCCGGTGTAGAAAGCAATCCCGGCGTGAAGGATGTGGACAAGATCATAGCTTTCCTTAAAGCGGCAACATCATGAACGCACCAAACTCATTCAAGAACCAACCTGATGATCGCGGCCATTTTGGCCAGTTCGGCGGGCGCTATGTTGCAGAAACTCTGATGCCAATGGTGTTGGAGCTGGAGCAGGAATATAACCGCGCGAAAGCCGACCCGGCCTTTGCTGAGCAGTTTGACGATCTGCTCGAACATTATGTCGGCCGCCCCTCCCCGCTCTACTACGCAGAGCGACTGACTGAAGAGCTGCGCAAAAATGCAGCACCCGGCAAAGGCGCGCAAGTCTGGTTCAAGCGCGATGAGTTGAATCACACGGGCGCGCACAAGATCAACAATTGCATTGGCCAGATTTTGCTCGCAATCCGCATGGGCAAGACCCGGATCATTGCAGAAACCGGCGCTGGCCAACACGGCGTCGCAACCGCGACTGTTGCGGCGCGGTTTGGCTTGCCTTGCGTCATCTTTATGGGTGCCCGCGATATTGAACGCCAAGCGCCCAACGTGTTCCGTATGAAGCTGCTTGGTGCAGAAGTCCGCGCCGTTGAAAGCGGATCACGCACGCTGAAAGATGCTATGAATGAGGCTTTGCGCGATTGGGTCGCCAATGTGCATGACACATTTTACATCATCGGCACTGCAGCTGGCCCGCATCCTTACCCCGAACTGGTCCGCGATTTCCAAAGCGTAATTGGCAAGGAAGCCCGCGCGCAAATGCTATCGCGCATCAACCGCCTGCCCGATCTGCTGGTCGCGGCAATTGGTGGCGGGTCAAACGCGATTGGGCTGTTCCATCCGTTTCTTGATGATGTCAATGTGGAAATGCTGGGCATCGAAGCGGCAGGCCACGGTCTGGATAAGGAACATGCGGCGTCGTTGGCTGGCGGTTTCCCTGGCATCCTGCACGGCAACAAAACCTATCTGCTGCAAGATGAGGACGGCCAGATCACTGAGGCGCATTCAATCAGCGCTGGCCTCGATTACCCCGGCATTGGTCCTGAGCATGCGTGGCTGAAAGAATGTGGCCGCGTGAAATATGAAAGTGCGACAGACGTGGAGGCGCTGGAGGCGTTCCAATTGCTCTGCCGCACCGAAGGCATCATCCCTGCGCTTGAACCCGCCCATGCCATCGCCGCTGTCGCGCGCATTGCCCCGACAATGGACCGCGATCAGATCATCTTGGCCAACCTTTGCGGGCGGGGGGATAAGGATATTTTCACGGTCGCTGAGGTGCTGGGAGTGCAGATGTGAGAGCTACCGGAACAGTCTTATTGGTTATTGGTATCGTTCTCGGCATAACATCACAGTTTGCCGGACCAAGTCCGGTCTGGCTGGTGTTCGTCGCATTTCCAATCGCACTATTGGGTGGCATTCTTTACATTTTGGACAGTCTAAAGAGACTAAGCCGGGGCCAAGTAGTCCTAAGACCTTACGATGCGTTGAAATACGCGTTTTGGATGTTTGTGGTCATGTGTGGATTACGGCTATTGATTTGGCTTTTCTTTCCTGATTTCCAAAAAAAAATAGCTGAGGGCATCCTTTTCAATGCGACCTTTGCTCTCGCGTTTGCTTTTTCCACGACCGCATACAGAAAATCCGCATGACACGCCTCTCCTCCACTTTCGCCACCTCTACTCCTGTCCTCGCTGCGTTCGTAACGGCGGGCGATGGCCCCACACCTGCCATACTCGACGCCCTGATCGAAGGCGGAGCGGACATCATAGAACTGGGTATGCCTTTCACTGATCCAATGGCCGATGGCCCGGCGATTCAGCTGGGGAATATCCGCAGTCTCGAAGCGGGCACAACCACAGCCGACATTTTTGCCATCGCAACGGATTTCCGAGAGCGATACCCGAGCGTTCCGCTGGTATTCATGGGATATGCCAATCCGATGACGATCCGTGGAGGAGACTGGTTCGCCACAGAATGCGAAAAAGCCGGTGTCGACGGTATCATCTGCGTTGATCTGCCTCCTGAAGAAGACGGCGAATTAGGCCCTGCCCTTCGTGCCAAGAGCATTGCGCTCATCCGCCTTGCAACGCCAACCAGCGATGCGGTGCGCCTGCCTACGATCCTGAAAGGCACCAGTGGTTTTCTCTACTATGTCTCAGTCGCTGGGATCACCGGCAAGCAACAGGCAGCGCAGGACAGCATCGATGCAGCAGTGGCTCGCATCAAGGCCGCAACAGATGTTCCCGTCATCGTCGGCTTTGGCGTTCGCACACCCGAACAAGCTGCGGCTATTGGACGCGTGGCGGACGGGGTTGCCGTGGGCACAGCCATTGTCGAACTCGTTGGCCTGCACGGCGCCGATGCCGCAGGCCCCGTGCGAGATTATGTGGCAAGTCTGAAATCTGCCCTGAAGGAGTGCCGCGCATGAATTGGCTTTCCCGCGTTCGCAACAGCATTCCCTTTATCGCCAAACGCGAAACTGAGGAGACACTCTGGCACAAATGCCCAAGCTGCGCGCAGATGATTTTCGTGAAGGAATATGCGGAAAACCTGAGTGTCTGCCCCGTTTGCAATCACCACGGTCGCATTGGGCCAAAGCTGCGCTTTGCCCAGATATTCGACGAAGGCAGTTACAAGCAATTGCCAACACCGCGCGTTCCAGAAGATCCTTTGAAGTTCAAGGACTCTAAAAAATATAGCGACAGGATCAAAGCGGCGCGATTGGCAACGGGTGAGCAAGATGCCCTCCTAAACGCGCGCGGATTGATCGAAGGCAAGCGGGCCGTTGTCGGCGTGCAGGATTTTGCTTTCATGGGTGGATCTATGGGCGTTGGCGTTGGTGAAGCCTTCCTCGCTGGCACGCGCGCCGCGATTGCGGATCATTGCCCATACATCATTTTCACAGCGGCAGGCGGCGCGCGGATGCAGGAAGGCATATTGTCCCTCATGCAAATGCCGCGCACAACAGTGGCGATCGCCGAACTGCGAGAGGCTGGCTTACCCTATATCGTGGTGATGACGGATCCAACCACTGGCGGCGTTACGGCATCTTATGCGATGCTCGGTGACATTCAAATTGCAGAGCCAAACGCGCTGATTGGATTTGCGGGCCAGCGCGTCATTCAGGATACGATCCGCGAGAAACTTCCTGAGGGGTTCCAGCGGGCGGAATATCTGCTGGAGCACGGGATGCTCGATATGGTTGTGGAACGCAAGGAACTGCGCGGCACACTGGCAAAGCTGATTGGCCATTTGGTGCGGAAAACGGTGGCGGCGTGAAAAATCGCCTTACCATAGCCGTCATTGCGAGCGAAGCGCGGCAATCCAGTCAGCTCGTCCCCCGCTACTGGTTTGCCGCGCTTCGCTTGCAATGACGGCAGACTAAGATGCCAGACCACGCACAGAGCGATGACCCTGCGGTGCAGGAACAGCTTAACCGGCTAACCATGCTCTCGCCGGGCCGCGATGTCCTTGGCCTCGAACGCATCGAAGCCTTGATGGCCCGCCTTGGCAATCCACATGCGCATATGCCGCCGGTGTTCCACGTCGCAGGCACCAATGGCAAAGGCTCCACCTGTGCTTTCTTGCGCGCCGCAATTGAGGCGGCAGGGAAGACGGCGCATGTCTATACCAGCCCGCATCTGGTGCGGTTCAATGAACGGATCCGCGTCGCCGGAACTCTGATCAGCGATGCGGCACTGGCGCCGCTGCTGTCCGAAGTGCTGGACTGTTCTGAGGATATTGCGCCGAGTTTTTTTGAAGCGACCACAGCGGCGGCGTTCCTCGCCTTCGCGCGCACACCTGCGGACGCAGCAATTATTGAGGTCGGCCTTGGCGGACGATTGGACGCAACTAATATCATCGCTGCGCCCACCGTCTGCGGCATTGCCTCACTCGGGATAGATCATGAGGCTTTCCTGCTTGCGCCCGAAGACAATGTCCCTGCTGAGCCCCTGCCACGTATCGCCTTTGAAAAGGCTGGCATTGCCAAGAGGAGCGCACCGCTCATCACCATGGCCTATACGCCCGCGATGGCCGCTGCGGTTGCAGCTCAGGCCGCGCGTGTGGGTGCAAAGGTTATCCCGCGCAAAGAAGGATGGGATGTCGCGGACTATCGCGGACGTCTTCACTACCGAGATGAGATGGGCAAACTCTCTCTGCCTTTGCCGGAAATGCCGGGCGCACATCAGATGGAAAATGCGGGCCTCGCCATTGCGATGCTGAGGCATCAATCGACGATTGATATTCCTGACTCCGCCCTGAAAGCTGCGATGAAATGGGCCCACTGGCCCGCCCGACTGCAACGCTTATCACCGGGGCCGCTCATCCGAGACCGCGAAGTCTGGCTAGACGGTGGGCATAATCTGGATGCCGCCGCGCGAATTGCGGATCATTTTGCGGGTCAGAAATTGATGCTGATCTGCGGCTTGTTGGCCAATAAGGACGCGCAGGGCTTTATCGCCAAGCTCGCGCCAAATGTGGGGAAACTTATTGCAGTGCCGATACAGGGCCATGAATGTTATGCGCCTGATCAGTTAGCTGCGTTTGCACGGGCAAACGGCATTGGGGATGTAGCGGTGAGCAATGAAATAGCTGCCGCGCTAACCGGAGCACCGTCCGGCCCGGCTCTCATTGCTGGTTCTCTCTACCTTGCAGGAGAGGTCCTTAAAGCCAATGGGCAGTTGCCGGATTAAGCTGTTTTTACAGCCTTCCCCTTCCATGCGAGTAACCCGCCAACCACTGTCACAGCTGCAAACATGGCCGTGACGCTCACCGCGAGATCAAGCGGCTTTGAAAGCAACAAACCAATCAGACCCGCCAGGATCACAACAAACCCAAATATCCTCAAAGCGCCGACTGGCTCTTTCAGGGCTTTTTCATCAATGGCCTCGGCCTGCCTTATGCCTTGGACAACATAGCCTTTGCTCCACAGCACCCATAGCAAGATCATCCCCGGGATTGCGGCAACCACTGTGAACCCCCAGAATCCGACCCAGCCCACTTTTTCCGCCAAAATTCCCGCTGGCCCCGCCATGAAGGTGCGCCCGACCCCAGCAAAGGAGGACAGCAGAGCAAATTGCGTGGCGGTGTAGGCAATGCTCGACAAGCCTGACAAATAAGTGGTGAACACGGTCAGGCCGATTCCGCTGGTCAAATTCTCAGTGCCAATCGCAGCAACCATCATCCAATAATTATTGCCCGTTGCAGCTAGAATCATGAAGGCGACGTTGGAAAACATCATCATCAATCCTGATATCAGGAGCGCGCGCCCCATCCCGAGCCACAAGATGAAAGGGGCCCCTAAGGCTGACCCCACGATCAACGCACCAAAGCCCCAAAGCTTATTCGCAGAAATATAATCAAGGTCAGAAAATCCAAGATCGACGATCATCGGGCTGAGCATCGCCTGCCCCATTGCATCGCCCACCTTATAAACCAGCACAAAACCAAGGATGATGAAAGCGCCGTGTCGGGTTAGGAATTCGCGAAAGGGGTTGACGACCGCTTCGGTGAGCCATTGCCCCGGCTTCATGCCCGCAATATGCGAATAACGATCAACAAACTTGCCTGGCCCTGCCCAAAATGCGCCAATGATTGCCGGAACAATCGCGAAGGCCGTCAGGCCGTAGGCTGTCGCCCAACCCAATCCTAATCCTTCTTGTGAAGCGAAATAGATCGTGCCAGCGCCTGCAATCAAATTTCCTGTGCGGTAACCAAACTGATTGGTCGCAGTGCCATGAGCGAACTCATCATCTTCCAATATCTCAATCCGGTAGGCGTCAATAACGATATCCTGCGTTGCCGAAAGAAATGCCGTGATTAGCGCCCATATGGCGAACAGGCCAATGCTGCCGGGCTGCGGATTGCTTGCCCCCAATTGCCAGATTGAAAAGAACAGTAACGCCTGAACAAAGAACAACCATCCACGCCGTTGCCCGAACGTCTTTGTCAGGAACGGCAAAGGCAGTTTATCGACCAGCGGTGCCCATAGGAATTTGAGTGTATAGGGAATGCCAAGCGCCACCAGAAAACCAATGGTCGCAGTGTCGATGCCAACCTTAGCCAGCCAGAATGTCATGGTTGCGATCAGCAGAGTGAGTGGAAAGCCGCTCGATATCCCCAGCAGGAATGTAATGACGGGATTTTTCCGCACATAGGGGCGAAAAATCGGGACCGAAAAGGCAAGGACAACAACGCCCCCCAATATACCCGCGAAAATGAAGAAGCGGATCAGATCAATTGACATATTACACCACTCACGCAACTTGCTCCCCAGATATTTTGAGAGAACCTAGCGCGAAAATCGGGTAAGGCCAGAGATAGTTGAGGAATTTGCCATGAACATGCTTTCGCCAACCTTAGGCCAACAGGCCCTCGCCCAACAGATTGCCGACGGAACCGTGCGCGCTGCGGCGGACATCACAACGGTTCCTGCATCGGCCTATACCGACCCTGCCCATTTCGCGCGCGAGAAAGCGAAGCTGTTCGACGCTCTGCCGCAGGTGATTGCGCCCTCTGCGCTGATCCCTGAGCCCAATATGGCGGTGCCCCATGACGGCTTTGGCAGACCGTTGCTGATTACGCGCGATAAGTCGGGCGAAGCGCATATCTTCCTGAACGTCTGCCAGCACCGGGGCACGCGATTGGTGGAGGGGAGCGAAACAGTCTGTGCCAGTCGCCTTGTCTGCCCCTATCATGCGTGGACATATACGATGGACGGTGCGCTGTTCGGCCTGCCCCGGCCGGAGACATTCCCAGGGCTGGATAAAGCGGCGCACGGCCTGAAACGGCTGCCCACGCGTGAAGCGGGCGGGCTCATCTGGTTTGCGCCCGGTGACACTGCTGATTTTACCGAAGCCGATACGCTTGGCGCAGATTTCGATGCCTTTGGGATGCGCAATCTGCACTTGTTCAATCGCCGCACGCATGATGTCGCGTCCAACTGGAAACTGATCATGGATGCATTTCTGGAAAGCTACCATGTCACGCGCCTGCATGCGACGACGATCGGTCCGTTCTTTAAGGACGGCGTCACGTCAGGCGATCTCATTGGTGCGCATCAACGATCCGCCGTGGGCCGCGCGGCGGAACTGGCCGATATTGATATGGGCAATTGGCCTCAGCTCCGCTCCGTCGTCACCTTCGCCTATCAGCTGTTCCCCGCGACAGTCATTGTCGTCAGCCCGGATTATGTGAACATCATGACCCTGATGCCGCAAAGCGTAGACCGCACACTGGTGGAGGATTTCATGCTGATCCCGGAAAAACCGTCAACCGACAAAGCGCAAAGCCACTGGCAGCGGAGCTGGGACTTGCTCGACGGCAGTGTCTTTGCCGCCGAGGATTTCCGCGCGGCGGCATTGGGGCAAGAAGGTCTATCCTCTGGTGCCCTTACTCATTTGACCTTGGGAACATTAGAACAAGGCATTCGTTCTTTTCACAACAGCATCGATGAAAGGCTTTCCGCATGATCCGCACCGCATTTTTGGTTTGCGCCCTTATCGCAACCCCTGCCTTGGCGGCCACGGCCAAATTGTCTGACGCATCAGGCAAAGTCGTTGGCAGCGCGAAAATTGTTCAGACACCGCATAGCCTGCGCCTGACCGTCAAAGTGAAAGGCATGGAATCAGGCGAACGCGGGCTGCACATTCACAGCGTTGGCCTTTGCGAAGGGCCGAAGTTTACGACTGCAGGCCCGCACTGGAACCCGACAGGAAATCAGCACGGTCGCGACAATCCCATGGGCAGCCACGCAGGCGATATGCCCAATCTGATCGTTGACGCGCGCGGTCGCGGTTCCCTGTCCTTCGATATCCACGGATGGACAATGGCGGGCCTGATGGATGCTGACGGTGCAGCTCTCGTCATCCACGCCAAGCCCGATGATTATAAAACCGACCCGACCGGGGCCAGTGGGGATAGGATCATTTGCGGGGTGTTCTCCGCGCGGTAACATCCAACATGGCAAATGGTGGCCATACCAGCTAACGGCTGCTGCATGACAGACTCAGAACCCTATGACCCGCTGGCCAAAGACGGCAGCCGGATTGCCAAACTCCTCGCGCGCGCAGGCGTCGCTTCGCGGCGCGAAATTGAACGCATGATCGCGGATCGCCGCATCGCGATTGACGGCAAGACCATTGAAACACCGGCAACGATCCTGAAAAACCTGAAAGGTGTGACGGTTGACGGCAAGCCTGTGAAGCCCGCTGACCAGTCCCGCCTGTTCCTCTTTCACAAGCCCGTCGGCGTGTTGACGGCGGAGTTTGACCCGAAGGGCCGTCAGACGATCTACGATCATTTGCCCAAGGATCTCCCCCGCCTTGTCCCCGTTGGTCGCCTCGACTTTAACACTGAGGGGCTGTTGCTCATGACCAATGATGGGGAGCTGAAGCGGCAATTGGAACTGCCCTCAACAGGTGTCGAGCGCGCATACCGAGCCCGGGCTTACGGTGATATCACGCAAGAGCGGTTGGAAGAGCTGATGATGGGCGTCGAGATTGAAGGCATGCGCTATTCCAGCATCAATGCCAATATCGAACGCCGCACCGGGGCCAATGTGTGGATTGAAATGCGCCTGAAGGAAGGCAAGAACCGCGAAGTCCGCCGCGTGCTCGAATATCTGGGGCTAGAGGTCAGCCGCCTGATCCGCACAAGCTATGGCCCGTTTGAACTGGGCGATATGCCGCGCTCTTCGGTCGGTGAAGTGTTGCAGCATGACCTGGTGGCGTTCCGGAAAACCCTGAAATGAGGATCATTTCGGGCATATGGGGCGGGCGAACATTGGTTTCGCCCAAGGGCGACGCGACGCGGCCAACGGCAGACCGCACGCGGGAGGCGCTGTTCTCCATGCTCGTCAGCCGCGTCGGCGAATTTGATGGATTGAAAGTGGCGGACCTCTTCGCAGGCTCCGGCGCGCTGGGTTTTGAGGCTTTGTCGCGCGGGGCGGCGGAATGCACATTTGTTGAGATGGAACGCGCCGCGCTCGATTGCCTGCGCGCCAACGCTGAAAAACTGGGCGTGAAGCCTGATATCCGCGCGCAATCCGCGCTCACTGTGGCCCCTGCTGCTGCCCCCTATGATATCATCATGATGGACCCGCCCTACGGCTCTGGCGCAGGTGCCGTCGCGCTTGATAAGCTGAAACGCTTTGGTTGGATCGGCCCGGCGACGATCATCACCATCGAAACATCGCGCAAGGAAAAGGTCGAAGTTGCGGGCTTTGAAGCAGACGTCGTTCGCGATTATGGCAAAGCGCGAGTCACGCTGCTGCGCCTGGCCGCCCCAAAAGAAGAAGATGAAGATGACTGATTATGCCACTCTCCTCCAGCCCGACAAAGACCAGCCTGCGCGAACCATAGAGATCATCACAAAGGCTGCGTTTGAAGACTGGTATAAGGCCCTGCCCCCACGCGCACGGGCAGCAGTGGACGCCGCACAGTTCAAGGCCAAATCCGGGGAGCAAGTCCGCCTGCACGGCGCGGAACCTGAAGACTGGTCAGTCGCAGTCGGCGCACCAGACACATCTGGCGTTTGGGATTTGGCCCCCGTCGCAGCGTCCCTTCCGGCAGGCACGTACCGATTGGCAGGCGGCGATCCGGCGGGCGATCCGGGGCCGCGTGCGCTCGGCTGGCTCCTCGCCCATTACCGTTTTGATCGCTATCTAAGCGCCGCAGACCCCGTGCCGGAACGCGTCCTCCTGACCCCCAATCCAGCGATGATGGGGGAGCAGGTTCGCCTTGCCGCCGCCACAGCTCTGGTCCGCGACATGGTCAACACGCCTGCCGCCGATATGGGGCCAGCAGCACTTCAATCCGAAACGGAACGCGTGGCCAAACTGTTTGATGTGCCAGTAACTGTTACCAAAGGGGCGGACCTTGAAAGCGGATATCCCCTGATCCACGGCGTCGGCCGCGCCGCAGACCGCATCCACGTCCCGCGCCTCATTGAACTGGAATGGGGCAATCCGGCCCATCCCCGCATCGCGATTATCGGCAAAGGCATTACCTTTGATTCCGGTGGCCTGAACCTCAAACTCGGCAATGGAATGCGTTTGATGAAAAAGGATATGGGCGGCGCGGCCCATGCCTTGGGGCTGGCGCAGTTGATCATGCAGGCCCGCCTGCCGGTGCGCCTCCACCTGCTGATCGCCGCAGCGGAAAATGCTGTGTCTGGCAATGCCTTCCGCCCCGGAGACGTGCTGAAAAGCCGCGCGGGCATTACCGTGGAAATTGACAATACCGATGCCGAAGGCCGCCTTGTCCTGGCCGACGCCATCACCAAGGCCGGTGAAGACAAGCCTGAATTGATGATCGATTTCGCCACCCTCACTGGTGCCGCCCGCGTCGCCCTTGGGCCAGACCTGCCTGCGCTGTTCTGCAACGATCATGACATTGCCCGCGCCCTTTCCCAAGCCAGCGTCACTCATGATGACCCCGTGTGGCGGATGCCGCTGTGGACGCGCTATGATGATATGCTGAAATCCGACGTCGCCGATACCGCGAACAGCAGCGAAGGCGGCTTCGGCGGCGCGATCACGGCGGCCTTGTTCCTCCGTAAATTCGTGCCCGCTGATACGCACTGGGCGCACTTAGACACCTTCGCCTGGCGCCCCGGCCCCCGCCCCGGTCGCCCCAAAGGCGGCGACGCCTTGGGCATGCGAGCTGTCTACGAGATGCTGAAACTGCGTTACACCGCTTAGGATTAAGGTCTCGGCTTACAACATTTTGCCACGCCATCTTAAAATAAATCGTGTTCGATTTGGGCGTAGAGAGTCTTGATACACGACCTGCTGCACGAGGCGACAGAATTGCAAAGTTGACACATGGTTCACACCTGAACGCACTTTGGTTAAGCGCTACCCTCAGCATGTGGAAGATGTATGGCGGGGGTAATTAGGCGCTTAAGGTGACAAAGTTCCACATGAAAACATGTTTTTCTGTCACCTTATGTCACCCTTAGGAGGTTGAAAGGGCAAGCGGTTTTCAACCTGCTTTTGTCCAAAGTTGTGTAAAGTTGTGCCAGTCGCACATTTAATCAGGTCGCGCCATCGCCGGTGTCTGTGTGCGAAATCACGACGCGCAGGTCGGTGACCGGCATCCGGGGAAAGAGATATCTAATCGCGACATTCGCGTGTCAAAGAACGATGGAACATATAAAGAACAATCTCAATTTGTCAACTTTGAAATTAGGGTTGGCATTTCCGGCCCCGCTAACTTTCCGGACGCTAACGGATTCAACAGTTCCGGGGAAAAACACTATTCACGTGAACAACCCTCACACTTCACCGCACCACAGTCGCGCCTTCAATGGAAACGTCGGTCACTTGATTGAAGGTCAAATGGGGAATGGCCAGAGCGTAAATGCCGAGGCCGAGGGTAATGATGAAAGTTGTGAGGATGCCTACAGAGCGTCCGCCCGCCAGTGGTCCTTTTCCGTCCATGCCAATGCCATGGGCCAGGCGACCGAGCATATAAATGCCCATCACGGCCCACAGCCAAAGCGATGTGCCCGTGGAATATTCGATGGCCGCAATTAAAATCAGCACGATGGGCGTGAATTCTGCAAAGTTGCTGTGCGCGCGCATTCGGCGGATTACAGCATCATTACCGCCGTCCCCTATGCTCACCTTTTCACTCGTCCGCACTTGGCCGCAGCGGATGGCGAGCCACAGGTTGATGAGGGCAGCAATGCCGACGGCAGTTAAGGTTGTTGGCAAGATCATGAATTTACGTCCCCTATTGTGGTCTGCGGCGTGTGCCATGATCGCGGAGGTCTTGCAACTGCGGGCAGAATCGGTATAGGCCACCTCAATTCGCAAACAGTGCGGGCGTCCGGGGCTGTCACCCATTCGGGTTGGCGGTTTGATGGGCGCTTATTTTGTTTGCGGTCGTGCTTGTCGAATTGAAAGAAATAGGTGCCACCATGGCTGTTCCAAAGAGAAAAACGTCCCCTTCCAAGCGCAACATGCGCCGCAGCCACCACGCATTGACCGTGGAAGCCTTTCAAGAATGCGCCAACTGCGGCGAATTGAAGCGCCCGCACCACATGTGCAACAGCTGCGGCTATTATAATGGCCGCGAAGTGATTGCCGTCGCGGGATAAGCGCTTACCCCACTTTCGGGGTGAGGTTCACACAGGGGAGGCATGCCGCATGGCCAATGCGCCAGTAATCGCAATAGATGCGATGGGCGGCGACGCAGGCCCCACCCTGATGTTGGCGGGTGCTGCCTTGGCGGCAGAGCGGATGCCCGAAATCCAGTTTCAATTTGTGGGGGATACCGCGCAGGTTCAGCCTGTGTTGGACGGTCATGCCATTCTAAAGGACCGATCCGTCATCGTTCAGGCTGATGATGTGATTTCGGGCAATGACAAACCGTCGCAGGCCATTCGCCGCGCCAAAACAACCAGCATGGGCATTACCGTTGATCTGGTGAAGCAAAAGGCTGTTGGAGCCGCAGTTTCTGCGGGTAATACTGGCGCGTTGATGGCCATATCCAAACTTTCCCTACGAACCATGCCGGGCATTGACCGCCCCGCCCTCGCCGCTTTGCTCCCAACGCTCGGCGCGAATGATGTGGTCATGCTGGATTTGGGCGCGAATACCGAATGCGAAACCCGCAATTTGGTGGAATTCGCCGTCATGGGTGCTGCCTATGCCCGCGCTGCAATGGGGCTTGCCCGCCCGCGAGTCAGCCTGCTCAACATTGGCAGCGAAGACATGAAGGGCACTGATGAAATTCGTGATGCCGCCGCTGTGTTACGTGCTGCACCTCATTTGCCGATGGAATTCCTTGGGTTTGTAGAAGGGGACAAGCTGTCACGCGGCGAAAGCGATGTTATTGTATGTGATGGTTTTTCTGGCAATATCGCACTGAAGACCATTGAAGGCACAGCCCGTTTTGTAACGGATCTTCTTAAACGTGCCTTTACCAGCTCAATCCGATCAAAATTCGGGTTCCTGGTTTCTCGCCCAGCCACAGAATTGCTTCGGCACCATCTTGATCCAAATGTGCATAACGGGGCGGTCTTTCTGGGTCTGAACGGTGTCGTGGTCAAAAGCCACGGGTCGGCAAGTGAAATTGGCGTTGCAAATGCGATCAGCGTCGCTGCGCGGCTTGTGGCAGATAACATCACGCAGCGGATCACCGATGATCTGGCTCAAGTGAACATGAAGGGCAGCGCGTGACACGCAGGTCTGTCATCATTGGCACGGGTTCGGCCCTGCCGGTAAACCGCGTTTCGAACGCTGAACTTTCAGAACGCGTCGATACGTCTGACGAATGGATTGTCGAACGCACTGGCATCAAATTTCGTCACATTGCCGGGCCTGATGAAACGACGGCATCACTGGCTACATTAGCCGCGCGTGAAGCCCTGATTGCCAGCAACAGAAACGCGGATGAGATTGACCTGATCATTCTGGCAACGGCCACCCCGGATCAGACATTCCCGGCCAGCGCCACCAAAGTTCAGGCGGCCCTTGGCATCAATGACTGCGTCGCGTTTGACGTTGCAGCCGTGTGTTCGGGGTTTCTCTATGCACTTAGCGTGGCAGATGCGATGATCACAACTGGGGCTGCACATCGTGCGCTGGTGATCGGGGCTGAGACTTTTAGCCGCATACTGGACTGGGAAGACCGCACGACATGCGTCTTATTTGGCGACGGCGCAGGCGCAGTCATCCTTGAAGCGCAAGACGGCGATCGCGGAATCCTTGCCTCGGCATTGCATGCCGACGGGCGCTATAACGGGCTGCTTTATGTAGATGGCGGTCCGTCTACCACAGGCACAGTTGGTAAAGTGCGCATGAAGGGATCTGAAGTATTCCGCCACGCCGTAACCAATTTGGCAGCTGTTTTGAAAGAAGTCGTCGCAAAGGCGGGGCTGTCTGCCGATGATATTGATTGGGTTGTGCCTCATCAGGCCAACCTGCGCATCCTCGATGCGACGGCGCGCAAACTTGGCCTTGCATCAGAACAAGTCATTGTGACTGTTGACAAACATGCCAATACTTCTGCGGCTTCTGTGCCTTTGGCGCTTGATCAGGCTGTGCGCGATGGCCGGATAAAGCCAGGCGATATTGCTGTGTTAGAGGCTATGGGCGGTGGATTTACATGGGGCGCCTCTGTCATCCGCATGTAAGCGCCATCTGTTGACGGGCGAGATTAGGCCGTTAAACGAAGATCGAAGCCTGACGTAAGGGCAAGTCGCGTAAAAGGGGGACACGAATGAGCTTCAAAAGCACTTTGACAAGGGCGGATTTGTCAGATGCAATTCACAACGGAATAGGACTGTCACGTTCAGAATGTTACGACATTGTTGACGCTGTGATCGATAATCTTTCCGAGGCAATGACACGCGGCGAAGATGTGAAAATATCAGGATTTGGAACATTCCAGATCAAGCAAAAGAATGCGCGTGTCGGGCGCAACCCGAAAACAGGGGTAGAAGTTGAAATTTCGCCACGGCGCGTGCTCACGTTCCGGCCAAGCCAGAAAATGCGAGACAAGATTATCGCTGCGGGGTAAGTTAGGCGCATGATGTCTGTAACATCCAAATCGTCCTCCGCGTTTTTGACGATCAGTGAACTAGCTGATGACCTAGGCTTGCCCCAACACATATTGCGCTATTGGGAAACCCGGTTTCCTCAATTAAAGCCACTGCAACGCGCAGGTAACCGGCGTTATTACCGCCCTGAAGACTGTGCTTTGGCGCGGCAAATCAACCAGTGGCTCAATGTCGAAGGTTATACGGTCAAGGGCGTGCAGAAGATTTTAAGCAGCGGCGCAAAGCCGGATACGGGAGCGTTGGCAGTAGCAGAGACGCCCCGGACTGACGAGGTATTAGATATATTTCCTGCCCTTATCGCGATCAGGAACCGGTTATCGCGGGCACTTTCCGCAACTGACTGATTACACCGGACGCCAATCAAGTTGATCGCCGCTGCATCTGGCCATACAGTTGGCCCATGCTCGAC
>JANMDQ010000020.1:0-129786 GCA_031376385.1 Sphingomonadales bacterium
GGGTTGTTGAGGCGGCTAGCGACGGAGGCAGCTTCCTTGGAGATGGCTTCAATTGACTTAGAAATGCGAGCGCGTTCGCCAGGAATGTCAATAAAATCTGCAAAAGGCAGAAGATAAGTCGCGTCTGCATGGGAGACTACAAGCGATCCCTCGGTTGGTACTGGATCAGATGTCACCATTTCAAGGCGCGCAATCTTTTTGAGCGACTCATAATTATTCTTGATCCAGCGATGCACATAATCGGGAGCATCCTTCACTCCCATACTTAGCTTTTCAGACGGCGGCACATTGGCTTCCGTTCTCGCCGAACGAATGTCGCCAATCAACCGAATCAACCACTCCACCTCAGCTTTCGCCTCAGCATCGACCCCTGCCCCCGTTGCTGGCCACTTGGCGTGGATAAGAAGATTGCCGCCGCGATCCCCCATAGCTCCCCATAACTCTTCGGTGATGAACGGCATGAACGGGTGGAGCATGACAAGAATCTGATCAAACACCCAGCCTGCCACTTGAAGCGTTTCTGCTTGTTCCGAACTCCGTTCGCCCTGAGCCTGTCGAAGGGTTCCCTTATCTGTCGGCTCCGCAGTTGAAGAAGGGAAGGCTTCGACAGGCTCAGCCCGAACGGTTGGGGAAAGCACTGCCTTGATCAATTCGAGATACCAGTCACAAAACGTGCCCCACGCAAAGTGATAGATACAATCTGCCATCCCGTCGAAGCGGAATTCGGCGAAGGCCTTGTTCAATTTGGCGAGTGTTTCAACTGTTTCGCCGATAATCCAGCGGTTGACCGCCAGTTCTGCCTTCGGCGCCGCAACGGACTTGGACGCGCCGATACCATTGGCCTGGCAAAACCGCGCGGCATTCCAAAGCTTTGTGGCGAAGTTGCGATACCCCTCAACGCGGCTTTGATCCATTTTAATGTCGCGGCCCTGGCTTTCCATAGCCGCCATGAAAAACCGCAGAGCGTCTGCGCCGTACTGGTCAATAAGACCGAGCGGATCGACCGTGTTGCCCTTTGATTTCGACATTTTGGAGCCATCCGCCGCGCGAACGAGGCCGTGGAGATACATGGTCTTCCACGGCACTTCTTTCATGAAGTGTAACCCCTGCATCGCCATCCGCGCGTTCCAGAAGAACAGGATGTCAAAGCCGCTGACGAGGACGTCGTTTGGGTAATGGCGGGAGAGTAATCCCTCTCCCCTTGAGGGAGAGGGAAATGCTGGCGTAGCCAGCGAGGGTGAGGGGTTGGGAGCGCCACTGGTTGGCAGGTGCGCCGACTCCACGCTCGCTACGCTTCGCTCTGTACCCCTCACCCGGTCCTGCGGACCACCCTCTCCCTCGAGGGGAGAGGGGCTTTCATCCGGCCACCCCCGCGTGGTAAAGGGCCCAAGCGCGGAGGAAAACCATGTGTCGAGGACGTCGGTGTCACGCCAAATACCCCAAACATTGGGATGGATTGCGTTCAACTCTTCGATCTCTTCGTCGGAAACTTCAAACCCAAGTTCAGTCTCAAGTTCCTTCTTGTCTGTCGTTGGAAAGTTCACGACGTCGTCCTGATATTGTGCCTCGCTGTCATAAACGCTAACGCTCATGGCCTCGCCTTCACGCCAAGCGTTTCCGTAGTATGAGGCAGCTGCGGTGAAGGCCGCTTCTTCGCTGTCCGCAACAAAGACTACCCGTTCATCTTGATTGTCGATACTAGGCCCATACCAAGCCGGAATCCGATGCCCCCACCACAACTGCCGGCTCACACACCAAGGCTGGATATTCTCCATCCAGTTGAAGTAGGTTTTCTCCCAACTCTTCGGCACAATATCTATCGCCCCGCTCCGCACGGCCTCAATCGCGGGGCCAGCGAGGGTTTTTGCGTCGACATACCATTGGTCGGTGAGCCAAGGCTCGATCACCACGCCGCTACGGTCGCCAAATGGTGTCTGGATCAGACGATCCTCAACCTTTTCAAGCAAGCCTTCCGCCTCAAGCAAGGCAACCACTTCCTTGCGGGCGTCGGCAACGCTCAGCCCCAGTAAAGCGTCAGGAATGCCCCCACACTGCACCACCCGCGCCTCCGCATCGAGCATGTTAAGCATCTCACCAGCTTTAAACCCAGCACGCTTGCCGACTTCAAAGTCATTGAAATCATGCCCCGGCGTGATCTTCACCGCACCGCTACCCAGTTCCGGATCCGCATGGTCATCCGTCACAATCGGGATCAGACGCCCGGTGATGGGCAGCCGCACATATTTGCCCACCAGCGCCGCATAGCGTTCGTCCCACGCATTCACGGCCACGGCCATATCGGCCAGCATCGTTTCAGGCCGCGTGGTCGCTACCGAGATGAATCCGCTGCCATCTTCCAGTGGATATTTGAAATGCCAGAATTTGCCATTCACTTCCCGCGTTTCGACTTCCAGGTCAGAAATCGCGGTTCCGAGGCCCGGGTCCCAGTTGACCAGCCGCTTGTCGCGGTAAAGCAGGCCTTCGTTGTAAAGGTCCACAAACACCTTCGTCACGGCTTTGCTGAAATGCGGGTCCATGGTGAATTGCTCGCGGCTCCAATCCATGGAGCAACCAAGACGGCGAAGTTGCTGCGTGATTTCGCCGCCGCTTTCGTTCTTCCACTCCCAGATTTTGTCGACGAATGCGTCGCGGCTAAAATCGGTGCGCTTTTCGCCAGCGGCATTCATTTGCCGCTCAACGACCATCTGCGTCGCGATGCCCGCATGGTCCATGCCGACCACCCAAAGCGCGTCTTTGCCCTGCAATCGCGCGTGGCGGATGAGGATATCTTGCAGCGTATTATCCAGCGCATGACCGATATGCAGGCTACCCGTCACATTGGGCGGCGGATTGACGATAGTATAGGGCTCAGAATCAGGGCGCGAGGGGCGGAACGCGTTTGTGCGTTCCCAGTGCGCATACCATTTCGCCTCAATCGCCGCGGGATCGAATGTTTTGGGAAGTTCAGTCATGGGAAGGCCTTAAACGAGCGGTCCGCCCGAGGCCAATCCGCATATTAAATATTTTACAGCGGCCGCCCGCTGATCCGGGCGACTTCTTGCGCGACGACACGTTCGACCACTTCAGGCAAATTGGCGTCGAGCCAGTCTTTGAGCATCGGTTTGAGCATTTCGCGCACCAGCCCTTCAAGCGTATCGCCGCCTTCAACCGCAGGTTTCACGATCAGACGGGACAGCGATGAGAGGGCAGACCGGCTGGCCTCTGCGGCGGCAGGGGAGACGATATCGGCGACTTCATCTACCATCACGTCGGGTGCCCTTTCGTTCAATTCCAGAACGTCGTCGTCCATAATTTCTGAGGATGATTCAACCTCAAAAACGGCAGATTTCTCAACAACTGGAGCCACTTTTGCAGTCCGCTCAGCCAAATCCACCACGTCATGCATCGGTGCAGTTTGTAAAGGGCTTGTGCGGACACGCGGCGGGGAAATCTTCCGCTCACTATCGTCGGCAATGATCTTCTTGATCGAGGCTAATATGTCCTCCATCGAAGGTTCGCTGCTGATGTCGCCCATGCCTGTTGTCCCGAAGCCCCCGTTAAGGACGTATTGAGGGGTTTTGGGCGGGCGTGTCAACTGTTCGTGTTGATGTCGCTGCTGGCTTGGCATCATCATCCCAATCCCAGATTTTGCGGCGGACCCGGTCGTAATTCATTTGCGGATCATAAAGCGTGCCGCCGTCCAGCCCCAGATCGCGGGCCTCCGCCTGACCCATGGCGGACAAAAGTGCGAACCCAGCAACATAAGCATTCCGCTGTGCGGAGACCAATTGCACCCGACTGTTGAGCAATTCCTGCTCCGCGTTCAATATGTCCAGGATTGACCGGTTGCCGACGCTATTTTCTGCCTTCACACCTTCGAGCGAGAGTGCATTGGCTGAAACCGCTTTTTCCGAAGACACAATAACCGCATTGGAGGCACGCCAACTGGCATAGGCAGAGCGCGTTTGCGCCACGACGCCGCGTTCAACTTCAATAATCTGTTCCAGCGATTGGCTGGACCGCGCCTGCGCCTGACGGACCTGAGCCGAGGGGCCGCCCCCTTGGAACAACGGAATGCTCGCCTGAATTCCCGCGGTCACTGTGCTTTGGCTCTGCGTGACATTTTGCCCCGGAAAGCTTGAACCAAGCGTGTTGAGAAAATTGGTGTAACCGCCATTGCTGACGGCCTGAACCTTTGGCAGGCGGGAGGCGCGCGCCGCAGCAATGTCAAAACGCGCGGCGTCCGCTGATTTCTTCACTGCCGCCAGATTGGGATTGTCGCCAAGTGCTGTCGTCACGGCCCCGTCCACTGTTGTGGGCAAGTTTGGAAGGACAGGTGGCTGCGCAAGTGCAACAGGCTCCGTTCCCACAACCTGAACATAGCGTTCGCGGCTGGAAATAAGCTGTGCCTCTGCGCCTTCCAATTGGCTTTGCGATGTGGCCAGTCGCGCTTCAGACTGCGCCACATCAGTGCGCGTTAAGTCCCCGACTTCAAAGCGGTCTTTGGTCGCCTCCAAGTTGGTTTGGAGGACCTTCACTTGATTGCGGTTCAGCCCCACAATCGCCTCATCGCGCAACACATCTACATAGGCGGCGACAACGGAGGTGAACATGTCAGACTCCACACCGCGCAGATTATCTTGCCCGGCCTTGATCCGCGCGTCAGCGGATTTCACCGAATTGCGCACCGCGCCGCCGGTATAAAGCGGCACTGTAACGCCAATCTGCCCTGAAACGGAGCGCGTTGGCGAGGTGAAGCTGTTTGACGCTGACTTGATATTTTCATTATACCCGCCGCTCAAATCCACGTTCGGCAATCCGCGCGCGCGGGCGATGGGAACATTTTCGTCATTGGCACGCTGCCCCGCCCGTGCGCCTGCCAGCGTCGGGTTAGTAGCATAGGCCTTCACCAGCGCTTCTTGCAGGGTTTCGGCAGCCGCAGGGGCGGTTAGCGCTGTTGATACCAAAAGTGCGGCAAGACCGCGATAAAGGGTCGTCATCTTCATTCCATTCAAAACTTAAAACTGGCAGCGCGGGCAAAGCCCGGCAAATGCGCTGCTTCTACATCCAGAAATGGCGTCATAACGCCAGACGCACCAGATTTGCGGCCCGATGATAGCCGCGTGACGCCGCGATCATTGATGCCGGCGACTAAATGCCCTCCGTCTTTCAATTGATCCCACAATGCCTGAGGCACTTGCTCCACCGCGCCGTCAATAACGATCGCGTCATAGGGGACCGCATCTATATGCCCCTGCGTGATTGGCCCGGAAACGATGGTAATGCCGTCCTGCCCTGCAAAATGCGCTTTCAAAACCTCGGCAAGGCTGCCCTCCTCCACCGCGACGACAGCAACACCCATTTCTTTTAGGAGAGCGACCGCATATCCCGTCGCTCCGCCAATGACCAAAACCGTCTGTCCCACCTTGGGGTCAGCTTCACATAGCAACCGCCCAGTCGCGAGCGGGGCATTCAACCAGCGCCCTTCACCCAACGGCACCGGAACATCAACATAAGCAAGTGCCGCGCGGTCAACAGGAACGAAATCCTGACGTTCCACAGTTTCCATCGCCTTTAACACAGCAGGATTGGTAACGGCATTTGTGCGCAACTGGCTGGATACCATGGCGGCGCGCATTGATGAAAAATCATGTTTACTCATAGCTGTCCCGTGCCATAGCTGTTCTAGTAACGCAATACAGTAGTCCGTTGAAACTGACTTTGCCCACAGCCCAAATCGCAATGCTGCCCCTCACTTACAACCTCTATTCGATAAACGACGTGGCAGGCATCACGACGGCAAGGATCGATAAGGCAGAATCTGTCGAATTAACTTACACGAAAGGATATTTGTTAACGCGGATCGACGGTAATTTGCGCTTGGCACGGCAATTGCTTAACCTTTGGCATGGGAAAGCGAATCAAAAGATTGTTCATCATCAAGACACGGTTTGAAGCCTGCTTGGTCATATATGCCCTTTCATTGGGTGCCATTGAACGAGGTGAAATATACCTCCATCAATATCCGGGCTATGGCGGATGGTTGCTATTTATGGCTGCCACTGGTGCCGTGTTCATCGGTGGCGCCAAGATTTTCGACGCAATCAACGCCGGGGTTTAGAGCGGATTGCGATCAGTCTGAAACACGCCCGTCACCCTGAACTCGTTTCAGCATGACGGCGATGCCGATTTTACGCAATCCGCTCTATCAGCTTACTCGCTTCTTAACGCCTCAATAGGTGACAGGCGGGAGGCGCGGATGGCGGGATATCCCCCGAACGATAGGCCGATACCTGCGGAAAATAGGATCGCCATGATCGACGTGCCTAGCCCGATGGGTGCCGGAAAATCCGCCATGCTTTCAAATAAGGCCGCCACGCCAATCGCCAATGTCAGGCCAATGGCACCGCCGATCATACAAAGTACAGCGGCCTCGACCAGAAACTGATTGCGGATATCCCGCCTGCGCGCGCCAAGCGCCATACGCAGGCCAATTTCCCGCGTCCGCTCCGTCACGCTCACCAGCATGATATTCATGATACCAATGCCGCCAACCAGCAACGAAATGGAGGCGATGGCAACAAGCACACCTTGGAAAATCCCTGTCACTTTGCTGCTTTCCTCCATAAACTCTTCTGTGGTGCGGATGGTGAAGGGACTTATGTCATTCGCGGGCACGCGGTATCGGTTGCGGAGGATTTCCGTCATTTCCTTCTTTGCAGCAGGCAAGTTTACCCCGTCTTCGAAACCGACAAACAGTACATGCAAATCATCTGGCCCCTGCAAATTACTGCCCGTCGCCAGCCGCTGCCGCACCGTGCTGATCGGAATGAGTGCGACATCGTCATTATCCTGGCCGAAGCTAGAGCCTTTCGATTCGAGGATGCCGATGACGGTGAAAGGAATGCGGTTCACCCGCACGCTTTGGCCAACGGCCTCAAACTCGCCAAACAGCGTTGTGGCCACGGTCTGCCCCAGCACAATCACCCGTGCGCCGGTGCGAACGTCCGCATCGGAAATGAACCGGCCAACGTCGGACGTGATGTTTGACACGACACCATATCCAGGAGTGATACCAAGCGCGCTGGTTGATGCGTTGCGGCCCTGCACCACCAGTTGAACCGTCGCACGCAGTTGTGGCGCGATGCCGACTATCCCCGACAATTGCTTCTCAAGCGCCCGCGCGTCTCGTTCAGTCAAGCGACCGCGCGTTTCAGTGCGCCTGCCGCCTTCGCTTTCAGGCTGAGGAAAAATAATCGCCATGTTGGAACCGAGCGTGTTGATTGACTCCATCACTGAAACTTTCGCGCCGGAGCCGACCGCGACGGCCAGCACCACGGCCAGCACCCCAATCATCACACCAAGCGTCGTGAGGATGGAACGCATCAGGTTCGTTCGTAGCGCCGTTAACGCGATGGAGACATTAACGGCCCAACCGCTGACCATGGCAGAAACGCGCCCCATCAAGCGGCCTTGCGACGGTTTGTAACGGCCGCATCCTCAATCACTTTGCCGTCGCGAAACAGGATACGGCGCTGCGCATATTCGGCAATGTCGGGCTCATGCGTCACCAAAATCACAGTGATACCGCCTTCATTCAGGCGCTGGAATATGCCCATGATGTCCGCCGAAGTCTGGGTGTCCAGCGCACCAGTGGGTTCATCGGCGAGAAGCATCAGCGGCTCTGTCACCAACGCCCGCGCTATAGCGACACGTTGCTGCTGACCACCGGACAGCTTGGCAGGCGTATGATCCAGCCGTTCGCCCAATCCCAACTCAGTCAGCTTGGCCTTGGCCTTGGTGCGGCGATCCACCGTTGATAGTCCTGCATAGATCAGCGGCACTGCGACATTATCAAGCGCTGTTGTCCTGTTGAGCAAGTTAAACTGCTGAAACACAAAGCCAATCTTGCGGTTGCGAATGATTGCCATTTCATCGCTAGAAAGGCTGCCCGTGTCGATGCCATCAAGGATCATCTGCCCTGAAGTCGGCACGTCGAGACAACCGATCATATTCATGAACGTCGATTTGCCAGAGCCACTTGCGCCCATGATCGCCACAAATTCGCCGCGATCGATGGAGAGCGAAACGCCGTCCACAGCGCGCACAGTTTCTCCGCCTAGGACATAGGTTTTGTGCAGCGCGCGGGCCTCAAGGAGAGGGGTGGCCACCGCCGTCCCCTTCTTCAGTTTCCGGCTCAATCCCGTCTTTCACAACGGTGGAGCGGGACCGCACGACAATCTTATCACCGATTCTCAAACCCTTGATAATCTCCACATAATCCTCGCCTTGCTGACCCACTATCACTTTGCGCGCCGCAGGGCGGAATGGGTCGCTGCTCACAACATAGACAACGGGCTGCTTCGGATCAGGCTTCTGATCATCTTCTGACCGGTCACCCGTGCGCGGGCGGAACCGCAAGGCCGTGGTCGGCGCACGCAACACGTTGGCCTTCTGCCCCGTGATAATCTCCACATTGGCCGTCATGCCGGGAAGCAATTTGCCATCAGGATTATCGACATCAAGGATCACCAGATAACTAACGACATTCTGAGTTTCCGTCGCTGCTTTGCGGATTTGGCGAACGGAGGCTTTGAAGGTCTGGTCGGGGTAGGCATCGACTGTGAAGCGCACAGGCTGATCGCCTTTGATCTGACCAATATCGGCTTCATCCACCGAAGCTTCAACTTGCATTCGCGTTGTGTCTGCCGCGATTTCGAATAGATTAGGCGTCTGGAAACTGGCCGCAACGGTGGTGCCGGGTTCAACCAGCTTGTTGATGACCACACCTGCGGTCGGCGCGATAATAGTGGTGCGCCGCAGGTCCAATTGCGCTGAGGTCAGCTCGGCACTGCTTTGAGAAATCTGCGCCCGCGCGCTCGCAATTTGGGCATTGGTGGTTTTAACCGAAGCGCGCGCGCCGGCCAGTCCGCTCGCCGCCACATCCAACCCAGCTTTCGAGACGAACCCGCCTGCTTCCAAATTCTGACGCCGCCCATATTCGCGTTGCTGAATGGCCAAATCAGTTAGCGCCCGCGCCGCGCCTGCCTCGGCTTGCAGGAGCGAAGCCTGCGCCAAGCTCACTTGGGCCTGAGCCTGCTGCACCCTTGCCTTGATCCGGGTTGGGTCAATTTCAGCCAGCACTTGACCTGCGCTGACTTGGGAATTGAAATCGACATAGACATTGGTGATTTGACCAGAAACCTCTGCGCCGACCTTGATCGTGTTGAGCGCGCGCAACTTCCCGCTGGCTGTGACTTTGCTGACCACTTCGCCGCGGTCCACCGCTTGGGAGACATATTCGTAAGTCGGCTTGGTTGGCTTGAAGATGAAAAACGCCACGAACAGCACAACAAGCCCCAAGCCGATGGAGAGCTTTTTATGCGCCTTTACCCAGTCCGTCAGCGATGCAACCCAACCCATATGCGACCCCGTTCTGCTTTGATCATGGCCTAACCAGTTACGCCGTCAATCAAAAGCATCATCGACGGGGGTTCATCCGATTTCGATCAACTCCAGATATTCACCAGCAGCGCCAATCACAGTAGCTGAGCGGCGACCGGAATAGACTGGACCGGCTAAGACTTGTGGCGACATAATGAAGGGCAAATCAATCGCGTCTAGGCTGTCGATGGCCAATGAAACGAGCGCGTTGCCAGGTGGGAGGCCTCCCGGCGGAGCAATGCGCGGCTTTGCTTGCGCAGGATAGTCATCCACTTCGACAATCGGCAGCCGCCCCTTTTGCACCATCGTGAGGGAAGATGTGGTGCCAGCAGGCAAACCGAACGCGCCGTTGATCATCGTATATTCCAAAGTGTAAGTGTCGCCCTCATCAAAATGCAGATTGTTACAATACCAGGCAACGGTCGCAGCGCGGTCCGGCGTGGCAAGGATCACAATGAACATATGATCGACAGGCGAAAGCGCAGGGGGCAGATCGTTGGTCGGCGTGTTCATCCGCGTTTCGTTGAGATAGATCATCTCCTCCCCCCGGCCCAGCATCTGCATCGCCACGAAATAGGGCATGGCCGGAATTTCTTTGGGTTCGCCAATGATGCGGAACCCGCTGCCTTCCAACTTCGCGGGCCAGCCAAACGCATCTTGCACAGTTATTTCGTAGGAGCCCCAGCCAAAGGTCGTCGTGGGAACGAAATCGGCAGGCAGTGGCTGTTCTATCAGCCGCAAGAAACACGGAGCGCCGCTGGATGGCTGCAATATCGCCATCGGCGCACCTTCCAGCGATGGCACGCCCCAACTGCCCGCCAGTGCCTTGCTGACGGTGCCGCGTTCGATGACCGGCAGTCCCAGCCGCCCATGATAATCGGCAAGCGATGCTTCAAGATCAGGTGTTGCAACAACGCCCCCCATGATGCGGCCATGAGTAAGGGGATTAGCGCTCATCCGAAATCTGCCTTTCGTTTTTCCACAAAGGCCCGCGTGCCTTCGTCAAAATCTGGTAAGGTAAACGCCTGCGCAAACGCGGCGAGTGTTTCTGCATCATCGGCGGCCTGACCGTCCAAGATGCGGCGAACAAAGCCTTTGATGCCGTGCGTGCTATGGGCGGACGCGCCGGAGATGATCTGGGCGAGGTCATCGGCATCGTCCCCCAAAATCTCAATCAAGCCAATCCGTAGAGCTTCCTCAGCGGGCAGAAGCGCGCCAGTGAACAACATCCGTTTCGCGTGACCCGGCCCCACCAGATCAACCAGCAGTTTGGTGTCGTGCAGCGGATAGACAAGGCCCAATTTAGCAGGCGTAATTCCAAACCGCGACTGCGGTGTGGAGACGCGAATATCGCATGCGAGCGCGAGGCCGCAGCCGCCGCCAACGCAGTCGCCATCGACAAAAGCAATCACTGGCTTGGCTGCGCGGGTCAGTTTATATTGCGCAGCGTTGATGGCCGCCTGATTGGCGGCGCGCCAATCTGCATCATCTTTGTTTGCGAGCAGTTCGCCAATGTCCGCACCAGCGCAGAACATGCCGGGCGTTGAGGAGGCAAGGATGATGACGCGGACGGCCGAGTCAGCAACAGCCTCTGCCACCAACAGCGGCACTTGCAGCCACATCGCTTGGTTAAACGCATTGCGCTTTTCCGGGCGGTCAATGAGGATGCGAGCGATGGCTCCATCGCGTTCGAGGCGCAGTGTCACGGCTTATCCACCACAGCCAAATGATCCGCGATCGCGCGCCTTGTGGTCACCCAGACCCCGTCATGCGCGCGGACGTGGCGGAAAAATTCCTCCAGCGCCCATATCCGCCCCGGCCTGCCTATGATCCGCAAATGAAGGCCCAGCGACATCATCTTGCTGTGTCCTTCCTCCCCTTCGCGGTAAATCTGATCGAAATTGCGTTTCGCATAGGCCAGCCACTGATCCGGCGTCATCGCCGGGTCTGTCCACATTTTCATGTCATTATTGTCAAGCTGATAGGGCACAATGGCAATCGGTTTTCCCGGCACCGTTTCACGGTCCCAGAAAGGCACGTCGCCGGAATAATTATCCATATGATAAGTGAAGCGTTCCTCGATCAGGAGGCGACGAGTGTTGTCCGTGTGAAAATAACGAGACAGCCAGCCGTACGGGCGAACGCCTACGCTCTTTTCAATGGAGGCCACGGCTTTGCGGATAAACTCCCGCTCCGCTGCTTCATCCATCTTGAATTGATGCACCCAGCGATATCCGTGGCTGACCGGTTCATGGCCCAATTCAGCAATCGCCTCAGCGATTTCAGGATGCGTCTCAAGGCTCATCGCCGCAACGGTCCAGCTCGCCATGATGTCATAAGCCTTGAGCAGTTTTACAATGCGCGGTGCGCCTGCCTTGATGCCGTAGAGATAGTTGCTTTCATTGCCGTAATTGCGAATGGGCGATTTGATATGGATGCCCAGCTCGTCGACTGGCTCCATCCCCCGGTCCCCGCGCGCGACAGTCATCTCGCTGCCTTCTTCGACATTCACGACAATGCTCAGCGCCATTTTCGCTCCGCCGGGCCAGTCGATATGTTCTTCTTTCATTGTCTTGCTCCCCCCTCTCCCTCAAGGGGAGAGGATACGTAAACTAAGCGGCTTGCCCGCCTAGTCGAAGTTGGAGAGGGCCTGACCACCCCCTCTCCCTGCCTGCTCCGCAGGCTGTCCCTCTCCCCTTAAAGGGAGAGGGATTCTAATGCATCTCTTCCCCGCCGCTCACGTTGATGGCTTCGCCCGTGATATAGGCTGCATCATCGCTGGCCAACCACGCGCAGGTTGCGGCAGTATCAGTCGCCAGCCCCGGACGTCCCATGGGGTTTTTGCGCGCCATGTTGTCGAGATAAGCGGCGACGCTCTCAAAACCGAGCAGTTTAGAAAAATACTCATTCTGCTCTGATCCCAAACCCGTTGTCACATGGTTGGGGCAAACGGCATTAACCGTTATCCCGTATTGGCCGAGTTCAACTGCGTTGGACCGGGTGAGACCAATCATCCCGTGCTTTGATGAGCAGTAACTGGCCATATGCGGAAAACCGGATTTTGCAGCTTGGCTGGCGATGTTGATAATCCGACCTCCGCTCCCCGCTGCCACCATCGCTTTGGCGGCGGCCTGAGTGCAGTAGAAGGCGCCTGACAGGTTCACGCCGATTACTGTATCCCAATCTTTGGGATCAACCTCCAACAGCGGCTTCATCATGAAACCAATGCCGGCGTTATTGACCAATATATCTATGGCGCCAAAGGTTGATACCGCGCCGTCAATGAGGGCCTGACACTCCACAACCTTTCCAACATTGCAGTCGATGACCGCAACTTTTCCGCCGCGGGAGCGCAGCTCAGCCGCCACGCCTTCCACTTCGGGCGTTGTGACCAGATCAGACACCACGCAGTTCGCCCCCTCATCGGCAAAGCGGCGCAAGATCGCTTGCCCCAGTCCCTTTTCGCGGCCTGAGCCGGTGACGACGACGGTTTTGCCAACGAAGCGGCCCATCAGAGATCTTCTGTCAGAATGAACTGCGGATTATCTGCAAAATCGCCGAAGGCCGATGCCACTGCCTGAAATTCTGGCGTAGAGATTTCGGCCACAAAGGGATCCATTCCGTGAATGTCGATCACCTCGACATATTGGTAAGGCGGCGTCGCATCTGACCCGAACATGCCCGTCGATTTGTGCACGGTGAAGGCTTTCACAGATGATAACGCGTTGACGCCGGGAATATCAGACCCGCGCGCCCAAGCTTCATATGCCGCTGGATCAACGCCATCCTTCAAATTGAAAATCACGATAATGCGCATAGTCTCTCTCCTTCAAAGTCCACGTTCATCAATCAGACGGATTGGTTTCTGCCGCACATCAATCTGCGTCAAGGGCGCGGTCTCCCCCGGAGCGCACAAAGCGACAGATACTTCAACACCCAACCCCTGACGCAGGAACGCTGCAAGTTGCCCAGCATCAGTTCCGCCCCGGCTTTCGAGTGTCACGACCATATCATCGCGCTGCGTCACCCCGTCGCGCGTGACGGTGCAGACATATTCGCCAGTCAGATCAGGCCGATTTTCAATGAGCGAGGCAATGGCGTGCGGAAAGAGGTTGATCCCGCGAAGCTTCACCATATTATCACTGCGGCCTTTGAAGCCCGTGATGCGCTTGAACGCGATGTCTCCGCGCCCTGCCATTTCTTGCGTAATGTCATGCGTGTTGAACCGGATGCACGGCGCGATGTCATCCTTATACAGGCACGTCACGACCATATCGCCAGTCTCCCCCGGCGCGATGGGAGCACCATCATCGACGCCAAGCAGTTCGAGATATTGCGCATCCTCCCAAACATAAAGCCCGTCACGTTCGGGCCCTTCGCCTGCAATGGAGCCTGTGTCGCCGACGCCGTACCAATCAAAAGCCTTTGCCCCGTGCCATGCCGCTTCGGTGGAGGCGCGGTCTTCGGTTCCCAAATGGCCGATAATCATTTTCAGGTTGATGCGGTCAAACATTTTTTCAGCTTCGGCCACTTCGGCCAGTTTACGGATATAATCGACGAAGCCAACCATCACCGTGACGCCAAAGTCTGCCATCAGATTGACCTGATTGATCGACCGCGTTTCTATGCCTGTCCCTGCTGAGAGGAATAACGAATTGGTAAAATGCGTGACCGCTTCACGGATGTAATGGCCGCCGTTGATCATCCCGTGGCCATAGACGGATTGGATCACGTCGCTGGGCTGCAGCCCCATCCACCGGTACATACGGCCTACAAGCAAGTTGCCAACCTCGCGTCCTTTCGGACCGAACAACAGCGTTTGCGGGCGGCCTGTGGTGCCTGACGTGGTGTGGAGAATCGCAGGTGGACGGTCTGCACCGCCGAGCCCTGCGAAGTCACCATAAGGCGGGTAATCTGCGATGGACGCCATCAGGTCAGTCTTGTCATAAACGGGCAGCTTTATGATATCTGCAAGGCCGCGGATATCGCCGGGTTCGATCCCTTTGGCCGACCACAGCCGTTTGTAGAAGGGCACCTGCCAACCGCGCGCCATCAGTTTCACGAACTGCGCATTTTGGATCGCGAACAGCTCGTCGCGGCTCATCGCTGTGTAGCGCGCCGTGAAAGCGTCGCCGATTGGATAATCTGCGAGCATCTGCCTTGCATCAAGGGCCTGAAAATAGGTCGGGAAAGTCATTGAGGCTCCATATGGTCACACTTCCCGTTCGTCTCGAGCATAGTCGAGAGATGGCGAGCGCACCCCTGTCTCGACTTGGCTCGACACGAACGGGTTGGGGTTGCAAAAATATCGGACTGGGTCGTCAAACAAGCGGCGGTCAACAGTCGCGGCCAGAAGCTCGCAGAGATCGCGTTTTTGGGCTGATTGGGCGCTGTTCATCGGCGCGTCTGGGCTGCCCAGCGTGTTGGGGATGCCGATCTGCTGCGTGGTGCCATCCGCATATCGTATCTCCAGCCGCTGCGGCGAAAGGGCGTTAAGATCGGGATTGGCGTCAATTACAATTTCCACCTGCGCCGCGATGTCGCGGATCAGCGGATCATGGAATGTCTCCGCCGTAAAGCGGCGCGGGTCAATGCGGCCATCGCGCAGCATCAGCGCCACGAGCAAAGGCAGGCAGAGCCGCGCATAGACTGGCGTCATGTCAGACTTGAACGGACGCCCGACCAGCCGCGCAATTAGGGGAGGCACATGGGCGATGATCGCTGTGATTGTCCGGCCACTCTCCCGCACATCCGCCAGCGCGCCCAGCACGGCATGGCTCGCGCGGCCCGACGGGTAGGGCTTGGTGCTGATCTCGCTGATCCGCCACACGGTACCCAAATCGCGCGTATAGCGTGACAGATCACCGGTATCGAACAGAGCCATATAGCCAAATGGTCCTTCAAGTGCGTCATGCGGGCCAGTGAGGCCGTGCTTCACCAGATCAACCACATGCACGGCAGCGCGCGCCGCATTGGCGATTTGCAGCGGCAGCGCGATGGAGCCTTCCAAATGCGCCTGCATCGTGCCTGCGACATGACTGTGTGCGAGGCCAAGAACATCTGCGAACTGCGCGCGGCTCAACCCTTCAATCCGCGCCACCGCCAGCGCTGCCCCCATCAGGCCAGCCGTCGCCGGGCGAAAAAAGCTGAGCGGCGTGTCAGCGGCAATGCCCAGCCCACTTGCCACGTCAACACCAACGGCAAGTGCCGTCAGCGCCTCATCCGCATCGCACCCGCCGCGACGGTCAATCACCGCCTGAAGTGCGGCTGTGACCACCGACAGCGCATGAACCACCGCTGCTTCATGCACAGCATCCCATTCAAGGCAGTGGATGTGGAACCCGTTGACATAGGCCGCCGAAGTCGCAGGCATCCGGTCAGCGAGCCCGAATATTCGCGCCTCACTCCCCTGCCCCCAAAGCCGCGCCGTCGCCCGCACGCCTTCTGCTCCCGGTGCGGTTGATCCAGCAGCCCCGACGGCGAGCGTATCACCAAGCAGCCGTTCCGCATCCGAACGAACCTGCGCAGGCAGAATATGCGCAGCCGCCGCAAAATCAAGGAGGTCAGTGGTGGCGCTCATGTCAGCCAATCATCCACCATGTCATAAATGGCATCAGGATCGTTGCTTTCCAGGCACAACGCGATCATTTTATTCGCCTCCGCCCAATTGAGCCCGCCCCATTTGAACAGACTATGGACCTTCGCAAACAAGCCTTCTTCTGACAGAGGCCGTTCAGGATCGCCGCGCGTATCGATCAGGTCAACACTCCCCTCCGCGCAAGTCACGCGCGCACCGAAATGATGTGGGAAACGCGCCGAGATTGCCTCACTCTCACGCACACTCACTTGAGACCGAAGCGCCACAAAGTCTGGCCGCAGGGTCGCGGCAACGGTATAATTTACCGGATCGCCGGGATCGGCCAGCGCCGCCACGGCAACGGCATGTTGCAGGGAGAATTTGGCTTGGCTCTCCGTTTTCGGCTCTGGCCGGTCGCAAAAGGTGATGGCGTCCCGGTATGTCTCAACCGTGATAGGCCCAGACAAAGCCCCCTGCGCCTTCAACTCCAGCACACAATCAATCACGGGATGAGCGTGGCGGCACGCGGCCCACGGCTTAAAGCTGACATCATGGATGCGCCAAGACTCCCCGAACTGCATCGCCTTGGGTTCCCGGCACGTGGCGGCATAAAGCCCTTGTGGACCTTCCAAGATATTCCGAGGCCCGCTGACCCCAGCCTTTGCCATCAGCGCCGCGAACGACCCATCCCCGCGCACTTGGCCCAGATGCCATTGTTTCGTCATCACATTTTCATGGCGCATCTGCCACAGACCACCCGACGTTGATCCGGCATTGCCCATGGCCCACACCAATTCTTCCTCAGTCAAATCATAAAGGGCGCCTGCACAGGCGGCTGAACCAAATACGCCCGCTGTCGCTGTATTATGGAAATGGGCATAATGATGGGCATCAAATGTCGCTCCAATCGCAATCATCGCCTCGTACCCGCGCACAGCAGCATCAAGCATATCATCCATGCTCGCGTCGACTTCATAGGCGGTATCAAGTGCTGCTGGCCAAACTGCAGGCCCGGGATGAAGCAGCGCGGCGCGGTGAACATCATCCATTTCCAGCACATTGCCAAGCCATGCGGCATCGCGCACATCGGCCCTTTTCAGTGACTTCGCCACGTCAGACTTGAGCGCGCCCGCGACGCACGCCAACCAATCCAGCAAACGCAATCGCGCCCGTTTGCGTGTATCGTCATCCACTGGCCGTTGGAGATGCTTGGCTAGTTGCTCGGTCAGGCTATAAGGCTCATTCATGCGGGGGTGCCGCACTGAATGGGAGGGGTATTTTGGCCGCTAAGCCGCGTTACCGGGAAATGGCAGATGAGCTGCGTGAAGAGATCGTACGCGGTGATTTTTCGGCTGAAACCTTCCCCACCGAAAGTGATCTGTGCCAACGGTACAGCGTATCGCGCTACACCGTGCGAGAGGCGCTGCGGGCGTTGCAGGCCGAAGGGCTGATCGCCCGTAAGCGAGGTTCTGGCACAATCATTCAACCAGCGGCGGCGCGCGGCGGCGCGCTGCATCAGCCTTTGTCGAACGTCGGCGAAATTTTGCAATATGCGCGCGATACCCAAGCGGCCTTTGAACCACTGGGCGAAGGCCCTCTGCCCCGCAGTATTGCCGAACAGGTCGGCCTGATCGCGGGTGGCCGCTGGACGCGCTTTCACGGCCTGCGCACGGCCAATGACTCCAGCGAACCCATTGCCTATACTGAAGCCTATTTGCACGAGGCACTGCGCAACGTCGTGCAAAAGATTGACCCGACGCAAGACACGCTGTTCCGTCAGATAGAAAAACTGACCAAGATCAAGATCGTCCGTGTGACGCAGGATATTCAGGCCGTGGCCGCCCCTGCTGAAGTTGCCAAAGCACTTGGGTTGACGAAGCGAGCGCCGTGTTTGCGGATCCTGCGCTGTTACCGCGATGCCAGTGATCGGATCTTGGAAATCTCCGCGAGCCATCACCCGGGGGATCGGTTTGCCTATTCGATGCATATAGAAGTTGAGGGGTAAAACCCTCTCCCTAAAGGGGAGAGGGACAGGCGCGCAGCGCCAGGGAGAGGGGTTTTTCCGCGTGGCACTGCCCTCTCCAAGAGTTGCTAAGCAGCAAGCTGCTAAGCCAACTCTTTCCTCTCCCCTTGAGGGAGAGGAGTTCGTCTGCGGCCTAACCATCGGCACCCAGATCCGGCGCATCGCCCACCTGCCAACCTTCCGAAGCATATCGAATAGCAGGCCCAATCTGATGCGCGCCGCTATGCCCCACCAACAGCCCTCGTTCAGCAACATGCGGCTGATCCAGCGCCTCGCGAAAATTGAGGATCGGTGAAAAGGCAACATCTTTACCTGCAAACCACTCCACCCACGCATCCCGCGTTCTAGTCACAAAGACGGAACGCAGATAAGCAATCAATTCCCCCTGCTCCCCAGCTGGTCGTTCAGCAATCTCAATCATTTCCGGTTTACCCAGCGCCGTCATCAGCGCAGTCACAAATTTCATTTCGCGTCCACCCAGAACTACATGCTTGCCGTCGGCAGTCGCGTAGACCTGATAAAATGCTGCTCCGCCAAGCGAACGCTGGTGCGACGACTTTGGAGGCTCCCCACCCGCAATTGCCCCGCCCGCAGTATGCGCGCACCAAGGCAACAGACTATCGAACATCGCGCAATCAATATAATCACCGCGTCCGGTGCGGTCTCGCCCCATCAGGGCCATGAGTGTAGCTGAGAGCGCCGTCAGCCCCGCCGCCATGTCCGCTGATGGTGCGCCGGGAACCACAGGTGTTCCATCAGCCCCGTCATTAACTGACATAAATCCAGCAAGCGCCTGCACCGCCATATCATGCGCCGGGTGATGGGCCATCGCGCCATCCTGACCAAACGCAGAAATCGAACAGTAGACGATACGAGGATTGCGCGCAAAAACAGCGGCATAGTCAAAGCCAAGCCGCTTCATCACGCCGGGCCGGAAACCCTCAACAAACACGTCTGCGCCGTCAATCAAATCCCAAAGCCGCGCTTTGCCGCCTTCTGATTTAAGATCAAGAACGATGCTTTTCTTGCCCCGATTAAGGTTGCGAAACCACACCGATTGCCCGGCCTCAAATGGGGCCTGATCGCGTGCCGGGTCTCCCGCAGCGGCCTCAACTTTCCAGATTTCTGCACCTTGATCAGCCAGCATCATTGTCATCATCGGGCCAGGCAGAAAGACAGAAAGGTCCACTACTTTGATGCCGGAAAGTTTGCCCATGCTTAAATGACCCCAGATTGCCTCAAATTGACAATATCAGCTATGTCATACCCAATTTCAGAAAGAACGTCATCGCTATCTTGGCCTAGAAATGGCCCCGCTTTGCTCGGCAGGCGGTGACCATCCACTTTGATTGGGCTGGCCAGAACATGCATTTCGGCCATATCAGGATGCTCAACAGTGTCACGCATCCCAATGGTGTTGAGCCACGGATTATCCAAGGCTTGATCGACGCCATAAACAGGCGCCACAGGCACGGTGCCTTCTAAAAGAGCCTGCCAATGCGCCATGGGCTTTTCGACGAAAATCGCGTCCAGGACGGAAGAAAGCGCTGGTCGGTTTGCAAGACGGTCAGCGGGGTTCGTGAAGCGCGGATCAGTGAGCAGTTCCGGGTGACCAATCTTTTCCGCAAGGATTGGCCAGAATTTCGGAATTTGCGCCATCACAAACATCCACCCATCGGCGGCGCGAAACATCTGGCTGGGCGTAGCAGACGGATGGGCAGAACGCGGCACGCGCGGCGTTACATCGCCGGTGTTCATATACCAAATCGCCGGATAGGTCATTTGATGCACTGCTGTGGAGAGCAGATCGACATCAATATCGCACCCTTCCCCGGTCCGCTGCGCATCCAGCAAGGCCGCCAGAAGGCCCACCGCCATTTGCGTGCCGGTCATGAAATCCACCATCGACAATCCAAATCGCTGCGGCGGGCTGTCTGGTTCACCTGTCAGCGCGCAAAAGCCCGCCTCAGCCTGCATCAGATAGTCATAGCCCGGCCATCGCGCGCGATCATTGTCGCGGCCATAAGCAGAGGCGTGGGCACAGACGATGGCCTTGTTTGAGCCTTTCAAAGCGTCATAGGTCAGCCCCAGTTTTGCCGGGATATCACCGCGCAGATTATTGGCCATCACATGGGCGGAAGCGACAAGTTTATGCAGCACTGCCTGCCCGGCGTCAGTGTTCAGATCGAGCGTGAGAGAGCGTTTATTGAGATTGAAAGTCTGGAAATACAGGCTTTCCCCCTCTCGCAAAAAATGCGGCCCCACCCCGCGCGCGGTGTCGCCGCCACCTTTGCCATTTTTGTGCGGCGGCTCAATCTTGATGACATCCGCGCCGAGCTGCGCGAGAAACAATGTGCCATACGGACCCGCGCCATATTGTTCGGCGCTGATGACTTTATAGCCAGCGAGGGGAAGGCGACGACCGGTCAAACCTTATTCCTCGCGACCCATTGTTTGGAAATGATCATGCGCTGCATTTCGTTGGTGCCTTCACCGATGCACATCAGCATGGAATCGCGATACAAGCGCTCGATGTCATATTCCTTGGAATAGCTGTAGCCACCGAACACGCGCATCGCGTCTTGACTGTTGGAAACGGCGGCTTCGGATGCGTAGAATTTCGCCATGCCCGCTTCCATATCGCAGCGTTCTCCGCGGTCATAGATTTCGGCAGCGTCGAAGGTGAGCAACCTGGCGGCGCGGGCACGAGTGACCATTTCACCCAGCTTCAGTTGGATTGCCTGATGCTCCGAAATCGGCTTGCCCATCGTCTCGCGCAGTTGCGCATATTCGGTCGCCAGGCGAAGCGCACCTTCAGACAGGCCAACGCCGCGCGCCGCGACATTGATCCGGCCTAATTCTAGGCCGCCAGTCGCTTGGAAGAAGCCCTGCCCTTCCACGCCACCAATCAGATTGTCAGCCGGGACGCGGTAGTCCTGAAAAATCAGTTCGGCACTGTCGATGCAATTATAGCCCAGCTTCTTGAACTTCTTGCCCGTGGTAAAGCCTTCGCCCTTGGGCGCGATGAACAGGCTCATGCCCTTATACCGTGGATCGGCTTTGGGATCAGTCTTCACGAGTAGCGCGAAACAGCCGCCGTTGATACCGTTGGAAATCCACGTCTTGGTGCCATTGATCACATAATCATCGCCGTCCCGCACCGCGACTGTGCGGATCGCTTGGAGATCGGTTCCAGCGTTGGGTTCGGTAAGCGCCAGACCGCCGCGAATTTCCCCGCTGGCAAATTTGGGCAGCCATTTGGCTTTCTGGGCAACAGTGCCGAACCGCTCCACCGCGCAGGCCATGATCAGGTGTGAATTGAAAATGCCGGTAATCGCCATCCAGTATGATGAAATTAGCGCGACAATCTTCGCATAGGTGACAGCGGACAAGCCAAGGCCGCCATATTGCTGGCTGATCGTGGCCCCAAACAGGCCCATGTCGATCATCTGGTGAACGATTTCTTCGGGCCAGATATCGTCATGATCATATTTCTGCACGACGGGGCGCACTTCTTTATCGACCCATTTCTGGATCGCATCAAGAAGGGCCGCCTCTTCATCGAGGCTCATGTAGGTATGCGTCGTTGCAGCGGTTGCCATGTCTTGCTCCTTAGGCTTCCATCGGGCCGAAGCCTTTTTTCCAGATAAGCATGGTGCGGACAAAGTCACAGACGACTTCGCCATGCTGGTTTTTGCCGATGGTTTTGATTGTGACGATGCCTTGCGTCGGGCGCTTTTCTGAGTCGCGCTTTTCAAGCACTTCGGTTTCCGAATAGAGTGTGTCGCCCGCAAACACGGGCTTGAGCATCCGGATTTCTTTCCAGCCGAGGTTCGCCACTGCCTTTTGACTGACATCAGAGACGCTTTGCCCGGTCATGATCGCGACCGTCAGAGGCGACGCGACGAGGGGCTTTTTGAATTCTGTTTTGCCCGCAAATTCAAAATCAAAATGGGATGGATGCTGGTTCATCGTCAGCAGAGTGAACCACGTATTGTCAGCCTCCAAGATCGTGCGTCCTGGGCGATGTTCGTACACGTCACCAATTACAAACTCCTCATAATAGCGGCCGTAGGTCTCGCGGTACCGCTGTGGGCTGACTTCGATGACACCGTCACGCACTTATCTTCTCCCCTATCGCGATGACATGCTCATACGAGCGCATGAAGGGCGCTTCGAGCATTTTACCTTTGAACCGGACCGCAGCACCGCTGGACGCCTTGAACGCATCTCGGGCTCCATACGCCTCTGCAATTGCCTCTGCACTGGGACGAAAGACGCTGTGCAGCACCTCAATTTGCGCGGGATGGATCGCAGCTTTAGCGGAAAAGCCCAGCGCCTTGGCTTTCTCTGCCTCAGCCCGAAGGCCATCGGTATCGTCCAGATGGATGAACGGCACGTCCATCGCAGGCACGCCAGCCCCAGCGCAGGCCATGACAAACTGACTGCGCGCCACCAAAAGCGGCTCCCAAGCCAGCGCAACGCCGAGCTGTGCGGACAGATCCCCGCCGCCAAACATCATCATGACGACCTGAGCTTCCGCTGCAATCGCCCCCGCGCAGGCCAAGCCTTTGACGGTTTCAATCAGCGGCACGAAGCCAACGCCCCCGATGACTGACCGGGCAATAACAATCTCATGCGCGGCCTCAACCTTGGGAATGAAAATGAGCGGGGGCCGATAGTCCGCCGCTGCCAGCGCCAGCAGATCAGCCAAGCCATCGCGCGTCGTCAACCCGTTGATCCGGATCGCATAGCGCCGATCAGACTGAGCCACGTCAAGCGCCGCAGCCCGCGCCGCGCCTTTCGCGTCCGCCGGAACTGCATCCTCCAGATCAATGCACACAAGATCCGCCCCGCTCGCCAAGGCTTTGGCAAAGCGTTCCGGCCGATTGCCCGGCACAAACAGCATGCTTTGAAGGCCAAGGGCCTGATTCACTTCACTTCCCTCATTTGCGACTGCCCCTAAATTTGTCCGGACAACTTTTTAGTCAAGCGGTATTTTGGGTCAACTTGGTTTCACGACGCCTAACCACGAAGTCGAGATCAATAAGGCATAAACGCACCAGACCCAGATCCGGGTGCGGTTCATTGTGCGCAGCAGCGGAATTTCAGTTTCGTCGCTTGATCCTTCAGTGAGCAGCTTACCAAGCTGCCCGCCCACCGGTTTGAATGAAACATCAATCATGATCGCCGCTGCAAAGATAAACCCGAACAGCAAAGCTTTCCACGCCAGCCAGTCCGGCTCAATCGGCGCATTGGTGAGCAGCGATGCTCCGCCCAGCCAAAGATAGAAGGCCGTAAGCGCATAGCGCAACCACCCCTCCCACTGCCGATTGCGGGCCGCGCGCGGCGTCATATCATGGTTGTGCGCGTCAAACACCAGCCACAACCAGAAAGCAGCAATCGCCCAAGAGGCGACGACCGACCACGACGGGACATCCCACCAACCGCCCATCGCCGAAATGGTGAGCGACATAGGCACCATCAACGCCCAAGCAGCGCGCGGCGTCAGATCGACAATGACCAAAAGCTTCAGCAAAGCGATCCGCTGATCCAGCGTGTACAGCGTTCGCTTGCGAAAATGCTGGCCAAGCAGGAACACGCCCACATCCGCACCCAGCCACAGAACGAATAGCAATAAATGCACATAAACCAGCGTAGGGTAAGCCAGATCAGCGATGCCCATGTGCATTCCCCCCGCAACAATGAGGCTTGACAGCCAAACCTTTTCATAGAAAGTTGTCCGGACAAATCACAAATAATGTGGCGAAGCAAGGAACAATTAACATAGCCTGGGAGGCAAAGACATGATCCGCCGTTTTCTGATTGCAACCACTGCCCTATCCGCCATGATGTCGATGCCAGCCTTTGCGCAGGATGCTGCCGAAGAAGAAAGTGGTATCAAGGATATCGTCGTCACCGCACAGCGCCGTGCGGAAAGCGTGCAGGATGTGCCCATTGCCATTTCCGCATTTACGGCAGAGCAGCTGTCCGCCCAAGGCGTCAGCAACACTTTGCAGCTTGGCCAATATATCCCGAACCTTGTTGCGATCAACAATACCGGGCTAGGTTCGGCCAACGGATATTACCTGCGCGGACTTGGTAACAGTGAGTCCATCTCAACCTTTGATCCGCCCGTCGGAACTTACGTCGATGATATCTACCTCTCACGTCAAAACGCCAATAATTTGAGCTTCCTTGATGTGCAGCGCATTGAAGTGCTGCGCGGCCCGCAAGGCACTTTGTTTGGGCGCAACACCACAGGCGGCGCGATCAGCATTATTATGCGCGATCCCGGTGAAGAAGTCGGCGGCTATGTTGAGGCTGGCTACGGTCGTTATGACCGGAAACTGTTCCGTGGTTCTATCGATCTTCCCATCGGTGACGTGCTGGGCATAAAGGTCAGTGGGTATAGTCAGAATGATGATGGCTATGTGAAAAACATTACCACTGGTGAACAAATCAATGATGATGATGGCTGGGGTGCGCGTTTAGGCCTGAAGCTAAAGCTTGGCGAAACCAGCAAATGGCGCGCGTCCGTGGCTCATTTGGTGAGCAACGCCGAAAATACGCTGAACTTCCTCTGCAATCCCGGCAATGCTCTGGATTGTAAGGGGCGTTTTGCGACGACCGGCCTTCGTGAAGGGAAGTCTTTCAGTCCTTCGATTTTCGCGGCAAATGTGATCTCTGGGCCAAAGGCTAATTTTGGCTCCGGGAACCGCACGCAAAATACGCTGGTCACATCCAATTTTGAATTCGGGTTGAGCGACACTCTCCAGTTGAATTTGATCACAGGTTTCGTGAATTTGAAGCAGCAATTTGGTTTAGACTTCTTTGATGGGCGCGGCGGCCCCAACATCGCGGCCCCCAATCCAGCAGTTCGCGGTCTGGCACGCGGCGGCTTCACCATTCTCAACGACGGCGGCCACAAGCAGTTTACGCAGGAGGTTAAGCTGGGCGGCAAGATTGGCCCGGTCGATTTCGTCGGCGGACTTTACTATATCAAAGAGAAGAACGTCACTGATTTCGCTGATACTTTTACAATTTTTACTCCGGGGTTCAACATTCCGTTGTTGCTCGCCGACCGAACACTTCGCAACACGACCGAGGCTTACGCGGGTTACCTGCAAGGCGACATCAGCTTTTCCGATCAGTTCAAATTTACCGCAGGCATCCGTTACACTGATGAAACGAAAAATGTCGGATTCAAAGATAACCGCCCTAGCTGCAACGATGGCACTATTGAGGTGACCTGCGTCGATAATGCGAACCTTCGCGCGGGTAACGGCGTCACTATTCCGCGCAAGCAATCAGCGAAATTATGGACGCCTCGCGTTGCGCTGAATTACAAGCCAAATGACGATATTCTTGTGTTCCTTTCGGCAACGCGCGGGTTCAAATCCGGTGGATGGAATGCGCGCGGCACAAATGCAAATCAGCTCCTCCCCTTCGGCCCGGAAAAGGTCTGGAGTTATGAGGCAGGCATCAAATCCGATTTATTTGATCGCCGTGTCCGTGCCAACCTGACATTCTACTATCAGGATACATCAGATTTGCAGGCGCCCTCCGCCCTTGTAGCGCCCTCAGGCGCAATTACCTTCGTCACGCGGAACTTTGCTGATTATGTCAACAAAGGTGCCGAACTTGAACTTACATTTCAACCGACCGACGGCCTGAACCTCTATCTGAACGCAGGCTATCAAGACGATAAATACAAGATCAACCGCAGTGCGCCAGCGACAGATGCGTTCGGCATTCAATCTGTTGCTGCTCAGCAGGCGGCCTGTTTGGCGCAGCGTGCAGCAAGGCAAATCCCCGCAGCACCTAACACTGCGCCAACGGGCCAGCCTGTTAATAATGCTCCCGCTTGCGGCGCGGGCATTGTGGCACCTGACGGATCGATCGCAACGCCAGTGCGAACACCGAAACTGACCATGGCTATGGGCGCAAGCTACAAGGTTGATTTCGGCAGCATATCCCTAACCCCCTCCGTCAACGCTAGCTATGCTGCCAAGTCTGAAACAGGCACCAGTGAAGTGAACATCTTCACAGGCCCCATCACTGGCACGAATGGGACGTTCCCGGCGAACCCATTTTCAGGCACATTTATTACGGGTTCGCAAAGCAAGGCACATTGGCTCGTCAGCGCCGGGCTGACGCTCAAAGGGCCAGAGGATGCATGGTCGCTGGGCGTCGAATGCACCAACTGCTTTGGCACCGCTTATGTGCAATCGAGCCTAGCCAACTATTCCTATTATAACCGTCCAATGGAATGGATGATCCGCGCAAAGTATAATTTCTGATTCGAGGCACCTGTTCGTCATTTCGAGCGAAGCGAAGCAATCCAGACTGTCTGCCGCTGACCCTGGATTGCTTCGCTTTGCTCGCAATGACGGTTTTCATGCGACACAGAATGATCATGCGCTAAACACTATGTATCAAAAAGGAGACGCGCCACCGTGACGCCGCAGAAATCAGAATTTTCGCTTGGCTGGAAAGTGCTGCTTGCCGGGTTCCTTGGCACCATGTGCGGCGGCTCTGCGGTACCGTTCAACATTCTTGGACTTTTGTTTGCGCCACTCAACGCAGAATTTGGCTGGACCAAAACCCAAGTCAGCATTGGCATTACAGTCTTTGGAATTGCTGCGTCTCTATTGGCCCCGGTCTTTGGGTGGATGGCTGACAAATTTGGCGTTCGCAGGGTCGGCATCTGGTCACTCGTGGCTTTCATCATCGCTTTTTCAAGTTTCTATTTTATGCCGCCAACGCTTGCTGGTTTCTATCTATGCTGGTTGTTTGTTGGCCTTGTTGGCATCGGGTCAACGCCCGTCACATGGAGCCGTGCCATCAGCATGTGGTTCGTCAAGAACCGTGGGTTGGCTTTGGGAATGATGCTGATCGGAACCAGTGTGGCGGCTTTTCTTGTGCCGCGCATCGCCGTCTCCGTGCTTGAAACTCACGGGTGGAGGGCGATGTTCCCGGTCATTGCCTTACTACCCCTTTTGATTGCCCTGCCCACGGTTCTTGCCTTTTTTCGCGAACCAAGGGTGGAAGAACGTCCGGCGGCACTTTCTACTGCGGATGGAAAAGTGGCAGGAATGACATTTGGTGAAGCCTTGCGCACCAGACAATTCTGGCTGCTATGGGTATCCATCTTTCTGATTTCATGCGCTTACGGTGGTGCCCACATCCATATGATCCCCATCGTGATGGATCACGGCGTTGATACCAAAACGGCGGCGGGCGTCATGGGCATAGTTGGCCTTGGCTTGCTAGTCGGTCGCATTGGTGTTGGCTTTTTGCTTGACCGGTTTTGGGGGCCAGCGGTCGGTTTTCCGGCACTTTGCCTGCCTGCGATTGCCAGTTATCTTCTGATGGGAACAAACAGCGATATGGCGATCATCTCGATTGCCGCCTTCCTGCTGGGTTTTGCCGCTGGTGCGGAGTCGGACCTGATCGCTTTCCTTGCCGCACGCTATTTTGGCATGGCAAATTTTGGCAGGATTTACGGCATGCTTTATATGCCGTTCGGGCTATTTTCGGCGACCTCACCACTCATCTATGGTATCGTGCGGGACCGAACTGGAAGTTATGACGGCATGCTTGGCGCGGCGATGGTTCTCTTCGTGGCGGGCGGTGCTCTTCTCCTGCTGCTCGGGAGATATCCTGATGAACAGTCAGCCCAGACAAAGGCGATTTGATATGGCGACGGCGTTTCACATTCCCAATGATCCCCTGCCCGCGATACTGGGCGCGGTGCCTGCTGAAGCTATCATAACAGACGCCGCTGGATGCGCGCTTTACGCGCAGGACGTGTTCAGCCAAGGACCAGCGCCGCTTGCTGTGCTTCGCCCCGGGTCAATTCAGGAGCTTTCTCAAGGAGTAGCGGCGGCCGCATCGCAAGGCGTGGCCATCATCCCGCGCGGCGGGGGGATGAGTTACACGTCCGGTTATATCGCGCCTGATGCCGGGGCCTTGATCGTTGATATGGGCCGGATGCAGCGGATCATTGCGATTAACCAAGTCGATATGACCGTCACAGTGGAGGCGGGCTGCACTTGGCATGCGCTGTATGAAGCGTTGCACCCGTTGGGATTGCGGACGCCTTTATGGGGCACGCTGTCCGGCCTTTACGCCAGCATCGGCGGGGGGATGAGCCAGAACGGCCTGTTCTGGGGCGCCCGCAACGGCACCATCGCGCCGAGCATCATCAATGCCGAAGTTGTGTTGGCCGATGGCAGTGTTATGCGGACAGGCAGTGATTTCCTCCGGCCCTTTGGCCCGGACATCACAGGGCTGTTCGGCGGGGATGCCGGGGCCTTTGGGATCAAGGCGCATATCACACTGCCGCTGATGCATGACGGCGCGGCCTTTGCCTACGGGTCATTCGCCTTTGATGCGCCGGCCCATTATTGCGCAGCGATGAGTGAGATTGGCAGGCGCGGCCTGGCAGCCGAAGCATTTGGGTTTGATCCTTTCCTTCAGGCCCAGCGGATGAAGCGTGACAGTCTGGTTTCTGACGCCAAGCAGCTTGTCGGCATGATGAAATCCCAAGGGGGGTTTTGGAAAGGGCTGAAAGAAGGCGCGAAAGTTGTCGCGGCCGGGCGGTCGTTTTTAGATGAAGCCAATTTTTCGATCCACCTGATTTGCGAAGGACGACACCAATCTGCCGTTGATGCAGACATGAAGGCCGTGGAGGCCATAGTGATCGCAAACGGCGGATCGATTGTGGAAAATACGATACCCAAGATCCTCCGCGCGAACCCCTTTCCTCCGCCAAACAGCATGGCCGGACCGGAAGGGGAGCGCTGGGCCCCGATCCACGGTGTTGTGAAGCACAGCCGCGCGCTCGAAGCTATTGATGCGCTGACTGCGCTGTTTGAGGCTCATGGCGATGAGATGGAGCGGCTAGGCGTTGGTGCGGGTTATATGTTCCTGCTGGTTGGCAGTACCGGCTTCCTGATTGAACCCTGCTTCTATTGGCCCGATGAACAGTGGGAAGTGCATGAACATTTCATAGAACCCGCTCATTTTGCCAAGCTGAAAGGTTTCCCCAAAAATCCCGAAGCACGGGCGCTGGTTGAAAAACTGCGCATCGGCGTCATCGAAGTGTTCGGGCAGATGGACGGCATCCATTTTCAGATCGGGCGGACCTATCCGCTGAAGGCCCGCAGCGATCCGCGTGCCTGGGCGATCTTGGAGGCCGTGAAAGATGTTGTTGATCCAGACGGCCTCATGAACCCGGGGGCATTGGGCTTGTGACAGAGGTTTACGCCGCCGTTGCGCTGCAGATCGCCGCCAGGTCGGTCGAGCGAGCGCCCGACAAAGCCGCGGCACGGACCCAGATGATGGACACAATATCTTCCATCGGCCCCAAGCTTCGCGCGGCGTCGATTTTCATCCAGCAATATGGGGGCGCGCAGGTCAAGCTTGCGGTGTTGCCAGAGTATTTTCTGACCTCTTACCCCGGTCGCATTTCGATTCCCGACTTTGCTGACAAGGCCGCTTTAGAAGTTGACGGCCCGGAATATGAAGCGCTTGGCACAATTGCGCAGGCTCAGGAATTGTTCCTCAGTGGCAATGCCTATGAGGCCGACAGGCATTTTCCCGGCCTTTATTTCCAGACGAGCTTCGTTATCGCGCCAAACGGCGATGTGGTCCTCCGCTATCGCCGCCTCAACAGCATGTTCGCGCCCACGCCGCATGATGTTTGGAACAAGTATCTCGACATCTACGGCATCGAAGGCGTGTTTCCAGTCGCGCAGACGGAGATTGGAGCCATCGCGGCCATCGCGTCGGAGGAAATCCTCTATCCCGAAATCGCGCGCGCACACGCCCTTCGCGGGGCGGAGATATTCGTGCATTCATCGTCCGAAATCGGCTCTCCCCTCACCACTCCTAAAATGATCGCCAAACGCGCCAGAGCATTTGAGAATATGGCTTATGTTGTTTCAGCCAATACTGCCGGGATCAGCGACACGGCTCTTCCGCTGGCATCCGCCGATGGCAATAGCATGGTGGTCGATTGGAAAGGTGCCGTGATTGCAGAGTCGAACAGCGGGGAGACGTTCACCGCCTTTGCTGACATTGATCTAGGCGCACTGCGCACAGCGCGGCGGAGGCCCGGGATGACCAACATGTTGTCGCGCCAGCGCAGTGCCTTATTCACGGATGCCTATGGCAGGGATTCACACCAACGGGCCAATAGTCTGATCAATAATGGTCTTGTAAAAACGCCCAACCGCGATCATTTTCAGCGGATAAGCGAAGAGACAATCGCCCGGTTGGCCAAGGATGGATTGATATGAGCGTGATGGAAGTCCCACCGTCCTATACTGAAGTCACGCGCCATGCGGTCTTCCCGGAGCCAAACCATGACGAGGCTGCGCGGTTTAACTTCCTCGCCAATTTCAACAAATATATGGCGGCCACTTTGGGTGGCGGAAACACGCTCGCCTATGATCGACGCGTGCTTCCGGAGTTCGTGAGGGACCATGGACGCGAACCTAAGGATCGGTTCGAAATTCGCCATGCGATGAACAAAGATCCCTGGCACCGTTACTGGTCCGCGCTCAAACGCAACTCGATGGAAATGCGTCAGCAAAACGGCCGATCCATGGTGCTGCGCCAGCTTGATGAACTCGACGCGAAAGCGCGGCAGTTTAATGAAGGCCGCGATACTTTGCAGTTGAACCCCAGCGTCAAAGTGCCGCGTTACCAATCCGCCATCGACATCCACTGCATGCCTGGATCCTATCACGGCGAAGAAAGCCCGGGAGACGTTTCCGCTGGCGCCAATTACGATTGCGGCATTTTCGCGACCACAGGCGGTGGTCTAGGCGCGCTTAATGATGGCGGCGGTCAAGCGCTGGTCAAATGGGTGAAGGAGGAGCGCCCCGGCTGGACGCCCAAGCGCATCCTTGATCTTGGCTGCACCATTGGCCACAATATTGTGCCCCTTGCCCTTGCCTTCCCCGAAGCAGAAGTCATTGCGATTGATACGGCTGCCCCGTCGCTGCGCTACGGCCACGCCCGCGCACAGGCCCTCGGCGCGTATAACTTAACCTTCATTCAGATGAATGCGGAGGATATGTCGGCCTTTGATGATGGCAGCTTTGATTGGGTGCAGACGACGATGTACCTGCATGAGCTATCCGGATCAGCCCTGCCCCGCATCATCAAGGAAGGCGCGCGCGTGCTGGCCCCCGGTGGCCTGATGCTCCATCTGGAACAACCCCAATATAGCGATGCCATGCCTTTATTTGAGCAATTCCTGCGCGATTGGGATGCGTTTAACAATAATGAGCCCTTTTGGTCATCCATGCATGCACTTGATCTGAAAGGCATCATGGCCGATGCTGGCCTGCCGCGTGAAAGCCAGTTTGTGACAGGCGTGACGGCTGTGGTGGATGAGGCGATATTCCCCAAACAGGCCCATGGCAAAGGCGAAGATCATGGGCGCGCGGCATCGTGGAATGCTTATGGCGCGTGGAAACCGTTGTGAGCTATCCACCAACCGTTCGGGCTGAGCCTGTCGAAGCCACCCCCTTGCACAAATCCCCCATTTGGAGAGTAAGGGAGGACTTCGACAAGCTCAGCCCGAACGGTGTTCTAAAATGACCGACGATATAGATTGGATTGCCCGCGCGGGCATCAAAGCCAAAGGCAAACGCCCGGCCTATTTTGAAGATCCCGCGATTGACCGGACGCTCTCCATCGTCATGGCGCTGGTCGGTGAAGTCTCTGTCATGCGCGAACGGATGGATACAATCGAACGGCTGCTTGATGCGAAAGGCACCATCAGCCGCGCCGATATTGAACGCTTCACGCCGGACCGCGCGGCGGGCAAGGAACGCGGCTTGATCACTAAAGACTATATCGCGCGGGTGATGCGCGGGGTGCAGCAGGATATGGAAGCACTGGCGGAACTGGCCGAACCATCGGTTGAGGAACTGTCCAAAACGATCAGGGAAATGTGATGCAAATAAGCGGCAAAACCATCGTTGTCACGGGCGGTACCGAAGGCATTGGGGCAGAGCTGACCAAACAGCTGAGGGCCAAGGGCGCGACAGTCATTGCTGTTAGTCGGCGTGCCAGCAGCGAAGGCAGCATCGCAGCGGACCTCTCCACTGCGGACGGGTGCGCCGCGTTGGTCGCCGCACTTGGCACGACGCCAGTTGACATCCTGATCAATAATGCGGGGATGAGCGGAAATTTCGGCCCGGGCGAACCGCTGGATTTGCCCCTGACAGACAAGGCCTTTTTCCTAAATTTGAACGCGCCAATCCACTTGATCGGCCTTCTGCTGGACGGCCTGAAGGCCCGGCCAGAAGCGTGCATTGTGAATGTGACGTCCGGCCTCGCGCTGGCTCCGCGCGCTGGTGGCCCTGTCTATTGCGCCTCGAAGGCTGGCTTGCGGAGCTTTACGCAGGCGCTGCGTTACAATCTGAAAGGCACGAATGTTCACGTCGTGGAGGCCCTGCCGCCCGTGGTCGATACCGCGATGACTGCAGGTCGGACTGGCGGCAAGATGGCACCCGCAGAATGCGCCCGTCAGATCATATCCGCAATTGAGGGCAACAAGGCAGAGGCCAATGTCGGCATCGTGAAAGTGTTGCAACTGGTCAACAGCATCTCGCCTGCCCTTGCGCGTGCGGTGATGATCCGGTTCTGATAGGCCAGAACCTCATGAGCACACACCGCAGCATTTCGGGCCGCATTGCCTATACGTCCAAAAAGCCTGAACGCTTTAACCAGCCGCGCGGGCATGAGACATTTCTGTTCACGCATCATAACAACGGCAAAATGACGCTGCGCGCCCACTGCGAAATTGATGAACCAGACCCCAGCGTCATGCGCGATATCATCTATTCGGTGGATGAACAGCGCCAGCCAATGGACCTGCACGTGCGCCTGACCGTCGGCGACGCGTTCATGGGGAGCGGCTGGCTCCGCTTTGACGGCACCACTATCGAATGTGAAAGCTATGGCCCCAGCATTGGCCGTCTGTCACAACAGGTGCAGGCGGAATTGCCTATCGACGGGTTTGGCACGCACCCGATTGTGGCGGACGGGTATATGCTCGGCACGAAAGAGTGGACTGAAAACCAGCGGCGTAAGTTCAACGTCTACCTCCCCTCCCCCGATCACCGCGGTGCCACCCCGCCGATGATTGCTCAGGTTAAAATTGACGCGGTATTTCTGGGCCGTGAGACTGTTACTGTCCCCGCCGGGACCTTCGCCACACGGCATTTTCAATTCATCGATGATGGATCAGCGGGCATGGCAACCCAGCACCCGCCCTACGATATCTGGATCACCGACGATGCCGACGCGATCTTCGTTCAGGGCGGTGTCGGTGGCTATATGATGACTTGGTATGAATTGGTGGAATTGGTGCGGTAGGGTCAGGACCTATTAAATACGCGTTCGTGACGTGCCTGTCCTGAACTTGCTTCAGGACCCATGCCTCGATGATAAAACCAATCTGGATGGCTGCGATCTCGCACAAATATGGAGGCATGGGTCCTGAAGCAAGTTCAGGACGACGGTTTTGGCCAGTCCCAATAACTGCTGCACCGAATAAAAGTTGTCCGGACATATTTTCATTTACCGTTCGCCGCGCTACCCTCTGGCATAGATCGGGAGAAACCATGAAGCACCTCGCCCTCATCCTTGCTTGTTGGCCCAGTGCTGCCTTTGCTGCGGCGTCGACAGACCTGCTCGTTGGGACGTTTTCCAATGAGGAGCAGGTTTATTTTGACAAGGAAGCAGGGCGAACACCGCCGCCGCGCCGCACGCTTCGGATCAGCAAAACAGACGGGGGATATAAGGTCGAACCCGTAGATCCGTTCGGGGCTTTAACTGGGCCGATAAGCTTACTCGTGCTAGGCAGAGTCAATAAATTTTTGACCCTGAACGATGGGCGCTGCATTCGAACTTTCAAGAACTTTAAGGATTCCTTGGTGCAATTGGCGGCAAGTGGAACGTGTAGCGACGGCGTCGACTTTAGCTTAGTCGATGCGAAAGGCATCATCATCGCCGACGCAGGCGGTGTGCCAAGTGAACTCCGCCGCGCACGCACCGCCACATGCTGGGGTTCCACTTTGCGCGACGCCAAGAAGCCCGACGGCAGCCCCGATTGGTTTTTTGTGGGCGGACTAAAACTTCACGATCAGGGCGGTCGCGTCGCCTTTGGCGGCGGGGATACAGGGGCCCAGCCGATGACACTGCGGATGCGCAATGTCATTTGGCCCCAGGGCAATAGCAGCCGACCCAGTTTGGTGCTTTACATCCACAAACCTGAAAAGCCTGACAGCGCGGAGTCCTATGTCTGGGGTGATCCCGGAGCCGCGCGTTTGGGCATCAACCTGCGCTGGGTGCAGGGCAGTTGCTCCATCGATGGCCTCGACACGCCAGTTATCATCAGAACCGACCAATCAAAAGGATAGGGGAACCCATTATGAAGAAATCAATTGCTCTCATCGCGGCACTACTCACCACTGTAACGACTGCCAACGCAAGGTTGCTGGACCCAGCAAAGCCGGAAGACGCGCTGGAAATTTCCAAGCGTGTGCAATGCGGTGAAGCCGACGGGAAGCCTGCCGTTTATCATTGGTCTGGCAATATCTATTCGCGCGTTCAGGGGGAGCCAGACAAGCTGCTGTTCAAGGCAGAGGGCATGAACGTGCGTCAGTGTGTGACTGTGAATGATGCAAAGCGCGGCAAAGGATATAGGCTCGTCAGCCGCGAAGTGCTGTTCTACCTCGACCCAAAAACCGGGGAGATCATGCGCAAATGGAACAACCCTTGGTCTGGCGAGACTGTGGACATCATGCAGATCAACAATGATCCGGTGAACTCGCGCCCAAGCTTCCCGATAAATGCAGACGGATCGCCGTTCACGATCAATCTGCGCCGCGAAGGCCGCTGGATTTTTCAGCCGATTGAAGTGCCGCTATTCTACACCAACGTCTTGCAAGGCGATTATCAGGATTATGTCGGTGGGAAATATCATGCGATGGAGATTTTAGATTTCGCTTATGAAGCCGAAGAAATGCTAAACACGAAAAACGCAGGCGTTTACCCCATGATATCGTGGGTGCGCATTTCAGATTGGATGCCGTGGATGAAAATGCGTGGTCGCCAAGGACAAATGGTGTTCAACGCCATGGGCAATAAGTTGAAAAGCTATGACGAGTTGCCCAAGCTCATCAAGGATGAGATCGCGCTGAATTATGCGATCTATACTGCCCCACCGGCAGGCGATGATACGCGGCCCAATGCGACGACGTGGACCGAGTTCAAGAAGCTGATTGACGGCCAGCGCGCAGCCACACAAAAGCCAGCCAATTGATGCAATCGCGGCGCTCCGTTCTCACTGGCGGCAGCGCCGCACTGATCGCAGGGGTTGCTCCTCGCGTAGCATGGGGCAAAACCGAAACTGATGTCATTGTCATCGGCGCTGGCCTCGCAGGCCTCTATGCGGCGCACCGATTGGAAGTTGAAGGTAAGAGGGTCATAATTATCGAAGGCGAACGCCGCGTCGGCGGGCGGTTGCATACGCTCGATGATCTGCCCGGAAAGCCAGATGCGGGCGGCATTCAAGTTGGCGCGAACTACGATATCCTTCGGGCAATTGCCGATGATTTGAAAATCGATCTGATCGAAGACGCGCCTTCCCCGCCTGCCGCGCTTTACCGGATAAACGGTACAACCATAACAGCAGCGCAATGGCCGCAATCTTCGATGAACATGCTATCCAGTGTCGAACGGACTACGCTGCCTTCTGCTCTGGGATCAAGATATGCGGCGTCCTTGCCTGGCTTCGATGCGCCTGCCGGATGGATGGATGCCACCCCGGACGTTGACCGGCCTTACGAAGATCACGTCGTGCTCCAAGGCGCAAGTGCCGAAGCTCTTCGCCTGATTGAGGCGAACATGAACGGCAACACGCTGGCCGGATTATCGCAGCTTCATGTGATGCGAAGCGTTGCGTTTGCAAATGTGAGAGGATCAAATGTCGGAGTAGGACCATCGGCCCGCATCAAAGGCGGGTCGCAGCGCCTGCCAGAAGCTTTGGCGGCAATGATCAGATCGCCGATCCGCTTCGGCGAGGTCGTGATCGCGATACGCGAAGACGCATCCGGCGTAAGCGTCACCACCAATCGGGGGACCATTCGCGCGCGCCACGCCATTTGCACGATTCCTTTTGCCGCCCTTCGCCATATTCCAATCGAGTCGTCGCTCGCCCCGGCCATCGCAACGCTCATCCCCGGCCTCGCTTATACCCGCGCCAGTTTCGCTTACATCTCAGCAAGCAGCGCGTTTTGGAAAGAGGATGGCTTGCCTGAAACACTCTGGACCGATGACCCATTGCTTGGCCGTATCTTTGTGCTTGGCGATAGTCCGCCAATGCTGAAGCTTTGGACGGTTGGCGCAGGGGCGGACTTGCTCGACCGCATGGCCCCCGCCTCCGCAAGCGCCGAAATCATAGCGCGCATCGAAGCTGCGCGGCCATCGGCAAAGGGCAAGCTGAAGGTTGAACGCTTTTACAGCTGGCAAAAATCCCCCATGGCACGCGGCATCTATCATCATATCGGAACGGGCCAGGGCGCGCCGCTGGCCGCTGCTGTGCGTGCAAAGGGCAAGCGCCTGCATTTTGCCGGGGAGCATCTGGCGCAGACAAGTTCCGGCATGGAAGGCGCTCTTGAGTCTGGTGGGCGCGTGGGCCGAATGGTGGCGGAGATGAGTTAGAGGCGCTGAATAGAGGGAGAATGAACATGCCAGCTTATATGATTGTTACCGCAAAGATTGCAGACCGCGACGCCTTTATCTCTGGCTATGGGGCCGCTGCCGGTGCCTTGGTAGAAAAGTTCGGTGGCAGATATGTGCTTCGCGGGCCCGGCGCTCAGTTGTTGGAGGGCAATTTTGGCGACGGCGCGTCGATGGTCATTTCCGAATGGCCGTCAAAAGAAGCTGCGCTAACATTTTGGAATTCGCCCGAATATAGCGCCGCGAAGAAACTCCGCGCAGACGCGGCGACGGTCCAGGTTTTGCTGATTGAAGCCCCAACAATCAACGGGGTCGGATGATGGCACGGATGGTACGAATGACCGAACAAGGCGGACCAGAGGTGATCCAATGGATTGACGCTGATGTTCCACCCCCTGCCCCCGGCGAAGTCACTCTCCGGCATACAGCGGTGGGTTTGAACTTCATTGACACTTATCACCGGTCGGGCGTCTATCCCATTCCACTGCCCTCTGGCCTGGGCATCGAAGCGGCGGGCGTTGTGGAAGCGGTTGGAGACGGTGTGACAGACTATGCCCTCGGTGACCGCGTCTGCACCTTCGGCCCTGCGCTTGGTGCCTATGCCACACACCGGAATATCGCGGCAACTTCGCTCTTTTTCATTCCCGATGATGTTAGCGATGAGATCGCCGCTGCTGCGATCCTCAAAGGCGCCACAGCCGAATTCCTTGTCGAACGCTGCGCCAAGGTTCAGGCGACTTGGCCCATCCTTGTCCATGCAGCGGCTGGCGGGGTTGGCCTCATCCTTGTCCAATGGCTCAAACATATCGGTGCAGTCGTGATTGGCACTGTCAGCACAGAGGCCAAAGCAAAGGCCGCGCGTGCCGCTGGCGCTGATCATGTCATCAACACCAGTACGGAAGATATCGCGGCCCGTGTGCGCGACATCACCGGCGGCGAAGGCGTGCGCGTCACGTTCGACGGAATCGGGATGGCGACATGGCAGGCATCGCTGAACAGCACCGGCAGGCGCGGGTTGATCGTTAGCTACGGCAATGCCGACGCGCCAGTCACTGGCATCGCGCTCGGCATCCTTGCCACCAAAGGCTCGCTCACTGTCACTCGACCCACATTGTTCGATTATTACCGCGAACCCGCTGAACGCGCGGCAGGCAGCGAATATCTGTTCGGCATGATCCGCCAAGGCATCATAAGCGTCACCATCGGCCAGCGATACGCGCTGGAGGATGCAGCACAGGCCCACCGCGACTTGGAAGGGCGGCGAACGACGGGGTCAACCGTGCTGGTTCCTTAGAGTGCTTGCCACGTAAATTGAGCCAAGCCGCTCACCCTAAGCTTGACGAAATCTGCCCAGAGCGCTTGCCGCAAGCGGGCAGTCGAAGGGGGTTGGTCGGGAATTCGCTCCAACATCGGCGGCTTCTCGTGCACCAGAGCATGGAGCGATAACTCAGCACCACTGTCATGCTGAACTGGTTTCAGCATCCATGCCTCAATGTCGCTGCCAAAGTTGACAGATCCAGTCTTGCATGAAAATTGAGGCATGGACCCTGAAACAAGTTCAGGGTGACGAGTTCGGGGTCACAGCCGTGATTCACATTTCGAACAATCCGGTCTAACTCTTCATCACGACCCCAATGCATTATCGGGACACAGATTTACGATAGCGTTCTGCAACTGAACGGGAGCAAATGATCCACTCTATCCATGGCGGGTTTGTTGGGGGGAGCGGACTGTCCGCAATTGATGAACAATTCCGGGTAAGCTGCCGGTCAAATTGATTAGCTTCGTTTACTTCGCATACCTTTTGTCTGTTTAAGCGAGGGATCAGCGGCCAGACGCAGATAGTCGTCCGATCCCACGGCAAATGCCGCAACCTTCGCATTGGCATCGTGATGGATGCCCCAACCATAGGATTTCACCAGCGCCGAAGCGCGAAGGCAGGCCATCGATTTTGACTGAAACGCGGCCCATTCGTTGGCGCGTGCCTTTTCCGGAATTTTATTCCGTGCAGCATAAACCTCAAACATCAACTCGTCGCTGGTGCGCTTATAAGGTGCCTCGCGGAGCAGGCGGAGATGCTCGGCGGCAATCGTTCCCGGCTTTGGTTCGTCGCCACACTGAGCGAAACTGTCAGGTGAGACGGCGATGAAGCAATTGGTGTAGTTGGTGGTCATTTCGTGCCTTGCAAACCATGACCACCAACGGGAATAGTCTCGGCAACGCTTTCCATCGCCGCGATCAACGGTCGGCCTTTCGCAATCGCTTGCTGGACAGAGGGCAGTGACAGCGAAGCCTGATGCGCTTCCCTGCTTTCCCAAGCCTCAGTGATCCAGAGCAAATCGCTATCGACCGGATCATTGGCGACAATATAACTCAGGCATCCGGGCATGTTGGCAAGCCCCTCGAGCAAAATTGCCGCCAGTGCGGAACGCTGGCCCACAGTTGCCTTCATTTTTCCTACCAAGCCATACATGGGCGTCGTTCCTCCTGAAGCCGAGCGCATGGCACAGCCCGTCGTAACGGCCGCTGCTCCCACAATCATCATTCGGCGGTTCAATAGCATGATCCGAGCATAGCCAAACCATCTGCAGGTGACAGCTTTTGGAGAAAAGTTTTGTGTCTGGCAATGTCCAAAATCTTGTCGAATGCCCCCGGATTGAGGTCTTTCCAGATCATGTCAAGTCAACCCATGCCCCGCTCACACTGAGCTTGACGAAGGGTTGTGCGAGGGGAGCCGCCGTCGTCGGAGCGAACTCCCAACTAACGGTCTTCGATGGAAAGACTTTAGCTAAGCCGCCTCCAACGCCTTCCGACCTGGCCGCACTTTCATCTTGTGACTGCGCTTTGTACCGAGAGACAGATCTTTCACTGTATCCATAAACACCCATTCGTTGGTGGCGGCTTGTGGTGTGAGGGACAGCATCATGTAGCCGCGGTTGGAACTGTCCATCCAGCGCAATTCTGCCTTGCTCGCTTCAACAACACCGCGCGCGATGAGGGCAGGGTCGGTGCCTTGAGTCGCAGATTCGTACCCCGGGGAGGTCACGCTATGGCCGCCAAATTCCACCCCAGCAGGCTTTCCGCCTTCGGGTAAATCAAAGGCCCAGCCGTTATGGCTATCCCCAGTTACAACAATCAAATCAGCGTCAAGGCGCTGCGCCGCGCCCAATATGCGCGACCGAGCGGCGGGATAGCCGCCCCAATTGTCAAAATTATTCGGCAGCCCTGCCTTGGCCGCTGCAATACCAGCACGTGTAAAATTCTTATTGCGCTCCGGCGCGTCTTTGGGAAACCAATCGAGTGCATTTTCTGGCGTGAAGACGCGGCCCATGTTCGTTCCAGAGCCGAGCACCGTCCATCCGGACTTGTTTGCCGCCATGGTCTTCGTGAGCCACGCCTCTTGCTCAGTCCCGAACATCGTCATGGCGGCATCCTGCCAAGGTCCATCGCGAAATTCTGCAAGCGCCTTCGCCGGGTCTGCCGCGCGCATGAAATCTCCGCCAGAAAAGGGCTTTGAGCGCGCAATTTCGCGTGTGTTGGTGCGGATGTAAGTTCCGATGTCGCCCAATTGATAGGCTTTCCAAGGCTGTTCGCCTACAGGCAGCCATTCGCGCCAAGCCTGTATCGCTGCATTGCGGCGGTTGCCCCAATCGCCTTCATCAGGTTGCTGGTTTTGCGCCCCGCCTTCCCAAGCATCATTACTGGTTTCATGATCGTCGGTTGACGGGATCATCGGGGCATTGGCGTGGAGCGCCTGCAACTGTGGATCAACGCGGTAACTGGCATAGCGTAGGCGATAATCGGTGAGGTTCAGGATCTCATCGGCTGGAAAAATCCGCTCTGCGAATTTCCTGCCGCCATCATATCCACCCCGGGCATATTCGTAAAAATAATCACCCATATGCAGCCATAGATCAATATCGCCGCGCGCCGCCGCATGGCCGTAAGCGTTAAATTCGCCAAAGCCCAAGTTGGAGCAGGAGAAGACTGCCATGTTGAACTTGGCGATTTTGCCCACCGGCAGGGTCTTTGTTCGACCAATTGGAGACATAGTGCCATCGGGCGCGATGAAGCGATAGAAATGCGTCGTGCCAGGGCGCAGGCCGTCCACTGTGATCTTAACCGTATGATCGCGCCACGGCCCCGTGACCATTTGCCCGCCGCCAGCCACTTTGGCAAAGTCGCGACTTTCAGAAATTTCCACCCGCACTTTGGATGGCCCGCCAGTCGCATTCACATAGCGCGTCCAGAGCAGCATCGAATCCGCGCTCGGCTCCCCACTTGCTACATTATGCGTAAAACCAGTCAGTCCAAGCAACGCCTGCGCCATCGCTTCGCCGCCCGGCAGCATCAAGCCTGCAATGCCGAAACCGGCTGTAGTAAGGAGTTGGCGACGGCTAAACTGAAAGATATTCATGATGCGGCTATCCCCGAAAAGTCTGACACTAATGTGACGCTGCGCAGCCTCGCGTCAATAAAGCAAATAGGGTTTTCGCAGTTCCATCCATGCGGCTTCGTCAGGGAGAGTCAGCACATCGAGATCAGCGGGCGCTGCGGTGGGATTATCGACCCATTCCCGCAATCCAGGCCCGCCGTTGATCACATCAATGGCGAGTTTACCAACCGTATATTCATATGGGAAATCGCGCCACAGATCATAATCCGGATAAAGCGCACGAACGGCTTTGAACGCTAGGGCCTGAATACGCCAAGGCTTAAACGCCTGATGAGCGTAACTTGCCCCCTCTGCATGGATCATGATGCCGTTGCAGAGTTTGCCGACATGTTTGTGGAAAGTCGGTTCGAACCAGCAATCGCGCAAGGTGCATCCCATCAGCCATTCCGGTGCCATACGGCGCATCTCAGCAATCACAGCGCGCGCATCAATGTCAGGCGCGCCGAATAGTTCCAGCGGCCGCGTGGTCCCCCTGCCCTCACTCAACGTAGCGCCTTCGAGCATTACGGTTCCGGCATAGGCGCGCGCCATCATTAGGTTGGCTGCATTGGGGCTGGTGTTGATCCATATCCGTTCGGCTGGCCAGCCATGGCCGGGTGCTGCGTCCGGATCATACCCCTCCATCGCAATAACGCGGTAGTCGACGGTGAGTTTGAAATGATCAATGAACCAAGCCCCGAGTTCGCCAAGCGTCATCCCGTGGCGCATCGGCATCGGCCCGGCGCCCACGAAGCTTTCCCATCCGGGCAGAAGCGTCATCCCCTCCACTGGGCGGCCAGCGGGGTTGGGGCGATCCAACACCCAAACCTCTTTGCCATGCTCTGCTGCCGCCTCTAGCACATAGAGCAGCGTCGTGATGAAAGTATAGATACGACAGCCAAGATCTTGCATGTCGATCAGGATGGTGTCGAATGTTCCCATCATCTGTCCCGACGGGCGCCGCACTTCGCCGTAAAGGCTGAACACGGGGATATTATAGAGCGGATCAGTGAAGTCCGCCGTTTCCATCATATTATCCTGCTTATCCCCGCGCATCCCGTGTTGCGGGCCGAAGGCGGCAGTCAGACGGATTTCCGGGCAAGCGGCGAGCGCATCCAATGAATGGGTTAGATTCGCAGTCACAGACGCCGGATGAGCCAGCAACGCCACGCGCTTGCCCTGTAAATCAGCGCGAAGAGTCGCATCTTCAATTAGGCGATCAATTCCGAATTTCATGAGGTCGTTTCCAATGGCGGCAGAGTGAGGGTAAAACAATCATCATGATGAAAGTCAGCGGCTCCCGGTGGATGAGCCAAAGCCCAGAAAGAGAGGCTACCACTCAGTTCTTCGATGATCACAGAAAGGCCGATTTTCCAACTCGACTTCAAAGGAAGCCCAGTTGTCGGCAATGACACTGTCATGGTAAACCCGGCATCATCTTGCGCGGTCTGGATGATTGGTGGCGCAGCATCTTCGATATCAGCCATTCCCGCCCGACGCGCTGCAAATTGATACGCCGCCCAGTAGGAAGACGGTGCGAAGTTAAACTCCCGGTAACCCGCTTCAGACGGCAATCGAACGAAAACTTCAAAACAAGTGTTTCGCCACAAGTGGTGGGATCGCTCCGGCGGTAAGGGATCGGGCAAAGCAATATCAGCAATTGATCCCGTTACTGTATATTTGATCTCCAGTCCGCCGTTGGCAGTGCGGCCAATCTCAGCAGCTATACTATGCACCGCCTTGCAAGGGGCATCGGCGTGGCGGACAAGAGGAAAACTCATCCACGGTTCCTAGCAACAAGAATGAAAGGCGGCTAGGCACGGATTTGAAATGACAACTGCATATGACGCGATCATCATCGGGGCCGGCCACAACGGCCTTGTCTGCGCTTTCTACCTTGCCCGTGCCGGTCTAAAGGTTCGCATTGTGGAGGCCCGCGATATTGTCGGCGGTGCCGCTGTAACAGAGGAATTCCACCCCGGTTTTCGTAATAGCGTCGCCAGCTACACCGTCAGCTTGCTTCAGCCCAAAGTTATAGCGGACATGGGTTTGGTGGCCGAAGGCTATCGCGTGATCGAACGACCGATTTCCAATTTCCTACCACAGGAAGACGGCAGCTATCTCAAACTGGGCGGTGGATTGGAACGCACACAAGCAGAATTCGCTCGCTTTTCGGAACATGATGCGCGGGTGTTGCCAGATTATTATACCATGCTGGAAAATGTCGCTGATGTGCTGCGTGATCTTGCGCTCAAATCCCCGCCCAATGTTGGTGGCGGGGTGCAGGCACTGATTAACGGCGCAATCCAAGGGCGCGGTTTGATGAAGCTGCCGCTCAGCCAGCAACGCGATGTGCTGGATCTCTTCACAAAATCTGCCCGCACGTTCCTTGATGGCTGGTTTGAAAGTGAGGCGGTCAAGGCGGCATTCGGCTTTGACGCCGTCGTCGGCAACTATGCCTCTCCCGATACGCCGGGCAGTGCCTATGTCCTGCTTCACCACGTGTTTGGGGAAGTGAATGGAAAAAAGGGCGCGTGGGGGCATAGCATTGGCGGCATGGGCGCGATCACGCAGGCGATGGCAAGGGTCTGCCAGCGGCTCGGCGTTGAGATCAGCCTGAACGCGCCAGTGGCGCGGGTCATCGTGGAAGCTGAACGATCAGTTGGTGTGCGGCTTCAAAACGGCGAAGAGATACGCGCGCGCCGTGTTATCGCCAATATCGGCCCAAAACTCTTATACAATCATATGTTTGACGACGGCGATTTGCCCGCCGAATTCAGCCGCCGGATGAAGGGGTATAAGGTGGGCAGCGGCACATTCCGCATGAATGTCGCGTTGTCTGAGCTCCCCCGCTTCACCTGCTTGCCCGAAGCCGGGGAGCATTTGCAATCAGGCATCATTATCGCGCCAACGCTCGATTACATGGACAGAGCCTTCATGGATGCGAAAATGTCCGGCTGGTCAAAAGCGCCGATTGTGGAACTGCTGATGCCGTCCATCATCGACGATAGCCTTGCGCCGGCTGGCCAGCATGTTGCGAGTCTATTTTGTCAGCAGTTCGCGCCTGTTCTGCCCGCTGCCCGCGATTGGGACGAAGAGGAAGGGGCTGCAGCCGATACAATTATCGAGACGGTTGAGGCCTATGCTCCGGGCTTCCGCGCGTCGATCCTCGGAACGCAAATCCTCAGCCCCAAGGGCTTGGAACGCAAATTCGGCCTGTCAGGCGGTGATATCATGCACGGCGCAATGTCAATTGATCAGCTATGGGCAGCACGGCCCATTCTTGGCAATGGCGCTTATCGGGGGCCACTAAAAGGCCTTTATATGTGCGGGGCCGGAACTCATCCCGGAGGCGGCGTTACTGGAGCGCCGGGGCATAATTGTGCTCAGGAAATATTGGCCGAAACGTCGATTATCGGGCGGATACTGCGTCGGCGTTAGCTAAAATCCCGTTCGAACTGAGCTTTGAAAGGCTCAGCCCGAACGGGTCTTAACTTAGTCTTCTGTCGCTGATGGTTCGGCAGCAGCCACCGGAGCGGCTTCTTCAGCGCGCTCTTCTTGAATGCCGGGTTCGGCGTTTGGATCAAAGTCTTCAGTGAAGCCAGAAACGTCCTTTTCGAACATCGAAGCCATCACGTCGACACCCTTTGTTTGCAGATCAGCCTCTTCAGGTGAACGAGCGACGTTCACTTTGACCATCACAGCAACTTCAGCGTGCAACGAAACCTTCACATCATACAGGCCAATCGACTTGATCGGCTTGTTGAGAACGATTTGGGTTTTGTTGACCTTCTTTCCAGCCGCTTCGAGAGCCTCAACAATGTCGCGCACAACCACTGAACCATAAAGCTGGCCGGTGTTTGATGCCTGACGGATCAGCGTCACGGATGTGCCGTCCACGCCAGCGGAGGCCGCTTGTGCTTCGGCCTTGCGCGCGTCATTGTCAGCAACGATTGTGGCTTTGTTGGCTTCGAATACCTTGCGATTGGCCGCATTGGCACGAAGCGCCTTCTTATTGGGAAGGAGATAGTTGCGGGCAAAGCCGTCCTTTACAGTAACGACATCACCAATCGCGCCGAGCTTTTCGACGCGTTCGAGAAGAATGATTTCCACCTGTCAGTACTCCTTACTTCACGAGGTAGGGCAGAAGGCCGAGGTGACGCGCGCGCTTAATCGCTTGCGACAGCTCACGCTGCTTCTTGGCGGCAACCGACGTGATGCGGCTGGGAACAATCTTACCACGCTCAGACACAAAGCCCTGAAGCAATTTGACATCCTTATAGTCAATCTGCGGGGCTTCTTTGCCGGAAAAGGGGCAAGATTTGCGGCGGCGGAAAAATGGGCGTGCCATGGGTCAATGCTCCTTAAAAATCGAGGCCATCATCGTCGCGGTCACGACGAGATTTTTTGTCAGACTTGCGCATCATCACTGATGGGCCTGCTTCGGATTCGTCGACCTTGATGGTCATGTACCGAATAATGTCTTCGCTGATCTGCGTCTGACGCTCCAATTCAGCAACAACCGGTCCGGGTGCTGAAAATTCGAGCATGACATAGTGGGCCTTGCGGTTCTTCGCGATCTTATACGCAAGTGTGCGCAAACCCCAGCTTTCCGTCTTCAGGACGGAGCCGCCATTGGTTTCGATGATGGATGTGGCGTTTGCCGCCAGCGCGTCAACTTGGGCTTGGGCCAAATCCTGACGCGCAAGAAATACATGCTCATAAAGAGCCATAATCACTTGCCTTTCACTGCCGATCGCTGACCTCTGCACCGTGCAAAGGCCCCTCCGGCTTTCTGGTTCCCTTACGGGAGCGACGCGTCTGGCGGAGTTTGTGAGAGAAAGCAAGGGGAATGGGTGCCAGTGGGGCGGCAACTTTGGAGTGCCGGTGAGCTGCACCCTGAACAAGGTAGCCGCCTATCCCACTGCCCTCAAATCATGCTCTACCGCTTCAAAAGCCCACCCAGAATCGCATCGAGTGGATTGGCACCTTGCTGTCCGCCGCCGCCTAGCGCTCCTGCCAAGCCGCCGAGCATATCGCTAAGACCGCCACTACCCGATGCTGGCGCAGCCGCGTTTGCAGCACTGCCGCCGAGCATCGATCCGACAACTGACGCAGCCAGCCCGCCGAGCATGCCGCCGCCAATTTTCTTGGCAACTTGCTGTGCAACAAGACCTGCGATCACGGGGAGCATGGCTTTCAGGATGGTGTCACTTATGCCTGTTTGTGCGGATGCTTGGGTGGCGACTTGACGGCTGACGTCCTTTGATCCGAAGATTTGGCCGAGGATGCTATTGCCGCTCGCCACATCTTGTTCAGGCGCGCCCATGCCGTTTACGATATCGCCAAGCGAACCTAAACCCCCGGCTTCCTCAGTTTTCTGGATCCCGCCCATAATCGAAGGCAGAAGCGCGCCAACGGCGGCATTAGCTTGATCGGGTGAAATGCCAAACTGACTGGCAAGGCCGCCAACGTCGATCTGCGGATTTGTGCCGGTGCCGCTGCCGCCCATCGCGCCTTGCAAAAGCTGTCCAAGAATATCCATTTACGCTCTCCCACTCAGTGATTTCCCGGTCACCATAACGCGAAAATTCGCAAAGGACAGGGGGCAATCTCACGCTATACAGGCGTGAGGTCGAATCGACCCAAACATAAGAGTAAGGAGTGAACCTATGAGCATTTTCAGCAAGATTAAGGACGCGATTTTTGGCCGCGCCGAAGCCGCCCCTGCCCCTGTTGCAGCGCCTGTCGCCGCACCCGCCGCAGCGACTGGCCCCACACCCATTTCAGCCGTGAATGTTGAAGCGATCCTTGACGCGGCGCACAAGGCCGTGGGCCAAGACCTCAACTGGCGCACATCAATCGTTGATTTGATGAAGCTTCTGGGCCTCGACTCCAGCATTGGTGAGCGTAAGGCGCTCGCCACGGAACTGGGTTACACCGGCGATATGGGCGACAGCGCATCGATGAACATTTGGCTGCACCGCCAAGTGATGAACAAGCTGGCCGCCAATGGCGGTTATGTGCCAGCCGATTTGCAGGACTAAGAGGTGATTGGGGGGTGGTGCGAACTGCCCCCCTCCTCTATTCGCGTCTCATTATGCCGCGCTCTTCTTCCCTTCCCAATATAGGTCCGCTGGACCACCGCCTTCATGCGTATCGGCCAGATTTGGCGGATCGGGCAGTGCAAGGCCGTGTTGAGGCTGCCCGCTTCACCGATCCGACCCCGCGCCAATGTGCCGTCGATTGGTCCCCCATGTTTCACGCGCCGGGCGGGGAGCAATGTTCTGAACTGTTGCGCGGTGAGCATTTCATGCTGCTTGATGACGCGGATGGTTTTGCCTGGGGTTGGTCCGCGCACGATCATTATGTGGGCTACATTGCATCAGACGCTTTAGGCGATGTTGCGGGCACAGCGAGTCTCCCCGCGCTTGCTGATCCCATCGACTTTGCCCGTACTTATCTTGGCGTTCCCTATGTTTGGGGCGGGCGCGGAGGCGAAGGTATCGACTGTTCCGGCCTGATCCAGCGCAGTATGGCCGTTCGCGGCGTGTTAGCGCAACGGGATAGCGATTTGCAGGCGGCCAGTTTGGGGCGATTGCTCAGCGATGATGAAGCCCTTGAACGTGGTGATATTCTATTCTTCCCCGGCCATGTCGGCATGATGACGGATGCTGAAACGATGATCCACGCGACACGGGCCTTTGACAAGACTGTGGAAGAACCGCTGACCGAAGCCCTTGCCCGGATCGCGAGGAAGAACAATGGCGTGACCATCCTCGCGCGGCGAAGGGTGGAACCATGACGTCAGTTTTCATTGACGGTGGGCACGGAACCACAGGACTTGAGATCCACGAGCGCCTGTTGGGCCGCACTGGCCTCTCGCTCATCCAGATTGACGAGGCTCTCCGCAAGGATGCTGCAACGCGGCGGCAGGCTCTGAATGACGCTGACGTCGTCATCCTGTGCCTTCCTGATGATGCCGCGCGAGAGGCTGTCGCGCTGATTGACAATGATCGCACCCGCGTGATTGATGCATCCACAGCGCACCGCGTCGCACCGGGCTGGGTCTACGGCTTTCCTGAGGTTGTGGGTCGCGATGTCGTGGCGAGTGCCATGCGCGTTTCCAATCCGGGATGCTATTCCACGGGCTTTATTGCGCTTGTCGCTCCACTTGTGAAGGCAGGGCTCGTTCCAGCGGATTGGCCATTCACCGTGAACGCTGTGTCGGGCTACTCCGGCGGCGGAAAGGCAATGATTGCTGAGTTTCAAAATGGCGAAACGGAAACAGCTTGGCGGACTTATGCTTTGGGACTGGCGCACAAGCATGTGCCAGAAATGCAGGAACGCTGCGGTTTGGTTCATGCACCGCTGTTCGCGCCTTCAGTGGCACGGACTGTGCGGGGGATGATTGTAGATGTGCCTTTGGTGTTGGCGGCAATGCCAAATGCTCCTTCGGTTCAGACGTTGCGAGACTGTTTGGACGCGGCTTATGCAGGCTCGGATATCGTGCGTGTTGTGAGTGATTTTGACGAAGCAAACCTCACCATTGAGCGCTGTGCTGACACTGATCGGTTAGACCTGTTTTTGTTTCCCCGCGCAGATGGCGCGCAAGTGCGGCTGGTCGCAGCACTCGATAATTTGGGAAAAGGGGCCGCAGGGGCAGCCGTGCAGACGCTCAACCTGCTGGCAGGATTGCCAGAAACGGCGGGTTTGCGACTCTAGTGCCCCGGGGATTGACCCGGAGCACTGGAGTGCGGATTTAGGCGGCGACCTTCGCTTCTTCCAACCAATGTAGCACCTTATCCGGCGCGCTTTCGCCGTAGGGGTCAGCGTCGGAGCCGTCGTTGTTGATGCCGGGTTCTTCAAACCAAGCGACAACTTTGCCGTCCTCGACAATCATTGCATAGCGCCATGAACGGTCACCAAAGCCCAGGTGATCCTTGCTGATCATCATGCCCATGCCGCGCGTAAAATGGCCCGAACCATCGGGAAGCAACTTCACCTTTTCAAGGCCAAGCATTTTGCCCCATTGGAACATAACGAACGCATCGTTGACTGACAGGCAATAAACTTCATCGGCACCCGCCGCGCGGATTGCATCGTAGCTCGCCTCATAAGCTGGGCATTGTTCGCTGGTGCACGTCGGGGTGAAGGCGCCGGGAAGGGCGAATACGACGACACGCTTGCCCGAAAATACTTCGTCCGTGGTCAAATCTTGCCAGCGAAAGGGGTTGGGGCCGTCAATGCTGTCATCGCGAACGCGGGTTTTGAAGGTAACGTCGGGAACAAGGCGCTGTGTCATATTGCAAATCCTTTTCTTGGGAGAAGGACGCCTTAGCTGAACAAGATGACAGTATAAAATGACTTAAAATCGCCACTGTGATCGACTAAATCGATCAGTAAAAAATCACATTTCTCCGCGTGATTTCCGCAGCGCAAACCATTTCTCTACATTGGCATTATGCTGTGCGAGCGTTTCGCCAAACACATGGCCGCCGGTGCCGTCAGCCACGAAATAAAGGTAACGGGTCGGTTCCGGATCAAGGGCAGCCGCAATGGACTCCTTACCCGGGTTCGTGATTGGGCCAATGGGCAACCCCGTTTTTGTGTATGTATTATAACCGTTTAGGGCATCTTTTTCAGACTTCAATATACGCCGACCGAGTGACTTTCCCGCTGTGTAAGGATAAATGATCGTTGGATCAGCTTGCAACATCATGTTGATCCGAATGCGGTTGGAATAAACGCCCGCGACAGTGCGGCGTTCCGACGCTTTTGATGTTTCTTTCTCTACAATCCCAGCCAATATGATGGCCTCTTCCGGCGACCGTGCAACGGTGGTCGGTTTCCGTGCTGCCCATAAGTCGGCCAGCGTCTTCTTCATCGCAGCTTGCATCCGCGCCACGACGGCGGAACGCTTCTCACCGCGTGTGTAGGCATAGCTATCGGGAAGGATCGATCCTTCGGCAGGCACCGTAACATCGCCCGTCAGCAATTCTGTTGCCATCAGCCGTTCATAAACCAGAATTGACGGCATTCCCGGCGGGACAATAACGAAGCGTTGAAAGGTTTTGCCGGATTGAAGAAGCTCCAATATCTCAGACGAACTCATCCCTGCCTTGATCTTATATTCACCCGGCTTGATCGGATCACTGCTGCCAAAAATTTTGGCATAGCGCAGAAACGCGTCGGATGACTCAATTGAGCCTTCCTTTTCCAAGGCCTTCGCAGCGGAGGTTAGGCTGGAGCCTTGGGAAATAACAACCGTTCCATCCTTTTCCGCGCTGCCGCCTGAACATGCAGAAAGCAGCAACGCAAGGATTAAAGCAAACAGTGCCCTCATCAGCTTTACAAAGCGCGCATCACAAGGGACGCGTTCGTTCCGCCGAAGCCGAAGCTGTTGTTAAGCACCGCTTTCACGCTGCGCTTCTTGGCCACGTGCGGCACCAGGTCGACGCCATCAGTGCCTTCATCCGGATTATCGAGGTTTAGCGTCGGGGGCACAATTTGATCACGCATTGCCAAAATGCAAAAAATGGCCTCGACCGCACCGGCCCCGCCCAATAAGTGACCAATAGCGGACTTGGTTGAACTCATCGATACGGTGCTGATGGCATCGCCAAACAACCGCTTAACCGCGCCCAGTTCGATCGTGTCAGCCATGGTCGATGTGCCATGCGCGTTGATATAGTCGATATCAGACGGTGTCATGCCAGCACGCTTCAACGCCATTTCCATAGCACGATAGGCGCCGCTGCCTTCAGGATGAGGGGCAGTCACATGAAAAGCGTCGCCAGAAAGGCCGTATCCGACAATTTCGCCGTAGATTTTCGCGCCACGTGCTTTTGCCCGCTCATATTCCTCCAGAACAACCACGCCAGCGCCTTCACCCATAACGAAACCGTCGCGGTTCTTGTCATAGGGCCGCGATGCCTTTTCGGGCTGATCATTATAATCTGTTGAAAGCGCCCGAGCCTGCGCAAAACCAGCGATCCCAATCGGGCAAATCGTGCCTTCCGCACCACCCGCCAGCATTACGTCAGCATCATCAAGCGCAATCATCCGCGCTGCATCGCCAATCGAATGCGCTCCGGTGGAACAGGCCGTAACGACAGCGTGGTTCGGGCCCATCAGGCCATATTTTATGCTCACTTGACCAGAGATGAGGTTGATCAGCCGCCCGTGCACGAAATGCGGACTGACCCGGCTAGGGCCCTTTTCATTCAGAATCAGCGATTCGCTTGCGATCCCTGGCAATCCGCCAATGCCTGAGCCAATCGAACATCCCGCGCGGAACCGCTCTGCCTCAGTCATCTCAGTCAGGCCGGCGTCTTCCAACGCTTGGCTGGCCGCATCAATACCGTAGATGATGAACGGATCAACTTGCCGCTGCACTTTATGATCGACGCGCAAATCTGGATCAAAACCCCACGGATGATCCTTGGGCTTCACTTCGCAAGCGATATGGCATTTTTGGTCACTGCTATCAAAGCGCGTGATCCGGCCTGCGCCAGACTTGCCAGCAATCAGATTGGCCCAGACCAATTCCACTTCCGCCCCAAGGGGGGTCACAAGCCCCAATCCGGTTACAACGACGCGGCGCATTGGCATCTCCACTTATTCAGCCTTGAACGGCTTGAAACGAAAACGGCCTCCAGGCAAGCCGTGGAAGCCGTTTCGCATAAAACCCAAAACAATCAAGGCAGGACCGACTGTCCGGCCTTTCAACTCAGGCTTTGTTGCTATCGATATAGCTGATGGCGTCGCTGACAGTCGCAATTTTTTCTGCGGCATCATCAGGAATTTCAACGCTGAATTCTTCTTCAAACGCCATCACGAGCTCAACAATATCGAGGCTGTCTGCGCCAAGATCGTCGATAAAGCTCGCCTCTTCAGTCACTTTCTCGGCCTCTACACCAAGATGTTCGACAACGATCTTTTTAACGCGGTCAGCAGTGTCGCTCATGGATATTCCTTCTCGTTCATATGAGAGCAATGTTGTGAATCGCCCTAAAGCGGCGCGGGGATGCTGGCAAGCCCTGTGTTGCTTTACCGTGCTACAACATCGCCATTCCGCCGTTGATGTGCAGCGTCTGGCCTGTAATGTAGCTCGCTTCGCGGCTGGCGAGATAAACAACCCCTGCGCCGATATCGCTTCCTTGCCCCAGTGCCCCAACTGGGATTTTCGCAATGAGTGCCGCCTTCTGCACATCGGGCAGACCGTCGGTCATGGGCGAAGCAATGAAGCCCGGCGCGACGCAATTGACGGTGATGTTGCGGCTGGCCAGTTCCTGCGCCAGCGCCTTGGACATAGCCGTCAGGCCGCCCTTTGACGCCGCATAATTGGCCTGTCCTGGGTTGCCCGTGGCCCCGACGACTGAGGTAATTGTAATGATCCGGCCAAAGCGCGCCTTCATCATCGGCTTGGCTGAGGCGCGGATCAGGCGGAACGCAGCCTCCAAGTTGATGCGAATGACGTCATCCCACTCCTCATCCTTCATTCGCATCACAAGGTTATCGCGTGTCACACCTGCATTATTCACCAGAATATCAAGTTGCCCCAGCGCCTCAACCGCGCGGGGAATAAGGCCGTCAACTTCCGCTGCAACGCCAAGATTGCACGGCAGAATGACGGGATCACCCGGCAGCGTCGCCGCGACAGCCTTCAATGCCTCCTCCCGCGTGCCAGACAATGCGACCCGCGCGCCCTGATGCGCGAGAGCCGTCGCAACAGCCGAACCAATTCCGCCCGATGCTCCGGTAACAAGGGCAGTCATTCCTGTGAGATTAAACATGTTGGCTCCTTAATGAGGGTTCGCGCACAGGCGCAGAGGCGCAGAGAGGCCTATGATTATTGATCAAACGGCGAAGTCCCTCTTTCAAAGTTTCGCCGCCGAAATTCAAAAGGAGACCAACTGGCTGATTGGTTAAACGAAGATAAGTGAGAACTTGTTTTGCATGGACTCCGCTCAGCCGCTCCAAAGATTTGATTTCGACGATCAATCGGTGATCGACCATAAGGTCGATCCTGAAAGCCGATTCAAATTTTGTTCCTTCAAATTCAATATCAACGCTTTTTTGGCGTTCAACATGGTAACCCAGTTGCGACAATTTGCCGGCAAGGACGATTTCATAAACGCTTTCCAGCAGGGCCGGCCCCAATTCGCGGTGAATGCGAATTGCCAAATCAACAACATCCCCGCTAATCTCGTCAATAGCTTTCATCTAACTCCTCCGCGCCTTTGCGCCTCTGCGCCTCTGCGCGAACCCAATCCTTACAAATGTTTGATCAAGGCCTCAATGTCATCCATCGATATCACTGACCATGTTTCCGCGTCAGGGGAGATGCGCTTGACCATGGGGCCGACGACTTTGCCACCGAATTCAGCAAATTCGTAAACTCCTACCTTAGCCATTGCGGCAACAGATTCGCGCCAGCGGACGCGGCCTGTGACCTGTTCGACCAGCAAAGCGCGGATGCGATCCGGATCAGCAACTGGCGCGGCTGTCACATTGGCATAGACTGGCACCAGCGGTGCTTGCAGGGCGGCAGTGGCCAGCGCGTCAGCCATCACATCAGCGGCAGGTTGCATTAACGGACAATGAAAGGGCGCCGATACCGGCAGCAGGACGCCGCGTTTGATGCCAAATTCTTTCACCAGTTCAATGGCGCGTTCAATGGCCGCCCGGTGGCCCGAAATCACCACTTGGCCGGGATCATTGTCATTGGCCACGGTGCAGACTTCGCCTTGCGCCGCTGCGTCCGCCAGAGCTTGGGCCTTCTCCATATCCGCGCCGAGCAGCGCCGCCATCGCGCCAACGCCCACGGGAACAGCGGCTTGCATCGCCTGACCCCGCAGTTTGAGCAGCTTGGCTGTTGTGGCGAGGTCCATCGCGCCCGCGGCACAAAGCGCGCTATATTCCCCCAGACTATGGCCTGCCACAAAATCCGCCTTGTCCGCCAGACTGATGCCGCCTTCAACACTCAAAACCCGCAGCGTCGCAAGCGCGTTCGCCATAATGGCAGGCTGCGCATTCTCGGTGAGCACCAGCTGATCCTCTGGCCCTTGCGTCATCAGCCGAAACAGATTCTGCCCAAGCGCATCGTCAACTTCCTGAAACACCGCACGCGCCGTGGGACTCGCATCGGCAAGGGCCTTGCCCATGCCAACGGCCTGACTGCCCTGCCCTGGAAATAGAAATGCGCGCATTTGATGCTCCCCGTCCTTTTTTTCCGGGTTAGCCAGAGAGCGATCAGAGCGCAACTGTGCGCTGCTCTGCCCGCCTTGGCTTTGTCACGCGGTGTAAACGGAGTTTTAGGTGATTTCAGATAGAAGCGCCTTATGAGATTATTTCTTCGACCTAGTCTGATCCGTTTGATGATCAGCGCTTCTGCGCTTGCTGTGCCTGCCTCTGTCGCGGCCCAGAATGCCCCTGCCGATGGCCAAATCCTCACCCGCGAAATGATGAAATCGCCTTCGGAGGCGGCCAACGCGGTAAAACTGGAAACCGCCGCCGTCGCTCAATCGCCGGATGCTATGGTCGAAAGCTCCAGCGAAGATACCCGTATTCAGGTTGGTGCAGTCCGCATTTCTGGCGGCTCAGCGCTGCCCCAATCCGCCTTTGCAGACATTGCCGACCAATATGTGGGCCGGTCCGTAGACAAGGGCGAATTGCAGCAATTGGCCCGCGCGATTGCCAGTGAAGCGCGGTCCAAGGGTTTCATATTTGCCAGCGCAGCCATACCCGCCCAAGCAGTGGACATGGGCATTGTGCAAGTCGATCTGAACGAAGGCGATGTTGATGAAGTGCGGATCAACGGCACCAAAAACCGGCGCGTTCGTTCCATCCTCAACCGTCTGATTGGCAAAGGTGTTCAGCAAGCCGATGTCGAACGCGCCATCCTGATCGCAGGCGATGTGCCCGGCATCACCATCGAAAGATCCAATTATGTGCTGGAAAATGGACGCGGCATCCTCATCATCAAAGCCGCCGAAGATCGCAGCAGCGCGCAAGTGCGGCTCGACAATTATGGCACCAACTCAACAGGGCCACTGCGCGCCCGGTTGGGGCTGGAACTGAACGGTCTGCTGACATCTGATGACAGTGTCACAGTCAACATGATTGGCAACCCGGTTGATCCCAAAGAACTGGTCTATGTCTCCGCGCAATATAGCGTCGGTTTGGGCGATAGCGGCGCGACGGCCAGCCTGTCAGCAGGCAGTGGCCGAACCGAGCCCGGCGGGCGCAGACCGGGGTTCGAATCGGTGGGGCGGAGCAGCTATGTGTCGGCCAGCGTGACTGCGCCGATCATCCGAAGCAACGCGGCCAATCTGTCCGTGTCTGGGGAACTGACCTATTTGACGGTGGATCAAAATTACCTAGCCTTCGGGAATGAGCGGGATGACATCGTGACCTTCACAGCTTCTGCCTGGGGCAATGTCCGGCTGGCAGGCGGCAGGGCTTCGGCTGGAGTCTCCGTGACACGCGGCCTTGGCATATTGGGCGCGACGGAGCTGAACGACCCCTTGTCATCGCGATTTGACGGCAGCGGGCAATTCACCAAATTCAACAGCTGGATCAACTGGACCGGTGGCCTTGGCGGGGATTTCAGCTTGCGATTGGCAGGGAACGCGCAAATCGCGTCACGTCCGCTGCTCTCGTCTCAAACCATCGGCATTGGCGGCCCTGCATTTGGGCGCGGCTATGATTTTTCCGAACGCGTCGGGGATAATGGCGTGCTTGGCCTGGCTGAACTGCGCCACAATTTTGATAAGCCCCTGCCCTTCGTCAACTGGGCGCAAGTCTACGGCTTTGTCGACGGCGGATATGTCTATGATCTGCGCGACGACAAGGGGGGCAGCTCTCTGTTTTCCGGCGGTGGAGGCGTCAGGGCGGGCATAGGCAATGCCAATCTGGCGTTCCAGGTCGCCATGCCGATCAACGCGGCGCGCGGATCAGCGGGGGACAAATCCCCGCATGTGAATTTCTCTGTCGGATATGATTTCTAACGCCTCTGCAATTTCGACAGCTTTTTGCCCAGATAGTTAAGCCGCCCCGTTGGCATCACATCGACGGGCGCAGGAATCGGCTTAGCCACAACGGCGGCCCCGGGCAGTTGCATGGGTGCCTTGCCATCGGGATAGATGAAGCCGTGCACCGGCCACACACCGGTGCCAAGCGCCTGCGACGGGGCATACCAGACGCGCACCTCGCTCCAGTCGCCCGCATCAGACACGTCAACGATCTTCACATCGCGCTCAATCTGGCCGCGCACGCCGTTGATGGGGGACCAATTGCTGTGCGTGACCAAGATTGTGCGATCATCAATGACCTTGCTGACCGCGGCCACATGGCCGAGCCGCATTGCGCCGTGGGGCTTGAACGCCAGCACAGCACCGCGCCTGGGCGTGTCACCGCGCCGGTAATGCCCTTCGGCCTGACTCCACCAGGTATGCGCGTCCCCGCGAATCTGGATGCCGGACAATGATCGCGCCACCGGCACACATTCGAAATGTTGAACAGAGGACACCAAAGGAAGGGCGCTGACCGGGCAGGACGCGAGCAGAGACAGTGAAATCGCAACGCCAACGCACAGCCGCATAAACTCCGCCTCCTTAGTCTTTTGATCCGATATGGGGTCAGTCGCAAAAAATGGTTTCTGATCTCTTAACCGGTTGGCGAATGGCGCAGTTTTTGAGGTGACTTGTGTTGAACGAGCGATCACGGCAAACCGAGGATGCGGGCGGATATGAGGAGAGCCATTTTGACCACCAGTGCTGACCTGTTCACGCGCGACTTCGCGACACTCCCCGATCTTGTGGCCGCTCACGCGGCGGAGCGGCCTGAAGCGATGGCCGTCGCCGATCCGGAGACGCGCCTGAACTGGCGGGAATTTAACGCGCTCGTCAATCGCATCGCCGCGCGGTTGCAAACGGATGGACTGGGCCGCAGTTCGGCAACGGCGCTGGCCGGCCTCAACAGTGTCGCGCAAGTCGCTGTATTCATTGCTACTCTGCGTGTTGGTGCCATCGCTGGGCTGATCACCAGCACAGCGACGGGCGAACAAATGGCGGCGATGATCCTCGATTCCGGCGCGTCGCATCTCTTCCTCGACGGCAAAGCCGCAGAGAGTCTGTGGGGCCAGAATTACGGGGCTCCGGCCCTCATCGCGATGGATGAGAGCGACGCGGGTGAGCCTCTCTCATCCTGGATGGCCGCCGAAAGAAGCGCGCCCTTTGTCGTCGAGATTGAGCCAAGCGACGGGTTCAACATTATCTATTCTTCAGGCACAACTGGCACACCGAAGGGTATCGTCCACAGCCATGCGATGCGGTGGCAGCATATCAACCGCGCGCTCGCGGCTTATGGCCCGGATGCCGTCAGCCTTCTTTCCACGCCGCTCTATTCCAACACGACAATGGCCAGTTTCCTGCCCACGCTGGGCGGTGGCGGCACCGTTGTGATGATGCGCAAATTCGATGCGCTGGGTTTTCTGGAGCTGGCAGAGCGCGAAGGCGTGACCAACACGATGCTTGTGCCCGTCCAATATCGCCGGATCATGGCGCATCCTGAATTTGATCGCTTTGATCTTTCCAGCTTTCGCATGAAATATTGCACCAGTGCGCCTTTCGCTGCGGCGCTGAAGGCTGATGTCGTCGCGCGCTGGCCCGGCGGGCTGGTTGAGATTTACGGGATGACCGAAGGCGGCGGGGTCTGCCTGTTGATGGCGCACGAATTCCCCGATAAACTCCACACCGTCGGTCGTCCCTCCCCCGGCCATGACATGCGTGTGATTGATGAGGAGGGGACTGAATTGCCGCTGGGGTCAGTGGGCGAGATCGTGGGACGTTCGCCTGCGATGATGAGCGGCTATAACAACCGCCAAGATGCGACGGACGCGATGAAATGGTGGGACGCTGACGGCAACCTTTTTTACCGCCACGGTGATATTGGTCGCTTTGATGAAGACGGCTTCCTCACCCTGATGGACCGGGCCAAGGATATGATCATATCCGGCGGGTTTAACATCTATCCCAGTGATTTGGAGGCCGTTCTTCACCAAGATGATGCGGTAATCGAGGCCGCAGTGATCGGCGCACCCAGCGATGATTGGGGCGAAACGCCTGTCGGATTTGTGGTGGTGAAAGACGGCGCGGATCTTGCCGCGATCCTCGCGTCTGCCAATGCCAAAGTCGGTCGCACACAGCGTCTTAATCGCTTGATTGCCATCGATGAACTGCCGCGTAGTCCGATTGGTAAAGTGCTGAAGCGGGAATTGCGAGATGGGTTGTGATGGGGGCGGGCTGTGTCTGTTGCAAATAGCGATTACTGCGCTGACAAATATGATAACTACGTACTTGGCACTTGCGTAACTTGTTGATTTGAGGGCAGAACATTATGATGAGCAAATTCGAATTAAGGGGTTATCGCACCTGTCACCGTAATTGCCTGTCACCGTAATTGCGTAATTGTTGCAACATTTTCGTCTTCACCAAAAACAGGGACTAGAATTGCTTCAACGAAGCGTCAGTGTGTGGATTCAAGAAAATGCAAATGAACAATATAGTGATTCTTCTGGGGGTGCTTTGTGTGAGCTTAGGTGGCTGCTACGAATCATCAGATGTCGCGTTAAATAATAGTGTTAGTGGCAGTGATTATTCAGCTCCATTGAACCGTGAAGAATTTATCACTTTATCAGAAAGGGCAGAAAAAGGCGACGGTCAAGCTGCCTACAGAATTTCCCGACACTTTTTATCTATTGGGAAGTCCCAAGACGATAAAACCTATCAACATTGGTTAAGAAAGGCCGATGAATTAGGTGACATGGAAGCCAACCAATTCTTGATTGGATATTTCTTGAACAACGGGGAATGTGCAGCAGCGCGAGAAAGACTGAAATACGGTATAGGTCGATTTACCTATCCGTCAAAGACGATTTCCGACATAGAAAAGTGGTTTTTAGGCTGTGCTGAAGGGCAGAAATCAGACAGAGAATATCGGTAAAAGAGCATGGAATTACGGTGACAGGGAATTACGGTGACAATTACGGTGACAGGTGCGATAACCCCTTAATTCGAGCTGGTTCATTGGATGTCTATTCCCTAAAATTGAGTAGATTAGCAATTTCTAATTAGGGGTTTACGCACCTGTCACCGTAATTCCAGGGGTTATCGCACCTGTCACCGTAATTCATAAATCTGGTGGGGGCTGTGGTGTTGTGGGTATTGCTTAGGGGGCGGAGTCATGGCAACACTGCGTCACTCTGCTAAAAAGGTCGAAAGCTTGGACGTTGGAGATAACAATGGGCCTTTTGATTAGCGCAACTCTAACCTTTTTCGTCGGGCTCTTCTATTACGTCTGGAAACGGGGCAACTTATACAGACGCACTTCTGAACTTTTTAGTGCTGACTCTGGTTTGGACCTATCTAAACAGGAAGCGACACTTCTTGCTGCTGACGAATTTTCAGATTCTCAAACGAGCTATTGGATGGCAGCAATCTTCGGGCCGATTGGTATCGCACTTCTTGTCTTGGTTTGGCAGGCTCTAACTTGGCTTATAACAGCCGATTGGCCTGAACTTCCGATCAAGCTGCTATATTCAGCATTCGGGCTTCGGGAACCGCAAGTATCATGGGCTGGGGCACAGAAAATCATTGATTGGTTTGAAACCCTTCATGTCTCATTTGCCTTTTTTGCAATTGCTGTGCTTGCGGTCTTTCTTTTTACCCGAAATGACGACCAGCAGGTCCCTGAGGATCTGAAGACAGCACGAATGAAGCGGGCACGCTCCTTGTCTTCAAAGTAATCCTACCTTGCGAATTACGAATTACGGTGACAGAATTACGGTGACAGGTGCGATAACCCCCAAATAGGACCTGTAGAACCGGCAAATCGGCAGGCACAATCAATCAATGAACGGAGTGAAGTTTAGGGGCTATCGCATCTGTAGCCTTAATTCCTGCAACCGGATGGCACTGGGCCATGATGCAAAGCAGACCCCGAGTTCCGGTCACCTCAGCGAACGAACGCGCTCTGTTGCTCTTGACATTAAGGCCATGTTCCTCTAATGTTCAGTTTGCTCTTTGAAATCCTGCCGCCCTGCGCAGCAGATCTTGAATGATTGATTTGCGCCGCTGCGCGCCAAGGGGTTTTGCGCCTGATCGTTGCGGGGAAGCGCGCCCCTTCCAAAAGCATTTTAGGTGTCAACCATGTGTCAACTTTGAAAAAAGCTGCGGTGCGTGAAGCGTAGTGAGGATGCGATATAAGCGGAGATAGTGTCCCCAAAAACCACCCCTGTCTCAAACGTGCGACTGGCACAACTTTACTCAACTTTGGAATTTCGGCGACGGGGGCAGAGGCTATAAATTGGGTCTTGATCGCGGGCAGATGGGGTTTGCAAATGGCTGTAAACACACTCCACTTGTTGAGAAATCCGCCATTTTTTGGTGCTGGCTATATCGGGCAAAACTGATCCGATCTGGCAATCGATCCTGCCGTTGATCACGCGAGCGAGACTTGGTTGCTGGCGGCCGGAGATGACGCTCGATCCTTGACCTATACGTAAGGCTGGATCAAACAGCGTCGTCTAAACCAAAAGGAGCGCCTGCCGCCATGTCCGAAGTCCAACCTGAAGTCCTAACCGAAATCCGTGACGGCGTGCTGATCGTTACACTCAACCGTCCTGAAGCCAAAAATGCGGCGACCAAGCTGCTGTCTGAACTGGTGGCCGCAGCGATGGATCAGCTGGATGGCGATGACGCCTTGCGCGTGGGGATCATCACCGGCGCAGGCGGCACATTCTGTTCAGGGATGGATCTGAAAGGCTTCCTGCGCGGCGAAACGCCGTTTGTGCCGGGTCGCGGCTTTGCGGGTCTGACAGAAGCACCGCCCAAGAAGCCGCTGATTGCTGCTGTGAATGGCTATGCGCTGGCTGGTGGGTTTGAAATCATGCTCGCATGCGATTTGGTCGTCGCGAATAAGGATGCGAAATTCGGTATCCCTGAGGCAAAGCGCGGGCTTGCCGCTGCTGCCGGTGGTCTTGTCCGCCTGCCCCGCCAAATCACGCCGCGACTGGCGATGGAATTGGCGTTGACCGGAGATTTTGTGACGGCTGCCCGCGCCTATGAGATGGGCCTGATTAACCGCGTGACCGACGGCGATGCGCTGGACGGTGCGCTGGAACTCGCCGCATCGATCACGGCCAATGGTCCTCTTGCCGTGGCCGCTTCGAAACGAGTGATCGTCGAGTCGCGCGAGTGGAGCGAAGCGGACATGTGGAAGAGGCAAGGCGAAACGCTGGGCAATCTCTTCATGACCGAGGACGCCCGCGAAGGGGCAGCCGCCTTTGCCGAGAAGCGGAAACCCAATTGGAAGGGCAAGTAAGGCGCGCGCGGTAAAGCCAAATCCGCTCAGGCTGAGCTTGACGAAGCCCGGGTCGGCAGTGAACGCGCGGGAATGAGGCTTCGTCAAGCTCAGCCTGAGCGGGGGTCGGAATGGCAAGCAGCCCAAAAAAAGGGCCGGAGGATTGCTCCCCCGGCCCAATTGGTCTCAGGTGCGACCCTGAGGGCGGCGGATCAATTCCCGCCGAAATTCACACGCGCTGTGACGCCGAAATAACGGTCAGCTTCGCGGGGGATTTGATAGCGATATGTGCCCGCGACGCCGCCATTGCTGATTGCCGAGGCAAAGCTGGTATCGAACGCGTTCTTCACTTGGAACAGCAAACGGTACTTATCATCGCTGCTCACGACACCTGCTGTCAGATCGAGTAGGCCATAGCCGCCGATTGTCCCTGCTGCGCGCTGTGCGGCGTTACCAACAAAGAGCGATAGCTGCTTTGACTGGATCGAGCCTTGGGCGCCAAAAGTGAAGTCCAACGAGTTTCCGGTCCGCAAACGATAATCCGCGCCGAGGGAGCCCTTCCACTTTGGAGCGTATGCCAAAGACGTGCCGTTTGGCACCAGATCACCGGCATTACCGCCAGCAGGCAGGCGGAACGCATCAACCTTCGCGTCGGTGTAAGCAAGTCCGCCTGAGATGGTTAGATCGTTGGCCGGACGCCAGAGCAGATCAAGCTCCGCACCGCGCGTTGAGATGACGCCTGCATTGGCAAAGCGCGTTGTGACAACACCTGCAACAACATCGGGATTGTTTGCTTGGAAATTCTTATATTTGGCATAATAGGCCGCCAAATTGAGAACCAATGTTCCGCCAAACAGACTGTTTTTCAACCCAACTTCATAGCTATCGGCTGTTTCCGGTGCGATGGGGAAGCCGCCGCTAGCCGTTGTCTGGTTGAAGAACGTGTTGAATGCTGGCCCCTTATATCCCCGCGCAAACGTGGCGTAGGCCATGATGTCATCGCTCACATCATACTGGATGCCGGCTTTGCCAGACCAATTGTCATTGGTCGTTTTGTTGCGGAACGGAATGCCGTTAGTCACTCCCGCAACGAATGCCCCATTCACAACGGTTCCATTGTTGAACACGCCAGAATCAAAATTGGTGTTCACGCCGGGGATGCCCGCAACATTGGGCGTTGCCACGCGGATATGATCCACATCAAGTTGATCGCTGGTGTAGCGAATGCCAGCAATCACCCTGAATGCATCGGACACATTGATTGTGCCCTGCGCGAAGAAAGCCAGATTTTTGAACACGGAACCAAAATTCGCGGTGCCAGACTGGACGATGGTTGCTGGTGCGCCAACCGCAGCGCATGAAGTGAGGGTCGCTGGACGCGGCGAAATGTCACACCGTCGCACCGTGCGTGTAAAGGTGCGGCGGCTTTCAGCGCGTGAGTAATATGCGCCAACGACATAGTCGAAGAACTGCTTACCGGGTGACGTCAGACGGATTTCCTGACTGAACGTGTTTCCCGTCTGTGGCCCATCGTCGCGTGAATCCTGCAGGTTGAAACGGCCTGCCGTTGAGTTCACATCGACAAACGGCAAGCTAATGAAATCGCCATCGCGAATTTCGCGTTCGTTGAACTTACGGTAAGCAGTGATTGAGGTGACTGTTTGATTGCCCAGCGTCGCATCCATCTGGAACGAAAGGCCCCAGCTGGTCTGCTGACTTTGTGTCAGCAGATTTTGGCGGATACGGCGGGTTTTGTCGCCAAGGATTGATGGCAGGGCTGATGATATGTAATTGAGATTGGTCGTGTTTGTCGTTCCGTCTGCGTTGATCGGAACGCCGCCGATCACTTCCGCACAGCAATCATCCTTCGCCTTGCGCCAGTCGCCGATCAGTGTGAAGGTCACATCAGGGGACACTTCCGCAACCAATGCCGCGCGAATGCCGTAACGCTCATAGCCATTGACCTTGGTATTCAGGGCTTCGTTGAAGATGTTGCCATCATATTTGCCGTAAAAGCCATTGACGCGAAGGGCCGTGCCTGTGCCGATTGGCAGATTTATCATCGCACGTCCGCGATATTCCGATTTGTCGAAATAGCTGGCCTCTAGCGATCCTTCCAAAGTGTCCGTCGGCTTTTTGGTGATGATATTGACCACGCCAGCCGACGCATTCTTGCCAAAAAGCGTTCCCTGCGGACCACGCAGCACTTCGATCCGCTCGATATCCACTAGGTCGCTGAATGCTTCGCCGGCGCGGCTGTAGACAACGCCGTCAACCACAGTTGAAACCGATGGCTCACCCGCGATTGAGAAAGTCGACGTGCCAACGCCGCGCAGAAAAAGCGACTGGTTGATGGCTGCACCTGACTTACGGAAATTGAGCGCAGGCACCAGATACTGTGCATTTTCCAAGTTGATGCCGCCTTGATTGGCGATGGCGGCACCAGAGATGACTGACACGGCAACCGGCACATCTTGTAGACGCTCAGACCGCTTTTGCGCTGTTACAACGATTTCTGCGGGGGCCGTATTGTCATCCTCAGCCGCAGCCTCCTGCGCCCATGCGGGCAGTGCAGTGGCGATGAACGCCAGCGCAGTGGTCGCTTTCAAAAATGTCTTCATAGGGGTATTCCTTCCTGCTTATGATCCCGCCTGGCTGTTTGTTCAGACCATCGCGGATTTGGTTCAAAATCCAAGTTCACTCATGTTAACTGCTCGCTTCTCGCGAGCGCTGATTTCGGCTGCCACTCCAATGGAAACGGCGCGAAGGCCGTCTTCTGCAGTGACTTCCACTTGTCCCTCACCGCGAACTGCGGCGATGAATTTCTGATGCTCATAGAAAGTTGAGCCATAATGACTGCCAGCCTTCAGCGCTGTGTCATCCACGCCGACATGAACGCGTTCCACTGCCTTGGGGTTCATAAATCCCGTGCGCGGTGAGAAAATGAGGTCGCCCGTTGGGATCAGGCAATCGAGCCGCGCCTTATCTCCAACTGCCGTAATTTCTTCTTGATTTTCAGAACCTTCAGCAAACATGCTGAGATCAAGCATCGCTCGCACACCATTCGCAAAATCGACGGTAGTATAGCTGTTGTCAAGAATATCAGGCGCTCGGCCGTCATACCGCTCATCAAGATGGTTCACATCCATCGCGCCGGAGCAATAGACGCGGACAGCTTCGCTTTGGATGATCAAGCGCATGAGATCAAAGAAATGGCAGCATTTTTCCACCATCGTCCCGCCGCTATTCGCAGAGAAGCGGTTCCAGTCGCCCACTTTTTTTAGGAAGGGAAACCGATGTTCGCGAATGGACAGCATCCGCAGCTTGCCAATGCGCTCAGCATGAAGTTGGGCGATGAATTCTGCCGCAGGCGGCATGTAGCGATATTCCATCGCCGTCCAGAAAATTCCGGGGGACTTGGCCGCGCGGTCAACAACCCAACGCGCGTCTTCGATCGTCGTCGCCAACGGCTTTTCGCACAGGATGTGAAGCCCTGCGTCAAACAGTGGCCCCAGTTCGGCGCGGTGAGTATGATTGGGGGACGCCACAATAACAGCATCAATCAGGCCTGAAGCCGCCATTTCTGCGGTTGAATTGAACGTCGCGACTCCGTCTACCGCCGCACCAAGCGCCGTCTTTGCCCAACCGAGCGAGCTTTCAACCGGATCAGCAAGCGCACTCACAACCGCGCCCGGCGTAATTGCCAGGTTCTGGATATGCTCCACACCCATCATGCCAGTGCCTGTCAGGCCATAGCGAACTGTGCTAACCAATTCACTCTCCTCTTATGACAGCCTTGTCACAAAAGCAGGGCAATTGGCAAGCAGATGTTGCGCCCCTTCCCTCCCCGTTCATCGCATGTTAGCCTCCGGCCATGCGTGTCACGATTAAAGATGTTTCCCGGATTGCGGGCGTTTCCATCAAGACCGTGTCACGCGTTCTCAACAAGGAAAAATATGTTCGTGAAGAAACGCGGGCAAAAGTTGCGGCGGCCGTCGCTGAGTTGAACTTCAGCCCCAGCCTTGCCGCGCGCACGCTTGCGGGGTCCCGGTCGTTTCAGATTGCCCTGATCTACGACAATCACAGCCCCTATTACATCCATGCCATTCAAGCTGGCGTGTGGGCGCGGTGCCGGGAACAAGGCGTGCGGATGCTGGCGCAACCCGTTGACATTGCGTCAGCCACGCTCGCGCAGGAAATTGGCGGGCTGATTGACGAGACGCATGTGGACGGCGTTATCCTCTCCTCTCCCGTCACCGACGCGCCAGAAGCCTTGGCAGAGCTAGAGCGCCGCAACATCCGCTTCGTTCGCATTTCGCCGGGGACCAACCATGCGATGACGAGTTCGGTATTCATGGATGATGCGCAGGCCGCTGACGATATGACGACTCATCTGATCAATCAGGGTCACCGGCGGATCGGTTTTGTCATCGGGCACCCCAATCACATGGCGAGTGACGAACGACATTTCGGGTATCGCCGCGCGCTTGATCGTGCGGGGATTGGCTATGAGCCGTCGCTGGTCCGCCCCGGTGAATTTGATTTCGCCAGTGGCATGGCCGCAGCAGAGGCGCTGTTGACGCTTCCGAAAAAGCCCACCGCGATCTTTGCCAGCAATGATGATATGGCCGCTGGCATATTATCCTATGCCCATCATGTAGGCTTGGAGGTTCCGCGCGATCTGTCAGTGGCGGGCTTTGATGATACCGATTTGGCGCAACTCGTATGGCCACCCCTGACCACAATCCGCCAGCCGACCCGGGATTTGGCCTTTGCCGCAACAGGTTTGCTGTTCGAGGCTGACCCCGTGATCACGCATCAGCGCCTGCAACATGAACTGATTGTTCGCGGCAGCACAGCCCGCGTTCGCGGGTGAAGGCTTGACCAACTGAGCGAAATTCGCCAACTAAGACACCGTTGTCATAAGCTGGAGCGCGTTGCCGCATGAGCCACCTTCCCCCCGTTCCCGCCACGCGTTTGCTGGGCAATAGCGATATTGAAGTTTCGTCACTCGCTTGGGGGATGTGGCGTTTCAATGGCGATGATCTGGGCGCCGCACGGGCTTTGGTTGATGCTGCTTTCAACGCTGGCATCACATTCTTTGATACCGCAGACATTTATGGCTGCGACACACCGGCGGGTTGGGGATCTTCGGAGGCTTTGCTGGGCCGAGTCTTTGAACAGAGTCCGGGACTGCGCGACAAAATGGTGCTGGCCAGCAAAGGCGGGATAAGCTTGGGTGTGCCTTACAACTCCTGTTCCGACTATATCCATGCGGCTGTTGACGCTTCGCTGACACGTTTGAAAACAGACCGGTTGGACCTGTGGCAAATCCATCGGCCCGATTTATTGGCCCATCCACAAGAAGTTGCCCACATTCTTGAAGACATTGTTGCATCAGGTAAAGTGCGCGCAGTAGGAATATCGAACTTCACTCGCGCTCAGACCGCAGCACTGCGGCGCTATTTGACGATACCGCTGGTGAGCACGCAGCCAGAATTCTCGGCGCTGCAGCTTGACCCCATTGAAACTGGTTTGCTCGATCAGGCGATGGAACACGGCACTTCGGTGCTTGCCTGGTCCCCCCTCGGTCAGGGCCGGATAGCGGAGCCAACCAACGTCCGTGAACGTGAAGTGGCGGCTGCACTTGATAAAATTGCGTTGGCCCAAGGTGCGTCGCGAACTGCTGTGGCCTATAGCTGGATCATGGCCCATCCTGCGGGCTGCATTCCTATCGTCGGGTCGCAACAAGTTTCGCGCATCGCCGAAGCTGCAGACGCTTATAAAGTGCAATGGACTCGCGCTGATTGGTATGCAGTGCTCGTCGCCTCTCGTCAGGAACCACTGCCATGACGTCAAAACCTCAGTGCGAAATTAGCTGGTTTTCCGCACTTTGTGATGATGATTATGAATTTCTGGGTCAGCCTGACCCTGCTTTGGCATCCAGTTGGGAGCATTGCCGCAATATCGTTTTAAACGCCGAAAAGGGCGGGTTTGATAATGTCCTCCTTCCCTCCGGCTATGCGCTGGGGATGGACACGACCGTTTTTGCTGCGGCCATAGCCACGCTCACACAGCGCATCCGGCTGCTCATGGCTGTGCGGATTGGCGAGACTTGGCCCCCGCAACTCGCCCGCCAAATTGCAACGCTTGACCAGATTCTGGGAGGGCGTCTTACCATCAACATCATCTCATCCGATATGCCGGGTGAGAAAATGGAGAGCGAACCCCGCTATCGCCGCACGGTTGAGGTGATGCACATCCTGAAGACACTGCTCAACGGCGAACATCTCAGCCGTCAGGGGGAGCATTACCAACTCGATATCGATCCCCCGCGCATGACGACAGTTTCTGGCAAATGCCCGCCGCTCTATTTCGGTGGCTTGTCGCCTGCGGCCAAGGATGCAGCCGCGGAAGGCAGCGACGTCTATCTGATGTGGCCCGAAACGGTGCAAGGTGCCGCAGATTTGGTTGCGGATATGACCACGCGAGCTGCCGCGAAGTCGCGCACGTTGAAATATGGCTTCCGCGCTCACGTCATTGTGCGGGAAACGGAAGACGAAGCGCGCAGCGCGGCGGATCGGCTGCTGTCTAAGCTCGACGCGGACACTGGGGCCGCAATCCGCAACAAGTCACTCGACGCGCAGACCTATGGTGTCGCGCGGCAGGCAGAGCTGAGGGAGGCCTCTGCGGCCAATGATGGGTATATCGAGGACAATCTGTGGACCGGTATTGGTCGCGCTCGCTCAGGCTGCGGTGCTGCAATTGTTGGCAATCCGGATCAAGTGCTGGCTAAGTTGAAGGCCTATCAAGCGGTGGGGATTGAGGCGTTTATCCTGTCTGGCTACACTCATATTGGCGAATGCGACATGTTTGCGCGCTATGTGGTGCCTCATATCGAACATGGGCCGTTGATCGTCTGAACGCGCCTCTTCAATTTAGAGGTTGACGCTGCTCGCCCTCTCGCCTTTACGCTAACGTAAAGCAGTGAGAGGAAGCCGCACATGAATTTCCAATTTTCCGATGAGGCAGAGGCCCTGCGCGAACAGGCGCGGCGCTTTTTGGAGGACAAGTCACCGAAGTTAAAAGCGCGCGCGGTGATGGAGTCGGGGGTTAGCCATGACGCTGCGCTCTGGCAGGAAATCGTCGATCTCGGCTGGACCGCTCTTCGCATTCCAGAGGAACATGGTGGTTTGGGCCTCTCTGCACTTGAGCTTTGCGTCCTGGCAGAAGAAGTGGGCCGGGCGCTCGCTCCTGTGCCGTTCACTTCCTCTGTATTGCTGGCGACTGAAGCGCTGCTGCTTGGCGGAACGGATGCACAAAAGGCCAAATGGCTGCCGAAACTGGCCGATGGAAGTGCGATTGGCGCAGTGGCCCTTGCAGAGGGAACTGCCGTTCCCGGAGGACGGTCAAAGCTTGTTACTTCCGGTGGTCAGGCGAGTGGACAAAAGGCACCCGTGGCGGATGCGGCGTCGGCAGATTTCTTCATACTTTCTGGCAGCGATGGACTGTATCTCGTTGAAAAAAATGCCCCTGGGTTAGTGATCGAAGCCGTGGACACCATCGATCTTGTCCGCCGATCATCACGCGTCACATTGAACGAGACGCCTGTTGAGCCGCTCACTGGCGGGCGCGAAACACTCGAAAAATTCTTGCAGTCCTCGGCCGTTCTGCTGGCCTTTGAAGGGCTCGGCGGGGCGGATGCTGCAATGGAAATGGCGGTCACCTACTCCAAAGACCGTGTTGCCTTTGGCCGCAAAATCGGTGGATATCAGGCGGTGAAACACCGTGCAGCTGATATGTATATCAAGAACCAACTGGCACGCAGCCACGCCTATTACGGGGCTTGGGCGTTGTTGACTGATGCGCCTGAGTTGCCACTGGCGGCGGCAGGTGCACGAATAGCAGTGCTGGATGCGTATCAGTTTGCTGCTGAAGAAAATGTGCAATTGCACGGTGGCATTGGCTTCACATGGGAAAGCGATTGCCAGTTCTTCTACCGCCGCGCGCGGACTTTGGCGCTTTCGCTCGGGTCGAAGGCGCATTGGTCAGATGTGCTGGTGCGGTCGTTGGAACAGCGCAACACGGCCATGGCGGCATAAACAAATTAGAGTGACGGAGACGCAAGATGGATTTCGAAGACACAGCAGAAGAAGCCTCCTACCGCGCACAAGTTCGCGACTGGATCCAGTCGAACAAAGCCGCGATCCGCGAAGAGGATCACTCAACTCGCGCGGACTCCGTGGCTGCCGCGAAAGTCTGGCAGAAATTGAAATATGACGCAGGCTATGTCGGTATCACTTGGCCCAAAGCCGTGGGTGGCCAAGGCGGAACTGCAATGCAGCAAATTATTTTCAATCAGGAAGAGGCCAAGGTCAACGCCCCGACGGGAATCTACGCCATCGGCCTTGGCATGTGCATTCCTACGGTTTTCAGTCATGCTCTTACGCCTGATATCGCCGCACGCTACGTGCCGGTGGCGATGAAGGGCGAAGAAATTTGGTGCCAGCTTTTCTCTGAGCCTTCCGCTGGGTCAGACCTTGCGGGCATTCGCACCAAGGCAGAACCTGATGGCGATGAATGGGTAATCAACGGCCAAAAAGTTTGGACATCAGGCGCGCAGCTCTCTGATTTCGGCATTGTCGTCACGCGGACTGATCCCAGCGTGCCAAAGCACAAAGGCCTGACCATGTTCATTGTCGATATGAAAGCCCCCGGCGTTGACGTGCGCCCGATCAAGCAAATGTCAGGCGGTAGTGAGTTTAACGAAGTCTTCTTCACTGACGTGCGCGTGAAGGACACGCACCGCGTTGGCGGTATCGGTGAAGGCTGGAAAGTCTCACTCACCACGCTGATGCACGAACGGCTGGCTGTGGGCGGAAAGCCAGCGAGCGCGCCGGGCGTGCAGGAAATGATTGATCTGGCCAAGTCGATTGATCTGGAAGAAGGCAACGCAATGGAACAAAGCCATGTCCGCCAGAAGATTGCCGAAGCCTATATCAACGATCGCGGCATTGCGCTGACACGGATGCGAACAATCTCGGCCCTGTCATCGGGCCGCACACCGGGGCCGGAAAGCTCAATCTCGAAGGTTGTTGTCGCCAAGACCATGCAGGATATGGGCGCATTTGCGGCTGACCTATGCGAAGGGGCGGGCCTGATCAACGGTGAAAACATTCCCCACCTCGCGCGTTTTCAGGGAAGTTATATTGGCTCCGCTGGACTGCGGATCGCAGGTGGAACCGACGAAATCCTTCGCAATATCATTGCGGAACGCGTTCTGGGTATGCCTGGCGACATCCGCCCAGACAAAGACATCCCGTTCAGCGAAGCAACGCGGCTCGGGTAAATGTTGCATTAGGGCACCGCGCCCTGTAACGCAGTGATCGTGTAACAGGTTCCCGGAGACGGGATCAAAAGGGAATTCGGCAGGCGAGGCCACTCGCCTATCCGAAGCTGCCCCCGCAACTGTGATCGGCGAGTTTGCGCCTTATTACGCCACTGGATCGTCCGACGATCTGGGAAGGCAAGGCCAGATGAAGACCCGAGAGCCAGGAGACCTGCCTGTTGCCGTCGTTCTTTTGCCTGGGCGGGGTGCACCAGGTGATGATCGGGGTCTTCCTCCGCGTGACGACTAGAAGTCGGCTGTTCGGGCTTTTCCGGGCAGTCATTTTTGTTCGTCTTGAAAGGATGACTCTATGCGTTTTTATGGGCGTTTTTGCCTCTCAGCGGCCCTGTCGGGTTCGTTGCTTCTCCTCTCCTCTGTAACTTTTGCTGCCGAAACTGAGGAGGCGGACACTATCGTCGTCACCGCCAGTGGCTTTGAACAGCCCGCCCAAGAAGTTGGCCAGGCCATTAGTGTTATTGATGGCGATGCACTTTCTCGCCTTCAAATCACCAGCATTACTGACGCGCTGGCGACTGTCCCAGGCGTTCGCGTTGCAAAAAACGGTGCTGTGGGGTCAACGTCCAGTGTTTTCATTCGCGGCGGTAATAGCTCCCAAACGCTGGTCTTGATCGATGGGGTGCGGATCAACGATGCATCGACCCCCAACGGTCAGTTTGATTTTGGCGCTTTGCTCACGGGCAATATCGGCCGCATCGAAGTGCTGCGTGGCCCTAACTCCGTCATTTGGGGCAGCCAAGCGATTGGCGGTGTCATCAATGTGACCAATATGGTGCCGAGCGACGACGGTTTAGCTGTCACTGCACGAGGCGAATATGGCTATAGCGATACTGCACTTGTGAACGCCAATGTGGCAGGCCGGGCGGGGATCATTTCGGGCAGCGTTGGTGGCAGTTATTTGCGCACCGACGGGATCTCGTCCATCACCGGCGGCAGCGAGCGCGATGGATATCGCAACAAGTCAGCCAACGCGCGTCTGAAAATTGACCTAACCGACGAGATTTTCGTCGATCTGCGTGGCTATTACAATGATGCCAAGGGTGCCTATGATGACAGTGGCCCGAACGCACCACCGGAGTTTCGCAACAAGCAATTCCTTGGTTATGCGGGCGTCAACGCATCGTTCTTTGACGGAAAATTCTCCAATCGCGTCGCCTACAGCCGTACGGATATCGACCGGGACGGCACTCATCCAAGCGCGGCGAGTTTCAGCAACTATCTCGCAAAGGCCGTTGTCGACCGATTTGAATATCAGGGCCGTCTTGACGTCCTTGATGCCGCCACTCTTGTTGTCGGCTTGGAACATGAACGCACAAAGGCGCAAACCTTCTTTCCAGCAGGCGGAGGCGCAGCGCCCGATAAAGCAACTTCAAAGGTCACAAGTGGATATGCTCAGGCCATCGTCCGGCCTTTGTCAGGGCTGACCATCACGGGCGGCGTCCGCCATGACGATTTCTCCAACTATGGCACAGCAACCACCGTTGGCGCGAATTTCGCCTACACACCTAACGACGGCAAAACCCTGTTTCGCGGGACTTATGCCGAAGGGTTTCGCGCTCCCACGCTGGTCGAGGCCATTTTCCCGTTCGGCAATCCGACCCTGAAGCCAGAGACTGCGCGCAGTTTCGATTTCGGGGTGGAGCATCAGGCATTAGACGGTCGCGTAACCGTCGGCGCGACATGGTTCCAACGCAAAAGCGACAATCTGATCGAGTTTAGCTTTGTATCGTTCCAGTCCGAAAACATTGCGCGGGTGCAGGCAAAGGGGTTGGAGCTGACGTTGGCCGCAAAGCCTACAGAAACGCTCATACTGTCTGCCCAATATAGCTTAACCGACGCCAAGAACCTGACGCCTGGCAGCAATTTCGGCAAGCAGCTGGCGCGCCGGGCCAAACATAGCGCATCCTTGTCGGCTGATTGGACATCGCCGTGGAAGCTCGCTGTGGGCACCAGCCTGTTCCTGCAAGGTGACAGTTTCAACAATCCAAGCAACAGCCGCCAATTGGATGGCTTCGCGCTCGTTGGATTGCGGGCTTCGTATCCGATCACCGATACGGTGTCCGTTTACGCCCGTGTAGAAAATCTGTTTGACGTCACTTACGCGACCGTCGCAAGCTTTTCAGGGGCAGATTACGGCAGCTATGGCCGCAATGCCTATGCCGGGGTGAAGGTGAACTTCTAAAATGACGATGGGGCAGACACAGTCAGGGATGATGGCCGCAGCGGCGCTCATGCTGTCAGGCTGCGCCCCAAACGCTTCTGCCCCGCCAATCGCCCCTGCAAAGCCGCAGCGGATCGTTTCGATGAACCCCTGCGTCGATGCGATCCTGATGGAAGTGGCTGATCCCGCACAAATTGCATCGATCAGCCATTATTCGCAAGACCCGCGCGCAACCTCCATTCCCATTGAAGTCGCGAACCGGTTCGTCGCGAATAACGGCAGTGCAGAGGAGGTGATTGGCGCCAAGCCTGACCTCGTCATCGCCGGGCCGCATGTTGCGTTGCAAACCCTTGCTGCGCTCAAGCGATTGGGCATTCCGGTCGTTTCGATTGGCGTTCCCACCAGTATCGTTGACAGTCAAAAGCAAATTTCTGAAGTCGCCACAGCGGTTGGTGCCCCCGCCAACGCTGCTATTCTGAACGCGAAAATCGAAGAGTCGCTCGCTGCCATAAAGCCCACTGCCGCCGCCAAAAAGGCTCTCATCTGGCAAGGAGGCGGCCTTGTCCCCGGCGCTGGCACGTTGGCCAATGACATGCTCACGCGCGGTGGTTTTCAGAATATGAGCCAAAGCTACGGCCTTAAGATGTGGGACATATTGCCGCTGGAGCCATTCCTCGCCAATCCGCCGGAAATCCTGTTCACTGGCAATCAGCCGGGCAAAACTGACCGCGTGTTGAGCCACCCTGCCCTCCTGCATTTGTCCTCTAAGCTGAGGGTTATCGACTTCCCTTCAAGCCTTCTTAATTGCGGGGGGCCGACCATCATCAAAGTAGCGGAGCGGTTAAAGCGCGCACAGGGCAAGGTGTCATGACGTCACGTCGCCTCAACCCCGTGCTTGCCATCATTCTCATCGCGCTGATGTTTGCGTCGCTCTTCGCAGGGCGCGTGTCAGTGCCGTTCAGCGATTGGCTGTCCGGCAGTCTCCAATCGGTGATCATCACCGAACTTCGCCTTCCCCGCGCCTTGCTAGGCGCGATCATTGGTGCAGCGCTTGGGATGTCGGGCGCCGCGATGCAGGGCTACTTACGCAATCCTTTGGCTGATCCTGGCCTGTTTGGGGTCTCATCAAGTGCCGCGTTGGGGGCGGTCTGTTCGCTATTCTTTGGCTTTGCGATTTCGGCCTGGTTGCTCCCTTTGTTTGCCATGGCTGGTGCAGCACTTGGCATGGCAGCGCTGGCGTTGCTTGCGGGGCGATCAGGAAGCTTGATTGTGTTCACTCTCGCGGGTGTCATCCTGTCCAGCCTCACAGGCGCGCTCACGGCCTTGATGATCAGCCTCGCGCCGTCGCCCTTCGCGGTCACGGAGATGACGACTTGGCTGATGGGCGCTTTGACAGACCGAAGCTGGGATGACGTCAAACTTGCCGCGCCAGTTGTCGCGCTTGGCATGATCATCACAGGATTTGCCGCGCGCGATCTGGACGGGCTGACGCTGGGGGAAACAGCGGCGCGGTCGTTGGGCGTGAATATGCGCCGCTTGCAATGGATGATTGCGCTGGGCGTCGGGCTATGTGTGGGGGTGTCAGTGGCCGTTGCGGGCGTGATTGGCTTTGTGGGTCTGGTCGTTCCGCATCTCGTAAGGCCGCTGGTGGGAAACAAGCCGTCAGCCCTGCTCATCCCATCCGCACTTGCAGGTGCGATTCTAATCGTCCTTTCCGACGCCATGGTTCGTCTGCTGCCTACCGCGGCCGAACTCCGGCTCGGCATCGCCATGTCGGTTCTCGGCGCACCTTTCTTCCTCGCGCTGCTCATCAAAATGCGGAGGGAAACCGCATGATCAGCTTTGATCAAATCAGCCTTACCTTGCGCGACCGTTTGATCCTGAATCAGATCAGCGGGTCGGCGAAAAAGGGCCATATCACGGTTATCCTTGGCCCCAATGGAGCGGGTAAAAGCACATTGCTCAGCTGTCTAGCCGGGTTGCGCGCACCGGACAGCGGGAAAGTGACGCTCAACAACAAAATGATTGCGGCAATGAACGGCAGAGACCGCGCCCGTCAAATTGGCCTTTTACCGCAACAAGGCGACATCCACTGGGATCTATCGGTCAAAGCCCTCGTCGCGCTGGGCCGATTACCGCATCATGACCGGTGGGGAACCACTGCGTCGGACGAAGCTGCAGTGGCAGAGGCGATGATATTGACTGATGTGGCCCATTTGGCGGATCGATCCGTCTTGCGCCTGTCTGGTGGCGAGCAGGCGCGGGTATTGCTCGCCCGGGTGTTTGCGGGTCAGCCGGAATGGCTGCTGGCCGATGAGCCGCTCGCTAATCTGGATCCGCTGCATCAATTGGATACTTTGGAACGCCTTCGGGCTTATGCGCATGGCGGCGCCGGTGTTGTGGTGGTGATGCACGATCTGACCCTAGCGGCGCGCATTGCCGATGATGTCATCATCCTCAAACAGGGCATGCTCGCCGCGTCTGGCCCCAAGGATGACGTCATGACACCGGATACATTGTCCGATGCGTTCGGCGTGCATGTGGAATTGCTTCAGGATCGCAACGGCGGAGCTGTTGTCACTTTGCTGGGCGCAGCGCGATAAGGCCAATCAGGCTCGCCCCGGCGCAGCCCGCGAGGTAGAAACCGACCGCGCTTAGGCCGTAACTGTCCGAAAGCTGTTGCGCGAGAAACGGGGCGAGACCGCCGCCCAATATCCCGGCCAGATTAAACGTCACTGACGCGCCAGAATAGCGCACAAGTGGGGGGAATAGACCGGGCAGCCAGCTGCCAAGCGGCCCGTAAACCAATCCCATTGCAAACAGCGCCGCACAGAGGAATGCCGTAATGCTGGCATGCGAACCGCCAAGCATTGGTTCTATCGATAGCGCCACGGGGATTGTCAGCATGCAACCCGCAATCAGCACGGCTCTGCCTGAAAAACGATCCGTCAAATATCCCGATGCAATGATGCCCGCAGCAAGGAAGAAAATCGCCACCAATTGAAACTGCAGAAACGTCTCGCGCGGGATGCCGAGTGTTTTCGTGCCATACCCCAGCGCAAAGGCCGTCGTCAGGTAGAAGATCGCAAAACAGGCAATGGTTGCGAAAGTACCGCCCAGCACTTCACGCCAATGGCCGCGCATCAGGGCCGTCAGCGGCACAGGCGGTGGCGGCGCTTTGGCCAATGCTTTGGCAAAATCCGGCGTCTCGGTTAGCGTCAGGCGAACCCAAAGCCCAATGATGACCAGCAGCGCGCTGCCCAGAAAGGGAATGCGCCAGCCCCACTCCATGAAGTCACCTTCACTCAGCCAAAGCCCGAGCAAAAGGAACAGGCCATTGGAAGCAACAAACCCTATCGGCGCGCCCAGTTGTGGGAACATGCCATATCGTCCGCGTTTGCCCGGCGGTGCATTCTCAACGGCCAGCAAAGCCGCTCCGCCCCATTCGCCGCCGAGACCGAAGCCCTGGCCAAAGCGGAGGAGGCACAGCAAAACTGGGGCCAGCCAGCCAATCACCGCATAAGTTGGCAAAAACGCGATCAGAAATGTTGATACGCCCATGATTAGCAATGAGGCCACCAAAGTGGATTTGCGCCCTACCCTATCCCCGTAGTGCCCAAACGCGACTGCGCCCAAAGGCCGTGCAAAAAAGGCAACGGCAAAGCTCGCATAGCTGGCCAGTTGCGCGAGTTCAGGCGTCTCGCTTGGGAAGAAAAGCGGCCCGAACACCAATGCAGCTGCAGTGGCGTAAATATAGAAATCGTAAAATTCCACGGCTGTGCCGACCATGGAAGCGCCCAAGATGCGGCGCGAAGATGCTGTTGCTGTCATGGCCTAGCCCGCTGCCCGGAATTGACGTGAGTTGCAAGGTGATCACACGCGCCCTAACGCCATCGTCATGAGTTCCGCGCCTCAATCTATGTCTTCCCGCGATTGGGGGCTTATTGCGACGCTTGCCCTTATCTGGGGCAGCGCGTTCTTCCTTATTACCGTGATCCTTAAGGAAGTACCGCCCAATACCATGGTGTTCATGCGGCTGGCCCTGGCCGTGCCACCGATGCTGTTGTGGCTGCATTTCACGGGCGAGCGCATGCCACGCGATATCACACGCTGGTGGCAATTCCTGATTCTCGGCGCACTCAACATCGCCCTACCCTTCATATTATTTGCGTGGGGGCAAGTCAGGCTGTCGAGCGGGTTGGCGTCAGTATTGAATGCCACAACACCATTATGGGGCGTGATAGTGGCCCATTATCTGACGCGGGATGAAAAGATGACGGCGTTACGGCTTGGCGGCGTTATCATTGGTTTTTCGGGCGTCGCCGTCATGACCGGCGGCGATGCTTTATCTGGATCGGGGGACACTGCGGTGGCTCAACTTGCTTGCGTGGGCGCGACGCTATTCTATGCGCTGGCCAGCATTTATGCCAAGCGAATGGGCAATGAAGGCCTGTCCGTGATGCAAATCGCCACAGGGCAAATCTGCACTGCGACGGTAATGATGGTTCCTGTGGTATTGTTGACCGAGACGCCTTGGACAGGGCCAATGCCAAGCACAGGCGCGTGGGCCGCGATGGTTACATTATCAGTTGTATCCACCAGCCTCGCTTACCTCCTCTATTTCCGCCTGATCGCGAGTGCGGGGGCGACGAACGCGCTTTTGATCCCTTTCCTCATCCCGCCAGTTGCGATTCTGATGGGCGCATTATTTTTGAATGAAACAATGACGATTGGCCAGTTTGGGGGCATTGCCCTCATCGCATTGGGATTGGCCGTGCTCGATGGGCGGCTGATCAGGCATCTTGCCGCTGCCCGCGCTGTTCCCTAAGCGTTCACACATGAATAGTCCTGCCCACACTATGGAACCATCCTACATCGCTGGCCTCAATGCGCCTCAGAAAGAGGCTGTGCTGGCCACTGAAGGCCCGGTGCTGATGCTCGCAGGGGCAGGAACGGGCAAAACAGCAGCACTGACTGCACGGCTGGCCCATATCATTGCGACGCGTCGCGCTTGGCCATCAGAAATCCTGTCCGTCACCTTCACCAACAAGGCCGCGCGGGAAATGAAAGAGCGCGTGGGCCGGATCATTGGCGATGCGGTGGAAGGGATGCCGTGGCTCGGCACATTCCACTCTATCGGGGCGAAGATGCTGCGCCGTCATGCCGAACTGGTCGGTCTGCAATCAAACTTCACGATCCTTGATACTGATGATCAACTGCGGGTGATGAAGCAACTGATCATTGCCGCTGAACTGGATGAAAAACGCTTTACTGCCAAGGCTTTGGGTGGGCTTATTGATAGCTGGAAGAATAAGGGCATGACGCCCGCTGATCTTGACGCTGGCGAAAGCGAACGGTTTGCCGACGGCAAAGGCGCAGAGCTTTACGCGGCTTATCAGGCGCGATTGAAGGCCGTGAATGCGTGCGATTTCGGGGACTTGCTGCTCCACGTTCTGACCATATTGCGCACCCACCGTGACATTCTGGAAACTTATCAGACGCGCTTCAAATATATATTGGTGGATGAGTATCAGGACACGAATGCCGTCCAATATCTGTGGCTCCGATTGCTCGCGCAGACTCGCAAAAATATCTGCTGTGTCGGTGATGATGATCAGTCCATCTATTCATGGCGCGGCGCAGAAGTGACGAATATCCTACGGTTTGAAAAGGATTTTCCTGGAGCAAAGATTATCAAGCTGGAACAGAATTACCGCTCCACCCCCCATATCCTTGCCGCAGCATCCGGCGTCATTGCCCACAACGGCAGCCGTCTTGGCAAAGAGCTGTGGACTGAAATGGCCGAAGGCGAAAAGGTGGACGTCATCGGCGTTTGGGACGGCCCAGAGGAAGCGCGGCGAGTGGGCGAGATGATCGAAACGCATCAGCGCAGCGGTGGCTCCCTTGATGATGCTGCGATCCTCGTGCGCGCTCAGTTTCAAACGCGGGCCTTTGAAGATCGATTCATTTCGATTGGCCTGCCGTACAAGATCATCGGTGGATTCCGCTTTTATGAACGGGCCGAAATCCGCGATGCGCTGGCTTATTTGCGGGTCGTCAATCAACCAGCGGATGATCTGGCGTTTGAACGGATCGTCAACACGCCAAAACGCGGATTGGGGGACAAGGCCGTTGCCAAGGTTCAGATGCTGGCCAGGGCGCAGAATATCCCCATCACCCATGCGGCAGCACGGATCCTCGACAGTGATGAGCTTACCCCTCAGGCGCGGCGCGCTTTGGGTGTGCTGGTCGGTGATATTGGCCGCTGGCGTGACTTGGCTGGAACAATGCATCATGCCGAGCTTGCACGCATCATCCTCGACGAATGCGGCTATACTGCGACGCTAATGGCCGAAAAATCCACTGAAGCCTCTGGCCGCCTCGAAAATCTGTCCGAACTGGCCCGTGCGATGGAGGAATATGAGACGCTGGGCGCGTTCCTTGAACATGTCAGCCTCGTCATGGACAATGAAGCTGCGGCGGATACGCCCAAAGTCACCATCATGACCATCCATGCCGCCAAGGGGCTGGAGTTTGAGCGCACTTTCCTCGTTGGCTGGGAAGAAGGCGTATTTCCGTCACAACGATCACTAGATGAGGGCGGCTTGGCGAGTTTGGAGGAGGAACGCCGACTTGCTTACGTCGCCATCACCCGCGCGCGGCGGCGCTGCACCATCCTTCATGCTGCCAATCGGCAAATCTACGGCCAATGGACCAGCAGCATCCCCTCCCGCTTCATTGCCGAGCTCCCCGAAGAGCATGTCACCGCCGAAACCAGCATGGCGGGCGGCGAAAGCCTTTGGCGTGCAAATTGGGCGCAAAACGATGATCCTTTCGCTCATGTGAGCCGAGGCACCGGGCGCGGCCCTGGATGGCAGCGTGCCTCAGGCGGCTTCTCCACGCAGCCCACCCGCATTGTCGAAGCACGCGGCAGCGCGATCAGCCTTGGCAACAAAGGCCGCAGCGACATCGCCCTTGGCCAGCGCGTGTTTCACAGCAAATTCGGTTACGGCGAAGTCGCGGAGATTGAAGGGAACAAGCTGGAAATCGACTTTGAACTGTCGGGACGCAAACGAGTGATGGATAGTTTCGTGACTTTGGCCTGAGCGGCTTGCCCTCCAAACGTGACGATGCTTCCTACCAAGTGCGTTGCAAACACTGTGTTGATGACGGGTCACCCGAAAACGCGAATGACATAAAAAAGGCCCCGCATTTCTGCGAGGCCCGTTTTATGTTGCCATCCCTGCTTCGGGTGTTAACCCGCAGCAATTTGGAGATCAGCCTAGAAGAGAGCTTCTTCGCACCTGTCCCCCGGACAGGCGCGACCGGTTAAGCGGCGGGCGCCGTTTAACCTAGAAGCTCTTGCTCCAGCTTTTTCGCCATTTCTTCGATATTTTCTGGTGGCCATCCGGGGATGTCCATGCCGAGGCGGAGGCCCATGCTCGACAGCACTTCTTTGATTTCGTTCAAGGACTTGCGGCCAAAATTTGGTGTGCGGAGCATTTCGGCTTCGGTCTTTTGCACCAGATCGCCAATATAGATGATATTGTCGTTCTTCAGGCAATTCGCGCTGCGTACGCTCAGTTCCAGTTCGTCCACCTTCTTCAGCAGGAAGCGGTTGATCTGGTTGCTGTCGCCTGATGTGTCGGCCATGTTCGGCGAAGGTGCTGCCATGCCGATCATTTGAGAGCTGGCGGCCAAAGCTTCGTCGAAATGAACGAAGGTTTTCAGCTGATCCTGAAGGATGGTCGCAGCATAAGCGAGTGCATCTTCCGGGGTCACAGTGCCATCAGTTTCCACCGTCAAGGTGAGCTTGTCATAGTCAAGTTCTTGCCCGACGCGGGTGTTTTCCACCTTGTAAGACACTTGGCGAATGGGCGAATAAAGCGCATCGATGGGGATGAGGCCAATGGGCGCATCCGCCGGGCGGTTGGCAGCGGCAGGGGCATAGCCCTTACCAATGTCAGCCGTCAGTTCCATGTTCAGCGTTGCGCCTTGATCCAGATGGCAGAGGATCAGATCCGCATTCATCACTTCAATATCACCGCTGACGGCAATCATGCCTGCCGTCACAGTGGCAGGGCCAGTGGCGGAGAGTTGCAGACGCTTTGGCCCTTCGCCTTGCATGCGCAGGGCGATTTGCTTCACGTTCAGGACAAGATCGGTAATATCTTCGCGCACGCCAGCAAGGCTGCTGAATTCATGAAGGACATTTTCGATTTTGATCGACGTGACTGACGCGCCTTGCAGCGACGACAGCAGCACGCGGCGCAGAGCGTTGCCAAGCGTCAGGCCAAAACCGCGTTCCAGCGGTTCGGCAATGAAGCTGGCTTTGCGCAGCGGATCGCCGCCGCTTTTCTTTTCCAGCAGATCGGGCTTCTTAAGTTCCTGCCAGTTTTTGGTGTTGACTGCCACGGTTTTCCCCTTTGGGATAAGGTGCCAAGCACGTCTGCCTGAACACCGATTGAAACTTTGGGTATGCTTGGGCGGCGGGTGCCAGCCAAGCGAGCGACGACGCGTGGGTTAGACGCGGCGACGCTTTGACGGGCGGACGCCGTTGTGCGGGATTGACGTCACATCGCGGATTGATGTGATCGTAAATCCAACAGCCTGGAGCGCGCGAAGGGCAGATTCACGGCCAGAGCCGGGGCCTTTCACTTCGACTTCCAACGTGCGGACGCCGTGTTCGGATGCTTTCTTTCCGGCGTCTTCCGCGGCAACCTGTGCGGCGTAAGGCGTGGATTTCCGGCTTCCTTTGAACCCCATTGTGCCGGCGCTTGACCAGGCAATGGTGTTGCCCTGTGCGTCCGTGATGGTGATCATTGTGTTGTTAAAGCTCGCATTGACGTGCGCGACGCCTGACGAGATGTTTTTGCGCTCACGCCGACGAAGGCGCTGAGGTTCGCGTGCCATGATGTGTGGTTCCTAGCTCTTGAATATTCGATTGAGTAACGTCTCAGAACCATCCCCCCGGATGGTCCTTCGCTTGTTACTTCTTTTTGCCAGCGATTGGCTTGGCCTTACCCTTGCGGGTGCGCGCATTGGTGTGCGTGCGTTGGCCGCGAACGGGAAGGCCCTTACGGTGGCGAAGGCCGCGGTAGGACGCGAGATCCATCAGACGCTTGATGTTCATCGATGTCTGGCGGCGAAGATCGCCTTCAACCATATAGCCAGCGTCGATTGCTTCGCGAATCTGAAGGACTTCCTGATCTGAAAGATCCTGCACACGGCGCGCTTCGGCAATTTCGAGCTTAGTTGTGATTTCCTTGGCCTTTGTAGGGCCAATTCCGTGAATATATTGAAGCGCAATAACCACGCGCTTGTTAGTCGGGATGTTAACCCCCGCAATACGAGCCATTTGTTTTTCTCCTGCTCCACAGGGCGGACGGCAAATCCAAGCCCTATCTCGACGCGTTGAAACCAAAAAAAGGCACAGCACAACATCATGCGCGACGCTATTTCTCTTTTCGGGTGATTTTGGATAGCCATCGGTGCCATTCGAGTCAAGGCAGTTACCATTGCAACTTGACTTTTATCCACCTCTCCTGTTTATGCCCCGCAGAGCAGGGCTCACTCTGCCAGATCTGGGCTGCCTAATACGGGCCCTTAACGAACGAAAAGGATTATATATGCGTCATCGCGTCGGCGGCCGTAAACTGAGTCGTACTTCTGCCCACCGTCTTGCCCTCTTCCGCAACATGGCAGCAGCTCTCATCAAGCACGAGCAAATTACAACGACCTTGCCCAAGGCAAAGGAATTGCGCCCCTATGTTGAAAAGCTGGTGACGCTGGCAAAGCGCGGCGGCCTTTCCAACCGTCGTCTTGCTCATGCGCGTTTGCTTGATGATGCGCAATTGGTGAAGCTGTTTGATACAATTGCCGAACGCTACAAGGATCGCAGCGGCGGTTATACGCGGATCATCAAGGCTGGTTTCCGGGCCTCTGACGCCTCAGCCATGGCCGTCATCGAATTTGTTGACCGTGACGAAAGCGCCAAGGGTCAAGACTCTGGACCAATCATGGGTGCCGACGATATGGATGAAGCGGCCTGAATCTGAATTTTTGGATTTTATGAGGTGAGAGCGACCGCTTGTAGTGAGCGGCCGCTCTCACCTTACGTCTAAGTTGCTGCACCGTTGGCCGCACTCAGCACGGCTCGAACGCTCGCAGCCGCCACATCCTCATCAATACCCACGCCCCATACAGTCTTGCCGTCAGCAGTTCTGCATTCAACATAAGCCGCCGCGCGGACATTTGACCCTTGGCCCATCGCATGTTCGCTATAGTCTTGCACATCAAGGGAAAGGCCAAAGCCTTCGCCAATCGTGGCAATGACTGACGAGATGAGGCCATTGCCGCGTCCGCTGACGGACTGCACGGCACCGTCTACTTCGATTTTGCCCGTAAAAATGCGGTCCCCATTGCTGGCACGGCTTTCATCATAATCCAGCAACGTGAAATGCTGGGGAGTGTTCAATTTGTAAACACGTTGGAAAACGTCCCAAATGTCGCTTGCCTGCAATTCCCGGCCTTCGCTATCGGCCAAATCCTGCACGAAACGGCTGAAATGTGCCTGCATCTTCTTGGGCAGTTTCAGGCCCTGATCCTGTTCCAGCACCCAGGCAAATCCGCCTTTTCCGGATTGAGAATTGACACGGATGACGGCTTCGTAACTGCGCCCTAGATCGGCGGGATCGATGGGGAGGTAAGGCACTTCCCACAGCGCATCATTTTTCGCGTCCTGCGCGGTAAAGCCTTTTTTGATCGCGTCTTGGTGAGAACCTGAGAAGGCTGTGAACACCAGCTCCCCAGCATAGGGATGGCGCGGGTGCACAGGGAGCGCGTTACAATATTCAACGGTCTGAATGACTTCATCAATGTTGGAGAAATCCAGCTTTGGATCAAGCCCTTGGGTGTACATGTTAAGGCCCACTGTCACCAAATCAACATTGCCTGTGCGTTCGCCATTGCCGAACAAGCAGCCCTCAACCCGGTCTCCTCCCGCTAGCAGCCCCAATTCTGTCGCGGCAACGCCAGTGCCCCGGTCATTGTGCGTGTGAAGGCTGACGATCACAGCATCGCGATTGGGAATGTTGCGGCAGAAATATTCGATCTGGTCCGCGTAAATATTGGGCGTTGCAGCTTCAACTGTCGCGGGTAAGTTGAAAATAATCGGCCGCTCCGGCGTTGGTTGTAGGATATCCATCACTGCCGCGCAGACCTCAACTGAGAAATCAATTTCGGCTGTAGAGAATGTCTCAGGGCTATATTCAAAATGCCAGTCAGTATTGGGCTGCTTGGCCGCCTCATCGCGGAGCAGCTTTGCGCCAGTAATCGCGATCTCTTTGATCTGCGGCATATCCATCTGAAACACGATTTTGCGCCAAGCAGGCGAAACCGCATTATATAGATGCACAATGGCAGCACGCGCACCGCGAAGGCTGTCAAAGCTAGTTGTGATGAGGTCAGCCCGGGCCTGTGTGAGGACTTGGACGATCACATCATCAGGAATTCGGTCTGATTTTACCAGCCCACTGATGAAGTCAAATTCCGTTGCGCCTGCCGCAGGGAACCCGACTTCGATTTCCTTGATCCCGACTTTCAACAGCAAATCAAAGAAGCGCGTCTTCTTCTCGCTGTCCATTGGGTCGATCAGCGCCTGATTGCCATCGCGCATGTCTGTGGAAAGCCAGCGCGGGGCTTTGGTGATTGTCTTCGATGGCCATTGCCGGTCCGGCAAATTGATCTGCGGAAACGGGCGGTATTTCTGGGATGGATCGCGCAACATGATGCTTCTCACTTCAAAGGCTGAAATTTGTGCTGGATAGCCCTTAGGCAGCGCCGCGCGCTATGCCGCGCGCGGAAACGACCGCGCCTAAGGGCGCGTAAGTCGTAGAAGGAGAAGGCCAGTTGAAGCGAGCATGCAACGGCGATAACCGCATGCCCGCCCCTTTGTCCAGTGGAAGTTATCAGGCCGTTTTTTCAAACGCGACGCTGATGGTCAGGCGCACGTCGTTAGACACAAGCGGCAGGGCATAGCTTATCCCCCAATCACTGCGCTTGATGGTGGTTGTCGCGTGGAATCCCACCGTTTCCTTTTTACGGAATGGGTTGGTGCCCACTCCAATGAACTTCGCGTCCAGTGTCACGGGCTTGCTAACGCCATTAAGGGTCAGGTTGCCCATGATTTTGGCGGATGTGCCGTTTGCGACGACTGATGTCGATGTGAAAGTCGCATTTGGGTGGCCCGCGACATTGAAGAAATCGGCAGCTTTACCGGCGGCGCCCGCGCGAAGCATATGGTCAGTGAGGCCTTTGCTGGACGTCGCAAGGTCAGAGATTGGAATGGTAATTGATACTTTTGATGCGTTCGGCTTGGCCGGATCAAGCGTCAACGTGCCTGTTGGGTTGCCGAACAAGCCGAAATAATCGTTGAAGCCGAAATGATTGACTGTCCACTGAATCTGCGCGTGGGTTTTCTCAACTTCATAAGTGCCAGCGGTTACCAATTTCGGGTCGGCTTTTCCGGGAGGGGCCGGCGGCGGGCTGCCTTGTGCAATCAGCGGCGCAGCGGCAAGGAGTGGAAGGGCAAGCAGAAATTTGTTCATGGGGAGTCTCCTGAAACAAAATGAGGGCGTCACCAATGTCGGTGCCGCCCCCTAATCTGTCAAGTGACGCTTCTGCTTCATGATTTGTGACCTAAAAACAATCAGCTGTCTTGATCCGCCCTTGCTTATCAAGCTCAATGTTCAGGCGGTCGGTGAGCAGATTCTCTATTATGGCCTCTCCGGGGCGTATCCACCTGATAGAAGCGTTGCCGGTTGCTGCGGCGACGGTTTTACGCGTATTTGCGTCGGCCACGCGTCCTATGAACGGCTTGGCCTTGTCTGCACCGCAAGCGGTGGGCAGGATGCCAAAACAATTGGTTCCCTTCGGTCGACGTATATCAAAGCCGGGGCAACTTCGCAGCTCATCTGCAGCCCGAATGCTGGGCGTTGGCGGATGCGGAGGCGTAACGGGGGGCGGTAACGGCTGCGACGGCTCTATGGGAATGGAGGGCCGCACAGGCTCAGCGATTGCCGCTGAAGGCGGCGCTCCACCTTTGGAAGGGCTGGCAGATCGATCACATCCGCAAACCAGTATGAAGGCAATGAGTGGAAGGCAAAATCGGTCCATGGGGGACCCCTTTTCCGTTAGCGCACCCCCACTTCGCACTAGCGTCAATTCTTCGTTTGATCGACCAGCTTGTTCTTGGCGATCCACGGCATCATTGCGCGAAGCTCACTGCCGACCTTTTCAATGGGGTGAGCAGCAGCAGCTTTACGCGCCGCCTTCAGCTCCGGCTGGCCAGCGCGGTTGTCCAGAACGAAATTCTTCACGAACCGGCCTGATTGAATGTCGGCCAGCACGCGCTTCATTTCTGCCTTAGTCTCGTCAGTGATGATGCGCGGCCCTGTGGTGATGTCGCCATATTCTGCGGTGTTGGAGATGGAATAGCGCATATTGGCAATTCCGCCTTCATAGAGCAGATCGACGATCAGCTTGGTTTCATGCAGGCATTCAAAATAGGCCATTTCAGGGGCATAACCCGCTTCAGTCAGTGTTTCAAAGCCCGCTTGGATAAGATGCGTAATGCCACCGCACAGCACGGCCTGTTCGCCGAACAAGTCCGTTTCGCATTCTTCCTTGAAATTGGTTTCGATGATGCCACTGCGCCCGCCGCCAACACCGCTGGCATAGGCTAGGCCGACATCATGGGCGTTGCCGCTCGCGTCCTGATGAATGGCGATCAGGCACGGCACGCCGCCGCCCTTTTGATATTCGCTGCGCACGGTGTGGCCGGGGCCTTTGGGCGCGATCATGATGATATCAAGGTCTGCGCGCGGCTCAATCAGCCCGAAATGGACGTTCAGGCCGTGCGCGAACGCCAGCGTCGCGCCTTGTTTCATGTTGGCGTGCAGATCGTCCGCGTAAATCGCAGCTTGATGCTCGTCCGGGGCCAGCATCATGATGATGTCCGCCCAAGCGGCGGCTTCCTTGTTTGGCATGACTTTGAAACCAGCACCTTCGGCCTTGGCCGCAGTTGCGGAACCTGCACGCAACGCAATCGCAACATCCTTCACGCCGGAATCGCGCAGATTCTGCGCGTGGGCGTGGCCCTGGCTGCCATAGCCAACAATGGCGATTTTCTTATTCTCGATCAGTTTCAGATCGGCGTCACGATCATAATAGACACGCATTTTTTTCTTCCCTTTTTTGTATTTCGTCATGCTGCACTTGTTTCAGCATCCATGCCTCGCTCATGCAACCAGACTGGATATGCCCAGAGCTGCACCAACATTGGGGCATGGACGCTGAAACAAGTTCAGGGTGACGGTTGATGTTGACCTAAACCGCTTCTTTCCCCCGTGCCATAGCGACGATGCCTGTTCGGGCAACCTCTACCAGGCCGATTTCGCTCATCAAATCCACGAACCGGTCGATTTTGATTGACGAACCAGTGACTTCAAAGACGAAACTAGAAATTGTCGTATCGACCACATTGGCGCGAAACACTTCGGCAAGGCGCAGCGCTTCGATCCGGTGATCGCCGGTGCCAGCCACTTTGACCAATGCTAGTTCGCGTTCCACATGATCGCCCAGCACCGTGAGGTCAGTCACTTTATGCACTGGAACCAACCGGTCCAACTGCGCGACCACTTGTTCAATGACTGCTGGCGTTCCGCACGTTACAATCGTGATGCGGCTGACGCTGTCATCTTCGGTAATGTCGGCAACCGTAAGGCTTTCGATGTTATAGCCGCGCGCCGTGAACATACCCGCGATCCGCGCGAGAACGCCGGGTTCGTTTGTAACAGTGACAGACAAGGTATGCCGCTCTGTAGGGCCTTCTTTGATATGCATCAGACAAGTGCCTTTGCTTCATCAGACATTTCGCCGGACACTTGATGATCGGAAAGGATCATATCAACATGCGACGCGCCTGAGGGGATCATCGGGAAGCAATTGGCGAGTTTTGATACGCGGCAATCAACGATCACAGGGCCGTCATGTTCGAGCATCGCCTTGATCCCGCTTTCCAGATCATCCGGATGCTCGATCCTTATGCCTTTCCAGCCGTAAGCCTCTCCAAGTTTCACAAAGTCTGGCAACGAGTCGCTGTAACTCTCTGAATAACGGCTAGAATATGTGAGTTCCTGCCACTGTCGCACCATGCCCATATATTCATTGTTGAGGATGAATATCTTGACCGGCAAGCGGTACTGCGTCGCTGTCGCCAGTTCTTGAATGTTCATCTGGATTGATGCTTCGCCCGCAATATCAATCACCAGCGCGTTGGGATTGCCCAGCTGCGCGCCAATCGCGGCGGGCAGGCCATATCCCATTGTGCCAAGCCCGCCAGAGGTGAGCCACTTGTTCGGGTCTTCAAAATGGAAATACTGCGCGGCCCACATTTGATGCTGGCCAACCTCAGTCGTAATGATTGGCTTGCGGTGTTTGGTGGCATTATAAAGCGCCTCAACTGCGGCTTGCGGCATGATTTCGGTCGCGGATGCGGGATAATCGAGCGATTTCTTCGCGCGCCATTCCTCAATTCGCGCCCACCAGCCGGCTAGATCGCTCTTCTGATGCGCGCGCGCTTTCCAGATTTTGACCATATCTTCCATCACCCGGCCAACATCGCCGACAATGCCCAGATCAACGCGCACGGTCTTGTTCATCGAACTGCGATCAATATCGACATGGATCTTCTTAGAATTGGGAGAAAAAGCGTCCAGCCGCCCCGTCACCCGGTCATCAAAACGCGCGCCAAGGCAGACGATCAGATCCGCTTGGTTCATTGCCCAATTGGCTTCGTAGGTGCCGTGCATCCCCAGCATGCCGAGCCATTGATCGCTGGCCGCCGGAAAGGCACCAAGCCCCATGAGAGTAGACGTCACCGGAGCACCGGTGATCCGCGCGAGTTCCCGAAGGATTTGCGATGCAGCGGGACCGGCATTGATGATACCACCGCCCGTGTAAAGGATGGGACGCTCCGCCGCAGCAATCATTTCTACAGCTGTTTCAATGAGTTTGATGTCACCTTTCAGAGCAGGTTTATAGCTTTTATGCTCGACCTTGCCTGGCTTGCGATAAGTCGCAGTCGCAACCTGCACATCCTTGGGAATGTCCACAACGACAGGGCCGGGGCGGCCTGATGTGGCGATGTGGAACGCCTCATGAATGACGTCACCCAGCTTTGCAGGCGTCTTCACCAGATAGTTGTGCTTGGTGCAGTGCCGCGTGATGCCAACAGTATCCGCCTCTTGAAACGCGTCAGACCCAATCAAATGCGTCGCGACTTGGCCGGTGATCACGACCATCGGGATGCTATCCATCAGCGCGTCGGTAATCCCCGTGATCGCATTCGTCGCGCCGGGGCCTGATGTGACGAGAACGACGCCGGGCTTGCCCGTGGAGCGTGCATAGCCCTCCGCTGCGTGAGTGGCGGCCTGTTCATGGCGCACAAGGATATGCTTGATGCGCTTCTGCTGAAAAATCGCGTCATAAATGGGCAAAACAGCGCCGCCGGGGTATCCGAAGATCGTATCGACGCCAAGGTCGCACAGCGCCTCAACGAGGATATTCGCCCCAGACAGTTCCTTGGTCATGATTTCAACGCCTTTATAATAATGCCGCTGCGCTTTTGCGGTGCAGCATGGAAATTGCAAGGGCAGGCCGATAGATGTAATAAATTAGCCTGTCAACGCAGTATCGCGACATATTATTGCTAAATCATTGATATTATCAGCGTTTAATTGCGCATCGATCCACTCCCACTCCGCCGGGGGCTGGTGGCGGAACCATGTATATTGCCGCTTGGCATATTGCCGCGTGGCGATTTGGGCCTTGGTTGTCAGCGCCTCCCGTTCCTCGGGGTGTTCCAACATCGCGGCGATTTCCGCCACGCCAATGGCCCTCATAACCGGCAATGCAGGGTCCAACTGACGCGCGAGAAGCGCCTGAACCTCAGCCAATCCGCCATTTTCCAGCATCTCGATAAACCGCGCATCGCACCGCTCAAACAACCATTCGCGCGGCGGTAGCAGGACCATCCCTGTCACATTGACGTCATCACTGATCCCACCAACACGGTCCGCCTGCCAATCGGTCAGGGTGCGCCCAGTAGACCGGATCACTTCTAGGGCGCGGGCAACGCGTGTGCTGTCATTGGGCGAAAGCCGCAGGGCCGCCGTGGGCTCTTCCCTGCTCAGACAGTCAAAAGCCTGATCCACAGGGAGCGCCCGCACCTCCGCTCGCACATCCGGATCAATCTCTGGCACGGGCGCAATCCCGTCGAGCAGAGTGCGCAAGTACAGCCCGGTCCCGCCAACAAGCACTGGCAAGCGGCTGTCCCGCTGCGCGTCTGAGATTGCTTCCTTCGCCATCCCGGCCCACGCTGCGGCAGAGCAAGGCTCGGCCCCGTCTACAGTCCCGAACAGGCGGTGAGGAGCCCCTGCTTCTTCCTCAACTGAGGGCCTTGCCGAAACAATCCGCAGATCGCGGTAGACTTGGCTGGCGTCTGCATTGATGATCGTGACAGGCGTCAGCCTTGACAGCGCCAGCGCGAGCGCGGATTTGCCGCTGGCAGTTGGCCCGGCAATCACCACCACAGGAGACTTCATGTTCATCGCCACGCTCGTAGCAAAAGATCAACTGTCTGTCGGCGATATAAATGCGGCCATGGACCGATTGGCCGCTGTGGAGTGTGACGGCATGACGTCACAGTGGCTGGCGAAGGAAAAAGCCGCAGATGTAACCTTTTCGGGTGATGCTGCCGCTGCCAGATTGGCGTTGGAGGCGCAATTGGGGGCGGTTGACGTGTTTGTTCAAACCGAAGTCCATCGCCGTCGCAAATTGCTGATCGCAGACATGGATTCGACGATGATCACCGTCGAGTGCATTGATGAACTGGCCGACTATGCCGGAATCAAGCCGCAAATCGCCGAAATCACCGAACGCGCCATGCGCGGCGAACTGGATTTTGAAGATGCCCTGCGCAGCCGCGTGGCGCTGCTCAAGGGCCTGTCAGAGGATATCGTCGCACAGTGTCTGGCCGAACGGGTGAAGCTGATGTCGGGCGGAAAGCAGTTGGTGGACGCCGTCCACGCGAATGGCGGCATGGCTGTTCTCGTATCCGGCGGCTTCACCCATTTTGCGAGGCCTGTGGGTAACATACTCGGCTTTAACCGCGTGATCGCCAACCGGCTTGGCTTTACCCGCGGCGTGCTGAACGGCACCGTCGAAGGCGACATCGTGGGTGCAGAGACTAAGAAAGCGACGCTGCTTTCGGTCATCGCAGAAAAAGGGTGGAAGGTCCCTGAGAGTATGGCAGTTGGCGACGGCGCGAATGACATCCCGATGATCGAAACAGCGGGACTGGGCGTGGCCTATCACGCCAAGCCCAAGGCGCAGGCAGCGGCAGATGCGGCTGTATTATTTGGGTGTTTGGAGGCTGTAGCGTTCGCGATTTCTGGGCAAGGCGAGTGATCCGGGACATAGTGGAAGGGTTCATAGACTGTTCGTTGAAGTGATATTGTAGTTGGCGCGATCAGGCGCGCACTGGCGTGTATTACCGGGTGTGTTTGGCAAATGGAACAGTGTGTATCAGCGCTTCAACCGCTGGTGTTGGGATGGTGCCTGGGAACGGCTTTTCGAGGCTTTGAGCCATGATCCGGACTTCGAGTATGCGCTTGTGGACAGCATAATTGTGCGTGCCGATCAGCACAGTGGAGGTAGCCAAAAAATCCGTCGTTCCGAGGATCGGTTTGAAGCTCACGCATTGGGACGGTCAAACGGTGGCTTGAGCACCAGAATCCATGCGGCCACCGATACGCTGGGCAGCCCAACCCGTTTCATCCTGACCCGCGGCGAGCGTGACGACATCGCGCTAATCGAACCGCTGCTTGATGGATTGATCGCACGCTGTGTTCTGGCAGACAAGGGACACGACGGTCAACGCGCCATGAATGCCATCGCTGCCACGGGCGCAAAACCAGGCGGGCCGCCCCGAACAAAAACCGCCGAATGGTGCAGCTTTGACGCCATAATCTATAAATGCCGCGATCTCATCGAACGCTTGTTTAGTGAAATCAAACACTTCTGCCGAATCGCAACCCGTTGCGAAAAGCTCGCAAGAACTTGCACTTGCTTTCTCAACCTCGTCGCCGCACTCAAATGGCGCCGATGAATGTCAACACAACCTAGGGCGGGGCCATGCCTCGTTTAGCTTGCGGGATGGCAGAGAGGTATTGATGCCGAAACAGCGACCCGCTGGGAGCCAGCATGACGATGAAGGACAACAATCTGTGCTCGCGCTATACGCTACGCTTATGGCCGGATGAGATATTTCTCACCCGTCCGCTTGGCATTATACCCGGCAATCACATCAAGATCGATTGCCTCTGCCAGCGAGATTTCATGGCTATAATGGCTGGCGAAGGTGGTGGTCAGTTCATCAACAACCCGCTTGCGCATTTTTGCCACGATTTCCGGCCCAGCCTTAGCCATGAACGGCGTCAGCAACCAGCCGCTCAGGCTCCATGTGAGACCAAAGCTGCGGTTGAGGATTGTCGGCCCCATATCGAGCCCGCCGTAGATGTAGACTTGCTTCATCGTATCCGAACCATAGCGGCTATATGTCGACATACGCTTCACAGCGGCCGCCTCCATACAAGCAAGCATCTGGCCTGACACTTTGCCGCCGCCGATAGGATCAAAGCCCATCATCGCGCCGGTTTCGACGATGGCTGCGGTCAGATCATCCATGAATGTTGCGGTTGAACTGTCAAACACATGCGTTGCCCCAATGCCCTTGAGCAGATCAACCTGAGCCTCATTGCGCACGATATTGATCAGCGGAATCCCGTCAGCCTTGCAAATCTTGACCAGCATCTGGCCAAGGTTTGAGGCGGCCGCGGCATGGATGAGGCCCGTATAGCCCTCCATCTTCATCGTTTCGGTAAAGCCAAGCGACGTCAGCGGATTGACGAAGCAGGACGCACCGTCCTTCGCGTCCGTGCCTTCTGGCAATTTCATGCACATACCCGCTGCCAATGTGCGATATTCGGCGTAAATTGACCCGCCGAGCAAAGCGACCGTCTTTCCCATCAGCGCCTGCGCCGCGTCAGATGCGCCAGCCGCGATCACGACGCCGCAGCCTTCATTGCCAATCGCCAGCGCCTCACCGACACGTCCGGCCATCGCGCGCATCCCAGCGGGCGGCACATCAAAGGTCGCCACAGGCAGGCCGTCCCGCTCCGACGCGCGACCAGTGGACGGGTCGGCACCGCCAATGATCAGGCCAAGGTCTGACGGATTGATTGGCGCGGCTAGCACTTTCACCACAACCTCATGATCCTTTGGCGCATCCAGCGCCAGCCGCGCGAGCGAAAGTTCTAATTGCCCTTCTGGCTTTACCAGCGTGAGCATTGTCAGGTTCGTTGTGGGCAAGTCAGTCATGGTTGCTCTCCAGTCACTGGGGAATCGGTTCCCCTTTGCAACTGGGTTAGAGGATGGAGGGAGTGTCGTCTATGCTCCACGCTGAGCCGCCGCGCATGAAATGGAAATTGTTATTGCGAGGAGCGCAGCGACGCGGCAATCCACGACGCAGGCAGTCTGGATTGCCGCGCTTCGCTCGCAATGACGGCTTGCCTGCACTTCAAGCTTCACGCGTAAGACGTAAACCTTAACGACCCCGCCCGCTCCGTCCAACGCCGCCTTGTTTGTCAGACAGCGTCAGCGCGAAATCAACCACGCGAGTTTCATTGGCGGGAATGGACCCGCGCCAGACCCAGCCGCCTTTGCCTTGCTTCATTTCTTTGGGTTTGCGGGCGAAATTGTAAGGGAAGGTGAGTTCCACCGTCACAGGCACTGGCTTTGCATTAGACAGAGTAAACCGCGGATTGAGCGCGCGGCTTGGCCCATTGCGCGGCGGATCAACACGTTTGGCGGTGACATCTGGACTGTAGCCAAGCGTCAATTCAACATCATCACCCACCGCGCGGTCTTCCAGATCATCTTCGCCAGCAAGCAGCCGCTCACCCCCAAACGGCTCAAACAAGGCCACGCGGCCAGACGGCAGCGGCAGGCCGAGGCCTTTATCTTTGGCGTTCTTGGTGCGAAGCAAAATCGGCATGGATCGCGGCTCGGTGGTCATGCCATCCACAGCCAACCGGTAAAGCTGTTCAACCTGCACCTTTGGTTGATTGATCATCGCGACTTGCTTCTGTGCTTGCGCCGCAACGGTCACCCGCTCCGGCACGCGGTAGAGTTTGAGGTCGCCGAGATCCTCTTGCTCCGCTTTCATCACCGAAACAGGAGCAGCCGACTCCATTGCCAGCATCCCCCTGCTGCTGGCAGTCACGACAATGTCTTGCATCATTGACGGTTCAGGCGACGGCGGAGGCGGTGGAGGAGCCATTTGGCCCGGATGCGTGCTGGTGGTGTCCATCGGCCAGCAGGCCAGATAGAGCGAAACAGGCGGTGGGGAAGGCTGCTCAGCATTGGCCACTTTATTCGGCTGCCCTGCCACCACTTGCAACTTCGCATTGGTAAAACTCTGCGCGCCTCCGTTCACAACGGTGAGCCAGGCGAACAGCCCCATTTCCTTCTTCGCCCCGTCCATCTGTGCGATGTAATTGGCGGCCCAATCAAACCCCTGCGCCAGATAGGACAGTTGCACCGTTGCCGTCACGGACGCGTCGCTATCAGCCTCAACTGACAGCGTGGGCCGCGCGGACAGGTCTGCGGGAACACCGTCATAAAGCATCCGTTCGGGCAGGCCGGAACATCCCAGCGCCTCATATCCTTCTGCAGTTTTCAGGATAACGCCACCATTTGGCCCCGCCTGAACGATCGCATCTTGTTCAGTCACTTTGCCAGTCGAGCGGTTGGTGCGGCGCAAATGGACGCTGCGCTTCAGATAAGCATCAACGAGGCCCGCTGGCGATATCAGCCGCGCATCCCGGTTCTTTTCGCGGACACCCTTGGGCAGGCCTGTAACGATGGCGGTCTCTGGCAACATCCCCTCTGCCACGCCTTCAAACCGGATGGTGGAGCGGCCAGCGGGGATCGTAATGGTGCGCGTTTCGGTGATGAAGGCATAACCGCCCGGCCAATCCTTATTCACTTCCCCGCCGCCTCGGTTCGGGTCTTTGTAAATCGTGACAGAGACGTCTGTGGTTTGGGTGGAGGTGACTCTGCTCTGGCTTTGAGCGGCGGCTTGGGTGGAAAGTGAGAGGATTAGACTCAATGTGACCCCCAACACCGTTCGGGCTGAGCCTGTCGAAGCCTTTCCTATCTTCGTGCCACCAAAACAAGAGGAAGAAAAAGAGGGCTTCGACAGGCTCAGCCCGAACGGTTTGGGGGACATAATGGAACTCAAAACCCTGCCCACTCAATATCGCGAATCAAAAGTCGTCGTCAGCTCCGTCGTGCCATTGGCGGCCACGGGGACCTTCCATTCGATCCGATCAGCCGAAACCCGTTCACCAACAAGGCTTTGCGCCTCAATTTTAACATCGCCCCACAAGCCAGACTGCGCGACATCAACTGTGATCGCCTGCGCGCGTGCATTGGTAACGGTGTAGCGCATTTTGGTGCGCCAGCGGCGGTTGGACAGTTTGGTGCGTTCCTCAACGACCGATTTGACCTTCACATCAAACGCCTGTCCCGTCGTGATCGCCATCGATGAACCCATCGGCGTATGACCAACGCCGCTTTCCCCAATGAACTGAGGATCGCCGCGCGCATCGCGCATGTAGACGCGGATGGTGCCAGCGGGCAATTGATCGCCCAGCCCCCCTGCCCGCGACGTCGAGAATTTCAGAACAGACGCCGCACTGCGCGGTTCCCCGTCCGAACCCAGCCAACCGTTCACATATTCATAAGCCTTGCGTGCAGGCGAACCACTCACATCCAGAAAACTGACCTGTTTCTGCTGCGCGTTCGCAATGGTCGTGCGTTCTGGCAGCGGATAGAGATAATAATCACCAAGCCGTTCGCGGTCATTGCTCTCCGTTCCCGCCGCATCCATCCGCGCCTCATCCATTGACGCAAAGCGATTGCTGCCGCCGCCGACTTGACCAGCGACCAGCAAAGTGCGGGCGTTTGTGAAGGTCGTGCCGGTATTGTTTGTCAGCGTGATCCAGCCTTGCACATCAATCGTGCCGGACTTTCCATCGAACAGCGTCACATAGTCTGCCGCCCAACCGAAACCGGGCGTAAGATAGGAAAGGCGCGCGGGAATAGCCCCACCTTTATCCGATTGCACCGTGACCGATAAAGTGGGCCGCGCGCGGAGATTTTCCGGCACTTTGTCAAACACCACCCGCACTGGAAGCCCGTCATCGCGCAGCACTTCAATCCGGCTGCCGATTTGCAGCACGATGCCGCCGTTCGCGGCCAGCACCTTGGCCTGCTCTCGCGTTTCTGCGCCAGTGGCCGGGTTGGTGCGCACAATCGTCACCACTTGGCCAACCGCTTTTTCCATCAGCTTATCCGGGCTGAGCAGATCATAGTCGAAATTCTGTTCGACGATTCCGATGCCGGGCCCGGAAAGCGTCACTGTGGCGGGACGAATCTGGGCCGACACATCCGGAAACTCCTGGCGTGACCGTCCAGCAGGCAGTGTCAGCACTCGTGCATCCTGCACAAGTGCCTGATTATTATTGTAAATCGTAACGGCAACATCACCCTGCGCGCTTTGCGCCAAAGCCGCAGTGGAAAGGCCAGCGAGCATTATTCCAAGACCAAAACGCACCATCGGACACTCTCCTTCATTCTAAGTAAGAGACTGCCCGACTTTATGCGCTTTGCGAAGCCCTAAAACTCCAGTTGCAGCCGCGCCGCAAATAGATCGACACCGTAACCGCGCTGATCGACCGGCAGCACGGACAGAGGCTTAACCTGAGCGGCCAAAGGCCCGCCCCGCACTTCAACGCGGCCATAGTTGAGCATGACGCGGATGTAATCGATCGGGTACCAGTTGAGCGCGAGCAAATAACCAGTCTGCGTGCCGCCGCGACCCAACCGGGCGTTCGCCGTGGCAAGCGCCGCCGTGCCAGAGGTGAAGTTGTTGGTCAGGCCGTTCTTCAGCTTGTTCGAGTCCAGATCGAGATAGTCAAACCGCGCGGCGATCTGGAATGCGCCCGTTCCGCCTGCCTTGCCCATAGGCTTGAGCACTTTGGTCCTGCCCCAGATGCCGTCTTTGTACGCGCGCGTCTCTCCGGTCAGGAAATATCCGACTTCGCCGTAGATGCCAAAGAAAGTCGGATCACGGGACGGCACGACAGCAGAGTTATTTCCTGCAAAAGTGTCGAGGCCTGAGGCCAGGTCACCTGCTTTGTAAGCGTTAGTCTTTGTCCATTGCGCTTCGCTGGTGACGTAAAGTCCCTTGAAGATTGCTGCCGCTTCAAACCCGAATACATCATCACCAGACGCCGCAAACTGCCCGGTGTCGACAAAGCGGACATCCGTCAGTTGCGTGAACGGTCGCGCTCGGTACCGGGCCAGCTGGTTTGTCGAAGGTGCATTATTTGAAACGGAAGCAGTTCCGCCGTCATTGGACTGGAATTCCCGGTGCTGCCAATTGGCGCCGATGTGAAGCTGGCCGCCAAAGACTTTCGGCGCATAAACGCCGCGCACGGCGCCAATCCAGCCATCGTTGTTGAAAGAACTATCAATTCCGTGGCCCGTAAACAGGCCACCTTCGAGCCTCACGTCCTCAGTCTGGTAGGCGACCGCTGCACCCAACCGGCGCGTGTTGAGGAACGCGTCGTCCATCTGGCTCCGTTCGGCGAAGGTGACATTGTTTGAACTGCTGATCTGTTCCAAGCCGTTGAGCGTTTCAAAATTTCCAACCCGCGCGTGGATTGGCGAATCTTTGCCGTGGTAGCTGACGAATGCGTCACCAAAAGTGGCTCCACCAGTCGCGAAATCAACTTCGACTTTATATGCAAAGCCGCCAGGCATGGTTCCTTCAGCGCCTAGCCGGAGACGGCGCGCCCGGGCGTTGAAGCCCAGATTACGATTTGCGGCATAAGTGCCTGGAATGCCAACATAGCCTGCATCAATGTGCAACCTGCCCCGCGGTTTGAAGCTCCATCCGCTGGCCTTATCCTCAAGTTGCGGTGCGCCTTTCCAGCTTGGGATTACGGACGCGGGCGCCACTGCGACTTTCGCCGCTGGCTGTATCAAGGGATCAGCAGCGGATTTAGCGCGATCGACTTTAATCGCATCAATCTCGGCACGCAAAGCAGAAATCTGAGCACGCAGTTCTGCTGCTTCCCTTGCAGTGATCGGCGTGTCGGCCTGTTGAGCCAATGCCGGCGCGCAGACGAAAGCCAAAGGGCTTAAACCCGCCATCAATGCAAAACGCGAAAATGTCATAGTATCGACTCACCCTTCCCAAGAGAGCGTCCGCATCTAACGATTTTTATGACACTTATGTTACAAAATGGGCCAAACAGGACCAATTGTTACAGATACATGTCATTTTATTGACGGTTATGAGACTTCGCTTTCCGCCTTAGTGGCGTCTGGCTTGCGCGGCCGGCCACGACGGCGCGGCGCGGGCGCTGTCTCTTCAAGATCAATCACAGGCCCCGGCCCGTCGCTGGCAAAGGCCGGTGGCAAGACCGAAACGTCCAGCATTGCCGGTTCGCTATCTTCCTCGTCACGCCGGTTTCCATTTGCAGAGCGGTCCGGCGAACGGCGAGGGGCGCGTTCGCGGCGCGGTTCGGCCCGACCCGCTTCAGATTGTGCGTCACCGCGACCTTCTGACCGGTTTTCGTAACGGGGCTCACCGCGAGGCTCATCGCGCTCATCTGGTCGACTGACCTGACGCGTCTCTTGCCGGGGCTCGCGTGGCGGACGGGAATCGCGGTTGTCGCGCTGCTGGTTATCCCGTTGTTGATTGTCGCGGTTGCGATTGTCGCGTTGCTGACCGTCCCGCTGCTGAGACTCTCTACCTTGATTTTGGCGCGGCTCGCGGTAGCGCGGATCGTCGTCAATCTCTGACGCGCTTTCTCCACTCTCTTCCAATGGACTGCCCCGGCCATCGCTGCCAGCATCATCGCCATCTTCATCGCCCTGCCAATCATCGCGTTGGCGGCGCTGCTCTTCGAAGCGCGCACGGCTTTCAGCGACGATGCGGAAGTAATGATCAGCAAATTGCAAATAATATTCCGTCATCACCCGGTCACCCTGCAACTGCGCGTCGCGGGCCATATTCTTGTATTTTTCGAGCATTTGCGGTGCATTGCCGCGTGCCCGATTGTCAATGCGGCTGCCGCCTTCGTTCCGGCCACCATTACCTTGTGGGCTGCGGGTCCGCCCGCGGCCACGGCCACGGTTCTGCTGTTGCTGACGATTGTTGATCAAGTGAAACTGTCCTTCAAAAGCACTTTGATTTCATAGCTTTCTGGAATTTTGGATCGCGCCCCAAATCCGAGCAGAACAACACCCCATGTGCTGCTCCGCATGCCACCAGACCGTTCGCTCTATTCACATTGCGACGATGGAGGAGATTGGCGGCGCAGCGGGCTGACTAAGTCAGTTTGTCGGCGCGCGGCCTATCTGGCTATGGTGGTAGCAGGATAATTCGGCGTGCCAAGCAAAATCAGCACGGACGCGTTAGGAGGAGGCAACGGTCCCGCGCACCGAGGTCTTGGCGAACTCTGACGTGGAGCCCTTCCTCCGAAAAGAGCGACCCTGCCCCGCCAGCTTGAGTCACCCCAATTTCAATTACAGCGCATCCGTTCGTGGAGAGCAGTGGCGCGATCTGCGGCGCGAGACGGCGATAGTCATCAAGGCCATCTGGTCCTGCGAATAGCGCAGCGTGAGGTTCGTTCATGACCTCCGGCGCTAACATCGCATCTGTTTCAACATAAGGTGGGTTACAAAGGATAAGGTCAAACGGCCCCTCTAAACCGCTCGCCCAGTCGCCTTTGATCATCTGCGATCGATTTGACAGGCCAAGCGCCTCCGCATTCGTTTGAGCGACGGTGACCGCAACTTCCGAAACATCAACACCAATTCCTGTTGCTTCGGCCCATTCACTGAGAGCTGCCAAAAGGAGCGCGCCGGAACCCGTGCCAAGATCAAGAATTGTCTTTGGCGCGCACCCCATAAAATGCTCAATCGCTGCTTCAATCAGCGTTTCACTGTCCGGGCGCGGGATGAGAACGCCGGGACTGACGCCAAGGCTGATCGTCCAAAAATCCCGAGTGCCGGTGATGTAGGCCAGTGGCTCGTGGGCGAGGCGGCGGGCGATTAGGGCTGCGTAAATTTTAGGCTGGGAGTCGTTCAGATGGCGGAGCAGCAGGGCGTTACGATCAGAGCTCAGCGCGTGGGCCATGAGGAGTTCTGCGTCGAGGCGCGGGGTGTCAGTGACGGCAGTGAGTCTCTCAGCCGCAGCCGCAATCGCGTCACGTACTGTCATTCAACCCTGCCAGACGCTCAGACTCGTCCGCCTGAATCAGAGCGCCGATGAGTTCATCCATCGCACCTTCCAAAATCTCTGGCAGGCGGTGAAGCGTCAAGTTGATCCGGTGATCTGTTACGCGGCCCTGCGGAAAATTATAGGTGCGGATGCGTTCGGAGCGGTCGCCAGACCCGACCATGGATTTGCGATTGCCTGCCCGTTCATTGTGCAGCTTTTCACGCTCCAGCTCATACAACCGAGTCCGCAGCACGCCCATCGCCTTGGCGCGGTTCTTATGCTGGCTGCGCTGATCCTGCTGGATGACGACCAGCCCGGTCGGTAAATGGGTGATGCGAATGGCGGAATCGGTGGTGTTCACATGCTGGCCGCCCGCGCCCGATGACCGGTAAATATCGACCTTCAGATCTTTATCCTCAATCTGAACATCGACTTCCTCAGCCTCTGGTAGCACCGCGACCGTTGCAGCGGACGTATGGATGCGCCCGCCGCTTTCAGTTACGGGGACGCGCTGCACCCTGTGAACGCCGCTTTCAAACTTCAGCTTGGCAAAGACACCTTGGCCGCTGACGCTGGCAACCACTTCCTTGTAGCCGCCCATATCGGCTTCGCTGGCGGAGATCAGCTCGACTTTCCAACCCTGTCCGTCGGCATAGCGTTGATACATGCGAAAGAGATCGCCTGCGAACAGCGCCGCTTCATCCCCCCCTGTTCCCGCGCGCAGTTCCAGCATCGCCGACCGTTCGTCGGCTGCATCCTTGGGCAGTAGCGCAATCGCCAGCGCATGTTCAGCGTCAGGCAGGCGTTCGCGGATCGACTGTGCCTCCTCCTCCGCCATCGCTTTCATTTCCGGGTCAGCCAGCATTGTGTCCAGATCAATCAGTTCCCGCCGTAAATCCAGCACCCCGGCAGCGGCGACCGCGACCGGTTCTACTTCGGCATATTCCTTCGACATGGCGACAAATTCTTCCGGAGCCGCCGTCCCCGAAGACATGCGCGCCTGCAATTCATCCCGACGCGCAAGGATCGCGCGGATGCGGTCTGCTGAGATTGTGGTCATGCTATTATCGGCGGCCTTCGATTTCGTTACGCGCTGCCTCTGCCAGAAAAGCTGAACGGGTCAATCGCCGCATGCCCGCCGCTGCATCAATCGCGTCAAGCATCGAACGATCCATCGAAATGTTCACGCGCGCAGGCTTGCTGTTGCGCCCGATCCACGGAACCATGACAAGGAATGCCCCTTCGGCCAGATCATCTGCCGCTTGATTGCGGATCAGCTCAACTGGGCTGGGTACCACTTCATCGTCAGCATCTTCAAACCACAACGAAAGCGCCTCAATCGCATTGGGGATGACGTCCTGCATATCATCCGCTGCCGAAAAACAGCCGGGCAAATCGGGAAAATGCACACCAAACGCGCTGTCATCTTCCTTGTGCACAATCGCGTGAAAATATCGCATGGTCATCGTCCTTATGTGATCCACCCAGCCTGACGGGCAATCGCCCGTGCAGTGCCGGTGGGCAGATCTTTCTTAGGATGGGGAACTATCACAGTGCGCTCATCACGAGCGAATTTGTGATGTGATCCTTTTACCGAAATCAGCACGAAACCATCTGCCAGCAAATGCTTGACGATTTTCTTGCCATCTCGCTCCATGTGTAGTTATATACACAAAAGCACAAAGAATGCAACAGCGGTCATCGTGTGCCACTGTAAAGTACGTCGAGACCAAGCACATTCTGAACTTTGTTAGCCCATAACCGCACCCCTTCAATATCTGACCCCAGATAGCGCAGATATCGGCTTCCACCCATTGCTTGAGTATCTCGCACAAAAAGAATGGCTACCACACCAGCCTTCATTGCGACTTCGACGCGGCGCTTTGCGTTGCCTCGGTAGCTCGTGTGGACCGTGATACCGGCGTTTCTTAACAGTGACGCTGCGGCGTTAGCCTCTAATTGCAATTCGTCTCGATCCGCTACGATAGCTATCGATTGCGAGACTGCCGGCTTGTCGATCAACATTCCCAGCCGTTCAATCCCAGCTGCCCAACCAACCGCGGGTGTAGAAGGACCACCTAACATCTCAATCAAACCATCATACCGACCACCGCCAAGCACTGTGCCCTGAGCACCCAGCCTTTCAGTCACAAATTCGAACACCGTGTGTCGATAATAGTCAAACCCTCGAACTAATCTGCGATTTCGTTCCCATTTCACGCCTGCGGCATCAAGACCGGACGTCACCATCTTAAAATAGTCAGACGCTCCTGACGTTAGATGCTCGTCTACCGAAGGCGCTGTATCTATTACGTTGCGGTCCAGGGGGTCTTTAGAGTCCAAAATCCTTAGTGGGTTAACGAGCAAACGCTTTTGACTCTCGACTCCCAATGAAGACACATTGCTGGAGAAATGAGCTGTATTTGCGGAACTCCAAGCCAGCCGAGATGCAGGATCACCCATAGTATTTAACTGAAGCGTCACACCTTCGGTAATCCCCAATTCCTTCAGCAATTGATCCGCAAAGCACAGCAATTCCACATCTGCTGCGGGCTCCCCTGCCCCAATCACTTCGGCATCCAGCTGATGAAACTGACGGTATCGTCCCTTTTGCGGGCGTTCATAACGAAACAGCGGCCCGTGCGTGGCGACTTTCAACGGCGCATATTGTTGCCAGCCTTCGGTCAGATAGGCCCGGCAAATCCCGGCGGTAAATTCAGGCCGCAATGTGACGCTGTCTCCGCCGCGATCTTCGAACGTGTACATTTCCTTTGAAACCACATCCGTCGTTTCGCCCAGACTGCGAGCGAACACCGCAGTCGGCTCGATCACGGGCACTTCAATGCGCTTGAACCCGTAAAGCCTCCGCACGCGGTCAAACGTCTGCACCACGTGATGGAACCGGTCTGCCGTTTCGCCCAGCATATCCTGTGTGCCGCGTATCGGGCGGGGAGTTTCAATCTTTGCCATGGGCCGAGCCTTTAGGGCGGAGCGCGCCGGGTTGCAATTCGCCACCGTTCGCATAGCGTAGAGCGCATAAATCAGGAGAGACATATGCCCACCACCCATCACCGCTCATGCCATTTGTGTGAGGCCAATTGCGGGACCCTGATCACAGTCGAGGGCCGCGATGTGCTCTCGATCAAAGGCGATCCCGACAACGTGCTGTCGCGCGGCCATATCTGCCCCAAAGCAACAGCAATTGCCGATTTGCAAAATGATCCCGACCGCCTGCGCAAACCCATGAAGCGCAAGGGCGAAGACTGGGAAGAGATCAGCTGGGAACAGGCCTTCACTGAAATCGCGGAACAAACCCGCGCTCTTCTGGCACGCGATGAACGCAGCACAGCGCTTTATATCGGCAACCCAAACGCGCATAATTATGCCAATATCCTGACATCTGGCGACTTAAAGAAAGCCATTCGCACCCGCACTGTCTTTTCGGCCAGTACGCTTGATCAAATGCCACATCAGGTCGTGAACCTTTGGCTTTACGGGCATAGCGGGCTGTGGGGTGTGCCGGATATTGACCGGACGGAAACAATGATCATCCTTGGCGGCAACCCCATGGCATCGAACGGCAGCACCTGGACCGTGCCCGATTTCAAGAACCGCGCCAGAGCCCTGCAAAAGCGCGGAGGGCAGTTGATCGTCATCGATCCGCGCCGGTCAGAGACCGCCAAAGTGGCAGATAAGCATATCTTCATTCGCCCGGTCGGCGACGCGTGGTTCCTGATTGCGCTGTTGCTGACGATTAAGGCGCAGGGCGTTTCCGCGTCCCCCCGTTATGTCAATGGCTGGGACGCCATTTGGAATGCGCTTGAGCAATTCGATGCGACGGAATGCGCCGCACGGGCTGGTGTTGATATGGCCGACGTGCATTTTGTGGCGCAGCGGATGATGGAGGGCCCAGCTGCGCTTTACGGTCGCATCGGGTCTGCCACGCAAAGTTTCGGCACGCTCTGTTCATGGCTGATCGCCCTTGCCAATATCGTCACAGGGCAACTCGACCGCGAAGGTGGGATCATGTTCACGCTGCCTGCGGTCGACACTGTCGAGGCGCTGGGTGCGGGCGCGATGGGGCGGTTCAAGAGCCGTGTATCGGGCCATCCGGAAGTTCTAGGTGAATTCCCTACAGCGTGCATGGCAGAGGAAATGGAAACGCCAGGCGAGGGGCAGATCAAAGCGCTATTCGTTCTTGCAGGCAACCCTGTGCTGTCCAGCCCGAACGGACGCCGCGTTGACGCCGCCTTGGCGGATCTGGACCTCATGGTGTCAATCGACATGTATATGAATGAAACCGCACGGCGCGCGCATTATATCCTGCCGCCCGCCGGGCCGCTGGAGAAGGACCATTATGGCATGTTCCTTCTGCCGATAGCAGTCCGGAACTTCGCCAAATATTCACCGCCAATCTTTGAAAAGGACGCCGACACTCTGGCTGATTGGGAGATATTGCGCGGGTTGGGCGCGGCCATCGAAGGCCGCGAACCTTCCGGACCAACACCGCCAGAAATGCTTGATGGCTTGCTGCAATCTGGGCCTTACAAAACCAGCCTTGCCGATCTTGCTGCCAGCCCAAGCGGCATTGATTTCGGCACCCTGAACGCAGGCCTGTTCCCAGACCGGCTTAAGACCAAAGACAAACGCATTACCCTCGCCCGCCCAGAAATGCTGGATGATCTGGAGCGTTTGAAGGCGAGCGCAAAGCAAAGCGAAGGCCTGACCCTCATCGGTCGCCGTCATTTGCGATCCAACAACAGCTGGCTGCATAATTCGGCGCGGCTGGTGAAGGGCCCCGACCGCTGCACCATCATGATCAACCCCGCTGACGCTCGCGCTCGCAATCTGGGCGACGGATCACTGGCCGAGGTCAGTTCGCGCACGGGTTCTATTCAAATCGCCGTCGAAGTGACCGACGATGTCATGCCGGGCGTCGTCTCCATCCCCCACGGCTGGGGCCACGGCCTGCCCGGCGTGCGCATGGCCGTTGCAGGCGCGCACGCCGGGGTCAGTATCAATGATTTGACCGACGAAACCCTGATTGACCCGATATCTGGCAATGCCGCGCTCAGTGGAGTTGCGGTGGAGGTAAGGCCAGCGGCTTGATTGAGGCCCCTACCAAAAATGCCGATACCCAAAGTCTGGGCTAGACAGGTCAACTGAGACGGCTAAGCGCAATTCCCATGTCTATGCCATCCATCCTGTCTCGCCTGCGGATCCCCGTGATCGGTTCTCCGCTGTTCATCGTCTCTGGTCCTGAACTGGTCATTGCCCAGTGCAAGGCCGGAATTGTCGGGTCGTTCCCGGCGCTCAACGCGCGGCCGCAGCCGCTGCTAGATGAATGGCTGCATCAGATCACGGAAGAGCTTGCCGCGTGGAACCGGGATAATCCCGATACGCCCGCTGCACCGTATGCGGTCAATCAGATCGTGCATAAATCCAACGACCGCCTTGATGCAGACATTGCGACGTGCGCCAAATGGCAGGTGCCTATCACGATCACGTCGCTGGGGGCGCGCGAAGACCTGAACACTGCCGTGCGCAATTGGGGCGGGATCACGCTGCATGATGTGATCAATGATCGGTTCGCGCACAAAGCCATTGAAAAGGGCGCGGATGGCCTGATCCCCGTGGCAACCGGCGCTGGTGGCCACGCGGGAACGCTTTCGCCGTTCGCCTTTGTGGCTGAGCTGCGCGAATGGTTTGACGGGCCAATTGCGCTTTCCGGCGCAATTGCCTGCGGATCATCCATCCTTGCGGCCCAAGCGGCGGGCGCAGACCTTGCCTACATCGGATCGCCCTTCATCGCGACCACCGAAGCAAGGGCAACCGAAGGCTATAAAACTGGCATTGTAGAGGGCAACGCATCTGACATTGTCTACAGCAACCTGTTCACAGGCGTTCACGGAAACTATCTGCGCGGTTCGATCGTGGCGGCGGGTCTCGATCCTGACAACCTGCCCGAAAGCAACCCATCCGCGATGAACTTTGGCTCTGGTGGCAATACCGACGCGAAGGCGTGGAAGGATATCTGGGGATCAGGCCAAGGCGTTGGCGCGATCAAGGCCGTCACGCCAGTTGGGGACTATGTCGACCAACTGGAACGTGAATATCATGCAGCCAAAGCAGAGATGGTGGCGAAGAGCAATTATACAAGCTGGCGGTAGATTCTGGTTACGAGGTCAGCGGCGCAATTTGCCAACACCCGTTCATGGTGAGGAGGGACTGAGTTTATCGAAAGCTCGTCTCGAACCACCGGCTGTCCTTCGAGACGAGCCTTCGACAAGCTAAGTCTCTCCTCAGGACGAACAGACCGAGTTAAACTACCCCGCTCTAAAAATGGCCCTTCGGCAAGCTCAGGGAAGGGTAAGGAAGGCATCACACCCCTTCCCCCTTATCACACCCTTATTTCTTCGGCTTCACAAACCGCAGCGTCATCCGGTCGCTTTCGCCAATCGCGGCATAGCGATCCCGGTCGACGTCTTTCTCTGCAAAACGGGGCGGGAGGGTCCAGACGCCTTTGGGATAGTCTTTGGTGTCTTTGGGGTTGGCATTCACTTCGCTTGATCCTGCGTACACAAAGCCAGCTGCTTCGGCCATCGCGCGTACGGTGGACACTTTCACATAGCCGCTGGTCTTTTCACGTGCCGCGTCGGCATCTTCGTTCAATCGGTGGTCTTCAATGCCAAGTGTGCCGCCAGGTTTGAGCATCGCATAGATTTCCTTGAACGCAACGTCGCTGTAATCCATGTTTTCGGGGTGGCCGCTGCCCATCTTAAAATTATGGACGTTGCGAAACGTGAGCACTGCGTCAGCTGTGCCGGGGGCAACGCCTGTGCCACCAAAGGCTGATGGAAAATTGGCAATCGTCGCTTTGCCAAAGACATCGGGTTTACCTGTGACCATTTTGGCCACGCCTTCGGCACCGCGCTGTGGCGGGGCAAGGACGAGTTTGCCCTTGGCTTTCAAATATGGCGCGAGGATTTCGCTATACCAACCGCCACTTGGCCAGATTTCCACCACTGTATGCGTTGGTTTGATACCGAAAAAAGCCAATGTCTGGGCTGGGTTGCGATATTTATCGCGCGCGCGGTTAGCCTCGGTCCGCGACGGCGCAGCAACAGCTGCGGTCAAAGCAGACGAAGGCGCTGCCGATTTGGCAAAAAGGGCTGGCGCAGACGCTGATGCAACAAGAGCAACAGCAATTGCGGACATAAGAACGGGACGCATCGATTGGGTCTCCACTTTCAAAAAGTTTAGGGACCATCGTTTTCCGCTAAACAGTCGCGTTAATCAAGCCTGATATGGGCTCAGTTGAACAGCGGCTTTTTCCGCCGCCGCTTCTGCACGGGCTGTGGTTGTCCGTTCCAACTTATCGGCCATTGCGAGCCACGCCGAGCGGGCACGCAAGTGACGTTCACGGACATTTTCCAGTCCAGTTTCATCGGCATCAAGCGCACATTGCTGGGCACGGGCCAGATAGAATTCGAGTGTAGACATCGCGATCCTCCTGGCTGGTTATGGGGTGCCCGCAAGGGCGGGGTTCAGCTTCTGAACGCCCGCCGTTGACTGGGACCGACCCCAGGGGTGCGTTCGCGAAATACGATGCGCCCCTTGGTGAGATCATAAGGTGTCATTTCAACATGAACCCGGTCGCCCACGACCGACCTGATGCGGAATTTCCGCATCTTGCCGGCCGTGTAAGCGATGATCCGGTGATCATTTTCAAGCATGACGCCAAAGCGTCCGTCAGGGTAGATTTCGTCAATCACCCCTTCGAGCGTCAGCAAGTCTTCCTTCGCCATGCGTGATTACGCGTCCGAAAGATTGACAGCTGAGCTTTTGCCGCGCTGATCAGTTTCAACGTCATAATTTACGCGCTGATCCTTGTTGAGCGTGGACATGCCGGCCCGTTCAACTGCGCTGATGTGAACAAAGCTGTCGTTGCCGCCGCCGTCGGGAGCGATAAAGCCATAGCCCTTGTCGGTATTGAAAAATTTGACTGTGCCTACGGGCATGAGATGTTCCTTTCACGAAACAGGATACCAAAGCAGCAAAAGCGCCGCTCTGGGGAGCCAGGGTCGTGGTAGGAATAGCGCGCCTTTCGGCCTCAAGATTCGTTTCATTCGACGATAGCGTTACCCGTGATAGCCGTAAGCCAAGGAAAAAGCAAGGAAAGAGGTCATGCCGCCTTTCGCACAAACACCGTCCCTGCCGAATAGCCCGCTCCGAAGGAGCAGATCACCCCGATATCTCCCGCAACGAGATCATCGCTGTTCAGGTGGTAGGCGATGATAGATCCCGCCGAAGATGTGTTGGCATATGTATCGAGCACAGTGGGGCTTTCATCCTCATTCGCCTCATGCCCCAGCACGCGTTCGGCAATCAGGCGGTTCATATTTGCGTTGGCTTGGTGCAGCCACAACCGACGGAGATCCCCTCTAATCACGCCGAGTTTGATCATTTCATCGGCAATCATATCCGACACCATCGGCACGACTTCGCGAAAAACCTTGCGGCCTTCCTGCACGAACAGCTTATCCTTCGCATCGCGGGTTTCGGGATGGGCGCGATTGAGGAATCCCTGGTTGTTGCGGATGTTGTTGGAATAGACTGTCTTTAACTTTGTGCCCAGAATGTCCCAATGCCCGGCAGACGCGATGGATTTTTCCTCAACCAGAATCGCTGTTGCGACGTCGCCAAAAATGAAGTGGCTATCACGGTCCCTCCAATTGAGATGGCCTGAACACACCTCAGGATTGACCACCAGGACAGATCGCGCGTTGCCCGCGCGGATAAAATCTGCCGCTGTTTGGATGCCAAAGGTAGCTGATGAACACGCGACATTCATGTTAAAGCCAAAGCCTTCGATGCCCAAAGCATCCTGAATTTCAATGGCTGTCGCAGGATACGCGCGCTGCAAATTTGAACAAGCGCAAATGACAGCGTCCACATCCTTTGCATCTCGCCCTGCCCGTGCCAACGCATCCTTTGCTGCAGCAATGGCAATTTCTGCAAGGATCGACACATCTTCATCGGCGCGTTCATCCCAACGCGGAGACATGATCTCAGGGTCCAAAATGGGGCCTTTGGAGAGGACATGACGCGATAGGATCCCGCTAGCCTTTTCGATGAATTCCACGGAACTAGGCTCAAGTAAGCCACCCGGATTATTGGCATTATGCCGGGCCACATAGCTGTTGAAGCTGGCGACAAGCTCTTCATTGGAAATGCTGTCTTTGGGGGTGAACAGGCCTGTGGCCGATATAACGGGCGTAAACATGGGGGCGGCTGTTACGCCAAATCGATCCGATGCAAAACCCGAAACATGCGGCGCGATCGGCAGTTAATATTCAGTAATCCGGCCCCGGCCCTTCTTCACATCGCCGCGCACGACTTTTGAATCCACACGTCGGGCTTTGGCGGCTTTGCTGGGTTTGGTCTTGATCCGCCGCTCTGGCCGTACATGGGCCTTGGCGATTAAAGCAGCGATGCGGGCGCGGGCCTCGATTCGATTTGCCTCTCGCGTGCGGTGAGTGCGCGCAACGACCAAAATTTCTCCGGCCGCTGTCATTTTGCTGCCTGCCAGCATTTTGAGGCGCTTATAAACATCGGGGGACAGCCCAAGGGCAAAAACATCCAGCCGCAACTGGCACGCGGTTTCCACCTTGTTGACATTTTGCCCGCCAGGGCCAGTTCCGGCTAAGAACTTTTCCTCAATTGCGTCTTCGGGCAGGACGTAAACTGGCCCAGTCACAGCGCAAATCCAAACCTTTCGAAGCGAACGGGCAGCGGCGCATGGGCCTCGACTGGTGGCTTCCCATCGCGAGGAATAGACAGATAGGTGGCGTGGAGCATCAGGCCAGATCCACTGCGGCCATACATCATATCGCCGAGGATCGGCAGGCCAAGGCCCGATGCTGCGTGTACCCGCAGCTGGTGCGTCCGGCCTGTCTTGGGCCTAAATTCCACCAGCGCGCGGCCATCGACAACGCTCAGCGTGCGCCACCGGCTGAGCGCGCTTTTGCCGTTAGGGTCGACAACAATGCGCCATCCTTCGGCAGCACTGCTGACTTTGCCAAGCGGCAAATCAATTTCACCTTCCGACTCCGCGGGGACGCCTTCCAGAACAGCGATATAGCGTTTCACGACTGTCCCTGCCTCAAAAGCTGCGCCAAACCGTTTATGCGCTTTTGGATTGCGCGCCAGCAGCAAGCAGCCAGACGTATCCTGATCCAGCCGATGCACAATTGATGGTGGACGCGCAAAACCGAAAGTCAGGTCTCTCAACTGCATCTCAACTGACATAGCTCGCACGCGCGGCGTCGCGACCGGAAGGAAGGCGGGCTTGTCAACAATCAACGCCTCCCCATCAATAAAGAGGACATGAGCTGATAGTGGGTCAGCAGGAAGGGGAAATGAAGAGCGCATTGTGCGTCTATAGCGCCAATCCCAGCCTTGCCCAGCCAATTGACTTCGGTGCTTTTACACGAGCCGACACTGATTTCATCTTTGTGTGGCTTTTTTGGTCTGCCGCTTTACTCGATTAAGAACAACTGGACGACACTCTGATGAAAAAAGATGCCATCTTCGAATTCTATTCCCGGTTGGCTGAGGCTAATCCCGATCCAGTTACGGAACTTGCTTACGGCAATGTCTATCAACTGCTCGTCGCTGTAGTCATGTCAGCACAATCCACTGATGTGGGCGTGAACAAGGCCACACGGCTACTATTTGAACAGGTGAAGACACCTGCGCAAATGGTCGCGCTGGGGGTGGACGGACTGAAAGCTCATATCAAGACGATTGGCCTGTTCAATGGAAAGGCAAAAAATGTCATTGCCCTCTCCGAACTGCTCATCCGTGATCACGGCGGCGACGTTCCAGCGGACCGGGATGCTTTAGAAGCTTTGCCCGGCGTTGGTCGAAAAACCGCCAATGTTGTCATGAATACGGCATTTGGAGCAGAAACGTTCGCCGTCGACACTCATATTTTCCGTGTTGGCAATCGAACTGGCCTCGCCAAAGGCAAAACGGTACTGGCGGTCGAAAAGGCGCTCGACAAAAAAACACCTTCGCCGTTCCGTATTGGTGCGCACCATTGGTTGATCCTGCATGGCCGCTATATTTGCAAAGCGCGAACGCCTGAGTGCTGGCGCTGCCCTGTGGCTGATCTTTGTTCGTTCAGGTCCAGGACAGCATCGAAGGACAAGACTAGGATCTCAAAGGCTTAAGGAGAGACACCGTGCGCACATTTGCCCTGATCATCGCTGCATCCCTCATCACCAGCGGTAGTGCAGTCGCCGCGAAAAAAGATCGCAATGTGGTTCCAGAAGCGACTGCAACCGGCGCGCCTGTAAGCTGCCTCAATCTGAGCAATATCCGCGAGAGTAAAGTGCGAAGCGACAGCGTGATTGATTTCAAAACCAACGGCAATAAATGGTATCGCAACGAACTGCCCAACAGTTGCCCAAGTCTGGGTTTTGAGGAGCGTTTCTCTTACGCAACATCGCTCAATCAACTTTGCTCGGTTGATATCATCACAGTGCTGCAAAGCTATGGTGGCAACTTGGGGCGTGGCGCGAGTTGTGGGCTGGGTAAGTTTCAGCCTGTAGAGTTGACGAAGCCCTAAGGCTTTTTCTTCTGCCCCATATACAAGCCGAGCGCACCAACACTGACGCCAAAAAGCAACATCATTCCCGGTTCTGGTATTTCTGTAAGGATCCGTCCGAGCCCAGTTGAAGCCCCAATAACTATGGTGGCTATGGTAGCACCCGATCCCAAACCAAAGCCAAACATTTATAGTCCCCATCGCAGTCTCGGTCATCCAAGCCGATTGGTCTATCGCATGTTGCAGTGCAGCAATGCTAGAGGGCGGAATGGTTAATGCGGCTGTTAACTACATCGATCATGTAACATTATGTATTGATCTGATCTTTTTGTCTCTGGAACCGCTGGTGACAATAGGAATTGAGAACATTGGCTTTTCGAGTATCGGCACAGACGATCTGGTTGTCTAGCATAGCATTGAGTGTAAGTTCAGAGGCGTGGCTCAAAAAATCAATCTGCTTTGTTCAGTTCGCTAACCTTAACACCCAGAAGTCCAGCCAACTTCTTTTTCTCGTCGTCAGATAGTTGATCCACTGTGCGGGCTTTAGGCAAGGCGGCTGTCGCAGACTCGGCCTTTTTCACCATCGCAGGCATGGCCTCCATAATCTTGGGCACCAGCGTCTTCATCCGCTTCATGAAAGCAGGGTCAGTCTGCAACGTCATTGACTTGGCGGCGAAGGCAATGCCGGTTGGTGTGTCAAAGAACAGATCCAGATCGGCCAGTTCCTTTGTGCTGAACTGGTTAGCATAGGCCTCTGCCATCCCATCACGCATATCTGGCTCCATTGTTGCCATCAGATTGCCCATTTCAGACATCATAGCGTTCATGCCGCTGCGCGTTCGTTCCTTAAAACTTGGGTCAAGGATAGCCATAACTTCCTTCAAAGATCCTTGGTTCAGTTCTGATAACTTATCTTCTTCCATACCTGTCATGCGGGCGAGGTCTTTCACTGGCATGTCCATTACGGAATCAAGCATGTTGCCCATGACGCTGTCCATAGTCGTTCCCATCACGCGCTTAAGCGTGCCAGGAGGAATCAGACGGTCAGCAATTTTGCGGCTGACGGCAAGCTTTGCAGGGTCCAGAACAACTTCAGGGGCAATCACTGTAGATGAGTCAGTCTGAGCTATTGCCGGAACAGCCGCTGCGGCCAATGCGAAACCAAGAACGAGATGCTTCATATTCACTCTCCTCAACTCAACCGCCCCAGCCAAACCAGCGCGGCAACCCCTGCGACTATGCGATACCATGCAAATGGCACAAATCCATAACGTTGAATCACTGAAATGAATGATTTGACGACGATCAGCGCGACGACAAATGATACTGCAAATCCAACCGCGATCAGCCCCAAACTGTCCGATGTGACTTGATCGCGATGCTTAAACAACTGCAGCACAGTGGCGCCTGTCAGGGTGGGCACGGCTAGGAAAAAGCTGAACTCAGCCGCTGTTTTGCGATCAACACCAAAGCTCATCGCACCTAGAATCGTTGCGCCAGACCTGCTCACGCCTGGAACCATCGCCAAACATTGCACAAGGCCGACCATTACCGATTGTTTGATAGTTAGTGCGGAAACGCCTGCCACTTCAACAGGCTTGGCAAAGCGTTCGACCAGCAAAATTGCAAAGCCCCCAATGATCAGCGCCCAAGCAACGACAACGGCGTTTTCCAGCATAGCATCAATCGCATCGCTGAAGACCAATCCCAGAATGACAGCGGGAAAAAAGGCCAGCAAGATATTGCGAACGAACGCAATCGCACCTTTATCCAAACGGAACAGCCCGGTTAGGACATTGATGAACGTCCGCCAATAGAGCACCACCACCGCAAGGATCGCGCCTGGTTGGATCGCGACATTGAACAATGCCCATTTCTGCGCGTCATAGCCAAGCAAATCGCTGGCCAAGATAAGATGCCCCGTGGACGATACAGGTAGATATTCGGTGATTCCCTCTACAATGCCAAGGAGGATCGCGGCCAGCCAATCGCTCATGCTTTGGCCCCGAAGCGACCGTTGCGCTGATACTGGACTAGCCATCCGTCTGCCGCACCGTTTAGTGACATCGGCTCAATTCCAAATTCTGTTAAACCGGATGAACCATCTGCTGCAACATTGTCTTTTTGCAGCATCAACCACTGATCCCGAGTGATGGGTGCACCGGGCAGCCAACCTGTGGCCGACGCCATTGCGCCTGCAATAATATCTGGCACATCCACGAACATACGGGAGCGGCCTGTTGCCTTGGCCACCCACTCGTTCAATTCGCGCATCGACAGGATTTGCGGCCCACCGAGTTCATAGAGTTTGCCGCCGTACGCCCTGGGATTAGCAATACAAGCCGCAACAACCTGCGCGACATCGCCAACATGTACCGGTTGAAATTTGGTCTTTCCACCGATGACCGGCACTACAGGGGCCAGACGGATCATGGCGGCGAAGCGGTTCACGAATTGATCTTCGCGGCCAAAAATGATCGACGGGCGCAGAATAGTGGCCGATGGAAACGCCGCGCGCACTGCCGCCTCCCCGTCCCCTTTGCTTCGGCCATAGGCAGAGGCACTCACCTGATCCGCACCAATCGCAGACATCTGGACAAACGCGCCAAGGCCTGCCGTAGTCGCGGCCTCCGCCACCGTCTTGGCACCCCGGTGCTGCACCCGGTCCATATCAGCCCCAAACACGCCGACCAAGTTGACCGCCGCTCTCGCCCCGTCAAGCGCGCGGGCCACGGTTTCCCGCCGCGTCACATCCGCTGCAATGAATTGAATTTGCCCCAAATTGGCTTGGGTTTTGAGGAACGCTGCTTTCTTCGGACCACGCTCGGCAATCCTTACGCGGTGGCCATCTTTCAAAAGCGCTTGCACCACATAGCGACCCACAAAGCCGCCTCCGCCAAAAACCGTTACCAAATCTGCCATCATCAAGCCTCTGACTGCGGGAAAATTCCGTTCCCGAGATAATGGGTGCCAATGGCGTTCTGCGCGGCTGTTGACAAGGGGCAAGCGGCCCCGTATCGGCCCGCTCCTACCGAAAAGTTACTTCGACTGTGTGCCCAGATGGCGGAATTGGTAGACGCACCAGCTTCAGGTGCTGGCGCTCGCAAGGGCGTGGAGGTTCGAGTCCTCTTCTGGGCACCATAGTTTCTGGACGTAGCTGAAAAGCGGTCCCCAATAATGGACCGCGTGTCATATGAAACCCATATTTTCGTTGAGCATGACCCAAATCGATGCCGTCATCACGTGGGTTGACGGATCAGATCCTGTCCATCGCCGCAAGCGCGAGGCTCATATGTTGCCTGCCGCTGCGCCATTGCACGAAAATGGTATCAACCCGCATCGCTGGGCTTGCAGCGACGAGTTGAGCTATTGTATCCGATCTATCGCCAATCACGCGCCTTGGATCGGACATATTTGGATTGTGACAGACGCGCAGACGCCAGACCTTTCGAAACTGCCGCGCGCGGTGCAGGATAAGATTACCATGGTCGATCACCGCGTTTTGTTTGAGGGCTATCTCGATGCGCTACCGACTTTCAACTCCCTTGCGATTGAGAGCATGATTTGGCGAGTTCCGGATTTGGCCGAACATTTCATCTACTTCAACGACGACGTATTTCTAACCGCACCCTTGCATCCCGACGATGTGTTCCGAGGATCAGAACCTGTGCTGCGCGGAAAATGGGTGGATTATACCGACCTGATTGACACCGACCAGCAGCATAACCCAGCTCTTTTCAACCATTTTACGCAAATCAATGCCGCAAAGATGTTGGGGTTTGGCGCGAAGCAGTTGTTCGCCAGCGCCCATGTCGTTCATCCGATGCGGCGGTCAGTTTTTGCTGGTCTGTTTGATGTGCATCATGATGCCTTTGCCGCGAACATGAGCCACCGCTTCCGCGATGTTGGTCAATTTCTACCACAAGGCTTGCACAATCATGCCTGCATCGCCGCAAAAACCTGCCAACTCCATTTTGAACAGGACCATCTCCACCTGCGCAGCGGCGCGGTTGCGGACTACCCGATTGACGAAGTCGTCGCCTATCTGCGCCGCGCCCTGAAACCAGAATATAAATTTCTGTGCGTCAATGATTTGGGCCAAGTCGAAGCAGCCATCCCTGCAGCGCGGGATTGGATCGAACGAGCGATCGGAAAGCAGCGACAGGCTGCGTAGGTCCACAAATTTACCGTACGACTCATGGCAAAAATCTCTTTATTGCGAATAGTTTAGATCATTTTTCATTAACTTAAATAGTGTCGACGAAGCGGTCTCTGGCCGGGGTGGTATGCCGCGTGTGTGGCTATAAATGATTTGCTCTAACACTCAGATAGTTCGACTATGAGGTAGGGAATTGGAGGCTATTGGCATTGTCCTCCTTCAACAGCAAAAATATAAAATGAACCTTGATCGGGTCGCGCTTCTGCTTGGAATTTTTCTGAGTTCAATGTTGAAAAACAGAGGAGAGTGTGATGCCCAAACATGGCAGTTACCCGCAAGACATTGTTCCCCCCGTATCCAAATATCATGACAGCGGTCGCTTTGGCCGGATGTTTGGAAAACTACCGGCATTTGCATCGGACACGCCGAAAACACGGAAATCACTGCTGGAAATTGGCGCGCCGGGAGGGATCATGGATGCGAATGAAAATCTCGCCGCTGATCCGACACTTCTGATTACCGATGCAAACCTATCCGCCGGAAACCAGAACAACCCGAAACTGACTGCGGGAATGACGTTCCTTGGCCAGTTTCTCGACCACGACCTAACGCTCGATGTTACATCCAGCCTTGAACGTCAGGTCGACCCAGAAATGATCGCCAACTTCCGCACTCCGACGCTTGGCCTTGATAATGTTTATGGTGCGGGGCCGGATGGCAGTCCTTACCTTTACGATCAGATCAATGGCCAAGGGATAAAATTCCTCGTTGAATTGCTGGCCCCCGGAGGCAAGCCTGACCTGCCACGCAATTCGCAGCTCACTGCACTACTCGGTGACCCGCGTAATGATGAGAATGTGATCCTGTCACAATTGCAAGTCGCATTCCTCAAATTCCACAACGCCGTTGTTGATTATGTGAAGGCGCAACTCGGCCTCACCGCGCCGGGTGAAGTGTTTAAGGAGGCGCAGCGGATTGTGCGTTGGCATTATCAGTGGATCATCCTGCATGAATTTCTGCCCAAAACATGCGGGCAGGCCGTGGTGGATGATGTCATCACCAATGGCCGCAAATTCTATAAGTGGAAAAATGAGCCCTTCATTCCAGTAGAATTCTCTGTTGCCGCCTACCGCTTCGGACACAGCCAAGTGCGGCCCAGTTACCGCGCGAATTTCACAGGCAATCCCGGCAATACGCCCTTCTTTGCCATGATTTTCAAGGAAACGCCGTCCAGCAATACTGATCCAGATGATTTGACGGGAGGATTTCGCGCGAAACGTCGCTTCATTGATTGGCCAACTTTCTTTGATTTCAGCGACGGCAACGTGAGGCCGAACAAGAAAATCGATACGCTTCTTTCAACTGCCCTGTTCCGTTTGCCCGCCAAGGTTGTGGCCAATCCTGATCCAAAGACCAACCCCAACTCCTTGGCACAGAGGAATTTGCTGCGGCATTTGACCTTCTCTTTGCCATCTGGGCAGCGTGTCGCGGCTGCGATGAACTTGCCGGTGCTTACCCCGGCAGACCTTGCGATGCTGAAGCCGTGGGGCATGGATGATCACACACCGCTTTGGTTCTACATCCTGCGCGAAGCTGCCGTGCAGGCCAGCGGTGAACGATTGGGGGCGGTAGGCGGGCGTATTGTGACCGAAGTATTTGTCGGCGTGCTGGAAGGGGATCGCACCTCCTATCTATCGCAAGACCCTGAGTGGGAGCCGTTTCTGCCGACCATTGATCCGGCTAAGACAACCGAAGATTTTACGATGATCGATTTGTTGCGCTTTGCAGGCGTGGCTTAGCGGTTTGATCGAAACGGTATTTCCGGTGTGGAGGGCGAACCCCTTCACACTGGAACTGCCCTATCGCAGCGCCTTGAGGCTCCCGAGCGCAGCGCCTGATTTGCAACTTGACGCATTGGCTTTCAGGCCTGCCAGCAAAACAGCTTGAAACTCAAGCAGCTTGCCCATCTTTTGGACTCGGCCATAGCGATATTCGGCACTGCCCCAGTTTGAACAGGCAAGCATCCGATCACCGGCCGCTTTGCCAATGGTGCCCAATATCATTTCAGAATAGGCCAAATTGATCCCTGTTCCGCCGCCATCACGGATCAGTCTTGCTTTCTCGCGCGCGATCACGTCACGTTGGGCGGCAATGGCTTGCCCGTAAAGCCCGCGACTGGCCAAATCTTGCGCCAGGGCCTCTGCCGCAACTCGCGCTAAAACTATCGAAGCATCATCTTTTTCATCAAGCGCCAATAGGCGCCACGCAATAGTGTTGGCCTTCTGCGCCAGCTCTCCCGACAGCGCCTTTTGACCTGCTGATGCAGCAGCAGATGATCCCAAAAATTGGCTCCACCCCATCATGTATAGGATGGCTGGATTGCCGGGTTTGGTCGCTTCAACCGATGCAAAAAGGCGATCCGCTTTGACGAACGATGCCGTTCCGAAATCTTTCTTTTCAGCCACATAGTCGGCAATGCCGAGATAATAGGCCGCAAGAGCGCGGTCGAAAATGGCGTCGGTTGATCGTTGTCGTTCCGGTGACCAATTGCTGATGTCGGCCTCGATAGCTTTGGACCCAGAAATGAGATCTGGAACCCGCTCTTCAAGGTCAGAAAATTCAAGCCATGCCCTGCGATGCAGTCGCTGCGCCTCGTCCCAGCTGTCGCCTCGCGCCTGAAGCGGTACCCTCGCTAGCTTGACCCCTGCCGCCTTCAGCAGTCGGCTGCTCGCAACAGCATCTGTATTGCCGTGTAATTCCATCAGCCCTTGGAAGGTGATTGAGCGCGCCAAAGCAGCGGCAAGTTCAGGCTCGCCCTGCGCATCGGGGCCCAAATCAACAAGCAGCTTTTCAGCAAGCTTTAAGTTTTTCAGCGCATCGGGGATGAATGCAAGGTTGGGTTCCAAAGGGCTTCCCTGAACCCGCGCCAGCTCAATCAGTCCATTGGCAATTTCAATTCGCAACTTTGCGTCTGCGCTCGGTGAGGAGGCCAACCCCGACAGATATCGCTGAGCCTCAGCCGCAAGATTGGCCCGCGTCTCGGTGTTGCCCGGAACGGCACGCAGCCGCTCATTCAAATCAAACAGCATATATCCGGCGAGGGACCGCACCTGTCCAAACCGTTTTGCCTCTGCCACGCGCGCTGTTTCAGCTGCTGCATACGAATAAAGCGTGACTACCAAACCGCCGGTCAACATTAGAAGCGTTGCTGCTGTTACAAGAACGCCCACCCGATTCCGCTTAGCAAATTTTTTGATTTCATAGAGCCGCCCGCCCATATGCGCGGCAACGGCATAGCCGCCGGCCCAAGCCTTCACATCATCGGCAAGGGCATCGACCGATGGGTAGCGGTTCGCAGGATCAATTGCGCTCGCCCGCGCACACATGACGCTAATATCGGCATCACCCTCACCCGCCAACATCTCCGAAAGAAGTATGCCAAGCGAATAGACATCCGACAGCGTCGTCGCCGCTTGCCCGGCCATACGTTCGGGCGCAGCATAGCCTTGTGTTAAACTAAGTCCGGCAAGAGACTTGCTGGCGGCAGGCAGCGCCGCGCCATCAGTGATCGGCTGGCGGGCAATCCCAAAATCGATGAGTTTGGCAGTGCCGCCCTCTGCCACAAGGATATTTGACGGCGTAATATCGCGGTGGATGATAAGGTTCTGATGGGCAAAACCAACAGCCGAGCAAATTTCAAGGAACAGGCGCGTGCGGTCACCTTTTGAAGCAGACTCCGTCTTCAGCCAGAGACCAAGCGGCATCCCGTCAATATATTCCATGACGATATAAGGATCGCCGTTTTCCGTGGCTCCGCCATCAAACAGTCGTGCGATGTTGGGGTGGGACAGGCTGGCCAATGTTTGCCGTTCCCGCTCAAATCGCGCGACAAGCGTTTCTGATAGGGCGCCGGGTCTAATGAGCTTAATCGCGGCAACATGATCAAAATCGCCTGCCATCCGCTCACCGCGATAGACAGCACCCATACCCCCCTGCCCGATCAATCCTGTGATCCGGTAAGCACCAACGCGTTCAGGCAAACGGCCATCGTCGAATGCATCGGTCGCGCCGCCTGTGCGCATGTTGGCTAAGCTATCGCAAGCCAACATCGCCATCAGTCGCTTTCTCAATTGGCTGTCAGCGGCGGTATTGTTTTCAATCCATATTAGCCGCTCTCCGGCCGGCAGGTCCATCATGACCTGAAACAGGTCAAGCACGCGGCGTTCGAGGGCGGGGTCAGACGCTGTCAATGGGGTTTGTCAATGCGTCGGTCAGCCAAGCGCGTGCTGCGCGCCAGCGGCGTTTGACGGTGGCCTCTGATATATTGCTGACAACAGCAATATCTCCCAGCGTCATGCCGCCGAAATAGCGCATCTCGACCAGGTCTGCCAAACTCATATCAATCGCTCCCAATCGTATAAGCGCGGAATTGAGATGATTGAGGTCAAATGACTGTTCGCCGTCGACACGGGTATTCAGCTCTACTTTGTGGTGATTACGTTTCTCCGTTGATTTCGCTCGCGCATAATCGACCAAAATCTGCCGCATTAGGGTCGATGCCAGTGCAATGAAATGGGCCCTATTGGTGAAACTGATCCGATCAAGGCCAATCAGCCGGATGATCGCATCATTGATCAAATCCCCAGTGGAAAGCGATGAGTTGGCCTCACGCCGCAGGCGCGCCCCGGCAATTTGGGAAAGTTCGGGATGCAGTCGCGCGATGAGCGCGTCGCGCGCCAGATGGTCCCCATCATGCCATGCGGCAAGCAAACTGTCGCTTGATCGTTCGGAATCCATAGGCCCCCATCCCTTTGATAAGGCTAGGAATGTGCACCGCAGCAAGCAAGCGATTTTTCAACAGCGCCGCAGCCGCAAACAAGAATCCCGAATTGAGACAAAAAAGGTTAAGATGCGTTGACCCTTTTTGCTGCGGGGTCGCGCTTAAACTTATGAGAGCCGAAAAATAACGGCCTGGCGGGCGCGGACAGCATTCACTTAAACAAGGGATTTTTGATATGCGGAAACTATTGACACTATTGATCGGCGCAAGCGGGCTTGCCGCCTCCGTGCCTGCAAATGCAGCTTTGGTTGTGCTCGATTTTAATCCGGCAATCGCGTGCGCGCCGGCGGAATGCACATTTCCAACTCAGGATCTTTCCCCAACCTATGGATCGACTGCCCAGCTTGCGATCAGCTACCTGAATCGTTTCGCTGGTGAGGCGTTTCCAAATACGCTAAACTATATCAACTTCGGCGGTATTGGGAGTGGAGTTGCGTCAGGAAACCCAGGCTTCCGACCAGTGGATTTCATATTTTCGCCCATCGCAGGGTACGAGGTATCGCTGATCAGTGTCGATAACTTTCAGATATTTGATGGCGCATTGACGGGCACCTTTAGCCTGTTTGATTCGTCAGACGCTTTAATCTCTAGCGTGGGCCATAGCACACCGGGTGCTACCGATCCGTTGCAGCAAACGAACAGAGTGACAACAGTGTTCAACAGCGCCTATTTCTCAAACCCGCTGCGCCTGCGTGATTTTGTAGAGTCTGGGATGCACTATGATAATCTGACACTCGATGTTCGACAAATTTCGAGCGTCGCGGCCGTCCCCGAACCTGCAACATGGGCAATGATGATCCTTGGCTTTGGCCTCATCGGGGGCGCAATGCGGCGGCGGGCAGGCTTGGGTGCTTCTGCGATGGCGTAAAACAGATTTGGTGGGCAACGATATGGTCCGTTGCCCACCAACCGTGCTGAGGCTTCCGAAGCACATTTGGGCACGCCGCCACTTTCCCTCTCGCGCTCTGCGTTATAGTCATGTAACACAGTCGACGAGATGACTGACCAGGCGCTTTTGCCCCCAACGCCCCGCCCCAGCCCTTGGGACCGCTTTATGCAGCGTCACCCTATGCCTGCGCCAGACGCCGCGCAGGCGTTTGGGCTGGATGCTGAGCCCGGACCAATTGGAGCGCCTAAGCGCCCGTCACGTCGCACTTACTGGATCAGGCGGGGGTTGCAGGCCGCACTGCTGCTGCTGATCGTCATCATCGCGTGGCTCGCCGTCACGGCCCCGCTGTCCAAATCGTTGGAGCCCATTGTTCCTCCGCGCCTCACTCTGCTGTCCGCCGATGGTCAGCCCTTTGCTCAGAATGGCGCGATTGTGGACAGGCCGGTGAACGCCGTAGACCTGCCAGAGCATGTCAAACAAGCCTTCATCGCCATTGAGGATCGGCGTTTTTACAGCCACATCGGCGTTGATCCGCGCTCTATCGCCCGCGCCTTCTGGAACAATCTGACGGGCGGCGGAAAGCAAGGGGGCAGCACGCTGACGCAACAGCTTGCCAAGTTTACGTTCCTCACCGCTGATCGCACCTATTCGCGCAAAGCCCGCGAAATGCTGATAGCCTTCTGGCTAGAGGCGTGGCTGACCAAGGATGAAATCCTTGAACGCTATCTTTCCAACGCTTATTTCGGCGAAAATCTTTACGGGATCAGGGCCGCCTCGCTCCATTATTTCTATCGCCAGCCAGAACGATTGACGCTGGCGCAAGCCGCGACGCTGGCGGGCCTTGTTCAGGCTCCGTCGCGATTGGCCCCGACGCGCAATCCTAAGGCCGCGGCGAAACGCGCGCGGATGGTATTGAATGCCATGGCTGATGTCGGGTTCATCACTGAAGCCAAAGCCAAAGCAACGGGAGCAGCAACTACTGACGTCCGCATTCGCGGCGTACTTCCCAGTGGCACCTATTTCGCAGACTGGGCCATGAACTCTGCGCGGGCGAGCATTGATCAAGGTTACGGCGAACAGAAAGTCATCACAACGCTGGACGCGCGTCTGCAACGAGCGGCGCGTGATGTCATTGCGCGCGCGCCGCTCGGTAAGGCACAAGTGGCCCTCATCGCGATGCGCCCGAACGGTGAAGTCGTCGCGATGGTTGGCGGCAAAAGCTATCAGGAGTCAGCGTTTAACCGCGCCACTCAGGGCGCACGGCAGCCGGGATCGACTTTCAAACTCTTTGTCTATTTAGCAGCGCTGAGATCCGGGATGACGCCAGATAGCCTTGTGGATGACACGCCCATCACTGCGGGGCCATATCAACCGAAGAATTCGTCAAATCGCTACCGTGGCCAAATTACATTGCGAGAGGCTTTTGCGCAGTCCAGCAATGTGGCGACGGTGCGCCTGTATCAAAAGCTTGGCCATGCAGCTGTGGTGCGGGCCGCGCGGGACTTAGGCATCCGCAGCCCGATTGCGCAAGATCCCAGCGTTGCCTTGGGCTCGTCAGGCGTCTCGCTGCTCGAACTGACCAGTGCTTACGCGGCTGTTGCGGCCAACCGCTGGCCAGTGAAGCCTCATCCTCTGGCGCAGGAGGAAGAAGGCTTCTTCGCTAACCTTCTGTCCTCACGCAGGAGTTTTTCAGGCGATGAACATGCGATGTTGCTCGATATGATGGGGGCAGTAATCACGCAGGGGACGGGGCGAGCGGCTGCGCTTCGCATCAAGACTTACGGCAAAACTGGAACCAGCCAGGAAGGGCGCGATGCCCTGTTCGTGGGCTTTGCCGGAGATTTGGTTGTTGGTGTATGGATTGGCAATGATGACAATAGTCCGCTGAAAGGCATGACAGGCGGTGGTTTGCCGGCTCGCATCTGGCGTGACTTTATGGGTCGGGCTGTGAAGGGAGCAGCTCCTGTGGCACCACCTAAGCCCGTCAAGCGGCCTAACCCTGAAGGGCCAATCGAACCTCTGGACCTTCCCGAAATTCCAATTGATTTGGGCAATTCCAAAGTCGGTGTCGAAAATGGCGATACTCTGCGTGTGCAAACTGACATTGGCGGCTTCCCAATTGACGTGCGTTTGGGGCGGGACGGCGTGAGTGTTGACCGGGGTGAGAAACCACCGCCCCAATGAATGCATAGCCATTGCTCCCCGAACCCTCCGGGCCTATCGTTCCTGTTATGTCCATTCAGATTCGCACATCTCTAGAAGAACCCGAAACCGGCGCGGAATTTGTGCCGCACCGCCCTTCGCGTCCACCCAAGGCCGAAGGCGGTAAACGGTTTGAGATTGTCAGCGATTATACCCCTGCGGGGGATCAACCCACGGCGATCAAAGAGTTGGTGGCTGGCATTAACGCGGAGGAACGGGATCAAGTTCTCCTCGGCGTCACAGGGTCGGGTAAGACATTCACCGTCGCGAAAGTGATTGAAGCGGTGCAGCGCCCTGCCTTGATCTTGGCACCCAATAAAATCCTCGCGGCTCAGCTTTACGGGGAGTTTAAGAGCTTTTTCCCTAATAATGCTGTCGAATATTTCGTCAGCTACTATGATTATTATCAGCCGGAAGCCTATGTCGCGCGGTCTGACACTTATATCGAAAAAGAATCTAGTGTGAACGAAGCAATTGACCGGATGCGGCATTCGGCCACCCGGTCATTGCTGGAGCGTGATGACGTGATCATCGTCGCCTCGGTCTCCTGCCTTTACGGAATCGGATCGGTCGAAACCTATTCCGCCATGATTTTTGATTTGAACAAGGGCGGAACTGCTGATCAGCGAGAGATCATTCGCAAGCTGGTGGCGCTCCAGTATAAGCGCAATGACGCCGCTTTTGCCCGAGGAAATTTCCGGGTGCGCGGCGATAATCTGGAGATATTCCCATCGCATTATGAAGACACTGCTTGGCGGATCAGCTTTTTCGGCGATGATATAGAGGAAATTACCGAATTTGATCCTCTGACTGGCAAGAAAGTTGCCAACCTCGATTTCGTCCGCGTCTATGCCAACAGCCACCATGTCACGCCCGGCCCGACGCTTAAGCAAGCGATGGAAGCGATTAAGCTGGAGTTGCAAGTGCGGCTCACTGAAATGGTTGGCGAGGGCAAATTGCTGGAGGCGCAGCGGCTGGAACAGCGGACCAATTTCGATCTGGAGATGATCGCCGCGACCGGGAGCTGTGCAGGCATCGAAAATTACAGCCGCTTTCTTTCTGGCCGCTTACCGGGGGAACCGCCCCCGACTCTGTTCGAATATCTGCCAGAAAATGCGCTTCTGTTTGTCGACGAAAGCCATGTGAGCATTGGCCAGATCAACGGCATGTCGCGCGGGGACCATCGCCGTAAATTGACGCTGGCCGAATATGGCTTCCGCTTGCCCAGCTGCATCGACAATAGGCCTCTGCGCTTCAACGAATGGGACGCAATGCGCCCGCAGACAACTTATGTGAGCGCCACCCCCGGCAATTGGGAAATGGAGCGCGTTGAAGGCGTGTTTGCCGAGCAAGTCATTCGCCCCACTGGCCTGATCGATCCGCCCGTCGAAATTCGCCCTACCGAGGACCAGGTGCAGGATTGCATCAACGAATGCCGTCTGGTCGCAGCGCAAGGATATCGCACGCTTGTCACCACACTCACCAAACGCATGGCGGAGGATCTGACTGAGTTCATGCATGAAGCGGGGCTGCGTGTGCGCTATATGCACAGCGATGTGGAAACGCTGGAACGGATTGAGCTGATCCGCGATCTGCGCATGGGCGTTTATGATGTGCTGGTTGGTATCAACTTGTTGCGCGAAGGGCTTGATATCCCCGAATGCGGGCTGGTGACGATCCTGGATGCGGATAAGGAAGGCTTCCTTCGCTCCGAAACTTCCCTCATCCAGACGATTGGCCGCGCGGCCCGCAACGTCGATGGCCGCGTGATCCTGTATGCGGACCGCGTCACCGGCAGCATGGAGCGCGCGATTCGCGAGACTGACCGACGCCGCGAAAAACAGGTCGCCTATAATTTAGAACATGGCATTACGCCGGAAACCATCAAGCGCGCCATTGGCGACATCATCGGCGATGTATCGAACCGTGACAGCGTGTTGATCGAGATCGGTGATGATGATTCTGGGGCGCCCCAGCACATGGTCGGCCACAACCTGCGCGCCTATATCGAGGATCTCGAAAAGAAAATGCGCAAGGCAGCGGGTGATCTTGAATTTGAAGAAGCAGGCCGCATTCGCGACGAAATCCGCATGCTCGAACAAAGCGAGCTTGGCATTCCGGTGGATCAGCAAAAGGCCCCAATTGTGGGCCGCGCTATGGAGGGCAAGCCAGGCACTCGAAAGACGCGCTATGGGAAGACAAGCAAGTTCAAGGGGCGCGGGGCGAGGCAGGGCTGAATGCTGAGTTCCTTTGCTTGAACGCGGAAGCCGCGCGGCCTATAGCCTGATCAAGGCACGACCGGGATGATACGGAGTTCAAGAAATGTTGATGCGCCAAGGCGGACGTCTCGCCAAGTTGCACTATATGGCCAATGGCTTTCGCATCCTTACGCAGGGGGATCATGTGATGTGCAGCCAATCCGGGCAGCCGATCGCGCTCGAACAACTCCGTTATTGGAGTGTCGCGCGGCAGGAGCCTTACGCAAATCCTGATTTGGCGACCAAGGCGATGCTGAAAGCATGATGCTGGCCGTTCGGGTCGCGCTACTTGGTGCGCTTGTGACTTTACCGGGCAGTTGCAATGCCAACGTGCCGCCGAAGCCGAAGGCAGCGCCTGTAGTTGCTGCAAAACCTATTCCGAAACTATCGCCCGCCCCCGCCCTGTCACTCGGCCCGTTCAAGCTCAACCGCGCGCCAGAGCAAGGGAGCATTTCGCTTGGGGTCGTGCCGCCGGGAACAAAGCGGCTTGTGGTCAGCGGCCAGGATGTGCCCATCGCGGCTGATGGTCGTTTCGTGGTTGGCTTTGGCCGGGATCATGACACAACGGCCGTCGTTGTCGCCTTCCTTGACGGTGGCCGCGCCATCACAGAGCGACTGACCGTGGCCAAACGCGCTTGGCGGATCGAAAGCCTCGCCACGGTCCGCCGCTTTTCGCAACCTGACGCTGAATTCCAGTCACGTCGTCCCGGAGAATTGGCGCAGATCAATGCCGCTCGGCGCGGAAATGCGGCATCAGACGGCTGGCGACAACGCTTCATCTGGCCTGCCAAGGGCCGCGTTTCCGGCTATTTTGGCAGCCAGCGCATTTACGCGGGCGAACCCGGCGCGCCCCATAGCGGCGTTGATGTGGCGGGACCAGTCGGCGCGCCTGTGATTGCGCCTGCCGACGGCGTCGTCACACTGGCCGCCGCTGCGCCCTTCACGCTGGAGGGCAATCTGCTCATCATTGATCACGGCATGGGGCTGGACAGTGCCTTCCTTCATCTGTCTAAAATCTATGTGAAGCCCGGTGATAGCGTGAAGCAAGGCCAGCTGATCGGGGCCATCGGCGCGACTGGCCGTGCCAGCGGGCCGCATCTCCACTGGGGCATGAAATGGAACCAGGAGAGGATAGACCCGCAGCCACTCGCCGGGGCGATGTGAATGCACCTAGAGCGGATTGCTCGAAATGTGAGTCACAATCGTCACCCTGAACTCGTTTCAGGGTCCATGCCTCAATTTTCATGCAAGACTGGATGGTTCAAGTTTGGCAACGAGATTGAGGCATGGATGCTGAAACCAGTTCAGCATGACAGTGGTGCATGAAATGGAACGAGGAACGCATCGACCCGCAGCCACTCGCCGGGGCTATGTAGGACGTCCCCGTAAATGCCCGCAGAGACGTGTCGGATGCGTTTGGCAACCAGAACACCCAAATTCTTTTGTCACGGTCTACAAACGCCTTGAAACACCATTTAGAACCATATGGGATCGTTGCTACCCTTCCCTGAGCCTGTCCTGAGCGCTTGCAAGGCAGTCGAAGGGCTCGCAATGACGGATGGTTCATCGATCAATCTCAGCCCCTCCTCGGCACGAACGGTTGACCTCACAAATTCAACCCACCCTGCGAACCCGGCTGATGGCTTTTGCGGGTTTCCACCCGCGCGGCCTTGCGATTAACGCTAACCAGCGGCGGCAATTTCGGGCGGATATCGCCGAACAGTTCGGCCAATGTATAGGTTTGCAATGCCGGAAAACGTCCAAATTCGGTTTCGATTAGGCCGTGGGAATTGGCTTCGTCAGTCATGCCCTTGGTGGGTAGCGTTGCGGTGACGAACAGGCCAAGCCTGTGCCCGTCGCGCGCCATCACCCGCCCAATATCGCGCACCATGTTGGGGTTCACATTACCCCCGGCTTTGACTGAGATGACGCCAGTTTCAGTCGCCCCGCCTTCTCCGATATAATAGAAATAGCCATCAACACCTTTGTCGCCGCCCTTCTTGCCGCCCATCCACGGATAGCCACCGAGTTTGAGGGTGATCCAGTGCTGAAACTGGTGCGGATCGTCGACCGCGAGGCGCTGGGCGCTGGCGAGGTCTTTGGGTGTGCCTATGACTTCATAGGCGAGGCCGTTGGCACCCGCTTGGCCGTCGCCCTGAACTTGTTTCAGGGCCCATGCCTCCCTGTTTGCACTGGTCTCGCTGTGAGGCATGGAAGCTGAAACAAGTTCAGCATGACGAGAGGAGGAGGGCACCGCCTTCTTCGCCAAAGCATTTGGCCCATAGCCCTCTTGCATCCGCTTTTCGATCAGGCCGATGGCGAGGTGAGTGACGTCGATCCCGATCCATTGCCGCCCCAATTTCTGTGCGGCATCCACCGCCGTGCCGCACCCGCAAAAGGGATCGAGAACGACATCGCCGGGATTCGACGAAGCCGCGATGATCCGTTCGAGCAGCGCGCGAGGTTTTTGCGTAGGGTAGCCGAGGCGTTCTTGGGCTTGAGAATTGATTGGAAATATATCCGTCCACACATCCGTGAACGGTGTGCCTTCTTGCTCGTCCAAATAACGTTTGTAACGCGGAACGCTCGTTGGCTTCGATTGAACGACAAGCCCTTCATCGTAGGCGGCTTGCATACGCGCACGCGTCCAGCGCCAAACCCTTGTGATGCCTAGAAACTCGTAGGTCAAATTGGGTCTGTTGGAATTTGGATTTATCAAGTTGTCGAGCGTGTAGCGTCTGCCTGTTTCTTCCTCGACGTTTGAATAGTGACTCTTGAGATATTTCTCAGAATGTCCGCCATATTGTGCATTCCAAACGCTGACAGACGACTTTCGATAAAAAAGGATAACGTCGTGCGTTGATGGAAAGCGAGTATGAGCAAGACCTTTAGCAGTGGTGCGCTGCCAAATAACTTCGTTGACGTAATTATCATTCCCAAACACAGCATCAAGCACCAGCTTCAGATAATGGCTCGCGGTCGGATCGCAGTGCAAATAGAGCGAACCCGTCGGCTTCAGCACGCGGTGCAATTCCACCAGACGCACCGCCATCATCGCAAGATACGCCATCATCGCATTTTCGCCGATGGCGGTTTTCATGGCCTGCATCAGCACATGCAGCTTGTGATTGCCGCTTTGCGTAATATCCATCA